>CAVVYR010000038.1:0-6353 GCA_963752475.1 uncultured Chloroflexia bacterium | reverse complement strand
CGTCGGCGGTACGACCTGGCCGGCGACAGTCTCATCCGAGGCCGGCTCCTGGGCCGCCACGGGCGTGGTGAGCAGAGACAAGGCCAGGGACAGGGCCATGAAGGTCAAGAGGATGGAACGACGCATGCCGGGAGCCTGCGGCATGGTCGTGACCATACGGTGACGGCCGCCGGAAGTAACCGGAGGGGTGACGTCGGTACCAGCGGATCGAGCGGTGCGTCACGGTCCGCTGTGGTTGGTGGGGCTTACCTTCAACGCCTTCGGCTGCTACGACTGCGGGTAGACGAACCTTCTCCTCGTCGTTCCGAGCGGGCATCCAGGGCTCTCCACCTGATGCAACGGAGTATCGGCAGATGGCGATCGCACACACCCGACCGAGCGCACACACCCGACCGAGCGCACACACCCGACCAAGCCTGCTCACCCGTATCGTCGCGACGCGGTCCGGCCTCACCACGATCACCGCCGGCGAGAGCGGCGTCCGGCCGCCGGCGGTCGAGTCCTACACCGAGCGCTACAGCGACACCGACTACGCCTCTTCGACGGAGCCTGCGCCGTGCATGCGCGAGCCGGCGGTCGCGAGCGGCCGACTGTTCGTGATCGTGAGCGGCTCCGCCGCGACCACTGTCCTGGCGGTCAGCCTCATCGCGTTCCTGGGCTGAGCTCGCCGGTCAGTCGTCGGTCTGAAGGTCCTCGACGGGACCCCAGATCGACTCGAGGAAGGGGTCGTAGAGCGAGCCCTCGACGTAGGCCTCGTAGCGCTCGGGCGCCTTGAGGTAGAAGTCCTGGTGGTACTCCTCGGCCGGGTAGAACTCCGCGGCTTCGAGGATCTCGGTCACGATCGGCTCGTCGAAGCGGCCGCTCTCGTCGAGGGCGGCGCGTGAGGCCTCGGCCAGCTCCCGCTGCTCGTCGTCGTGGTAGAAGATCGCCGTCCGGTACTGCGTGCCCCGATCGAAGCGCTGCCCGTCAGCGTCGGTCGGATCGATCGTGCGCCAGAAGATGGTCAGCAGTTCGTCGTAGCCGATCTGCTCGGGGTCGTACCAGACCTGGGCCGCTTCGGCGTGACCGGTGGTGCCGGTAACGACCTCGTTGTAGGAGGGGTCCTCGACCGTGCCGCCGGTGAAGCCGGAGATGGCCTCGTAGACGCCCTCGGTCTTCTCGAAGGCAGCTTCGGTGCACCAGAAGCAGCCACCGGCGAAGGTGGCCAGGGCCGCGCCTTCCGGGATCGCCGCATCAGCCTCGTCCTGGTCGGTGGCGGCGGCGCCGAGCGCGGCCACGGCCAGGGCCAGGGCCAGCAGTGGCGTCGTCAGCAGAAGTGGTTTGCGCATGGTTCGGAGCCCCGTGGATGGTTCGACTGGATGCCGGGCGTGGCGCCAGCACTGACGAACCTACCGGGGCCCTGTGACCGTGTCGTGACGGACCGCGCGGTTGGCTGCGTAACTGTGAGACTGTGATACTGTGACAGCATGAAGAACATCACGGTATCGGTGCCTGACGACGTCTATCGCTCCGCCCGGATCCGAGCCGCGGAAGAGGGTCGGTCGGTCAGCGGCATGGTCTCGGCGTACCTGCGGTCCCTCTCGGAGGTCGACGCCGAGTTCCGTCGGCTGGAGGCGCAGCAGCACCACATCCAGACGCAGATCTCGCGCTTCCGCGCGTCTGACCGCCTGGTGCGAGACGAGGTGCACCACCGTGCGGTTCGTTGACACCAACGTCCTGCTCTACGCCATCTCGCAGGATCCTGCGGAGCGAGCCAAGGCCACCGTCGCGAACGAGATCCTTGCCGCCGGGGAGATCGGCCTGTCGGTCCAGGTCCTGCAGGAGTTCTACGTGCAGGCCACCCGCGCGAGCCGCATGGATGCGCTGACGCACGACCAGGCAGCCGGGTTGGTCGAGGCCTGGTGCCGGTTCCCGGTGCAGGTCACCAGCGTGGAGGTCATGGCTGCCGCGCTGGCTATCAGGGACCGCTTCGGGATCTCGTACTGGGATGCGGCAATCCTGGCGGCGGCCCGTGCGCTGGGCTGCTCGGTGGTCCTCTCGGAGGATCTCGACGACACAACGGACTACGGCGGCATCCGAGTGGAGGACCCGTTCCGTCGAGGAGTAGCGGTAGGTTAGAGTCCTGACCATCAAGCCGCGAGAGGGATGGGAAGGATGAACGACGACATTCGGATCGGGCTGGCCGAGGCGCTCGGCACGGCGGTGCTGGTGATCGGCGGTGCGGGCACCGCCATCTTCGCGACGGGCGGGTTCAACGAGGGCCTCAGCGTGGGGATCCTCGGCGTCTCACTGGCGTTCGGCTTCAGTCTGCTGACGATGGCCTATCTCATCGGCCGGATCTCCGGCTGCCACATCAACCCCGCGGTCACCATCGGCATGCTCGTCACGCGGAAGCTCGCGCCCGCCAGGTCGTGGCCCTACTTCGTGGGGCAGGTCGTCGGCGGCATCATCGGGGCAGGACTGCTCGCGCTCATCCTTATGGGTACCGACGGATACATGGCCATGGCGCAGGACGCCGGCTTCGCCTCCAACGGCTATGGCGTCCACTCGCCCGCGGGCTTCGACCTCATGTCCGTGGCCATCGTCGAGATCGTCGTCACGGCTGTGTTCGTGCTGATCGTGCTGGGCACGACCAACGAGTTCGGCGTGCCCAAGGGCTTCGGTCCCATCGCCGCGGGTATCGGCCTCGCGCTGGTGCACATGATCTCGATCCCGGTCTCGAACACGTCGGTCAACCCGGCTCGCTCGATCGCCACGGCCGTATTCCAGGGTGATTGGGCGCTCAGTCAGGTCTGGGCCTTCATCCTGTTCCCAGCCATCGGGGCTGTGCTCGCCGGCCTGATCTGGTACGTCATCGAGTCCAAGCCGGTCATCGCCGACGAGGGCGAGGAGGCTCCTGCGGCCTGAGGGCGAGGAGGCTCCGGCAGCATGGGCGTTCGGCACTCAAGCCCGGGTGGGCTCGCCGCGCTCGGCCATCCTCCCAGGACCAGGCTGACGCTCGAGGCGCTGCCATTCGACCGTGACGAGCGTCGATCCATCCCCCGGACGCTCGATGACGCTGCGCGGCACCATCTCAGTGCCCCATGGATCGCCTGACGCTCGAGACACCTCCCGAGACCGGCTCGAGCGTCCACCTAGTCTCCCGAGGATGAGGCCCGCTGTCGGAGAGAGCCTGTTGGCGGAGCGCCCTGCGGCTCCCCTTCGTGACGCATCTTCGCAATGAATGCACACCGGGACCCGAGCGGGGCGGTGAGCGCCCGATGGGGCCGCCGCAGCGGCTCGCCGGTGCGAGTCCATGCCCAACGTGCATGAAGCGTGGCACCTGGTGTCGGTCGCGAGCCCTCGAAGTACCTCCGACGGACCGGCTCGGGCGACCGTGTGCATTCATTGCGAATACCTGCGTAGGTGAGCCTGCGGGCCTCGGCTTCCAGGACGACCGCTGAGACCCACGGCCGGGCGATCGGTAAGGACCGCGCCCGGCGCTCCGGCCCGCTGACGACCACAGCCCGTCAGTCACGACGACTGCGGCACCATCCCGGTGTCCTACGGATGGCCCAACGTTCGAGGCGCCTCCCGGGACCGGCTCGAGCGTCCAGCCAGTCTCCCGAGGATGAGGTCCGCGGTCAGTGGTATTCGGGCAACCAGTCGCCGTGGGCCTCGATGAGGTCGTCGACCATGGCCCAGATCTGGTCCAGATCGAGCTCGGATGAGGTGTGCGGATCGAGCATCGCTGCGTGGTAGATGTGCTCGCGCTTGCGCGTGAGCGCCGCCTCCACCGTCAGGCCCTGCGGGCTGACGTTCGTCTGTATCAGCGCGGCCAGCTGCGGCGGAAGCAGACCCACCGGGATGGGCTGGACGCCGTGGTGATCGGTCAGACACGGGACCTCCACCGCGCAACCTTCGGGCAGGTTGTCGATGAGGCCGTGGTTGGCCACGTTGGCGTGGGTCACGCGCGGGATGCCGGTCTCCATGCTGTGGATCATCAGCGGTGAATACTCCCCGCTGGGCTTGAGTTCGAAGATCTCGGATACGAGCTCGGGCGGCATGACCGTGGACTCGGCCATCTTCTCGGCCGCGGCCACCATCTCCGGGTTACGCTCGTCCAGTCGTGCGTCGGGGTCCTCCATCCATGACTGGAGGACCTCCCACATGCCGATCTGGCCCTCACAGCGGCGCAGGTACTCGTCGATGGGGATGTTGAAGCGCTCGAGCAGATCGGGCCGATCGCGCTTGATGAACCAGGGCACGTACTCGCTGAAGTGCTCGCTCGACTCGGTCACGAAGTAGCCCAGGCGCGGGTACATGTCGTAGCGCACCCGGTTCCAGTGGGGCACCCGCCCCTCCTCGATGACCTTGTCGATGAGCGGGTAGAGGTCCTGAGCCCCGTCCTTCGTCCGCCGCTCGAAGGCCAGGTAGAAACCCATGTGGTTGATGCCCGCGACGCGGTAGTCGACCTCTTCGAAGGGCACGCCGATGTCCTCACAGAGTTGCATCGCGGTGACCTGCGTGCAGTGGCACATGCCTACCTGGCGGATGCTGGTGCCGCGATCGAGCGCCCACGTGACCATGGCCATGGGGTTGGTGTGGTTGAAGAGCATCGTGTCAGGACAGACCTCCTCCATGTCCTCGCACATGTCGAGCATCACGGGGATGGTCCGCAGCGCGCGCATGATGCCGCCGATGCCCAGGGTGTCCCCGATGGTCTGCTCCAGGCCGTACCGCTTGGGGATCTCGAAGTCGATGATTGTGCCGGGATCGTAGCCGCCGACCTGGATCATGCAGATGACGTAGTCGGCGCCATCGAGCGAGGCCCGGCGATCGAGCGTGGCCTCGATGACCGGATGCGCACCGACGTGCTCGGCGACCTTGTGGGCCACGACCTCGGAGGTGTGCAGGCGCTCCTCGTCGATGTCGTGCAGGGAGATGGTGGACTCTGCCAGCTCGGGGAAGCTGAGCAGGTCGACGAGCAGGCGCTTGGTGAAGACGGTACTGCCGGCTCCGAGGAGCGAGATCTTGGGCATCGAATGACTCCGCTCTGGCGCGGTAGGGACGTTGGGTCCATGGGGGCGCTCTTTGCGGCGGACCCCCCGACCGCGTCACGCCATCGTGCGCCTGCCGCAGCCCGCTCACCAGTGGCGAAGGGCTCCCACTGACGCCGACAGACGGCTCCTATTGAGAGCGAGTATCAGGTAGCCCGGACGCCGGGGCGGGCCCTGCCGTATCACTCGAACAGCGAGCGATACTCTCCGTAGCCCTCTTCCTCCAGATCCTCGGCGGGGACGAAGCGCAGGGCGGCGCTGTTGATGCAGTAGCGCAGGCCGGTAGGCTCGGGACCGTCGGGAAACACGTGTCCGAGGTGGCTGTCCGCCCCGGCGCTGCGCACCTCGGTCCGCCGCATGCCCGCGGCAAGGTCTTCCCGTTCGACGATGCCGTCCGGCTCGAGTGAGCGAGTGAAGCTGGGCCAGCCCGAGCCGCTGTCGTACTTGTCGGTCGAGCTGAACAAGGGCTCGCCGCCGACCACATCGACGTAGATCCCGGAGCGCTTTTCATCCCAGTAGGCGTTGTCGAACGGCGGCTCCGTCCCATTCTCTTGGGTGACGTAGTACTGGAGCGGCGTCAGGTGCGCCCGCAGGTCGTCATCCGCGGTCGCGTCGTCGGCTGGGGCCTCGTTCGACTCGTCTCCCATGTCCTCGTCCGGTTCGTCACCGCAGCAGTCCACGGCGAAGGTGGCTCTTGCGGCCTCGTCCGAGCACGGGCCACTCGCCACCGGCGGCACGCTCGGAGCCTCGGTCTGGGCCCTGGAGGCACGGTCGGTCACGGCGGAGGCGGCAAGGGTCAGGGTCAGTGCCGCGAGGATGGTTACGTTGCGCATGGTCGCCACAGCCTACGGGTCACCTTGCGACGAGCGGATGACGGCGCCCCGGACCCTGCCCATGCCGGCCGTCCCCGCGCCGCCGCCGTGCCAACGCAACACCGGCTCCGACTCCACGCTCTGTTCAAGGCTCTCGCGCTGCTCGATCCCGCGCTCCGCTCACCCTCCTCCACTGCGATCGCCCTCCCGCGCTCCGCTCACCCTCCTCGGGGTTCAACTCGACCCGCTCGCAGCTCGAGTGCGTGATCCCAGTCACCCCGGGGGTAGGACTGACACCCTGAGCCTCCTGACGCATGAGACGCGACAGTCGGCGCGTCAGGTCGTCGACTTGAGCCTCCTCGGGGGTAGGAGCGGGTGGTGCCGACGCGTGCGTCCGAGTCTCTTCCGGGCTTGGTGCCCCATTGGCTCTCGAATCAGGCACATGGTGGCGTGACGGTCCCTTGGAGAAAGCCCGGGTGCGAACCCCGCGGTAGCAAGTGCG
>CAVVYR010000037.1:0-6928 GCA_963752475.1 uncultured Chloroflexia bacterium | reverse complement strand
CACTCGGTCTCGACCCAGGCCTTCCGGCCTTTCGGCTGAAACCGCCACGGGGATGCGTTCAGACCATTGCCAGAGCGGCGTGACCGCCTGCTCCGATGCCCTGGCTACACGCGTGGCCGACCCGCTCGTCAACATCGGCTCGTTCAGCGACTGGTCCGTCACCGACATGGCCTTCGTCGCGGGCTCCGAGCCCGACGGCGCCATCGTCAACCGCCAGTCAGGCCGTCCCGCGCCCCTTGTGCCGCAGGCGCGAGGGGCATTCCTGAGCGCGTCGGAGGGCGGCGGCTCAGGCGACCGCGGCTGACGTGTCGCTGATGGCCGCGAGCAGCCCCGCTCGATCGATACCCGAGGCTGGCACCGGCGCTTCGGGTCGGCCGCGACGCATGACCACGACGCGGTCACAGATGCGCAAGATCTCGTCGAGATCGTCCGAGATGAAGATGATGCTGACGCTCTCTCGCGCCAGCCTGTCGATCTGGGCGTAGAGCTCCTCCTTGGCGCCGATATCCACGCCGGCGGTTGGCTGGTCGAGGACCAGGACCCGGGCCCCGGCGGCGATGGCACGCGCGAACACGACCTTCTGCTGGTTGCCACCGCTGAGGCTCGACGCCGGGACCTCCGCGCGCGCTGGCACCAAGCGCAGACGCTCGATGAGCTCGTCAATCACGCGCGCACGCTCTCGCAGCCGCACCAACCCCCACGCCGAGAGGCTCGAGCGCAATGCCGTGAGGGCCACGTTCTCCCCTACCGTCCGCTGAAGGACGAGGCCCTGTCGCTTGCGGTCTTCAGCGAGCAGCAGCACCCCGCGCGCGGCTGCCTCGCCGGGATGTCGCGGAATGCCTGACCAACCGTCGACCTCGATGGCCCCGCGGGCGGAGCGCTCCATGCCGACCATGGCGCGGGCAAGGCTCGTTCGGCCCGATCCGACGAGTCCGGCGAGTCCGACGATCTCTCCCTTCCTGACCTCGAGATCGAGTGGTCCAGCTCGGCCGGGAACCGCCAGCCCGCGCAATGTGAGACCCGTGGTGTCGGTCGCTGTGGCCTCACGGTGCTCAGCCTCACTGAGCTCACGACCGACCAGCAGCTGTGCCAGGGTCGGGAGATCCAGCGCCGAGGTCGGCTCGGCTGCCACGACGTTCCCGTCGCGCAGGACCGTAACGCGGTCAGCCACCTCGAAGATCTCCTCGAGGAAGTGTGAGATGTAGATGATGCCGACGCCCGCTGCCGCGAGGTCGCGGACCGTTTCGAAGAGCCGCTCGCGCTCCGTGCCCGACAGCCGCGCGGTGGGCTCGTCCATAACCAGGATCCGGGCTCGCCGGGAGATGGCCTTTACGATCTCGGTCAGCTGCTGGCCTGCGACACCAAGCTGCTTGACCCGTACATCGACCGGCAGATCGAGGCCCAAGCGCTCGACCTCAGCCGCCGCTTCATCACGGATCCGACGGTGGTCGACGAAGCCGCGATCGCCCGGTTCCTGCCCCAGCGCGATGTTCTGCGCTACGGTCATGTCGGGTACGAGGGCGAACTCCTGATAGATGACGGCAACGCCGTGTTCCAGCGCATCGCGGGGGTCGTGCAGGTCGATGGGCTCGCTGTCGAGCCTGACCTGCCCGCCGTAGTCGGGATAGACGCCGGCAAGGACCTTCATGAGGGTCGACTTGCCGGCGCCGTTCTGCCCTACCAAGGCATGGACCTCGCCAGGTAGCAGGGAGAAGTCCACGCCGAAGAGCACACGACCCCCAGAGAAGTCCTTGGTGATCCGCTCCATCTCGAGAAGCGGAGCCAAGCCCTCCGAGGGTCGTGGTTCGTTCATGACAGGTGGGTGATCGACCCTACTCGGGCGTGCCCCACGCCGCGGGATACTCGTCCACGTTCTCGGCCGTGACGATGGGCAGCGGCAGGAAGTGATCCGGCTGCTCGACCATGTCCTGCTGGTCGGTGAGCCAGTAGTACGCGTACTGGACGGCCTCGTAACCCTGCGGGTACGGGTCCTGGTTGACCGTGCCGGCAACGATGCCGTCCTCGATGGCGACCTTCACGCTGTAGGGATAGTCACCAGCCAGGAACTGCACGTCGGAACGGCCACCCTGCGCTGCTCCTTGGGCGCCAGCCACGATCTCCGGGCCCTGACCGACGATGGCGTCGATCTCACCTTCGCCGTACTTGCTGAGCCAGTCCTGCGTCAGCGCGAGGGCCTCGGCGTCAGCCCAGTTGGCGGTCTGCTTCTCGATGATCTCCACGCCCGGATAGTCGGCGAGGTACTCGGTCAGGCCCTGCTCACGCAGGAGCTGCGCCGACGTGCCCAGCGCCCCGAGGACGAGGCCGACCTTGGCCTCTTCACCGACCGCATCGACGAGCATCTCGCCCTGGCGCTTGCCGAACTCGACGTCGTTAGCGCCGATGAACGAGACGACTTCGGCACTCTCGCCGATGCGGTTATTGGCCGCGAAGACCGGGATGCCGGCCTCGTTCGCCTGCAGCACGGCAGGAACGATGCCTTCGACGTCACTGGGCGTGACGATGATGGCGTCCTTCTCCTGAGCGATGAACTGCTGGATCACGGCCACCTCCGTGGCCAGATCACCATTGCCGTTCTGGAGGTCGAGGTCGACGCCGTAGCAGACGGCCGCGTCCTCCTGGCCCTGGATGAAATTGCTGTAGAACTGGATGCCCGTGTTCCAGAGCATGGCTCCGACCTCGATGGGCTCACCCATCGGCTCTGGACAATCCATCTCCTCAGCCATCACGCTGCCGGTCAGCGACAGCGCCAGCACGGTCGTCAGACCAAGGGCTGCGCCGCTGCGCACGGTCCTGTGATTCCGAATCATGTGATTCCTCCTTTCCTCTTCCGCTGGAAGGCGTCGATGCCAACAGCGGCGAGGATGATGACGCCGGTCACAGCCGGCTGCCAGTAGGGCGACACGCCGAAGAGGTTCAGCGCGTTCGCCACGACACCAAGGAGGAGCGTGCCCACGACGACGCCGGGCACCGTGCCCACGCCGCCGAAGAGTGACGTCCCCCCAACCACACACGCCGCGATAGCGGACAAGGGCCACGCCGCCTGCATGGCGGGCTGGCCGATGTTCACTTGGCCCAACAGGACCAGGCCGGCGACCGCCGCGAGGAGTCCCCCCAAGGCAAAGGCGCCGATGATCACGCGGTCGACGGGCACACCGGCCAAGCGACTGGCCTCCTTGTTACCGCCGGTCGCGTAGACGTAGTGGCCGAAACGAGAGAATCGGAGCAGGATCCAGATGGCCAGAGCGACGAGGCCGTAGATGATCGCGGCCACTGGCACGGGTCCGATGCGACCCAGTCCGATGAAGGTGAAGTCTGATGGCAGCCCATAGATGGGCTTGGCGTCAGTGGCCACGAAGAGCAGGCCTTGCACGAACACCTGCATTCCCAGCGTGGTCACGAAGGGGTTGATGCCGACCTTGGCGATGAGCACACCGTTGGTGCAGCCGATGAGCAGGCCGATGAGTAGGCCGCCAGCGACGCCGAAGGGGATGCTGAAGTTCACGAATGTCCAGGCAGCTACGACCGCGCAGGCCGCACCGGTGGCGCCGACCGACAGGTCGAAGCCGCCAGCGATCATCATCACCAGCATGCCCAGCGCCACGATGCCGATGATCGAGTTCTGCTGGAGGACGTTCCACAGGTTGCGTGGGTCGCGGAAGTCCGGCGAGGCGATGAGCAGGACGATCAACAGCCCGAAGAAGACGACGGAGATGGCATAGCGGCCGAGGAAGTCACTCAGCCTCGCAGAGCGTGAGGCCGACATCCCGGACCGGCCGTTCATGGCAGGGGCCGATGGGGTCACGGAGCGGCCTCCTGCTGCTCTGATGCCGGGATGGGCAACGGTCGTGTGAGCGTCGACACCGCGGAAGCGGGACCCTGTCGAGGCCCACGACGTGAGCGTGACAGGTCGAGCGCCGCAGCGATCGCGCCGATGACGGTGGCCTCACCGGCCAGGCTCGAGATGACGACGTTGGGAGCCGCCGGCAAGTGGCGACCGACCAGTTCGGTCAGCTCCGGGATCCAGGGCTCAAGGGCGCGCCCGACCGAACCATCGAGGATGACCGTCTCGGGATCGGCGACGCTGGCCGTCGCGATGATGGCCATGGCCACGTGGTCGACCATCGTGTGGACGACACCCATCGCCACTCGATCACCCGCCCGGGCGGCTTCCAGAACCTCACGCGATCCGACATCGGTGAGGCCCCGCAGTGAAGAGTCTTCGTCGCCAGCGACGAGCGTATCGCGTGCCAACTCCGCCAGCCCGACGCCAGATGCCAGAGTCTCGAAGGCGCCGAGGTCATCGTCCCGCGTCGCGCGCAGTAGCGAGCGGTCGAGGACCATGAAGCCCACCTCGCCCGCGGCGCTGGTCCTTCCCTTCAGCAGGAGGCCGTCCACCACCACGGCTCCGCCGATGCCAGTACCGAGGCTAAGCACGATGAAGTCGGAGAGGCCACGTGCATCGCCCTTCCAGGCGTGTCCCAGCGACGCGAGGTTCACATCGTTGTCGACGACCAGCGGGACATCGAACCGACCCTGCAGCTCGGTGACCAGCGGGAAGCCCTGCCAGTGGACGTTGGGCCCTCCGATCGCGACACCACTGGCGGGGTCGACGATGGCAGGCACACCGACCGCAAGCGCCGCGAGTGGCGCACCGGCGCGCTTCGGATGCCTGGCCAGGCGTTCGATCGAGGTGGCAAGCGTGGCGAATGGTCGATCCGTCGGCATCGGTCGCGCGAACCTCCTCGACGAGGATCTCGCCCGAGAGATCAGCGAGCATGGCATGGCACTTGGTCCCGCCCAGATCGATACCGATGACGCAGCCGGAGCTGGCGTTGAAGGTGATGGTGCTACGCGGACGTCCGCCGGTGCTGGGCCCCGGCTCTTCACACACGAGGTCCCGCTCCACAAGGCGTCGGATGACGCGACTCACGGTCGCCGCCGACAGCCCTAGTGCTGCGGCGATGTCCGGGCGACTCGTACTGCCCTGCTCATGAACGAAGTCCAGCACGAGCTGCTCATTGAGCTGCAGCATCAAGCCATGCCGCCTCGCCATCGAAGACTCCGCATTGGCCTGGCCGTCCGCGCGCTGCTGATCGGTGCTTTCTTCCATTCAGACAGAAAGTATCCTGTCCGTTGAGCTCCCTGTCAAGATTGACCGGATACGTGGGGACGAGATGAGCGAAGCCGACCAACGACGATTCTTGATCCAGTACCTCGAACCTTCACCGGCCGTCGGTGCCATCGAGCCGACCACCGCACGCGACCGGCTCGTGCAGGCCTTCGACCGACTGCCGGTCACCGATGTCGCGTTCGGCTGGGATCTGCGGCCCGACGTGGCAGAAGCTGTCCGCACCGTTGTTCCGTCCGACGTCACGGTGTGGCGGTGGGTGCCACTGTTCACGGACTCGGGCGAGGAACAGCCGACCGACTTGATGGCCGCGCTCGGGCCGGAGGCCCAGGCCCCTCCCGCGTTTCGCGACATGGCTGACTTCCGATTCCTGTGTCTTGACCGTCACGAGGTGGTGGAGGCTGCCGGTCAGCGAGCTCGACGCCTCGCGATGGAGATCGATGCCGACGGCGTCCTGCTCGATCGTATTCGCTTCCACAGTCCTGGAGCCTCCCCGGTCGACGAACTGACCTGCTTCTGCCCGTACAGCGACCGAGCTGCCGCTCGGGACGGACTCGATCTAGCACCCGTTCGTCGGGCCACCCTGGAGGCGAGAGCGACGCTGGCGGGTCGTCGAGCGCTCGTCGCTACCCTCCTCGGACGGACAGAGGTGGCATCCGTCGGGGAGTTCCTCGGTTGGCGCGAGGACGTGGTCACTCGATCGGTATCCGCGGTGACGACTGATCTCGGCTCGGTCGGACTCAGGGCGGCACTCGACGTATTCACCCCGGCACTGACCCGAAGCGTCGGCCAGGACCTCGCCGCGCTCGGCTCACTCGGTGAGTGGTCGAAGTCGATGACGTACTTCGAGGCGCTAGGCCCGGCGTCGATGCCATTCGAGCTGACCGGCTACGTGGAGTGGCTCAGTGCGGCCGGAGACGATGAGGCCGCCTCGTTCGTCTCGGACGTGGTCGGCTTCGCACTGCCGCGCCTCTCAGGGTTCGGCCCCCAGCTCGCAAGCTTGGCCCACGAAGCTCGGGGACTGGCCGCCGCGGTGGGGCCCAAGCGGGCCATCGTGGGCATCGATGCTGTCCAGGTGCCGGGCGTCTGCGAGGTCGACGATGACGACCTCTCGGCGAGGCTTCGGCAGCTGCGGGTCTCTGGCCTCGGGGCGTCGCCTTGTTGGGAGTTACTGCTGATGGACGACGCCAGGGTCGGCCAGATAGCGCGAGCGTGGGCTGCGGAACCGAACGACCCCATCGTCGACCGCTAGCGTGGCGGACGCTGTCCTTGGACCGTAGAATCGGGCGGCTGAACGCGGCGGCCTGATCCGTGGCCGCTTCATCCTCGTGCTCAGTCCAGCCGGACCGGATGCGCAGATGAGGTGGCTCACCAATGGTCGAGCGACTCCGTCTTCCCCCATCTCTCTTCGTCGTCGCCACCCTCTGCGTGGTGCTCGTCGGTGTGCTTGCCGACACGGGCTACCAGGGCGACCATCCGGCGGAGGCACCTCCACAATCGAGTCGCGCGAGGCTGCCAGTGCTCACGCCGGACCAGTGGGCCTTCTGGGACCAGATGACCCTGGCGTTCTCGGCTCAGCCGATTCCGGACGCCCTGCGCGCAGGCCCTGGGGCCGTCTTCCGCTGGTGGTTCGACTCGAGCTACGTCGGTGGCGACGTCATACCTCGTGACTATGCCGGCGTCGCACTCTGGATCGACGAGTTCGAGCGCTACGGCTTCGAGGACGGTGCCGCCTTCGTCGAGTCGCGCTCGGGCCCATGCCCACTCAGCTGACCTGAG
>CAVVYR010000036.1:0-62694 GCA_963752475.1 uncultured Chloroflexia bacterium | reverse complement strand
GCCGCTCCACTCCCCCTACCTGACCTGCGTGGGCCACTGCTCGCCGGCTCCCACTACGCCTCAGCAGATGCGCGGGAGCTGCTCTCCGACCTGCGTGTCGACGACGCGCGTGGCGCCGAGACCGGTCTTGGCCACGACCATGCCGGGATGGGCGTCCACCACCTCGGCCACGCGTGCGGCGTTCACGCCAAGCTCGTTGGCGCGCATGACGTCGATCGCCCGATCGGCCTGATCTGCCGGCACGACCACCACGACCTTGCCCTCGTTGGCAACGTAGAACGGGTCCATGCCCAGCATCTCGCAGGCCGAGGCCACGGCCCGCTCGACGGGCAGCTTCGCCTCGTCGACCCGGATGCCGACCTGGGCGGCGACGGCGAACTCGTTGAGCGTCGCGGCCAGCCCACCGCGCGTGGGGTCGCGCAGGGCGCGCACGTCGAGGTCGGCCTCGAGCAGCTCGGCGATGAGGCCGTTCAGGGCCGCGGTATCGGACTTGATGGTGGACTCGAACTCGAGCCCCTCGCGCACGCTCATGATGGCCATGCCGTGGTCGCCGATGGTGCCGTTGACCAGCACCGCGTCGCCCGGCCGGATGTTGCGCGGGTGGATGTCCACGCCGTCGGGCACCACTCCGATACCGGTGGTGTTGATGTAGACGCCGTCGCCGTGACCTCGATCCACGACCTTGGTATCGCCGGTGACGATCTGGACGCCCGCGGTCTTGGCCGCACGCGCCATGGCATCGGCCAGCCACGCCAGCTCCGAGATGGGCAGGCCCTCCTCGAGGATCATGGCCACGCTGATGTACAGCGGCACCGCGCCGGACATGGCCACGTCGTTGACCGTGCCGTTGATGGCCAGCTCGCCGATGTTGCCACCTGGGAACAGGCGTGGGCGGACGACGAAGCTGTCGGTGGACATGGCCACGCGACCCGGGGGCAGCTCGAGGACCGAGGAGTCACCGAGGCCGTCGAGGTGCTCGTTGCCGAAGGCCGGCAGGAAGACGTGCTCGATGAGCTCTGACGAGAGCTGCCCGCCTCCACCGTGGCCCAGGACGATGTTGGGCTGGTCGCGCAGCGGCAGCGGGCAGGACCAGCTGTCGATGGAGACTTCCTTGTCCATGTCCATCAGGACTTGACCCCCTCGAGCTCGATGAAGCGCCCGTACTGGTAGTAGGCGGCGCAGGCGCCCTCGCTCGAGACCATCGTGGCCCCTAGCGGCTTGCGCGGCGTGCACTCCTTCCCGAAAGCCGGGCACTCGTTGGGCTTGACCAGGCCCTGCAGGACCTCGCCGGAGCGGCAGACCTCCGGTTCCTTGGTGTCGATGTCCTCGACCTCGAAACGGATGGCCGCGTCGTAGTCGGCGTAGCGCTCGGAGAGCTCCCAGCCGGACTGCGGGATCATGCCGATGCCGCGCCAGTTGCGATCGGTCACCGCGAAGACGTCCTGACAGAGCTTCTGGGCCGGCAGGTTCCCCTTCTCGTTGACCGCGCGGGTGTAGGCGTTCTCGACCTCGCCCCGGCCCGCTTCGAGCTGGGCCACGGTCTTGCGGATGCCCTCGAGCACGTCCAGCGGTTCGAAGCCGGTGACGACGATGGGCACGTTGTACTGCTCCGCGATGGGGAAGTACTCGCCGTAGCCCATGACCGAGCACACGTGACCGGCGGCAAGGAACGCCTGCACCCGGTTCACGGGGCTGTTCAGCACGGCCTGGATCGCCGGCGGCACGAGCACGTGCGACACGAGCATGGAGAAGTTCGTCAGGCCCAGCTGCTTGGCCTGGTAGACCGACATGGCGTTGGCCGGGGCCGTCGTCTCGAAACCGATGCCGAAGAAGACGACCTCCTTGTCGGGGTTCTCGCTTGGCGATCTTGACCGCGTCGAGGGGCGAGTAGACGATGCGCACATCACCGCCCCTGGACTTGACGCCGAAGAGGTCCGTCTCGCTGCCGGGCACACGCAGCATGTCGCCGAACGAGGTGAAGATGACGTCGTCGCGGGCCGCGATGGCCAGTGCCTTGTCGATGGTGTCGAGCGGCGTGACGCACACCGGACAGCCGGGTCCGTGCACCAGCTCGATGTTCTCGTTGAGCAGTTTGTCGATGCCGTTGCGGATGATCGAGTGGGTCTGTCCGCCGCAGACCTCCATCATCACCCAGTGCTGGGTGGTGATGCTGTCGATCTCATCGAAGAGCTTCTTGGCCAGCTCCGGGTCGCGGTACTCGTCGAGGTACCTCACGGGGTCTCGCCGTTGGCGATGGCAGCCTCCTCCTTGAGGGCTACCTCTGCATCCAAGCTCACCCTGGAGGACCCCCATCTCCTTCATCAGGTCGAGCGTCTCGTGTGCGGACTCCTCGTCCACTCGCGTGATGGCGAAGCCGACATGGACGATGACGTAGTCATCGAGCTCGGTCTCCGGCACGAACGAGAGACAGACCTCCTTGACGATACCGTCGAAGTCGACGCGGCCCATCTTGGTGCCGTCTTGCTCGTAAGTCTCAAGGACCTTGCCTGGGATACCGAGACACATGGTTTCTTACCTCCGTCCTGCCAGAGCGATCTGTCCGAGGGCGAGGCCGCCATCGTTGGGGGGCACCAGCCGGTGGGTGAGGACGGCGAAACCGGCCGTCCGAAGCCCTACGGCTGCTGTCTCCAGCAGGGTTACGTTCTGGAATACCCCGCCGCTCAATGCGGCGGTTTCGACATGGTAGCGCCGGCGCATCACATCAGCCGTCGAGACGACTGCTGCCGCGAGCGCACGGTGGAACCGGGTGCTGATGACCGATGCCGGCACGCCGGCCCTGACGTCGGCAGCCACAGCGGCCACCACCGGGGCAGGGTCGAGGACGACCGGTCCGTCGCCCTCGATGAGCTCGAAGGCATAGCTGCCTTCCGCGTCTGGTGAACCGAGGGCCTCCAGCTCGATGGCTGCCTGGCCCTCGTACGAAACCTCGTGGCAGACGCCGGCCAGCGAGGAGACGGCGTCGAAAAGACGGCCCATGCTGGTGGTCTCGACCGAGTTGAGCCCCGTCTCGAGCTGATGCCGCACGACACGCCGCTCCTCTGGGCCGGCCCATACGACGGGCGGGAGGTCGTCGGTCCAATCGAGGCCGGCGGCCCACAGCTGCGAGAGCGCCATGCGGTAGGGCCGTTTCACGGCGGCGTCGCCACCGACAAGCCGCGCCGAGGCCAGGTGACCGGCACGCTCGAAGCCATCGAGGTCGCCCACGAGCACCTCGCCGCCCCAGATGGTGCCGTCTGTGCCGTAGCCGGTGCCGTCGAAGCTGAAGCCGACCACCGGATCGGTGTGACCGTTCTCGGCCATGACCGAGCCGATATGGGCGTGGTGGTGCTGCACCAGGACGGTGTCGTCGGGATAGGCCTCCTGAGCCCACTTCGTGGAGAGGTAGCGCGGGTGCAGATCGGCGATCACGCGTTCGGGCTCGATGCGGAAGAGGTCTTGCATGTGCTCCACCGCGGCGGTAAAGGCCTGCAGCGTCTCGAGGTTCTCCATGTCGCCGATGTGCTGGCTCATGAAGGCGTCGGTGCCGGCGGCGAGGCAGAACGTGGCCTTGAGCTCACCGCCGACCGCCAGCGTCGGTGCGACCTCGATGGGCAGCCGGACCGGGAAGGGGGCATAGCCACGGCTGCGCCGCACGGGCAGCTCACGCTCCTCGTGCACCCGCACCACCGAGTCGTCGCAGTGGACATGGATGTCACGATCGTGGAGCAGCAGGGCGTCGGCCAGCTCGAGCAGCTTCGCGCGCGCTTCCTCGTTGTCCTTGACGATGGGCTCATTGGCGAAGTTCCCCGAGGTCATGACCCAGACGTCACCCGGTTCGAGCAGCAGGTGGTGGAGCGGCGTGTACGGCAGCATCACCCCGACCCGGTCGTTGCCGGGTGAGATGGCGGGATCCAGGTCGCTCCCGGCCGACTCACGCACCAGCACGATCGGGCGCTGGGGCGAGGCCAGGATCTCGCGCTCGGCCTCGGTCAGGTGGGCGAACGACTCGACCGTGGCCAAGTCGGCGGCCATGACCGCGAAGGGCTTGGCTGTCCGCCGCTTGCGCTCGCGCAGCGTGGCCACGGCGTCGGCGTTGCGGGCGTCACAGGCGAGGTGGAAGCCGCCGATGCCCTTGACCGCGATGACCTGACCCTGAGCGACCCGCTCGCGAGCGGCCGCGATGACGTCCTGGGCCGGAAGCTCACGGTCGCGTTCGAGCCAGATTCGCGGACCGCAATCGGGACAGGCGTTGGGTTGGGCGTGGAAGCGGCGGTCGGTCGGGTCGTCGTACTCGGCCTGGCAGCGCTGGCACATGGGGAACGAGGCCATCGTCGTGAGCGGCCGGTCGTATGGCGTGGCCTTCGTGATGGTGAAGCGCGGCCCGCAGTTGGTGCAGTTGACGAAGGGGTACCGGTATCGCCGATCGACCGGGTCACGCATCTCGGCGAGGCAGTCGGCGCAGACCTCGAGATCGGGCGAGACCAGCGTGGTCGCCCCCTCCTCGTGGCGGCTCTCGACGATGACGAACTCGGTCTCGCCGCGGACCTCGATGCCCCGACGCTCGATGTCGTCGATGTGCGCCAGCGGCGGCGGCTCGGTCCGGAGCTTCTCCACGAAAGCGTCGACATCCCCGGCCGGACCCTCGAGCTCGATGAAGACCCCCGCGCTGTCGTTGCCCACGAGGCCCACGAGTCCGAGCGCGGTGGCGTGCTGGTATACCGTCGGCCGGAAGCCGACGCCCTGGACCACGCCGGTGACGCGCAGGTGCTGGCGGACGACCCGCTCGTTGTTCATCCCCACCAACGTAGCCGCATCCGGCTCGGCACGCTGGGAAGGGCCCGTCCGTGGTCGCGCTTCCTCTCGAGCCTAGAATCGTAGGTGCGGTGCGGCCGCCACTCTCTTGTGCTGGTCGATGGCCGCAAGGGGACCGTCATGGTTGCCGGCCCACCGGCATCGGACACCCGGCCAGGGGCGACGAGCCCCAGGAGGAGAGCGATGAACGGTCGAAAGGCCCTCGCCGGAGGGCTCGCCCTCGCGGGAGCAGCCACGGCAGCCACCAGGGCCATCTCGCGCCGGAGACAGCAGCGTGGTGCCTCCCGGTTCTACCAGCACACGGGGCCACGTGCGCCCGCCGTGCAATGGGGTACCGCCTACGCCGGCATCCCGGTCGTCTACCACCGCAGCGAGGGCTGCCAGACGCTCCACACAGCCTCGTTCGAGGCGGTGCGGGCGACGCTGCCCAGCGCCGAGCTGCACCCGCTGCGTGCCACCCGTGACCGGGCGGTCATCGCAATCATGTCCTACCGCCACGATGAGATCACCGCGCACGGTGTCCATGGCAAGGCGCTGATGCCCTATGGCGAGGTCGTCATCGCGGCGCTGGTCACGACGCGTCCAGCGCGACCGCTGCTGCCGCTCGTCGCGCCGCGGCTCACGCGAGCGACCGTGGGCGCGTTCGTGCTGCACATGCCGGTGACGCACCTGCCTGCACGGGATGGCGGCCGGCTGGTGTGGGGCTATCCCAAGTTCGTGGCCGACATGACCTTCGAGGACTCGATCGAGACGCAGCGCTGCACCCTCTCGGAGGGCGGGCACGACATCCTCACGCACACGCTGCACCCGGCGGGTCGACCCTCGGTCCTGAATGAGCCGGTCGTGCTCTACTCAGTCCTCGAGGGCGAGCTGCTGGCACTGGAGGTGCCCATGAGCGGCATCAGCTGCCGGCGTCGCGGTTCGGCCGCGGGCCGCCTGGAGCTGGGTGACCACCAGGTGGCCGAGGAACTGCAGGAGCTGGCCATCGACCCCGAACCCTTCATGGGGCGCCGCTTGACCGGACTCCACCTCGCTCTGACCCTTGGGCATGCGGTCGGCGAAGCCCGTCAGTACCTCGGCTACATCGGCGAGGACCGCGATCTCGGGCGATACGTCGTGCGCTATGCCAACGAAGCGCCGATCGACATGTACGCACCCTACGGACCATCGGCGAAGCCGCTGGCAGACATGGACATCGGGGCTGCGGCTGGCACGCGTCCAAGCTGAGCGTCCGACCAGGACACCAGCGTCGCGAGCCGACGAAGCGCTGGCGGGACCGGTCGCCCAGAACCGACCGCCACCGAGACCGGCTGACAGAATGGCCTCGTGAGCATCTCGGCCACGACCGCCGCCTCCTCCGACGCCGTCTTCGGCTTCGATGGCGTCGGCGTTCGCCTGGGGTCCAACGAGGTCCTTTCCCACATCGACCTCGTGGTGGCCGACAGCGGGATCACCGTCGTCCTGGGTCCCTCGGGATCGGGCAAGTCCACGCTGACTCGGCTGACCAACCGGCTGCTCGACCCCACGACCGGCACCGTTAGCCTGCGCGGCACCGACATCCGCGGCCTCGACGTGCTGGAGCTGCGCCGGACGGTGGGCATGGTCTTCCAGCGCCCGACGCTCTTCGGGGGCACGGTGCGCGACAACCTCGCGGCCACGCAGGTCGAGGACGCTGCCACCCACACACGGATGCTCGACGCGGTCGGGCTCGACGAAAGCTTCCTCGATCGTGCCGGCGACACGCTGTCCGGCGGCGAGGCCCAGCGTGTATGCCTCGCCAGAGCCCTCCTGATGCAGCCCAGCGTCCTCGTCGCCGACGAGCCCACCGCTTCGCTCGACAACGACTCGACGCTGGCCCTCGAGCGGCTGGCTCGCGGGCTCGCCGAAGACGGCGTGCCCATCCTCTGGGTCACCCATGACCTGGCCCAGGTCGAGCGCATCGCCGACCATCGCGTGACGCTCGAAGCCGGTCGGGTGGTCCCGTCATGAGCGGACCGGTCGAGATCGTCGGCGTCATCGCCTCCGGCACCCTCGTGCTCGTGGCCATCGGCGTCTCGTGGTGGGCCGGCCTGCGCCTCGAACGCGACCTCGCCACCGCAGCGGTCCGCGCCGCCGCCCAGCTCATGCTCCTGGGCCTCGTGCTGGCGGCCATGATCGCCCCCGGTCAGCCGATCGTGCTTTCGTGGCTGTGGGTGGTGGTGATGATCGTCTTCGCCGGTTGGACCGTGCAGCGGCGTGTCAAGCAAGTTCCCCGCCTGTGGCTGCTTTCGATGGGCGCGTTCGGCGCCTCGGCGCTGGTCACGCTGGGCGTACTCTTCGGCTTCGGCGTCTTCCCGGTCAACGGCACGACGGTCGTGCCCCTGGCCGGGATGATGATCGGCAACTCCATGACCGCGACGGTGCTCGTGGCTCGCCGCGTCACCACCGATTTCAAGGACAAGCGCCTTGAGATCGAAGCACGGCTCGCGCTCGGTCAGCCCTCGTCGGTGGCGGCGCGTCCCTACCTGCGTGAGTCCCTGCGCACCGCGCTCATCCCGCAGATCGAGACGACCAAGGCCGTGGGCATCGTCTTCCTGCCGGGGCTGATGACGGGTCTCCTGCTGGCCGGCGTCGATCCACTCGATGCCGTGCAGGCTCAGGTCGTGATCATGTACCTGGTGCTGGGCTCGGTCGCGGTCACCACCAGCGTCATCGCCCTAGGATTGCGACGCATGCTCTTCACCGACGCCCATCAGCTCCAGCTGCCCCCAGAGGCCTAGCCGATGCGCGCGATCATCCAGCCGAGGTACGGCGGGCCGGAGTCCGTCGAGCTGGCCGATGTCCCGACGCCCAGCGCGAAGGAAGGCGAAGTCCTTGTCCGCGTTCACAGCTCGTCGGTCAATGCCGCCGACATCGAGGTCCTCGATGGGTTCGGGATCGTGCGCATGACCTCGCCGCTGCGGCCGAAGAGCAGGATCGCGGGCTCGGACATCGCCGGCGTGGTCGAGCGCACGGGTCCGGGTGTGACCGAGCTGCAGGTAGGCGACGAGGTCATGGGCGACCTCTCCGAGTACGGCTACTCGGCGTTCGCGGAGTACGCGGCGGCCCCCGTCGAGGCCATCTGCAAGCTGCCCGATGGACTGCCGCTTGTGGATGCCGCCGCTGTCCCATCGGCCGCCTGGGTGTCGATCAAGTCCGCACGCCGGATCGAGGCCGGGCAACGCGTCCTCATCAACGGCGCGGGGGGCGCGATGGGTACCTTCGCCGTCCAGATGGCCAAGGCTCGTGGCGCGCACGTCACCGGGGTCGACAGTGCCGCCAAGGGGGAGCTCGTGCGTTCGCTCGGCGCCGACGAGTACATCGACTTCATGGTCCAGGACCCGACCCGCGGCGACGAACGGTACGACCTCGTCCTCGACGTGTATGCGCGCAAGTCAGTCCGCGAGTGGCAGCCGGTGCTGACGCCGACGGGACGGTACGAGATGGCCGGCGGCTCCAGCTTCCGCATCCTCTCCGGTTTCACCGTGGGCATGTGGCTATCGCGGTCGAGCGAGCAAGAGCTGGGCCTGCTCTTCGGCTGGCCGCACACGAGGCAGGACATGGACGAGACCAACGCCCTCATCGAGTCGGGACAGGTCCGGCCGGTCATCGGACACCGCTTCACGCTGCAGCGAACGGCGGAGGCCCTACGCGTGCTCAAGGACGGCCGCTCGATGGGCAAGGTGGTCATCGACGTGGCCTCGTGAAACCGTTCGGCAAGCTCACCGAGGTCGGTCAGGCACGCCGACTCCGCCCCCTCGCTCGTGCGGCCTTGGCCGAGTACGACCTTGAGGTCACGCGACTGCGACTCATCAGCAACGGGTGGAACTGCGTCTACCGTGTCGACACGACCACGGGGCCGCACGTCATCCGCGTGAGCCGCCCGGTCCCGGGCGCTGCTGATCGCTTGGTGGCGTCGGAGGTGGAGTTCATGAGCGCCCTCGCCGCCGGCACCGACGTGGCCGTGCCGCCCGTGCTGCGGAACCGCGATGGTGGGCTGGTTACCGTGGCCTCGGCCGATGGCGTGCCCGAGCCGCGCGAGTGCGTCGTGTTCGGTTGGATCGCCGGGCCGGACCTGGCCGAGCGCCGATCTCCCGAGAACTGGGGCCGGCTCGGCGAGCTGATGGGCACGATGCACGCCTTTGCCGAGACGTGGACGCCATCGGCGGCCTTCCACGTCACCGAATACGACTCCTGCATCCCGTACGGCGAGCGTCTCGTCGTCTTCGACCCGGGCCGCGCGGAGCTCCATGGATTGGAGGCGGTGCTACGCGAGGCCACCGCGGCCACGAACGAACGCATTGCCGCCCTCGCCCGGGAGGTGCCGCCGATCGTGCTCCACGGTGACCTGCACCAGTGGAACGTGAAGATCAGGGGCCGCGTCCTCTCCCCCTTCGACTTCGAGGACCTGCTGACCGGGGCGCCCATCCTCGACGTCGCGACGTCGCTCTACTACGTCTTCGGCGACGACGACTACCCCGAGCTGGCCCGCGCCTTCAAGGCCGGCTACGAACGCAGCCGCCCCTGGCCGGAGCGCGAACCCGGCGAGGTGGAGCGGCTGATGTTCGCCCGCAGCCTCGACCTCCTCAATGCGGTGCTCCTCGACGAGAGCCTGGACATCGGCTACGACATGGAGGCTTTCGTCAGGCGGCGAGCCACGTTGGCACGCGTCGCTCTCGGCCAGGAGCCCACGTCCCAGCGCTGACCACTCTGGGCGCGCCGAGGATGGAGGCCCACCTCCGAGAGCCTGAGCAGCCAGCTAGTGGGTCAGCCCTCCGTCGCCATCGAGATGACGGTCTTGCCCTGACCGTGGCCGGTGGCTACGTGGGCCACGGCCGCGACGCCTTCATCGAGCGGGAAGGTCTGGTCCATGAGTGGCCTGATCTTGCCCTCATCCACCAGGACCCTGAGCGCCTCGCCGTCGGCCTGCTTGTACATCGACACGAACGGCCGCGACTGTTGCTTGTTCACCATCGAGACCAACGAGGCCTTGATGACGTTGCTGAGTCCGCCGAACCAGCCACCGACAGGTGCACCATTCGACAGCAGTCGGCCATCGGGCGTGAGCACGCCTCGTGTCGCGCCCATCGGATGCGCGGCCACATTGTCGAGGATGCGGTCATAACGCTCTGCACCCTGGGTGAAGTCCTCGGCGGTGTAGTCGATGACGTGGTCAGCGCCGACCGACGTGACACGCTCGATGTTGCGGGTGCTGCAGACCGCTGTCACCTCGGCGCCAAGGGCCTTGGCGATCTGGACCGCAAAGCTGCCCACTCCGCCCGACGCGCCAGTGATGAGCACCTTCTGACCGGCCTCGACCCCGAGCTGGTCGCGAAGGGCCTGCAGGGCAGTCATGGCCGATACCCCGAGGGCAGATGTCTGGGCCAGGTCGAGGTTCTCGGGCGTGCGCACGAGCTTGTCCGGCTTGGCCACCGCGTACTCGGCGAAAGCGCCAGCGCAGGAGCCGAAGACCTCGTCGCCCGGCTGCCACTGGCTGACCGAGCTGCCGACGGCCTCTACCGTGCCCGCGATGTCGGTACCCGGGATATCGCTCTTGGGCCGACGCAGCCCGAAGACCGGACGCATCATCTTGGGCACGCCGCGGATCACGTAGCAGTCGCCGATGTGGATGGACGCCGCCGCCACGCGCACGAGCACCCCGTCGTCGGGCAGCTCCGGCTGATCTACCTCACGCAACGAGAGCACATCCTCTGGCTCCCCGTAGACCTCCTGGAACAACGCACGCATGCCGCTCACCTCCGCCCACCGCGGTCCGGCTGGCACCCGAAGCCTGATCGGTGGTGTGTCGTAGGGACAGTCTAGTCTCGGCTCCCGCGGCCACCACGTGCGTGTGAGGCAGCCGGCCGATACGTCAGGCGGCCGGTCGCCTCGCGATGACGAGTGTATCGAGCGCCGTGCGCGGGCCGTCGTCGGTCTCGACGTGCCGCTCGGCCACCTCCGCGACCTCGACCACCAGATCGGAGAGCGCCGCCACCGTCTCGTCCACGGTGTAGCAGTGGTCGGGCGTGGATGGCCCGCCATAGCCGTGCTCGATGTTGGTCCGATCGTGCGCGACGACGAGGACGCGCCCGCCGGGCCGAAGCCACGCGGCGGCGTGCTCGAGGGCGGTTCGCACCTGGTCGGGTGGGAGCTGCAGGTAGGCGATGACGACCAGGTCGACCAGCTCGGCCGGGGACCACGCGACTACATCGGCGTTGACCGTGACCACGCGATCGCCGACGCCGTTGTCCTGGGCCAGGCGCGCAGCCTTGTCGAGGCCGGCCTGGGAGAAGTCGACGGCGGTGACGGACCACCCCTGCCGCGCGAGCCAGATCGCGTTGCGGCCCTCGCCGGCGGCCAGGTCGATGGCCTTCCCGGGCTCGAGGTCGCGCACGTGGCGCTCCACGAACCGGTTGGGCTCCACTTCCCAGATGTACTCGCGGCCGCCGTAGCGCTCATCCCACTTCTCGACCGAGGCCGTCGTCTGGCACTCGGGACAGAGCCCGTAGAGCTCGAGGCGGTGCTTCTGCACGGTCCAGCCGGTCTTGCGCTCCATGTCCGTGATGGCGCCACCGAGCCCCAGGTCCTCGACCTCGGTCACCTTGGCGCAGCGCTGGCAGATGACGTGGTGATGGTGGTAGCCAGGCAGGCAGGGCACGTAGGCGTGGTCGCCGTTGGGCAGGTCGATGCGCTCGAGCAGCTGCAGCTCGGTGAAGAGGTCGAGCGCTCGGAAGATGGTGGCTCGGCCGATGCCCAGGTCCTGCTCCTGGGCCTCCGTGACGAGGTCATTGGCGGTGAAGTGGCCCTTTCGCTCGCTCACGAGTTCGGCCACGAGCCTTCGCGGTTCGGTCAGCCGGTAGCCGGCGTCACCGAGGGCCTGGACAAGGGGTTCGGTCGTCATCATCTCGAGCCATCATACCGATACTCAGTCTCAGACGAGTTCGAGTTGGATGGGCAGATCGGCCCGCGCCGCCCGCACCGTGGCTATCACGCCGTGCGCCGGACAGCCGGCGAGTCGACCGCTCGACTCGCGTATGGCTATGCTCGACCCAGAGGCGGGGCCGCGAGACGCCCCGCGCGAGCGGGGGATCCGATGAACGAAACACTGTCCGAGTACGCTTTCACCGTCCATCTCGACCAGCCCTATGAAGCGGCGCGCGAGCGCACCGAGGCGGCCCTCAAGGAGCAGGGCTTCGGTGTGATCACGGAGATCGACATGCGCGCGACGCTGCGCAAGAAGCTGGACGTGGATTTCCGCAAGTACGCCATCCTGGGCGCCTGCAATCCCGAGTTCGCGCTCAAAGCACTCGGCGCCGAGCCACAGGTCGGTCTCCTGCTGCCCTGCAACGTCATCGTCTACGAGGACGAGAGCGGCCAGGGCACGACCGTCTCCGTCGTAGATCCCCTGGGCATGCTCGGGGACATCGACGTCGCGGAGCTCCGTGCCGTGGCCGATGATGCCCACGAGCGACTGGCAAGCGTGGCCCAAGCGCTCGCTGATTGACGCCTGACGCGGTGACCGCGCGACGGCAGGGGCCTTCGCTTCGTTCGGTCGCCATGCCTGCCGAGCACGGCGGGTGGGGCCTAACGCTGGAACCCGGGATCCTGGGTGTACTGCTGGCCCCGAGCCTGGCCGGCCTGTTGCTGGCCGTGGCAGCACTGTTGGCGTTCCTGCTGCGCACCCCGGCGCGGCTGGTGCTGCGGCAACTGCGTGCGAGCGGGCGGACGACGTCGGAGGCTGGGCAAGCGCGCATGCAGCTGGCCTCGCAGGTTGCGACCGTCGAGCTTCTGGGGATCGGTCTCGCCCTCGCGGGGACAGCGATCCTGGCGCTCGATCCGAACTGGATCTGGCCGCTCGCGGTCGCGCTGCCGATGTTCGCGATCGCCTTCCTCTTCGACCTGCGCTCCGCGAGCCGGCACATCATCCCCGAGATCGTGGGCTCGGTCGCGGTGGCGGCGGTGGCGGCCATGGGCACGCTCGCCGGCGGCGGGTCGGGGGTCCTGGCGCTCGGTGCCTGGCTCATCCTGAGCGCACGTGTGTTTTCGTCCATCCCCCACGTGCGGGCGCAGATATCGCGCATCCACGGGCGCGATGTCCCGCCGGGACCCGGGGTCGTGGGCGACCTCGCCGCGGTCGGGACGGCGGCCGTAGCGGCGCTGCTGGACCCCTCGCTTGCGCTGGGTGGCGCCACCATCATCGGCCTGGTACTGATCCAACGCATCACGCTCGCTCGGCCGCCGCGACCGGCGAAGGTACTGGGTGTGCGTCAGATGGCGCTGGGCTTCGCGGTCGTCGGGCTCACCACGGTCGGCGTCTGGATCTTCGGATAGCAAGAGGCCGGCCCGTGATGGGCCGGCCTCTTGAGCATCTGGTGACGCGTCGATCGCGCCGCTGGAGCTAGAGCAGGCGAACGCGCTGGGCCTGCGGGCCCTTCTGGCTCTGCCCGACCTCGAACTCCACCTTCTCGCCGCCGACGAGGCGGTCGAAGTCGGACGAGTTCTCGAGCTCGTTGCGATGGAAGAAGTATTCCTTGCCGTCATCAGCAGCGAGGAAGCCGAAGCCGCGATCAGAGACGAGCTTCTTGATGGTACCGGTGGCCATGTTGGCCCTCCTTGGGATCCCGAACACAAGACATTGAGCGCAAGGTCTGTTCGAGATACGAAGGTGTGACCACGCGTGCGAGCTGCGACATGCAGCGACCTCGAAGAGTACCACCCTTCCCGAATTTGTCCACTGTGCGGTTCTCGGAGCCGGCGGCCAGTCCATCAGACCGGACGGCGCAAGGCGAGCCACGCCTACTCACTCAGCAGTCGGACCAGCACGTACGCACCCTGCAGGGCGCCGAAGGCCGGCCACATGCCCCAGATCACGACCCAGTAGGTGAAGCCACGACCGCGGAAGCCGAGGTCGCGGTCCCAGATGAACATGGGGATGGCCGTGTACAGATACGGGACCGAGGCCGCGAGCGCGAGCAGGAACCCCCACTCCTGGCCCAACAGCATGCCCATGGAGCCGATGATCTGGAGCGGCACCCACAGCAGGACGTCAGCCCAGGCGAAGCCCTGGTTGAAGGCGAAGTAGGCGGTCGGGTCGGTCGACTCGGGTCCACCGCCGTAGACGTTCTCCACGGTCCAACGAGCTCGTGGCCGGACAACGGCCATGAGTTGCAGCGCACCGAGCAGGCCGATAAGGACCAGACCGGTGATCGCAACGACCCCTGTCCACAGCGTGACTTCCATGTCGTTCCCCCCTCGGCCCGGTCAGGCCAGCTCGACGATCGCGGCGGCGATGGTGACGACGCCGGCGAGACCCCAGATGAACAACGCGGACAGCCCCACGCGCACGCTCGACGGATCCCCGATGCGATGCCCACGGCGGCGCAGCTCCAGCCGCGTGAGGATGCCCCGGCCACTGAAGTAGGCATACATGCCGCCGCCGACGAGTCCGAGCCAAGTCCAGGCCTCGTGGTTGGCGAGGAGCAGCAGGCCCGCAAGCGGGAGCGTCCAGAGGGTGAAGGCGTCCCACAGCGCCTCGCCTCGGCCGTCTGCCCAGAAGGCGTCGTCGACACTGCCCTCAGCGTCGGCGAGGCTCAGTCGGGCGGCCGCGGCCGGTGCCAGCCACGAGATCGCCTGGCCGACCCATGCCAGTAGCCCCAGGGCGATGATGGCGACTCCCCAGATCAAGTCCACGTCAGTCCCCTCCAGCTCCGAAGATGAGTGCGGGATCCGGTGGTTCCGCGGCAGGCTGGCCGGCCTTCCCGTGTTCCCCGGCGGGCCGTCCGGCAAGGAGCTCGAACAGCCGCAGGGCATTGGCCACGATCCTGCCCCCCAGGTCTTCGTCGGGAACGGCACGGCCGTTGATGAGGTTCAATGTCTCGCCGTCGACGTAGGCGAGGATGATGTCCGCCGCCGTCCGTGCTTCGACCAGTTCCACGGCTGGGTCGGCAGCGGCCGCCACGACCGACGAGAACCACTGTTTCATGGCCACGACCGTGTCCATGATGTCGGCCGGGATGGCGCTCGGATCGATGGGATCGGAGCCGATGAAGCGATAGAGCCCGGGGTTCTGCTGCGGGAAGGAAGCCAGGCTCCCGACCACAGTCTCGAGGTAGGCGTGCGGCGGCATGCCCGCGTCCAGGCCACGCGTGAGGTGCTCGCCGTAGATGCGCAGCGCCCGCCGAAACGCGGCCCACAGCAGGTCCGGATAGCCGTCGAAGTAGTTGTAGGCGTTGGTGTGAGCGCAGCCGACGCGCCGCGAGATCCCACGCAGGTTGACCTCGAGCGAGCCGCCCTCCTCCGCGATCGCCTCCAGCGTCGCCTCGACGAACCGCTCCTCCATGCCGCCCATCCGCTCCCCCGCATTACCAGCGGTCATTACCACTGGTCATTACAACGTTCATGATAGCCGCTCGGACAAGTCCTCCGCCAGAGGGAACGATTCACGGTTGACCGTCGCCATGCCTTGTAGCTCAGACGCATGAGCTGGACCACCCAGGGGGACGACCGTGGAACAGCGAGCACTGGTCCTCGCAGCACGCGACGGCGATCATGACGCCCTCGCGCTGCTTGCCGGCCAGGCTCTCGCGCGCCTCGACGCGGTCGCCCGACTCATCCTCCGGGACGCGGATCTCGCGCGGGATGCCGTCCAGGAGGCGATGGTCAAGGCTTGGCGAGACTTGCCGGGCCTGCGCGATCCCGAGCGCTGGGACGCCTAGATCCATCGCATCACCGTGAACTCCGCGATCGAGGCTGCGCGGCGCCGACGGCGTCGGGTGGTCGAGATCGAGCTGCTCGACAGCGACGCACGCACGACACCTGACGCCCAGGAACAGGTGCTCGACCGGCAGGTGCTCGAGGAGGCGCTGGCCTCCCTCGAGCCCAAGCAACGAGCCCTCGTCGTGCTCCGCTACTACCTGGGGCTGTCCGTACCAGAGGCTGCCGAAACGCTCGGTATCCCGCTAGGTACGGCCATGTCCCGATTGCATCGATCCCCGCTGCGCATGCGCTCGGTCGTGGTCGGACCCGAACGAGCGCCGGCACCTGCACCCGGAGAACAGGCATGACTGACGACCGACTCTAACGAGCTCTCTCCGACGCCATCGCCGATCTCGCCGGGACGGGTACCCCCGACTATCTCGACGACATCCTCGAGCGGACGTCGCGAACGCGACAGCGTCCGTGGTGGACGTTCCCAGGGAGGTACACGATCATGGCTCCCACCCTCAAGTTCGCAGCTGCGGCGGGCCTGGCCTTCATCCTGGGCCTCGGTGTCTCGCCGCTCGTCATGCCGGCTGACGAAGGCGGCTTCTCAGGTCCCGGCGGCCTGTCAGCACCGGAACAGACCGACGATCAGGCCTTCCCGACCGGCACCTTCGTGTCCGTGGAGGACCCCGACCTGTGGATCGCATTCCATGAGGACGGCGGCGGCCGCACCAGAGAAGAAGGTGAAGGCACCGACGTCGGCTTCACCTATGCCACGCAAGGCAACCTCTGGACCGAGATGACCCACGACGAGACGGCCGGAAGACTGGTGCCGGCGACGTACTTCTGGGACTTCGATGGTGAGCTCCTCACCTTCGAGTTGTGGGGGGAGGATCTCGTTGCAAACCGCAAGGCCACCATGGAGAACAACACCTGGACCCACGTGCCTGACCCCCGCGAGGTGGTCGCCGCCGCCCGAGACATCCTTGCCGGGGACGACGTCTATGCAAACTCGGGCGTCCTGCGTGTGCTCCCGGCGACCGAGGTGGGCCCTGGCGCCTTGACCGATCGCAGGGACATCAGCGGCCACATCGCCGCGGTGGACATCGCTGCGGGCCAGCCGCTCACGCTCGACCTGCTGGAACCCTCAGCTGACTAGGCCATCGTCAGCGTCGTACTGACGGATCCGCCGGCGCGTCGACCGCGATCGACGCCCCACCACCAACGGCCGGTCGAGCCAAGGGCCGGCCGTTCGGCTTGGGCGGCCTGAGATACTCGCTTCCTCCGGATGAATCACTCGGACCGGGTGGATGCATCTAAGGGGCATGGAGGCCATGACCGAAGCGGTCCGGGGAGAGTTGCACCGCGCGATCACGTCCGCGGCTTCAGGCGATGAGGTCGCGTTCGAGCGGATCGTCGTGGAGCACCACGACCACATGCTCGCGTGTGCCGCTTCATCACGCGGGACGATGGGCTGGCTGACGACGCGGTACAGGCCGCCTGGGACATCGCCTGGCGCAAGCTCGGATCCCTGCGCGATCCCGCCCGACTGCGCCCCTGGCTCGTCTCGGTGGCGGCCAACGAGGCCAAACGCCTGGCCAAACGGCAACACCGACGGCACCAGGTCGAGATCCACGTCGACGCCTCGACCCGACCCGGTGGAGTCGACCCCGCCACCGGCATCGATCGAGTCGACCTTCGGCGCGCCATGGCCCATCTGGACCCCGACGACCGGGCGCTGCTGGCCATGCGCTACGTCGCGGCCGTGGTTCGTTCGGTCGCGACCAAGTCCCCGATGTGGAGGTTCTGGTCCATGTTCACAGCTACCAAGACACTCGCCGCGACGGCGATCATCGCGCTCTTCGGTGGGTTCCTGCTCATCGGGCCGCTGCAATCGGATCAGGCGACGACGGTCGTGCCGGGCGCCGAGGTCGAGGCAGTGACGCCCGTCGAGTTCGAGGCTCGCTGGATGGCCGCAGGAGCCGCCGAACGTGGCACGGTCGAGTCGCACGAGGACGGTCTCGTCACCTACCGGGACGCGCGTTCCGAGCTCTGGGTCGACGAGACGACAGACCCGCGACTGGACGGCACGATCAACCTGGTGCACAACACGGCTGTCTACTCGGGCGTGCGACTCTCGACCGGCTACTTCCCGATCGAGAACGACGATGGCGCCTGGCAGGAGCGACCGACGAGCGTGATCCGCCTCACCGGTGAGATGACGGTGCGACCGGCGACGGCCATCTTCGATGGGGAGGGCGCATACGAGGGCCTGATCGCCGCCGCGGAAGTCGCCTACGTGGACCCCCACTACGACGTCCAGGGCGCGATCTTCGAGGCCACGGTCCCACCGGCGCCGGAGATCCGGGATCTCTACGACTGAGCCAGGCCCAGGCTGACCACGCGGTCCACGTGATCGCCGATGGTGGGACGGTGCGAGATGGCGAGCACGGTCTTGCCCCGCATCCACGGGTCCATCGCCGACCAGAGCGCCGCCTCGGTGGTGCTGTCGAGGTCGGCGGTGGCCTCGTCGAGGATCACCACCGGGGCGTCCTTCAGCACCGCCCGCGCGATGGCCAGCCGTCGCCGCTCCCCACCTGACAACAGGAGCCCGTCCTCGCCCACGACGGTGTCATAGCCATCGGGCAGGGTGGCGATGAGCGCGTCCAGCTGCGCCACGGCACAGGCCCGCTCGATCTCCTCGCGTGTGGCATGTGCGTCGGCCAGGAGCAGATTGTCCTCGATGGTGGCGTTGAACAGATAGACGTCCTGCGGCACCACCGCCAGCTGCTCGCGCACGGCCTCCTGGTCGAGCTCGTGCAGCTCCCGGCCGCCGAGTCGGATCGAACCCGTCTCGTACTCCCAGAAGCGCAGCAGGAGCGACACCAGCGTGGACTTGCCGCTGCCTGACGGCCCCACGAAGGCGACCCGCTCCCCTGCCTCGACCCGCAGGTCGAGGTCGCGCAGCACCCACGCTTCGTCCTCGCCGAAGCGGAACGAGAGCCCCTGGACCTCGATCGCGTGCGTCTCGGGCAGGGCGACCGGTTCGGCAGGATCGACCACCGGCGGTTCCTCATCGACGAGCTCGAACACCCGGCGAGCCGAGACCTTCGTCGAGTCGTACAGCTGCAGCGAACGTGACAGCGGCTGGACGGCCTCGAAGGCCGCGATGGCCGCCAGCGGCAGGGCCGCGAGGAACACGCCCTCGAGCTCGCCGGCGGTGACCATGGGGATGGCCAGCACCAGGATCACCAGCCCGGCGAGCGACGCGAACAGACCCGAAAGCGCGTTGGCCACACCCTCGATGGCCCCCAGACGTCGGCGGGCATCGTCGAGTTCCTGCGCTCGGGCCAGGAGTCGAGCGCGGTGTCCGGCAGCCGCGTCGAGCGCCACCAGGTCGGCGACGCCCTGGACCTCGTCCACGAGCATGGCTCCGACGTCGCCGCGGATGGTGGCCACGGCCGCGGCGGGTGCGGTCGAGAGCCAGCGAGAGGCCAGCGGCAGCACCACGCCGGTGAGCACGAGGAAGAACGCCAGGGACAGCCCGAGGGCGACATCGAAGACGCCGTAGATGACGCTGATGCCGGCGACCACGACCGCGGCCACGACCGGCGGCACCAGCACCTTGATGTAGAAGTCCTCGAGGTTGTCGACGTCGCTGACCGAGCGGGTCAGCAGGTCACCGCTGCGGCGATCGACGAGACGGGCCGGCGCCAGCGGCTCGATGGCGCGGTAGAACCACACGCGCACGGTCGAGAGGATGCGGAACATGGCCCGGTGCGTGGTGTAGCGCTCGAGGTAGCGGAAGGCCGCGCGTGAGATGGCCAGCACGCGCACGCCGGTGACCGCCAGCGCCAGCTCGGCCACGCCGCTGGCGATGGCGGCCTTGCTGATGAGGTACGCCGAGAGGCCCATGAGGGCAACGTTGGAACCGACCGCGATGATGCCGAAGAGCGCACCCCCGGCCAGCCAAACCCGATGGACCAGCACCAGCCGCATGAGACGGCGCATGTCGCTCACGCGTCCACCTCCTCGTCCTGGCCGAAGTCGTCGACGAGCCGACGGTAGGCGCCGCCGGTAGCCAGCAGCTCGGCCGGTGTGCCCTGCTCCAGCACGCGTCCGGCAGCGAGCACCGCGACCCGGTCCGCGCGGGCGGCCAGGCGCAGCCGATGCGCGATGACCAGCACCGTGCGGCCCTCCACCAAGCGGTCGAGGGCATCGGCGATGGCGCGTTCGCTGGCTTCGTCCTGGTGCGAGGTGGCCTCGTCGAGGATGAGCACCGGCGCGTCGCGGAGGTAGGCCCGGGCGATGGCGATGCGCTGTCGCTGACCGCCGGAGAACCGAGCACCGGCCTCCCCCACCGGCGTGTCGAGGCCCTGTGGCAGGCGCTCGATGAACTCGGTCGCGTTGGCGGCCAGGGCGGCAGCTGCGACCTCCGCCTCGGTGGCGCCGGGACGCGCGAGCCGGATGTTGTCGGCCACGCTGCCGTCGAAGAGGTGCGGCCGCTGCGGCACCCACGCCACCGAGGCTCGCCAGGCGGCACGCCCGAGCTCGGCGAGCGGCCGACCGTCCACGGTGATGGTGCCGGCATCGGGGTCGATGAAGCGCAAGAGCAGACTGCTGACGGTGGACTTGCCGGCCCCACTGGCCCCCACCAGGGCGAGCGACTCGCCCGGCCGCAACTCGAGGCTGACGCCGGCCAACGCCGGTGCCTCGCGAGCCGGGTACGTGAACTCGATACCGCTGAAGGTGATCTCCGGCGGCACGGTCACGGCGGGATCGGTCGTGCTTGCGTCACCATCGACCGTCTCCTCCTGGCTGGGCGACGGCTCGTCGAGGATCTCGAAGGTGCGCACGATGGCAGCCCGGCCCGCTGTGCCAGAGTGGAAGCGGACCGCGAGGGCACGCAGGGGCAGGAAGAACTCGGGCGTGATGAGCAGTACCGCGAGAGCCCGTTCGAAGGGGATCGTGCCCTCGAGCAGGCGCAGGCCGATCTCCACGGCCACGAGGGCGATGGCGATGGTCGCGCCCCACTCGAGCACGAGGCTCGTCTGGAAGGCGGTCCGCAGCACGTCCATGGTGGCGTCGCCGTAGCGGCTGCTGATGTGCCGCAGGTTGTCGATCTGCTCGCGGCTGCGCCCGAACATCTTGAGCGTGGCGATGCCCCGCAGGACGTCGAGGAAGAAGGCGCTGAGCGTGCGCATCTCGACGAAGCGCTGCTCGGTCACCGACTTCGTGCGGCCGCCGATGACCACCAGCAGCATCACCAGCAGCGGCCCCGTGAACAGCAGCACGAGCACGGACCACGCGTCCAGGAGCAGCACCAGCAGCAGGACCAGCAGGGGCACGATCATGGCCAGCCAGCGGGCGGGCAGGAACTGGGTCACGTACTCCTCGATGGCCTCGAGCCCGCCGATGAGCACGCCGCCGATCTCGCCTGAGCGTTCGCCGCTGGTCCAGGTCGGGCCCAGGCGCAGCACGTGGCCTGTGAGGTCGGCGCGGAGGGTACCCACGAGCCGCTCCGCCGAACGACGGGCGGCCAGCTCGCCCACGATCCCCAGTGCCGTGCGGCCGATGAGCAGGACGAGACCGAGCACGAGGAGCGGCAGGACGTCCTCGAGCGCGCGATCCTCGAGGAAGACGCCGGCCACCGCGAGGGCCACGGCGATGAGCTGGGCCACCAGGGCCATCGTGGCGACGACACTGCTCGCCACGGCCACGATCATCCAGCGGCGGGCGACCCGGTCGTAACGAAGCAGCCGGCGCTCCGGAGAGTCGCCGGCTGTCCGTGTGCCGATCACGTGCGGCCGAGCCCGCTTACGGAGCTCAGGCCGGCACGGCTAGTAGCTCGTGGGGTCGACGCGGACCTTGCCCCGGAAGATGTAGTAGACACCTGCCGTGTATAGCAGCACGAAGGGCATCCCGATGAGGGCGATGACCAGCGCCACGATCAGCGTCGGCTCCTCCGAAGCCGCATTGAAGATGGTCAGGTTGTAGGCCTGATCGACGGTGCTGATGAGCAGGTTCGGGTGCATGCCGATGCCCCCGGCGACCAGCAGCATCAGGATCATCACCGACGAGGCGATGAAGGCATGGAAGTAGCGAGTCCGCTGGACCAGGTACCAGACCGCGCCCATGGCCGCGAGGGCGGCCGCCGGGAAGATGACCGGCCAGATCTGGTCAAGATAGCGGTCGGTGAACGGCAGCTCCAACGCGATGGAGAAGATGACCATCAACGTGTTGAGCACCACGAACAGGCCCATGAGGTAGGGCAGCACCCTCCTGATGCGTGCCTGTAGATCGTCCTCGGTCTTCATGATCAGGAAGATCGCGCCGTGCATCGCGAACATGGCCACGGTGGTCACGCCCACGAGCAGGTTGAACGGCGTCAACAGCTCGATGAGGTTGGTGGTGATCTCCTGGTTCGACTGCACGGGCAGGCCACTGACGACGGCCCCGAAGGCCACGCCCAGCAGCAGCGCCAGCAGCAGTGAGGACAGGCTGAACGAGATGTCCCACACCGTGCGCCAGGTCGGGCTCGTGCGCTGGGAACGGAACTCGAAGGTGACCGTGCGGAAGATGAGCACGACCAGCACGAGCATGAACGCGAGGTACAGGCCGCTGAACAACGAGGCGTAGGCGAAGGGGAAGATGGCGAAGAGCACGCCACCACCCAGGATGAGCCAGACCTCGTTGCCGTCCCACACCGGCCCGATGCTGTTCAGCAGGGTGCGCCGCTCGATGTCCGTGCGCGCGACGCCCAGGTGCAGGATGCCCACACCCATGTCGAAGCCGTCGAGGATGAGATAGCCACCGACGATGACGATGAAGAGGATGAACCAGATCTCGTTGAGGATCATCGCGTCATCCTCTCCTCGCCCGAGCCGCGCGCGGCGAAGATGCCGCGCAAGGTGTCAGGCAGTGCATCGACGGGCGTGGACTCGACCTCCTCGAGAGACGCCGGCCCGCGTTGGATCTTGCGGTTGAGCAGGTACATGAAGAGCACCAGCAGCAGGAGGTAGATGAGCACGAAGCCGGCCAGCGAGACCACGATCTCCCAGGCTTCCACGACCGGTGAAGCCGCATCCATCGTGAGCATCAGCTCGTACACGATCCAGGGCTGGCGACCGAGCTCGGCCACCCACCAGCCCATGGTGATGATGAAGAGCGCCACGAAGACCGAGGAGACCACGATCCACAGCGCCCAGCGGTGCTCGAGCAACTTCCGCTTCCAGAACCACAACCCTGCGGCCAACAGCGCGAAGGGGATGATGGCCATGCCCAGCCCGACCATCAGGTGGTAGGACTGGAAGGTCAGGTTGACGACGGTCGGTTGCACCTCGAAGTCGTTGATGCCGGTGACGGTGTCCTGACCGCTGAGGAAGCTGAGCAGTCCGGGGACCGCTAGCCCCATGGTCTCGCCACTGCCCTCGTCGACCCAGCCGAAGAGGTACGCGGGAGCGTTCTCCTCCGTCTCGTAGATGCCCTCCATGGCGGCCAGCTTGGTGGGCTGGTTCTCGGCCACGCTACGGGCAGACTCGGGGCCGAAGATGAAGCCGTTGGCCACCGAGAAGACGATGAACAGCGGCAGCGAGATGGCCAGGCAGGCCTTGCCCAGGCCGGCGAACTGCGGCTTGCGCAAGATGTACCAGGCGCCGACGCTGGCCATGAGTGCTGCGCCGGCCGTCCAACTGGCGAAGAAGACGTGCATCAGCCGCGTCACGAATGAGGGCGTGAAGACGGTCTCCCAGAAGTCGGTCATCACGGCCCGGACCGGAAGCGGCTCTTCCTGGATGGCGTAGCCCGCAGGGCGTCTGCATCCAGGAGTTGGCGGCGGTGATCCAGATGGCGCTGAAGTGCGCGCCGAAGACGACCATGAAGCTGGCCAGGAACCACATCCGTGGTCCGAGCCGGTTGCCGCCGAAGAGCATGAGGCCCAGGAATCCGCCCTCCAGGAAGAAGGCGAAGACCCCCTCTGCCGCCAGCAGCGAACCGAACACGTTGCCCACGAAGCGCGAATACTCGGCCCAGTTCATGCCGAACTCGAACTCCATGACGACGCCGGTGGCGACGCCCATGGCGAAGATGATGCCGTAGACCTTGACCCAGAAGAACTGCAGCTGACGCCACTTGGGGTCCTTGGTCCGGAGATACATGCCGCTGACGAACAGCAGCATCAGTCCCAGCCCCATCGATAGGGGCGGGAAGATGAAGTGATAGCTGGCTGTCAGCGTGAACTGCAATCTCGCCAGCAGTTCTGCGTCCAAGCGACGTGCCCCCGCTACGTGTTCCGAATCACGCGCGCCCCTCCCTCATGGGCTTGGCGCCCGGCTATCGTCTACCTGTCCGAAACACCTAGGCCTGTGCCGTTCGGCCATCCATTCCGGGCCTTTCGTCGACGCGATGGCATGGGGGCACTGCCACCGCCTTGGACGCCACCGTGCTCGCCAGCACCGTCTGGGCGGCTGCGGCTGAGCGGCCGCAGCGTCCCCATGAGCCGCCGCTTCTGCCACCCGCCACAGCGTCCCCATGAGCCACCGTCTCAGCTGCCCCGCCTCGGCCACTCGCAGCAGCGTCCCCATGAGCCGCCGCTTCTCCCGTCGAAGGCGTGGTGGCACGCTCGCGGTGGGCCGTGGCTCGCGCCAAGTCTCGGTTCCATCCCCTGCTGGCTGAACGCGACGAGGGTGTCGCCCAGCTGTCGGGTTTGATGCTCCGCAGGGTTGGCACTGACGCGCTCAGCCATGTGGAGGCTGAAGTCGAACACTCGGCTGTCAAACGCGTCAAGTTCAGCCACCACGGGATGAATGGATCTGACCCCGAACGGACAGTTGCCCACGATCGGGCGACTCGAGTCAAGCCCGAACGAAGCCAGGGATACCCCGCAGCCAAGCCGCGGCGTTCACTCTTGCGCTGATGCCAGCCACCGACCGACGAATCGACCGGGCCATCCGGGCCTCCGAACAGGCTCGTCAGCGGTTCGGCGCCGAGATCAGACAAGCCCGCCTCGAGCATGACCTCAGTCAGGCTACGGCAGCTCGTGGGGCAGGTCTTGCTCAATCGAGCTGGAGTCGAATGGAACGGGGAGTCGCAAGATGGCTCGCCCTCGAAGATCTGTTCCGTGCAGCAGCGGCCGTAGGGCTCGTGTTCAGGGCGGACCTGTTCCCTGGTGGAGAGCCACTCCGCGACTCACCCCAATTGGCGGTCCTGGAGCGCTTCCGGGTACGGCTCCCGAAGACAGCGGGTTGGGGAACGGAGGTGCCCTTCCCGAACCCAGGTGACCAGCGAGCATGGGACGCGCTCGTTCGGCTCGGGCATGTGCGCATCGGGGTGGAGGCTGAGACTCGAGGCCGAGATTCCCAAGCGCTGCAACGAAAGCTGGCTCTGAAGCGACGCGATGGCAATGTCGATCACCTGATCCTGCTCATGGCCGACACACGCCACAACCGCAGCTTCCTCCGCGCTGCCGGCGAAGGGTTCATGCGCGACTTCCCGGTCCCGGGCCGCCTCGCTCTCGAACGCATCGAAGCCGGCCAGGACCCGGGCGGATCCGCGGTCATCCTGATCTGACCGGCTCTACCTCCGCCACAGGGAGCCGGGTGACGCCGGATGAATCCCAGTGATTCCTGGGGACTTCGATGAGTGCGCTGCGGCCACGGCGACCGACAGGACGAGGGGACCGCGATCCCGCCATGGCTGAACTCGGCCGATCCGCTGCCCAACTGTCCGATCTCAGCCCCGACAAGGGTGAGACCGGCACGGTCAGCCTGGCAGAGGCTGGAACCGAGCAGTCGGCGGCACTTCACGTCGAGTTCACCCAGCACGGGATTCAGCCGGACCGACGCAGAACCGGTATCGATGGTGCGCGTCCCCGCGGACCGCGTTCAGCAACCTGCACGGGGAAGTAAGACGCAGCGGCCCAACTGCAGCGATGGGGCGGCTCGCGGCGGGCGCGGCTCGCGGCGGGCGCGACGAGGCAGCCCGGTGTTGGGCTCGGTCGGCGAACGAGGCTCAGTGCGAGCGACCTACAGGACCGTCGGCAGCTCGGCCTCGGCAAGGCCCGGCTACCCGAAGCTGGGTCGCGCTCGCTCGGTGGCTCCGGGGTCGGGCGGCAGTGCGTAGGTCTTGGCCACGCCGTCGTTCATGATGAAGCAGCCCCCCTTCACGGGACAGGTCGAACAGCCGTCGTCGACGAACTCGATGGCCCGAAGACGTTCGCGCTGCACGAGTGTCTCGAGCATGCCCTCGAGCGCGGATTCCTCGATGTGCAGCGCGGCACTGAGATCGGACAGGCACATCGGCTTGCCCGACTCACGGATGGCCGCGAGGATGGCCGAGAGCATCAGGCGTACCCCAGAAACGTCCCGACCTGGAAGATGAGCACGGCCAGCAACCAGGCGATGCCGAACTGGTACCCCGCCGAGAGCGCCGCCCAGCGCCAGCCGAACTCGCTACGAATGGCGCTCAGCGTCGCGACGCAGGGCGTGTAGATAAGCACGAAGACGAGGAAGCCCGTCGCAGCCAGCGGCGTGAACGCTCCCTGGAGGGCCGCACTGAGCTGCGTGTCCTCCGGCTCGACCTCGCTGGCTGGCATGAGGTCGACGCCCGGGATCAGGCTGAGGGTCGTGCGAGCGGCGCCATCGACCGCCGCCACAAGGCCCGTGGCGATCTCGCGCACTTCCTCGCCCACGGTCGGCGCCGGCTCGTCGGACTCCTCGGCCGTCTCGCCGCCGACGTAGATCTGGCCCATCGTCGAGACCACGACCTCCTTGGCGATGAAGCCGGTGACCAGGGCGCCCGTAGCCTCCCAGGTCCCGAACCCGGCCGGCTCGAAGGCCGGCGCGACCGCAGCGCTGGCCTGGCCGAAGTAGCTGTCACGCTGATCCTCGACACCCCACGGCAGGCTCATCGCGAACCAGAGGATGACCACGACGGTGAAGATGACGGTCCCGGCCTTGACCACGAACTCGCGCGTCTTCTGCCAGGTGTGTCGGAGCAGCACGCTGAGCATGGGCACCCGGTACGGCGGCAGCTCGAGAGCGAAGACCGAGTCCTCCCGCTCACGCAGGATGGTGCGGCTCATGACCGTGGCCACGATCGCGGCCATGACGATGCCGAAGACGTAGAGCGCGGTGATGACGTTGCCGGCCGCGGCCCCGAAGAACGCCAAGCCGAAGACGACGTAGACCGGCAGCCGTGCCGAGCACGACATCAGCGGCAACACCAAGCTCGTCAGGATGCGTTGGGTACGGCTCTCGAGCGTGCGCGTGGAGTAGATCGCGGGGACGGCACAGCCGAAGCCCAGGATCATGGGCATGAAGGACTTGCCATGCAATCCGGTGAAGCGCATCACACGGTCCATGACGAAGGCCACGCGGGCCATGTACCCGCTGTCCTCGAGCAGGGTCAGGAACAGGTACAGCACGATCAGTCCGGGCACGAACACGAGCACGGCACCGACGCCGGCGATGACGCCGTCGATCGCCAGCGAGACGAACCAGTCGGGTGCCGAGATCAACGTCAGGAGGCTCGAGACCCAGCGCGTCAGCGGGCCGCCGATGACGGCGTCGACCCAGTCGAGGAAGAACGCCGAGACGTTCACCACCAGCTGGAACACGACGTACATGACCACGAGGAAGATGGGCAGGCCGACCCAGCGGTTGGTGAGGACCCTGTCCAGCCGGTCGGTGATGGAGTAGCGCGAGGCCCGGGAGGCATCGACGACCTCGACCGCGACACCGTGGACGTATCCGTAGCGGGCATCGGCGATGGCGATGTCCGCGGTGTCGCCGTGTGCTGCCTCGATGGCATCGCGACCGGACTCCGCCAGCTCGAGGACGGCCGACGTCCCATCGACGTTGGCCACCCGGTCGAGGATGTCGGCCTCGCCCTCAAGCAGCTTGATGGCCAGCCAGCGCGAGGGGTAGTGCGAGAGCGACGGCGTCGCGTCGATGAGCCCGACGAGCTCGTCGATACGGGGCTCGACATCGGTGCCGTAGTTGATAGCGAAGGGGCGGCCGATCAGCGGCGGTCGAAGCGGTCACCTCAGGCCACCAGGCGCATCTGGGCCCTATCGACCCCGACCAGGCCGACCGCGGCGTCGATGAGCTCGTCCATCCCTCGCCCTCGATGCCCCACGGTCTCCACGACCGGTGCTCCGCCCAGCAGGACGCTCAAGCGCTCGGTGTCGATGCGTAGACCCTGTGACCTGGCGCTGTCCATGACGTTGAGCGCAAGGATCAGCGGAATGCCCAGTTCGAGCAGCTGCGAGGTCAGGTAGAGGTTGCGCTCGAGGTTGGTGGCGTCCACGACGTTGATGACCGCGTCAGCCTCTCGCGTGAGCAGGTAGTCACGAGCGATGACCTCCTCCGGCGAGAAGGCACTGAGGCTGTAGGTCCCGGGCAGGTCCACGATGCGCCCGACGATGTCACGCCGGCGGAACGTGCCCTCCATCTTGGCCACGGTCTTGCCGGGCCAGTTGCCTACGTGCTGGTTCGAACCGGTGAGCGCGTTGAAGATGGACGTCTTGCCGGCGTTGGGATTGCCCGCGAGGGCGAGCGTCAGGACCTCGCCCATCAGGCAGCGGCCGACTCGGCAGGTGCCTCCAGCGCTTCGACGAGGATGGTCGCGGCATCACGCTTGCGGAGGGAGAGGTGATAGCCCTTGACGACGAACTCGAGTGGGTCACCGAGCGGCGCGGCACGCTGCAGCATGATCGTCTCGCCACGTACGACACCGAGCTCCAGGAGTCTGCGCCGCGTCGCTGGTCGACCGCCGACTCGCAGGATCCGGCCGGTCTGACCTCGGCCGAGTCGATCCAGGCTCACGATGGATGCTGCTGCCGGGCAGAACTTGCGGCATCGCTTGGGGACGGGACGACCCATCGCGACGACGCGAGTCAACCACTTGCATGAGCGGTGCTCGCAATCCTGATTTGGCAAGTCGGATTTCACAAGACCTAGTACACCTGAACGGTCGACCACCCTGAAGTGACCACCGGGCCGGTATGCACGGGCCTTGTGGCCCGAAGACTGGAGGACCTGTGGTTGGCTATCAAGATAACTTGACGCGAAAGGTCAACCGGAGTCGCTAGAACTGGGACCGACCCCCGACAGGCAGGCGCAACGTGAAGCGCGCGCCGTGTGGTGGCATGTTCTCGACGGTGGCCGTGCCACCCTGCGCCTCCGCCAGCGCATGGACGATGGACAGCCCCAGGCCTGACGTGCCCGCGTCGCGTTGCGCCTGCGGGTCCACGCGGTAGAACCGCTCGAAGACGTTGGGCAAGTCCTCCGGCGGGATGCCGGGACCGTCGTCGCGCACCGCCAGCTCGGGCTGACCGCCAACTTGCCCAGCTTCGATGGCCACGTGTCCCCCTCGCGGTGTGTGCCTGATGGCGTTGTCCACGAGGGCGCCCAGCATCTGGGTCAGTCGCTGGCGGTCGGCCACGACCCACAGGGGCTCATCGGGCATCCTGGTGGTGAGCTCGATGCCGGCCAGCTCGGCCGCCGAGCCGAAGCCTGTCGCTGTCTCGCGCACGACCTCAGCGGCATCGAGGCGAACGAGCTCCATGGGCAGGCGGCCGGCCTCGGCGAGGCTGACCGTACGCAGGTCGTCGACGATGCGAGAGAGTTGCTGTGACTGGTTCCGGATGGTCTCGAGGTAGCGGTCTTCGTGTTCGTAGACCCCATCGAGGATGGCCGTGGTGGTGGTGTCGATGACGGTCAGCGGCGTCTTCAACTCATGCGCCGCGTCCTGGAACAGTCGTCGTCGGATGGCGTCCGAGCGCTCGAGCGACTCAGCCATGGTGTCGAACGATCGTGCCAGGTCGCCGATCTCGTCGGGGCGGTCAGCCATGTCGGAGCGTCGCTCGAGGTCACCGGCGGCGAGATCGGCGGCCGCATCCCGCAGCCGGTCCAGGGGTGAGACGAGCCTGCCGGCGACGAGGAACCCGAGGACCGAGGCTCCAGCCGCCGCGGCGACCCCGAGCGTGATGATGGCCAGGGTGGTCTCTCGCTGGGCGCGCCCCGGCCCCCGTCCCTCGCGCGGCCCGGGCCCAAGCCCCTGCCCCTGCCCCTGGCCCTCTCGGCGGGCGGCCGAGTCGTCCGCGAACTGCCGGAACCCCTGATCGACGATGGCGGGTGTGGCGACCGCGATGATGCCGGCCGTGACGAAGGCCACGAGCGCGAAGATGAGCGCCAGGCGCAGGCGCAGGCTCATCGCCGGGCCGCCCGATAGCCGACGCCCCTGACGGTCTCGATGTAGTCGCTACCTGCCGGCGGGCGGCCGAGCTTGCGGCGCAGGTTCTTGACGTGGCTGTCCATCGTTCGGTCGTCCGCCTCGAAGGCCTCGCCGTAGATGCGCTCGCCCAGCTGCCCGCGACCGAGGACGATGCCGGGTCGCTCGGTCAGCGTCGCCAGCAGATCGAACTCCACCCGTGTCAGCGCGATGGGCTCGTCTTCACGCGTGACCTCTCGGGCGTCGATATCGATCTCGAGGTCCAGGAACGAGCGCACGGCTGAAGGCGGCAGGCTCTCGGCCTTGCGGCGCAGTACGGCGCCGACGCGCGCCAGCAGCTCGCGCGGCTCGAAGGGCTTGGTGACGTAGTCGTCAGCCCCCAACTCCAGACCGGCCACGCGGTCGACGAGGTCATCGCGGGCCGTGAGCATGATGACCGCACTGTCCACGCCGTCGGCTCGCAAGTCACGGAGCACATCGAAGCCCGAGCGACCCGGAAGACCAACGTCGAGCACGAGCAGGTCCGGATCCGAGGAGCGAGCCAGCTCGAAGGCCATATCACCGTCGGCCGCCGTCTCGACTCGATGGCCCTCCCGCGTGAGGTACGCACTCACGACGTCGGTGATGTGTGGCTCGTCGTCGACGACGAGGATGTGTGCCATGGGACGCAGATGGTACGCCGACGACCGGGGTCGTCCCGGTCGTCGGCGTAGGTCAGGAAGAAGCTGCGTCTACGACTGCCAGCCCTGGAAGGCCTCGAGGTGATTCTCACTGCCCGCGAGGAGGTGCGAGTACATCTCGTACACGTCCGGCGCTTCCGTCTTGAGTTCCTCTGTCATGCGATCCTTGAGATCGTCGATATCGGTCTGCTCGATGAGCACGCCCACGGCGATGGCGTCGTCGAGGCTGACCAGGCCGTCTGCCATGAGACCCTCGTAGAGCGTGCTGACGGGGGTGTTGCTGAACTGGCCGGCGGGTAGGTCGACGGCGTCGCTTTCGATCTCGTAGCGCTCGAGGACGGTGTCTACGGCCTCCATGTGACGAGCCTCGGCAGCGGCGATGTTCTCGAAGATTCGGACGCCGTACTCCTCGGCCAAGGCCGTGTAGACGTCATGCGCCATCTTCTCTTCGTTGGCCATGAAGACCAGGCCTGCGACCTGCTCTTCGCTGAGCGTGCCCATCTCGGCGTCGCACTCGTCGCACGTGCCGGGGCCGCGCTCGCCGTCCTCGTTGGGACCGTTGCCTGCGCCCTGCTTGGCGTTCTGTCCCTGGCCGTTCGCATTCTGGCCCTGGCCGGCGTTGGCGTCGGCGTTCCGGCGATTGCCATTGCCTTCGGCGTTGCCATTGCCTTCGGCGTTGGCGTTCCGGCGATTGCCATTGCCTTCGGCGTTGGCGTTTGGGCCGTTGCCACGGACCTCTGTCTCGATGGCCTGGTCAGCGTTCGCACCAGAACCGTCTCGTGCGCGGACCTGCCGCGCCTGGGGCTGCTCAACGGTGCAGTCACCGGCGCGATCGGCATTGCCGCTGCCGCTGCCATTGGGACCCTTGGCCATGACGGCCGCGGGGGCCAGCGCGGAGGCCGTCAGGGCCAGAGCGGTCGCGAAAGCGAGGGTGGTCCGGGAAGTGAGGTGGGGCATCGTCGATGTCTCCTTGTCGTGCGCGTCGGGGACGCGCTGGGGGGTTGCTGCTCGTGACGATGGCGACCCCGGGCGCAGGCACGGTGGACCGAAGATGGAGATTCCGTGGAGATGCGGTCCGGCGCTCGGCTCAGACGTGAGGCCAGTCGCGGACGTACGTGAGCTGGTCGGGCATCGTGAGCGTGTGGTCGCGGGCCACATGAACGCGGTCGATGGCGCTGTCGGCATCGAGGCCGCCCTCTCGCAAGAGACAAGCCGAGGTCATGCCGGCACGATCCAGTCCGCCCCGACAGGCGATGGCCAAGGTCTGTCCGTCCCGCACTCGCTCCGCGACCTCGGCCACGGTGCGTCGGTAGGCGGCGTCGTCTTTCGGGGTCATGGGGTCCGGGACCGGATGCCGGACCAGCTCGATCCCGTACTCGGAGATGACATCGGCGATGTCGGTCACCCGGCAACGCTCCAGCTCGTGATCCTCCACGAGCAACAGGAGCACGTTGACGCCGGCCTCCCGCAGGGACGACAGGTCGCTCTGGAGGTCGCGCCACTGCGGTCCCTTGTAGTAGCCCAGGTAGCGCTTGCCGGGCAGGAACGTCATCCCGGCACGCCCTCCCCTTCTGACCAGGTCGGTGCCGCCGAGATCCATGAGGTCGACCCGCAGCGGGTTGGCCGACGAGGTGCTCCAGGGCGTGCCCCCGAACTCCGAGTCATCGGTTTGGACCAGCCGATCCGCCAGCGTCTGGGCGACGTGGCGGTCCCGAAGCCCGCGTCTCCAGGCCACGGGCACGCTCTGGACCCCAAAGTACGTCCCAGCAAGGCCACCCGCGATGGCAGCGGTGGTGTCGGTATCGTTCCCGTACTCGACGGCGGCCACGACTGCGGCGCGATAGTCGGTCGCGCGAGTGAACGCACCCCAGGACGACCAGAAGCTGTCGACCACGCGACCACTGCCGCGAGTCCCGCTCCAGGCTTCGAACGCGTCCAACTGCTGAAGGGCGTCCCTCGGAGTGGCGGCGTCCCGCGAGCCCGGTAGCCCGCGCGCGCCCAGCTCGGCGCGCAGGACACGCCGCGCTTCGAGGAGAACCGCTGGTCGGTCTCCCTCGCCGGCGAGCAAGCGGCGGACGATGAGCACGTAGAGGCCACAGGCGATCTGCGCCTCGGCGCTGCCGTGGGTGACCCGCGAAGCCCGGAAGGCCATGTCGAGCAACTCCGCATCGGTCGTCTCACGGAAGACCAGCGGCAGCGGCAGGATGCGCATGAGCGAGCCGTTGCCGCGGGCCTCGACCGCCCCCGCTTCCTCGGCCGGCACGCCGGAGCGCAGGGCCTGCAGTGCGACCGTCGTCGAGGTGCCCACGTCGAAGACCTCGCCGGCTACGGCGTACTGACCCTCGTCCCGCCAGGCGAGCGCGCGTCGGCCCTGGTCATCGGTGTCGAAGCCGGTCGAGAGCAGCGAATCCAGCAACGCCAGCATGAGGGCGCCGTCGTCGCTCCACGTGCCCGGTGGCAACGAGTAGGTGCCATAGCCGCGCCACTCGACCTCGCCGATGTCTGCCGGCGGCCGGAACTCGTAGGGCACACCGAGCGCGTCGCCACAGAGGTGGCCATAGATGGCGCCCTCGAGGCGCTCCGGAAGCAGCATGTGATCGTCTCTCCCACGTGCTCGCCACGCTTGCCTGATGGCCCTGCGCCACGGCGTGCGGCGCATCCGCGACATGAAGATCGCGAAGTCAGAGGGGCGCCCGGATCCGCTCATCGCACTGGTAGAGACGGCGTCTCACCGCCCGCTGCTAGTCGAGCGTGTTGGGGACCTGTCGGAGGACGCGGCAGGCTGCACCGAAGTACTTGTGGAAGCCGTCCTGCGTCTTGCCGTACCACAGTGGGCAGCTCACGAGCGCGGTGATGCCGTTCTCCTTGCAGTAGTCGTGCGCTTCGTGCGAGTAGCTCCCGGCCCCGAAGTTCTTGTGGAACCAGACTCGCTCGATACCGAGCTCCTTGCACTCCTGGGCCACGGAGAGAGAGACCTTGGGGTTCGTCGCGATGACCACGCCGTCGACCCCTCCGGGGATGTCCTTGAGGCTGCGGAAGCAGGGGTCGCCCATGATCTCGTCGGTGTTCGGATTGACCGGGAAGACCTCGTAGCCGCGCTCCTTGAAGCGTGTATAGATGCCATTGCTCGCGTGTGTGCCGTTGGCGTCGCGCGAGACGCCCGCGACGGCGATGCGCTGAAGGGACAAGAACTCATCGATGGCCTGATCGACCGTAGGCATGATCTCCTCCTGAGCATGGAGAACCAGGGGTACAGCCACCCGAAGACCCTGCGGTACCCGCGCACAGGTTCACCCGTTTCGAGGTTGCTACGGCGCCAGCCGGAGAGACAGGGCCGTTCCGCCCGCAAGAGGTAGGCCTATGGACGGGCCTGCGGCCGACGATGCTCGCTATGGTCAGGCCAATGCGGTCCGATGCGGCCGAGATGTGGAGGTGCCCATGCGCACGTTGCTCAAGGCCGTGCTGCTGTTGTTCGCGACGTTGGCCGTCACACGGCTGGCGGCACTGGTCGTCTCGAGACAGTTCGAGGAGGGCAGCGAGGCGAGCGATGAGTTCCGACGCATGAGCTGCCTCAACGGGCTCGACTTCACCAGCCGAGCCGGTGGACTACGCAGCGCTGAGATCGGAGTCGTCCTGGGCGGCGCCCGGATCGATCTGCGGAATGCGACCATCGACCCTGCGGGCGCTAGCGTTCTGATCGAGAACACGCTCGGCGGACTGCAGCTGCTCGTGCGCGAGGACTGGGCCGTGACCGTCGACGACATCCTGCTCGGCGGCGGAGAGAACGAGGTCCGCGTGACGCCACCCACGGACCTGCCCGACGATGCACCGCGGCTGAACGTCCAGGTCATCACCCGCCTCGGCGGCAGCGTCATCACGACCACCGACACCGGGTCCTAGGACCGAAGACGGAACCCGCCGCCACAGACGGCGCACTAAGGCGGTAGAGGCGTCACCAGACGGTGGCGCCGATCGGAACCGCGTCTCGCCGACCCGACGTCAGCGGCGACCACGTGGACCACGACGACGAAGGAGTGGCTCCATGTCATCCAGCTTCCGCGCGATCGCGACTCGCACGATCGCAATCAGTTCAGCCGCCGTGCTCGCCCTGGCGTCGACGGCCGCCGCCGCCAACCCGACCACGGTCGATGAGCTCATCGAGCTGCAGCTCCGCGCCTGGGCCGGCGAGACCGAGCTGCTCAGCGAGGTCTATGCCCCCGAAGGCGTGCACAGCGCCACCTTCTATGACCGCACGAACGAGTACACCGGACCCGAGGAGATCGCCGCGGTCGCCGGCAGAGGGGTCATCGAGCCCATCGGGCCGCGGATCGACATCCCGGCGGCCGAGGGCGAGTGGCGCTGGGCCAGCTTCCACGGCCTCGGCGGTGGCACGGCCTGCCTCTTCCATGCGGTCGACGGCCAGATCGTCCGCCACGACTGTGTCCTGCCCGAGTGGTCCTACGAGGCCCGCGCAAACGTCGGGCTGGCCGACGCCGAGGCCTCTGCCGCGATCGACGAGGTCGACGAGCGCCTGGACGGGAGCTGGGGACTGGGTGCGACTGTCGAGAGCCTGGCCGAGGTCTACGCCCCCGATGCCGTCCACAGCGCTCGCAACCTGAACACGACCAGAACCTACAGCGGGCTCGAAGAGATCCTGCTTGTCGCGGGCAGCGGCAGCGGCACGATCAACCAGCTCGGCGAGCGCGTCGACTTCGAGGCCCCCGAGGGTGAGCTGGCCTGGGCCGACGTCGTGGACGTCGCCGGCGGCTCGGTCTGTCTCTACCGCGCGGTCGACGGCATGGTCACCCGCCACGACTGCGTCATGCCCATCGGCGGATAGCGAAACGCCACGAAAACGGAACCCCGATGCGTTGGACGGCACACGTACGATTCGGAGACGGTGCATGCGGCGCCGTCCGACGCACGGGGGAGCGCGTGGACGAAGACCTGGTGATCCGGGCTCAGGGGGGCGAACGAGACGCGTTCGAGCAGATCGTGAACGTCTCGTTCGACCGGAGCCACGCCGTGGCCATGCGCCTCCTCCGTGACTCGCAGCTGGCGGAGGACGCGGTGCAGCAAGCCATGGTCAACGTCTGGCGCGATCTGCCGCGACTGCGCGATCCGTCTCGCTACGACGCCTGGTCCTACAAGCTGCTGGTGCGCGCCTGCTATGCCGAGTTCAAGCGAGCGCCGAAGTGGATGCCGGCCATCGAGGAAGGCTCCCTCACCGAACCACGGACAGGTGACCAGTACGGCGTGGTCTTCGACCGCGACCAGCTCGAGTGTGGGTTCCGCCGGCTATCGATGGACCACCGCGCGGTGATCGTGCTGCATCACTACCTTGACTTGCCGCTCGACGAGGTCGGCCGCGTCCTGGGTGTCCCCACGGGCACGGTCAAGTCGCGACTACACCGAGCGCTTGCGGAGATGCGTGCGGCCCTGGAAGCCGACGCGCGTCCGGCCAGTGTGTCCGCACCAGGACCGGAGCCGGCAGTCAGCGGGGAGGTGGCTTCGTGAACCGCATCCCGGACGAGTTCGACATGGAGCAGGCGGTGCGCGGCTGGATGCGCGACGAGGAGGAGCAGCCGGCGGATCGCAGCCGCCAGGTCGGCCGCATCATGGGCCGCGTCGACGAGACCCACCAGCGTCGGGGAGCCTGGCGCTTCCTCCCTTTCGGGCGCGGCGCGAAGCGGGTCGACAAGCATGACGATGAGCTCTTCGTCGCAGGTACCGGCACCGTCGCTGTGCGTCGCGGAGCGTCTTCGGCCATGGCCGTCGCCGCGGTGGCGGTGCTGATCGTCATCGGTGCGGCCCTCGTCGCGCTGGTTCCACGCGCTTTCGAGGCGGGCCCGGGCGCCGCCAACCCGACCACCGTCGATGAGCTCATCGAGCTGCAGCTCCGCGCCTGGGCCGGCGAGACCGAGCTGCTCAGCGAGGTCTATGCCCCCGAAGGCGTGCACAGCGCCACCTTCTATGACCGCACGAACGAGTACACCGGACCCGAGGAGATCGCCGCGGTCGCCGGCAGAGGGGTCATCGAGCCCATCGGGCCGCGGATCGACATCCCGGCGGCCGAGGGCGAGTGGCGCTGGGCCAGCTTCCACGGCCTCGGCGGTGGCACGGCCTGCCTCTTCCATGCGGTCGACGGCCAGATCGTCCGCCACGACTGTGTCCTGCCCGAGTGGTCCTACGAGGCCCGCGCAAACGTCGGGCTGGCCGACGCCGAGGCCTCTGCCGCGATCGACGAGGTCGACGAGCGCCTGGACGGGAGCTGGGGACTGGGTGCGACTGTCGAGAGCCTGGCCGAGGTCTACGCCCCCGATGCCGTCCACAGCGCTCGCAACCTGAACACGACCAGAACCTACAGCGGGCTCGAAGAGATCCTGCTTGTCGCGGGCAGCGGCAGCGGCACGATCAACCAGCTCGGCGAGCGCGTCGACTTCGAGGCCCCCGAGGGTGAGCTGGCCTGGGCCGACGTCGTGGACGTCGCCGGCGGCTCGGTCTGTCTCTACCGCGCGGTCGACGGCATGGTCACCCGCCACGACTGCGTCATGCCCATCGGCGGATAGCGAGACGCCACGAAAACAACGCCGCCGGCCGCCCCGACCAAGGGGCTCCCTCCACTCGCCCTTCCACCCCGGTCGGGCCAGCTTCTACTCTTCGGAGGACTCGTCCTCGGCCATGTCGTCGTCGGCCATGTCGTCGTCGGCCATGTCGTCGTCGGCCATGTCGTCTTCGGCCATGTCGTCTCTATTCGCCGGTACGCGTGAAGAAGACCTGCCACTCGAGCAGCCCGGCGTCCTCGACCGAAACGACGATGGGAGCACTGGGCATCTCGATCTCGAAGTCCGCGAACTCGATGGGCCACGTACCCACGACGACGACCGTGTCACCGCCGCGACCAGCTTCGAGATCGACCACGATGTCCTGGCTGATGTCCTTGATGGTCAGCGTGCCCGGTACCGAGGCGCTGAAGGCCTCGCCCTCGACCGGCAGCGCACCAAGATCGACGGGCTCGGTCGAGGTGAACGTGGCCGTCGGGAACTGGTCAGTCCCGAGCGTGCGCCCGATGGCGCCATTGCGGAAGGTGTTGTCGGTCGCGAGCGTGGTCAGGTCCGCCTCGAGGGTGAAGGACTCGATGACGGTGCCGGACGCTTCGAGCTGACCGCTCACATCGGGCGTGCGGCCGACCGCTGTGACGTCGCCACCGGGATCGAGGACTTCGTCGATGCGGAAGCCGACGAAGGAGCTGGAGCCCTCGCCGATGTCTCCGATGGACGTGTCCACGACCCAGGTGCCGTCGATGCTGTCCTGTGCGTGGACGGCCGTCGCACCGACCACGAAGGCGGCGCTCAGCGAGAGGGCAGCGGCAGGCAGGATGACCCGGCGCAGGGGGTGGTCAGCGGTTCGGACTCGGACCTTGCTCACGGCATGACTCCATTCGGTGCGTTGTGGCCAAAATAGTAGTCTCGAAGTGTGACATTGACATCAACGCGACGTAAGGAGTCCGAAACCTGCGGCTCCGAGCGGACGCCGAGAAGGAACGCGAAAGCGACCAGCGTGTCCACGCTCGACCGCGTGCCACGCAAGAGCGATCGCGGCGCGATACGGTGGCCACTCCATGACACAGGAGGCCACATGACACGACTCGCACCCCTATCGCTCGACGAGGTGGATGGACTCGAAGAGGTACAGGTCACCTATGAGCGCACGCTCGGGTTCGTGCCCAATGGGTTGCGCATCATGGCTCGGCGTCCCGAGATCGTGAAGGGCTTCATCGCGCTCCGTCGGGCGGTGCTGGACCCGGCTTCGGGCACCGTACCGGCCGAGCTCAAGAACCTCTGCGCCCACGTCGCGAGCCGCACCCACGGCTGCATGTACTGCCAGGCGCACTCGCTGCAGGGCGCATCACGCTCCGGCGCCGAGGCCGCCCGGCTGGAGGCGGTCTGGGAGTACGCGGGCAGCGACCTCTTCACCGACGCCGAGAAGGCGGCGCTCGAGTTCTCGGTCAAGGCGGCCTCCGTGCCCAACGGCGTGACCGATGGCGACTTCGAGCGCATGCTCCGGCATTGGGACGAGGGTCAGGTCGTGGAGATCCTCGCGGCCGTCTCGCTCTACGGCTTCCTCAACCGCTTCAACGACTCGCTAGCGACGCCGCTGGAAGAAGGCTCGGCCACGTTCGCGGAGGAGACCATCGGCGAGCAGGGCTGGACACGCGGAAAGCACGCTTGAGCGCCCAAGCCTGAGGTGCCGTCAGGCTTGAGGTTGGCCGCTCGACATGGCGCCACCGTCGACGTGACCGACGGCTGCCAGCGCCTTGCTGTCGGGCCTGGGACGCGACATCTCCTCTTCCGTCTGGTCGGACTCCAGGGCGCCGGTCATGATGGCCACGGCGTCGGCCATGGAGTGCGACTCCGGAGTGACCACGGCCACTCGCCGTCCAAGTCGGTGGATATGGATGCGGTCGGCGACGTCGAACACGTGCGGCATGTTGTGGCTGATGAGGATGACCGGGATGCCCCGGTCGCGTACGTCGCGGATGAGCTGGAGCACCTTCGAAGACTCCTTCACGCCCAGCGCGGCCGTGGGCTCGTCCATGATGATCACGCGCTGCCCGAAGGCGGCGGCCCGGGCAACTGCCACGCCCTGGCGCTGACCGCCCGACAGCGTCTCCACCGCCTGGCTCATGTCCTGGATGGTCAGCAGGCCCAGCTCGGACATCTCCTTGCGCGCGGCCTCACGCATGCCGCTCAGGTCCAGCATGCGGAAGACCGAGCCCAGGATGCCGGGCTTGCGCCGCTCGCGCCCGAGATAGAGGTTGGTGCCGATGTCGAGCGCCGGACACACGGCAAGCGTCTGGTAGACGGTCTCGATGCCGGCGGCCATGGAATCGCCGGGGGTGTGCAGTTGGACCTGTTCCCCGTCGATGTAGATCTCCCCGCTATCGGGGATGACCGCTCCGCTGAAGCACTTGATGAGCGTCGACTTGCCGGCGCCGTTGTCGCCGATGACGCCCAGCACCTCGCCGGGGTACAGCTCCAGATTTGCGTGGTCCAGTGCGACGACGCGTCCGTAGGTCTTGACGAGGTCTTGGGCCTTGAGGACCGGCTGCGGACTGCCCGTCGTCTTGGCGGCGGTCATGCGCTCACCCTCCGGATCCACTGGTCGAGTGTGACGGCCACGATGACGAGGACGCCGATGGTGAAGTCCTGCCACAAGGGGTCGAAGCCGGCAAGGCTCAACCCGTTGCGGGCCATGCCGACGATGATGGCACCGAGCAAGGTCCCGATGACCACACCGCGCCCGCCGAACAGGCTGGTCCCGCCGATCACGACGGCGGTGATGGTGTCGAGGTTGGCGCCGATACCGGACTGCGGACTGGCCGCGCCGATGCGGCCCATGAGGAACCAGGCGCCGATGGCGTAGATGAAGCCGGCCACCGCGTAGACAGAGATGAGAACGCGATCGACCTTGATGCCGGTCAGCCGCGAGGATTCGGGATCATCGCCGGTGGCGTAGATATGGCGGCCCCAGGCCGTGTAGCGCAGAACGTAGGCCATGATCGCGTACATCGCGAGCATGCCGATCGAGGCGATGGGGATGCGCGTGTCGACGACCGGCAGCAACAGGCTGCCGCCCTTGCCCGCGGTGGTGGTCAAGAGCGAATCCATGTCCGCACCGCGGATGGTGGTCGACGCGGAGACGTACAGGTTCAAGGCGAAGAAGATGCTGAGCGTGCCCAGCGTGACGATGAACGGAGGCAGCCGAAGCCGCGTGATGAGGAGGCCGTTCAACAGCCCGCAAGCGGTGCCGAAGGTGAAACCGGCGAACAGCGCCAGGACGCCGGGCACTCCGTAGTCGGCGGAGAGCTTGGCCATGACCACGGAGACGAAGACGGTGATGGCACCGACGGAGAGGTCGATGCCGGCGGTGAGGATGATGATCGTCTGGCCGATGGCCAGGGTGCCTACGACCGTGACCTGCTGGATGATCAGGCTCATGTTGAACGGCGACAGGAACCGATCGGACATGAAGGTGAAGGTCACCAGCATGACCAGCAGGAAGACGAGGGGGCCCAGCGCGGGGTACTTGTGCAGCAAGCGCTGGATACGCTGCGTGACCGTCGGGTCCTGGCGGTCGTGCTCGCTGATCTCGCCGGTCACGGCGAGGGCCGTCGCCTCAGCCGATGATTCCTCGCGGCGTTGGTCTTCAGGGCCGCTCATGCGTATCCCTTCTCCTCATCCCCGTGGCTGCGCACCTGGTGCGCTGATTGTAGACGTGCGAACGGGGCGGCCGTGAGGCTGCCCCGTTCAGTGCTGGTATTAGTGGTTATTCGCCTCTGAACTCGCCCCAGCAGATCTCAGAGCCGGCGGTGGTGTCCAGGGACTCCACGCCTTCCTGCGGATCGTTGGTGATGAGCGTGGCGCCAGTGTTGAAGATTTCCAGGCCCTCGGTGTAGAACTCGCTGTCCTCAGGCGTTGGGATCTCACCGGTCATGGCGTTGCGAACGCCCCAGTCGATGCCGAGCGCAGCCATACGCGACGGATACTGCTGCGACGTGGCGTCGATGATGCCGTCGTCGATATCCTGCATGGCCTGGCAGCCGCCATCGACCGAAACGATGAGCACGTCATCGGTGGTCTTGCCGAACGTCTCGAGCGCCTGCACCGCACCACGGGCGGTGGGCTCGTTGATGGTGTAGAGGACGTTGATGTCCGGGTCTCTCTGGAGCAGCAGCTCCATGGCCGTCACGCTGTCCACGTCCCGGCCCTGGCCGACTTCCTGGCCCACGATGCGCGGATCGTCCTCATCACCCCACTGAAGGGGATCCTTGACGTCGATACCGAAGCCCTCCAGGAAGCCCTGGTTGCGCTTCACGCCCACCACCGGCTGGGAGGGGTCGATATTGATCATGCCGATCTTGGCGTCGGCAACGCCCTCGGGACCCAGCTTGGCTGCCGCCCACTGTCCGATGAGCAGGCCCGCCTCGTAGTTGTCCGTGGCGAATGTGATGTCGGCGGCCTCAGGTGGAACGGGAGCGGTGTCGAGAGCGATCACGACGGCACCCTGCTCACGCGCCAGATCGAGCGCCGGCGTGACGCCAGCGTTCGCGGGTGCGATGAGGATGGTGGTCGCGCCGCGCGCGAGCGCGTTTTCGATACAGGTGGTCTGGCCTTCGGGATCAGGGTCGACCTCGCCCCAACAGGCGTTGAAGTCGGACACGCCGAGCTCCGCAGCACGGGCTTCTGCACCCTGGATCATCCAGACCCAGAAGGGGTTGATGTTCTCCTTGACGACGAGCTCCATGGCGACGCCCTCGCCGTCAAGCTCCATCTCATCATCCTGTGCGATCGCGGCCGAGCCGGCGAACGCGCCGGCGGTCAGTGCCAGGGCCCCGGCCATGGCGGTCAGCCGCATGGCGCGGCTTCGAACAAAGGTCATCGCGATGCGAGCCTCCTCTTTCCTCCAGCTGCCTGGGTGGCAGCTCCTCTCGTCGCCATCGGTGACAGGTCGTCATCGCTGACAACGTTGTCGAGCACGGTAGTCCTGAGGTCGGAGCGATGTCAACCCATCCGGGCTTGTTCACGTGCAATCGATGACATATCGTTGCCGCCATGTCGAGCGCGCAGCGGACAACGTTGTCAGGACAGGGAGATGGACGGACGCCACGTCGTCGACGCGCCACGATGCGCGACGTGGCTGCCCTCGCCGGCGTCAGCATCAAGACCGTATCGCGCGTTGTCAACGGGGAGGCCGGCGTCTCGGGCGACCTGGTCACGCGCGTGCAGGACGCCGCCCGACAGCTCGACTACCGACCGGATCTGACCGCCTCGAACCTGCGGCGCGGTCGCCAGACCATGACCCTCGGGCTGCTGCTGGAGAACGTGGCCAACCCGTACTCCGGGGCCGTCCACCGGGCCATCGACGATGCCGCCATCGAGCGAGGCATGGCGGTGCTGGCTACCAGCCTCGATGAGGACCCGGTGCGTGAACGGGAGGTCGCACGCGCGATGATCCAGCGGCGCGTAGACGGCCTGGTCATCGTGCCCACGGGGACCGACCAGTCATACCTGCGAGCGGACATCGAAGCAGGCCTGGCCACGGTCTTCGTCGATCGCGCGCCCCAGTTCCTCGACGCCGACACCGTGCTCGCGACCAACCGCACCGGTGCGCGCGAGGCCGTCGAGCACCTCATCAGCATCGGCCATCGGCGCATCGCCTTCCTCGGCGACCTGACCGACATCGCCACCGCGCAGGACCGCTACGACGGCTACGTCGACGCCTTGCACGCGGCGGGCATCCCGCTCGACGAAGGCCTCGTGCGCATGGATCTCCACAGCCACGACACCGCCCAACGCGCCACTGAGAGCTTGCTGCGCCTGCCGCCGGAAGACGGCCCGACGGCGTTCCTCGCGAGCCAGAACCTCATCACCATCGGGGCCATCCGTGCGCTCGACCTGCATGACCTGCAACACCTGGTCGCGCTGGTCGGCTTCGATGACCTCGAGCTGGCCGACATGCTCGACCCGGGTATCACGGTCGTGGCCCAGGATCCCTACGCCATCGGTCGTGCCGCGGCCGAGCTGCTCTTCGCGCGCATCGACGGCTACCGCGGTCCTACCCAGCACCGGACGATCTCGACTCGCCTCGTGATCCGTGGCTCGGGCGAGATCGGTCCGGGCGGCGACGAGACCGACAGGGGACGTACTTGAGCGAACCCGGATCGGGCTTCGAGCCGACGGCGGTCGTCCGGCTTGGCCGGACCGATGTGCAGGTCACGCGCATGGGCATCGGCACCAACCCGCTGGCAGGTCTGATGGAAGCCATCCCCTACGAGACCGCGCGGAGGACGGTCGAAGCCGCCTGGTCGGAAGGTATCCGCTTCTACGACACGGCCCCGCTGTACGGCTTCGGCTTCGCCGAGCGCTTCGTGGGCGACGTCTTGCGCGAACACCCGCGCGACGACTTCGCGCTGACCACCAAGGTCGGGCGCCTGCTGCAGACCGACGGCCCACCCGAGCGCAAGGACCAGATGATGCTCTATCAGGGTGAGCTGCTCTACCGAGACACCGGCCCGGCGGTCCCGTACTACGACTACACCTACGACGGGGTCATGCGCTCGCTCGAGGCCAGCCGCGAGCGGACCGGCATCGACCGCTTCGACATCGTCCACATCCACGATCCCGAGCTGTACATGGAGGAGGCCGCGGACGGAGCCTATCGCGCCCTCGACGAGCTGCGTTCCGCCGGCGTGGTGAGCGCGATTGGCATCGGCTCCAACAACTGGGACTGCCACATGTGGCTGCTCGAGCGGGGCGACTACGACGCCATCCTCCTCGCCGGTCGCTACACGCTCCTGGACCAGACGGCGCTGCCCCGACTGATGCCACTGTGCGAGGAGCGTGGGGTAGCCGTCATCGGCGCCGGCGTCTTCAATAGCGGCGTCCTGGCGCACCCGGACCCGGGCTCCATCCGCGGCGTCAGCCGTGAGGCCGCGGGCATCGGCAGCTGGTCGGACAACGTCACCTTCGACTATCAGCCCGCGGAGCAGCCGGTCATCGACAGGGCCGCCGCCATCAAGGCCGTATGCGACCGCCACGAAGTGCCCCTGGCCGTGGCCGCGGTGCAGTTCCCGCTGCACCACCCGGCCGTGCCGGCCATCGTCATCGGGCCGCGTGCGCCCGAGCACGTGGTGGCCAACGATGCGGCCATGCGCTTCCCCATCCCCGACGACCTCTGGGCCGAGCTCAAACACGAGGGCCTGCTGCCCCGAGAGGCACCCACGCCGTAGCGGGGGTCGCCCGACCGCTGTCGCGGTGCTCGCGGCCAGGGCCACTCATCGGTCGATGATCAGCAGCCCGATCCAGAGCACCAGCGCCAGGACGAAGGCGATGATCGAGGCGGTTCGCAGCAGGGCCACGGCCGAACGCGGCCGGCCCGTGGAGCCGCGCACGATCACGAGCACGAAGCCGACGGCTGCCAGCAGGCCCGCGTAGAGCACCAGCCAGACAAGGAGCACCTCGGTCATGGCTCGCATGATGCCCGGTCGGAGATGCTTGAACGGACCGGCAGGGGGAGTAGCCTGAATGCGCGCTGCACGAAGATCGAAGAGGACGGCCGTCCGCGGGCCCCATAGGGGTAGATGCCAGTCAACGACGGCAGGGGGAAGCGAAGCAGATGCAGTTGCGCGAGCTGGTCGAGCAGGCCGGGCGTGGCGACCACGAGGCCTTCGAGGCTGTGGTCCGCGCCAGCGCCGGCCGACTGTACGCGATCGCCTACCGCATCCTGCGCGACGCCGACCTCGCCAACGATGCCCTGCAGGAGGCCCTGGTGAAGGTGTGGGATGACCTGCCTGGGCTACGCGATCCGGACCGCTTCGACGCGTGGGCAGCACGCGTAACGTGCCGTTGCTGCTACCGGCTGGCCAAGCGTGAGCGGCACTTCGCGCTGCCCATGCCCAAACGACCCGAGCCTGATACCACCGCCTTCGTGGCCGAGGTCGCCGACCAGGACGAGATGGAACGCGGCTTCCGTCACCTTTCGCCCGAGCACCGTGCTGTGCTCGTGCTGCACTACTACCTGGGCCTCACGCTGGGCGAGATCGCCGACGCGCTGGACATCTCGCCGGGCACGGTGGGTTCGCGCCTGCACTACGCGGTGCGCAGCCTGCGAGCTGCCCTCGAGTCCGAGGCCCGCACGACCGAAGCCTGGGAGGGACCGGCATGACGCCCGAGCAGGACTTCGAACGCCGCCTGGCCGAATGGCTCTCCGACGGGCCCAACATGGCCCCGGCCGAGGTCGTGGACCGCGCGCTCGAGCAGACGGCCGGGCGCCGGCAGCGGCGAGGCGTCCAGCGCTGGTTCAGCATCCCGTCGCAGCTCATGGCGCAGTGGCGTTCGACGAGCGGGTTGGCCCGCGTCGTCCCCGTGGCCGCGGTCATGGCGGGCCTGTTGCTCGTGGGCCTGATCCTGTCACTCCCATCGATGCATCAGGTGGGCCCGGCACCAGGGATGACTCCGAGCGAGACACGCACCATCGCAGGTGTCGCCAGCATGAATGACGAGAGCACGACCCCCGGGCGACTGACCCGCACGCTCGAGTTCGCGGTCGAGGACCCAAGGATCGACGGGGTGGCCCGTCAGGAGTTCGAGATCCTGCTGGACACCGAGTCGGGCATGTCCATCGCACGTGGCGTGATGCACCTGCAGAACGCATGGGGAACCTGGGATGGACCGGTCGACCTGGTCGGCTATCCCGGCGGCGAGCTCGTCGAGACCGCCGCCCTCGCCGGGTCCGGCGCCTATGCCGGCTTCACCTACCACTACGCCATCTACGACCAACCATCTGGAACGGACCGGACACTCGAGGGAGCCATCTGGCCGGATGAGCCACCCGCGATGCCCGACCCGTCACTGCTGCCGTGAGCCCTCGGGCCCGAGGACGCGGCAGCACCCACTCCATCCTGAACAGCAAAGGGGGTACGAGATGCGTACCGCGAAGATGGCCGGCGGAGGCCTGTTGACCCTGGCCCTGACACTGACACCGGGCATCATGATGGCCCAGTCGGAGGCAGACGAGATGCTGCCTACGCCGACGTACCTGACCGGGACCGAGCAGGGTGCCAGGTATTTCTCGGTGGACAGCGACACCGAGGTGTTGCCATGGGGCACTCGCCGCACGGTGGGCTTCAGCGTGATCGTCGAGAGCACCGACCCGCGCATTACGGGTGACCTGGACGTCGTCTACACCTACGACGAGGCGGGCGCGCTCACCCGAGGTACGGGCCTGGCTCGACTGGTCAACGACGGCGGGGTATGGCAAGGCCCAGCCACCGTCCTCAGATACCCCGATGGCGACGAGTTCCGCATCGCCGTCATGGAGGGCAGCGGGGGATACGAGGGCCTGACGTATGTGACGACCAACTCCACCGATGCCTATGGCGTGGGCCAGCCAGAGGGCCTCATCTGGGAGGGCGGACTGCCGCCCATGCCCGACGCCGAGCAGCTGCCCGACTGACCTGGCCTCCGGTCCCGATCCCCTGCGCCCCTGCGCCAGCGGGGGCGCTCTCAGCCACCCGTATCGACGAGCCCTTGGTCGAGAGCGACACGCGCCGCTTCGGTGCGGGTGGAGACGCCCAGCTTGCCGAGGATGTTGCTGACGTGGACCCCGGCGGTCGATTCGCTGATGAAGAGGCTCTCGGCGATCTCGCGGTTGGTACGCCCGGCGGCGACCTCCGCCAGCACCTCCTGCTCGCGCTTCGTCAGGCCGTAGGCCCGCTCAGGGCTTCCGCCGGACCGAGCGGTGCTGCCCCCAAGTCGCGAGCGCAGCCGTCGGGCCATGGTCTCGAGCCGGTGCATCAGCGGCCGCGCGCCCAGCTCGACAGCGCTGTCATAGGCCAGCCGAAGCGCCGCCACGGCGCCATCCCGGTCGCCCGCGGCCTCGGCCGCCTCCGCCTCGTGCCAACGGGCCAGCGTCACCCGGTACGGGCGGTCCAGCTCGGCCCAGGCCTCCGCCAGATCGTGCCACCGTGCGGCGGTATCGCTCCCCTCGAGACGCTGGCGCCAGGCCTCGATCTCATCCATGTCAAGGCCTGCGACCTCGGCCAGACGTCCGCTGGGGTTCAACGCTGTACGACGCTCGTCCGCCACCGCCTGCATCTCCGCCAGGGTCGCGCGGGCGCGCGCCAGCTTGGCCTCGTCCCCGGCGAGACGAGCGGTCGCGCCCTCCTCGCCCAAGGCCCAGGACCCTACGCGCACAAGCTCCAGCAGACGCACGCCGGCATCGACCGAGGAGAGGACGGCGACGGCCTGCTGCGTGTGCTCGACGGCGCGAGCAAGGTCACCTCCGAGCAGGGCGTGCTGGATGCCGCCCACGAACAGGAGCCCCATGTGATCGGACGGTGGCGTGTCCATGATCATGCGCGAGGCACGCTCCCAGACCGCCTCGAAGCGCTCATCGCCACGACAGGCGAAGAGTTCGGCGACGTAGATCGCGCGATAGAGAAAGGTTCCGACCTCGGCCCCGAGCGTGCGATCAGCCTTCTCTACCAGCTCCGCGGCCTGGTCCCAGCGCCCGAGCTCGAACGCGGCCGACACCCCGCCGTACCCGATGTAGGCACCGTAGCTGGAGGCCACGCCCCACACGGCCGCGACGCGCATGCCCTCGAGCGCAGTCTCCAGCGCGCGTTCCGGATACCCCGACCAGCCCTCGATATCGACCTGGTTGACATAGGCCCGACCGATGTCATCGGGGATGCTCAGCTCGAGCGCGATATCCCGAGCGGCTCTGATCGAGGCTGCGCCCTCCTCGGTCTCGCCGAGGCTGGCAAGCACGGCCGACAGCGAGTTGAGCGCATGCCCTTCGACGTCGCGGGCGCCGATGCCGTGGGCACCCTCGATGGCAGCTTCGAGCAGCGGCCGTGCGTCACGGTGGCGGGCGTTCAGCATGTAGGCCTGACCGAGCCCCGCCAGCGCCCGCACCCGCACGATCGGCGGCTCGCTCGGTGCGGTCTCGAGCGCGAGCTCATAGGTGTCGGTCGCGGAACCCCAGTCACCGTTGACCCACTGGCTCCGCCCAAGCAACACGAGCAGCGTGGTGCGACGTGCGGGATCGGTGTCGCCCAGCTCGTCCAGCGCCTCCTGGCACGATGCCCCAGAGGTTCGGAAGTCAGAGGCCAGATAGGACGAGCGAGCGTGGCGTTCGAGGAGCTCTATGTGGTCCAGGTCGAGGTCCCCGCGCACATCCTCCTGCCACAGCAGCAGGGCTTCCCCGAACTCCCGGGCTGCGATCTCGTAGGAGTAGGACGCCATGGCGCCATCTCCAGCGGCGATGCTGGCGGCAAGCGCGCGCGGATCCCTAGCCTCGCGCCAGTGGAATGCCAGCTGGACCAGGTCCCCTACCGAACCGAGCGAGTGGTCGCCGAGGTACTCGCCCCATCGCTGGTGGAGCCGGCGGCGCTCGGTCGGAAGCATGGACTCGTACACGGCCTCCTGGACCAGCGCGTGCCGGAAGCTGTAGGCGTCGTCGCCGTCGAGGGCGCGGGTGGGAAGCAACAGACCGGCATCGACGAGCGTACGTACGTCAGCAGCGGCCTCGTCGCGGTCGGCCACGGCCATGAGGACCTCGTGCTCGACCTCGCGACCACCGACGGCAGCCACGCCGAGCAGCCGTCGTGGGCCGTCGTCGAGGGCATCGACGCGAGATAGCAGCACGTCCCGCAGCGAAGCCGGCAGCGACTCACCGTAGTCAGCACGACAGCAAAGCAGCTCCTCGACGAAGAAGGGGTTGCCATCGGAGCGCTCGTGGATCTGGGCAACCTCACGGTCCGATAGCCCGCTCCCCTGGATGTCGGCGATGAGCGATGACACGTCGTCCAGCGCAAGTGGCTCGAGCTCGATGCGCTCGACGCTGGCCGACCGCACGACCTCCGCCAGCCAGGGCCGGATGGGGTGCTTGCGCGTGACTTCGTCGGCGCGGTAGCTGGCCGCGATGGTGATGGGCTCGGTGTCGATGGCCCGGAGCAGGAAGGAGGTCGCGGCCAAGGAGCCGGCATCGGCCCAGTGCAGATCCTCCAGCTGGAGCACCAACGGCTGCCGTTCGGCCAGCCGACCGAAGAGGTCGAGCAGGGCTTCGTAGAGTCGGGTCTGCGCCCACAGCTCCTGGTCGGGTGGCGCCTCGCCCGTGTCGAGCGCCGGCACCAGGCGAGCAAGGTCGGGTGCGCCGCGGCCGGCCGCGGCGACGACCGCGGGCGCCCCGTCCCGGGCCACCAGCGAACGGATGATCTCGGTATACGGCGCGAAGGGCAGGCCCTCGGCGCCCATCGAGACACAGCCGCCGCGAAGGACCCGCACGCCGTCAGCCTCCGCCCGCGTTCGGGCCTCGGCCAGCAACCGGGTCTTGCCTACGCCGGCTTCGCCACCGACGATGGCGTGCCGGGGCCGTCCCTCGATCGCGTCTCGGACCAAGGAACCAAGCATCTTCACCGCTTCGCTGCGGCCGACCAACTCGGAGCTGGTCATCCTGCGTGCCATGAGCTCGATCATACGGGGGCTTTCAGTCCGATCGCGGGGTCGATCCCGTCGAGTTGGCCGTGGCTAGAGAGCCGCGACGCGGTGGAGGAGCGAGCCGAGGGTCGGGACAAGGCCGCCTAGGCGACGCGTTCGGGGCTCCCGGCGCCTCGTCGTGTTCTCGGCATGACCCAAGTGCACCAGGCGGGAGCGGTCCGCGTCGGCACGACGCTCGGCGATACGATCGTTGGCCAGGTTCATCATGTGGAAGTCGTTCATCGGTCCGTCCTGTCGTGCTGCTTCGCGACCGGGGGTGTCGCGTCTGAGCAGGACGATGCGTCTAAAGGGTCGGCCGGCACATCAGGAGAACCCTCTAGATCCGCGCGCCGGCGCCTTCATTCGGGTCCGGCGAGCACGCCTTTAGGCAGCCTCGGGCCTCAGGCCTCGGGAGACGCGCTGGGGCTGGCAGAGGACTCGGGAGCGACCACGTCGAGGCGTGCCTGCAGGGGCGGGACACCCATCTCCGCGGCGCGGGTGCCGCGACTATCGCGTGCATCGAAGAGCAGGGTCCACTCGCCTCCGTCGGGTGCGCTGATCTCCACGTCGAGGACCTCACGTTCGCCGGGTCCGAGCCGCGGGATCTCCACCTCGCCCACGGTCACCGCGTCGCGGATGCGGCTGACGTAGCGATCGGGCGCCTCGACCGCGAGGACCTTTATGTTCCAGCCGCGGATGGCCTCGTTCGACTTGTTCTGCAGCTCGACCTGGTAGGTCACAGGCTCGCCCGCCGGGACCGGTTCGGTCGGGCCGTCGACGAGCTCATAGCCGACGTGGGCGCCACGCCGGGCGAGGTACTTGCCGATGGCGTCGAAGTAGGCAGCGGCAATGGCAGCGCGCACGTCGGGACGTCGGAGCAAGGCCAGTTCCCACGGGTTGGAGAGGAACAGGCCCTCGCTGAGCACGCCGGGCATCTGCGTGGGGCGCCGCAGGCGGGGTGGATCGTAGCCGCGCAGCACGTAGTAGGGATAGATGAGGGCGCCGTGGTCGTACGGCTCCCACCCCCCGCCGACGGCCTCGGTCAGGGCCGCCACCATCTCCTCCTGCACGATGCGGGCGAGGCGTGCGTTGCGAGCGCCGAAGGGACGCTCATCGAAGTAGAACGTCGAGGGCCCGCCGACCGAGGTGTTCACGGCGGTGTTGTTGTGGATCGAGAGGAAGAGGTCGGCTCGCGCGAGGTTGGCCATGTCCGGCCGCGCCGCCAGCTCGTCGTCGTAGTCGATGATGCCGTCGTCAGTCCGCTCCTCCGGCGGCGTGTTGACGTTGGCGTCGGTCGTTCGCGTGGTGACGACGTTGACCCCGGCGCCCTCCAGCATTCGTGCCAGCCGTCGTCCGATGTCGAGGTTGAGATCGGCCTCCCGCGTGCCGTCGGGACCCACGGCGCCATCGTAGTCACCCCCGTGGCCTGGATCGACGAGGACGGTGATGAGCTCCGGTGCGACCGGGTAGATGGCGCGGTCGGCGACGGTGACCCAGGCTTCCGCACGTTCGACTCGGCCATCCGACGCGGCGGTGGCAGTGGCGATGATGCGATACGGGCCACGCGCCACGAAGTCACCACCGGTGCCGCGCCCGAACCAGCCCTCGTTGAGCACACCGGCGTCGCGCCCGCCCTCGAACAGCTCGCGCACCAGGCGGCCGTCGTGGTCCACCGCACGCAGACGCAGTTCGGCCGGCTCCGCCAGCGTCACGCGGGCCGCCAGCCTGTCACCTTCGCCGACGATGAGCGGACTGCCGCCGACCTCCAGCGAGACAAGCGGCTCGCCGGCCGACTGCGTCAGCGCCGCGGTCGGCAGCAGCGCGAGCACCAGGGCCAGGGCCAACGCAAGCGGGAGGAGGAGCGGACGCATGGCGCAAGCATGCCAGCGCCGGGCGCTCGTGGGAATCAGCCAGCCGTGACCGATGGCTCTGTTCGCCACTTGGTCACCGGTCGTATCGTCGTAGGACGGCATCCGCGCGCAGTGATGAGGAGGCTTCGATGACCAGCGTTACCGTCGGCGACCGCATCATGGTGGACTCCCAGAAGGTGGACGAGCCACCGCGTATGGGCACCATCCTCGAGGTCGTCGAACACGACTACGGCACCAGCTTCCGCGTGGCCTGGGACGATGGCCACGAGTCGACCTTCCGTCCCACGGCCGGGACGGTCCACACGGTCCACCCACCCGAGTCTGCCGACAAGCCGAGCTAGAACTGCTCGTCTCGCAGATTCGCGGCACCCTGCTGCCTGCATCTCTGCATCATGATGCTATAGTGTGCGCATGACGAAGGTCCGAACGACACTGACGGTCGACGATGAGGTCCTGCGAGCGGTCAAGATCAAGGCCGCACGCACGGGCAAGGGCGACAGCGAGGTCATCGAGGAGGCCCTCCGCCGCGACCTAGGATTGGCGCTGCTCGAGCGGCTGTGGGCCGACGCCGAGATGGCGCCGGCCCAGGCCATGGACCTCGCGCTCGAGGCACAGCGCGCGGCTCGACGGCGCTAGGCGGTGCGGGCCGTCCTCGACCCCAACGTCATCATCTCGGCTCTGCTCTCGCCCAGGGGCGCTCCTGCGGCGATGTTGAGAGCCTGGAGCGACGGGGCGTTCGAGCTGGTGGTCTCCCCTGCCCTGCTGAGCGAGCTTGAACGGGCCCTGGCCTACCCGAAGCTTCGGAAGCGGATACCGGAAGACGAAGCCGCGGCAGTCCTCGCCTGGCTGCGGGCCTCGGCCATCGCGGTCGGTGATCCCCGCGACCACCCGTTGGGCGTCCGTTCGCGCGACCCCGACGACGACTACCTGCTGGCGCTGGCAGCCACAGCGGATGCGATCCTCATCACCGGCGATGCCGACCTGCTCGAGCTGGGTGAGGATCTGCCCATCCATTCGCCCTCAAGCTTCGTGGCATCGCTTCGCGGCTGAGGCACTTGGGGCCGGCTGTCCGATACAACCAGGACATCGGTGATCGGCCGACGTGTCCTTCCGAGGCGTACGATCGAGCCACGAACTTCAGGTGGAGGTAACGCTGTGAAGCAGCACAACGTCTCGATGCTCGGAACCGGGCTCATCGGTGATTTCTACACGTCGACCCTGCACGGTCAGCGCAACCGCGACCGCGTCCAGGTCGTCTACTCCCGCTCAGACGAGCGCGGCCAGGCCTTCAAGGCCCGCCACGGCATCCCTGAGTCGACCACCGACATGGCGGCCGCGATCGAGCACCCCGACACCGACACCGTCATCGTCGCCCTGCCCAACTTCCTGCACGAGGAAGCGGTCGCGGCGGTGGCCGAGGCGGGCAAGGCCGTGCTCGTGACCAAGCCGCTGGGGCGCAACGCTGACGAAGCCCGGCGCATGCTCGACGCGGTCGAGAAGGCCGGCGTCTTCCACGGGTACCTCGAGGACCTGGTCTACTCGCCCAAGTCGCTAAAGGCCATGCGCTCGGCGGAGGACGGCGCCCTGGGCGACATCACCTGGGTCCGAGCGCGTGAGGCCCACCCCGGCCCGCACTCGGCCTGGTTCTGGGACCACCGGCTCACCGGCGGCGGCGCCATCATCGACCTCGGCTGCCACTGCATCGAGATCGCCCGCGTCTTCGTGGGCAAGGGCAACCGCCCCGTCGAGGTCATGTGCCAGACGGACACGCTGGTGCACCCCATCGACGCCGAGGACAATGCCGTCGCGCTCGTGAAGTACGAGTCGGGCGCCATCGGCCAGTTCGAGGTCAGCTGGACCTTCCGCGGTGGTATGGACCTGCGCACGGAGGTCGCCGGCACCGGTGGCACCGTCTGGATCAACAACTTCCTGCGCACCGGCTTCGAGATGTTCACCGCCGGCGAGGGTGACCAGGGCTACGTGGCCGAGAAGGCCGAGACCGATGCCGGCTGGCTCTTCCCCGTCGGTGACGAGGTCTCCGAACTGGGCTACACGGACATGTTCACCGACATGTTCGATGCCATGGACGAAGGGCGCGAGCCGATGGAGACGCTCTACGACGGCTACGTCGTGAACGCGATCATGGACGCGTGCTACAAGTCGGCAGCGAGCCGACGCTGGGAGCCGGTCGAGCTCGACTGGCGTGGCGGCACCACCGAGCCCATCGGCAAGGAGCCCGAGATCTACGAGGGCCAGGTCGTGATCAAGCGCGAACTGCTGCCTGACGGCCGCTCCAAGCTCATCCTCAAGGACCCCGAGAGCGGCGACTTCACCGACCGCGTGGTGTAGCGCCGCGCCGACCCCGCCGCACCCAGAACGGTCGCGCTACCCCCAGAGGACGGCGCGACCGCTCTGTGTTCGCTGTGGGTGACTACGGCAGCGCGGAGACGATCGACTCCACGTCGTCGACGCTGGTGGTCACGAACCAGACCACGTCACCGCTGGCGAAGACGTGGACCACCTGGCCGCCACCGAGGTCGATGACCGTGGTCGTCCGCTCGCCGAACGTGGACTCGCTGGTGTTCTCAAGGTCGCCGTTGGGCACCAGAAGCTGCGCGACCGGGTCGAGGATCGACTCGGCATCCACGCCCGGGACCGTGGCTGCCGCGATGCTCACGTAGCCATTCGCGTCCTGGCCGCTGGCCTGGGCGATGGCCATGAGCTCCAGTTCGCCACCGGCCTCATCGGCGCTGGCCTGCAGGGCGGCCACGACCTCGGGGTCGAACTGCGCTCCGACCTCGTCGAAGCTGAAGACGTTCGTCTGCAGCGCGTAGCCCGCGGCCTCTGTGGGCATGATCGCACCCAGCTCGTCTGCGGCCAGCTCGGCCGGGGTCGGTGGGGCGGGCGTGGGCTCGGGCGGCAGCTCGACCTCCTCGATCGAGGTCGAGAGGATGCGCACCGGGTCGGCGACGATGTCGCTGTCCCCACGGGCCTCGACGATCGCGTCGACCACGTCCATGCCCTCGACCACGCGGCCGAAGATGACGTACGTGCGGTAGGCCTCGAGCGCACCCTCGGCCTCATCGTCCACGACGAAGAAGAACTGACTGCCCTGTGAGTCCGGCTGTGCTGTCCGTGCCATGGCCACGATGCCGCGGCCGTACTGGCCCACTACCTCCTCGTCGGGGATGGTGTAGCCGGGACCGCCGGCGCCGGTGCCCTCGGGATCTCCGCCCTGCACGATCCACCCAGGCAGGGATGCGATGCGATGGAAGCCGACGCCATCGTAGAAGCCGTCGACCGCGAGGTTGTAGAAGTTCTCTGCCGCCACCGGCGCCGACTCGTTGAAGAGTCCGATGACGACGTCGCCGAGCTCCGTCGTCAGACGCACCGCGGTGCCGTCGCCGGCGGGGGTATCGAGCGGGACCGGGTTGGGCGTGGCGTCGGGCGGCCCGAGCGGGCGGTCCTCATCCTGGGCCGCGACCGGCAGCGCGCCGGCAGCGACCATCGAGAGTGCGGCCGCGGCGGCCAGCAGACGACGGTGGGGCATGGAGGCTCCTTGGATCCTTCGGTTTCAGGGCTCGGAAGTCGAGCCGGGTCGAGCATAGGCGAGCGCGCATATCGGGGCTGTGACGGCAGGTGCGGGTGCGGCATCCTTGGGCCCTGCGAGCACGGGGAGAGACATGGCCCAACCGCTGACGCTGCGACTGATGACCGAGGACGAGGCCGCCCGCCTGGTGGGCTGGGCTGCCGACGAGGGCTGGAATCCCGGCCACCACGACGCCCGCATCTTCTGGGAGACCGACCCCGAGGCCTTCATCGCGGCCGAGCTGGACGACGAGCTCATCGGTGGCGGCACCATCGCCAGCTACCACCGCGAGTTCGGCTTCATGGGCCTGTTCATCGTGCGGCCCGAGTTCCGCGGGCGCGGCCTGGGCAGCCAGCTCTGGCACGCGCGCGTCCGGCTGCTGCAGTCGCGCTTGCGCGGTGGGGCGGCTATCGGCATGGATGGCGTCTTCGAGATGCGGGACTGGTACGCGCAGGGCGGCTTCGAGTTCGCCCATCGCTCCATCCGCTACGAGGGCACGGGCGTCGATGTGGTGCGCGCGCCGGGCCTCGTGCCCGCTTCCGAGGTGCCGTTCGAGCGGATCGCCGAGTACGACCGGCGCTGCTTCCCGACCTGGCGCGAGGGCTTCCTGCGACCGTGGCTCGAACAGCCGGAGAGCCTCGCGCTCGCGGCCATCGATGGCGAGACGGTGCAGGGCTACGGTGTCATCCGCCGCTGCGCGACGGGCGGCAAGATCGGTCCGCTCTTCGCCGACGACACCGACATCGCGGAGTCGCTGTACACCGCGCTTGCCGCATACCTGCCGGGTGAGCCGGTCTATCTCGACGTACCAGAGATCAACGCCTTCGCCATGGGCCTGGCGCGGCGACACGAGTTGCGCGAGGTCTTCAGCACGGCGCGCATGTACCTGGGCTCGCGCCCGGAGGTGGCCGAGTCTCGCATCTACGGCATCACCACCTTCGAGCTCGGCTGACCCAGGAAGCGGGCGTCAGACCACGCCTCCCGGGGTTAGCCGAGGAAGCGGACGTCCACCCCCAGCTTCTCGTAGGTCGCGCGCGCACGGCGGTCACGCGACAGGAGCGGCAGCCCGTGCGCCCGTGCCGCGGCGCCGACCAGCGCGTCATAGACCGCACCACCGGCGATGCCAAGTCGTGACAGCTCGGCCGGCAGCGCGGAGCAGGCAGCAGCATCCAGGAAGCGATCGGCCGGGAAGTTCGACCGCAGTAGTGCCTGCACCACCTCCGGCGATCGCCGGACACCGGGTGGCAGCCGCGTCAGCACCGAGTACGTCTCGAACCAGGCGTGGCCGGACAGGCCGAGCCGCTGATCACGAACGATATCGATGGTCTCGTCGTGCGCCTCGTGGTCAGCGAGGACGATGGGCACGGCCACGCTGGTGTCGACCAGGACCTCGCCACTGGACATCAGCGCTGGTCGGCGAGGCGCAGGTCCCGGACGTCCTCGTCGGTGACTGCGGTACCGGTCCTGGGGATCACCACGAACGAGCCGTCCTTCAGCAGATCGTCTCCCGCCACGGGTTCGATGAGGATGGCGGCACCGTGCACCCCGACCTCGACCTCACCGCCCTGCACCAGGCCGACCTGCGCCCGTAGGCCGCGAGGGATGACCAATCGTCCAGCCTTGTCGATCGTCGTCTTCATACCATGACACTACCATTCGCATACCATTCCCTCGGCATCCAGCTGGGCGGAAGGGTCAAGCTGGCGACGGACTTTTGCACTTGACACGCAAAAGTATGCTGAACAGGTGCCTGAACGACCTCCCGTGCCCGGGGAATCGATGGACGCCTTCGTGGCCGTCCTCGAGCTCGTGCGCGGTGGACGTGCCCACTCCCGCTCTGAACTGATCGAGCGCACCGGGCTCTCGCGTGCGGTCGTGACGCAACGTGTGAACGAACTGCTCGCGCGTGGGTTCCTCATCGAGACCGTCGCGCCCAGCACCGGCGGCCGGCCACCCAGGCAGCTCCAGTTCCGTGCTGACGCCGGGCATGTCCTCGTGGCCGACGTTGGTGCCACCAGCATCGATGTCGCCATCGCGGACGCCACCGGCAAGGTGCTCGCCCACACCGGGGAGCGCGCCGACGTGTCCGAGGGGCCCGAAGTCGTGTTGGCGCAGGTCGATGCCCTCTTCGGGCGACTGGTCGAGGAGCACGAGGCCCCGGGAGAACTCTGGGGCATGGGCATCGGTGTTCCCGGCCCGGTCGAGTTCCGCACCGGTCTCCCCATCAGCCCGCCGATCATGCCCGGCTGGGAGGGCTACCCCGTTCGGGAGCACTTCGCAGACCGCTACGAGGTGCCCGTGTGGGTCGACAACGACGTCAACATCATGGCCCTGGGTGAGTGGCGGGCAGGCCTGGCGCAGGGCCACGACGACTACCTGTTCGTGAAGGTCGGCACGGGTATCGGCTGCGGTCTCGTGAGCAACGGCCGCATCCATCGTGGCGCCCAGGGCAGTGCCGGCGACATCGGACATGTCCAGGTGGCCGCCGATGAACAGCAGATCTGCCGCTGCGGGAAGGTCGACTGCCTCGAATCGCATGCCGGAGGTGCGGCACTCGCACGCGAAGGCACGCGCCTCGCCGAGAGCGCAGAGAGCGAACGACTGGCGACCATCCTCGCCAAGCATGGGCGGATCACTGCACGCGAGGTCATCCGGGCTGCCCGCGTCGGCGACCCGGCCTCGGTCCGGCTGCTCGACCACAGCGCCCGACTCGTGGGCCAGACGCTGGCCGGCCTGGCCAACTTCTGCAACCCGTCGCTGATCGTCATCGGCGGGGGCGTGGCCCATGCCGGCGACGCCTATCTGGCCAAGATCCGTCAGGTCATCTACGCCCGCAGCACGGCCCTCGCCACCCGTGAGCTGCTCGTACAGCTGTCACGCCTGGGCAACCGCGCCGGCGTCATCGGCGGTGCCTCGATGGTGCTCGACGAGCTCTTCAGTGCGCCCCAGCTGGCGCGCTGGATCGATTCGGGCCGTCCGGCGGTCCTACTGGAAGCGGCATGAATACGTTTGACGCGACGCGAGTGCGTCGATACATTGTGGCGGGGTCATCTAGCCGTCTAGATGACCTCGTGGTTTCCTGAGGAGGAGGATCAGTGGAGCGCTTCAGCGACATCGGTGCGGCCGTCATCGGCAGCGGGTTCATCGGGACCGTGCACATCGAAGCCCTGCGTCGGCTGGGCGTCGACGTCCGCGGCGTCATCGACGCGACGCCGGAGCTGGCAGAGGCAGCGGCCGCCCGCCTGGGCCTGGCGAACGGCTACCCGGACCTCGATGCCGCCCTGGCCGACCCGGACGTCGACATCATCCATGTCACCTCCCCCAATCAGTTCCACTACCCGCAGGTCAGGGCCATCCTGGCCGCAGGCAAACACGTCATCTGCGAGAAGCCGCTGGCCGTCACCTCTGACGAGTCGCGCGAGCTCGTCGGGCTGGCAGCGAAGTCGGACCGCATCACCGCGGTCAACTTCAACATCCGCTTCTACCCGCTCAACCAGCACGCTCGGCGCATGGTCGCCGACGGCGAGCTGGGCGACGTCCGCTTCATCACCGGCCACTACTTCCAGGACTGGCTCCTGCTCGACACCGACTGGAACTGGCGCCTGGAGCCCGACAAGGGCGGCACGCTCCGCGCGGTCGGCGATATCGGCAGCCACTGGATCGACCTGACCAACTTCATCACCGGCCTCAAGGTCCAGTCGGTCATGGCCGACCTCTCGACCTTCGTGAAGGTGCGCCAGAAGCCCATCGGCGAGGTTGAGACCTTCAGTCAGGAGCGCGCAACCAACACCGAACCGGTCGAGATGACCACCGATGACGCGGCTGTGATCTTGCTGCGCTACGCCAACGGCGCTCGCGGCTCGGTCGCCATCAGCCAGATCAGCGCCGGACGCAAGAACTCGGTGCAGTGGGAGATCGACGGTGCCAGTGCCGCCGCCTCCTGGGACAGCGAGACGCCGGACCACCTCTGGATCGGACATCGCGGCCGCCCCAACGAGATCCTGCAGCGCGGCGCGGAACTCATGAACGAGACCGGCATCGCGGCCACCGCCCTCCCCGGTGGTCACGTCGAGGGCTTCGCCGACAGCATGTGCTCGCACTTCCGTGAGATCTATCGCGCCGTGCTTGCCGGGGCCGCCCCCGCGGATCCGCTCTATGCCACGTTCGAAGCCGGTCATCACGAGATGACGGTCGGTGACGCCGTGACCAGGAGCGCGGCCGAGGAGCACTGGGTCGAGGTCAAGGACTAGCCGCTATCGTTAGCACAGATAACCAAAGGAGGGGAACGTGAAGCTCGGCTTCCTGACGGCGCCGTTCGAGGACACGCCCTTGGTGGACGTGGCCAAGTGGGCGGCGTCAGCGGGCTTCGAGACGCTTGAAGTCGCATGCTGGCCGCAGGCCGACTATGCCGCACGTCGATACGCGGGCACGTCGCACATCGATGTCGTGAACCTGTCCGACGAGGCCGCACGCGAGATCGTCGACCAGCTGGCGGGGATGGATCTGTCCATCAGTGGCTTGGGCTACTACCCCAACCCCCTCGATCCCGACCCCGAGCACCGCGAGCAGGTCATCGGACACCTGAGGTCGGTGATCGAGGCGGCACGCAAGTTGGGCGTACCGATCGTGAACACGTTCATCGGGGCCGACCAGCACAAGAACCCTGATGAGAACTGGGAAGAGGCCCAGAGGGTCTGGCCGGATATCGTGAAGCTCGCTCAGGACAATGGCGTGCGCATCGGCATCGAACACTGTCCCATGCTCTTCACCTACGACGAGTGGCCGGCCGGGCACAACCTCGCCTGGTCGCCCCGACAATGGCGCCGCATCATCGAGACCTGGGGCGGCACCGTGGGCATGAACTTCGACCCCAGCCACCTGATATGGCAGGGACTCGACGCGGAGCGCTGGATCGGCGAGTTCGGCGAGCACATCTACTACTTCCAGGCCCAGGATCTGCACATCGACCAGGATGCGTTCTACGAAGCCGGCGGGGCCATGTCCAACGGCATGGGCTGGCAGGTTCGGCGCCTGCCGGGTCTGGGCTCGGTCGACTGGGGCGTGGTCTTCCGCAGCCTCTACCGCGCCGGCTACGACGGACCCTGCATCATCGAACACGAGGATCGCGGCTTCGAGGGCACCGACGAGCTGCTGAAGCGCGGTTTCACCATCGCGCGCGACGTGCTGCGCCCGTACTGTCATTGAGGAGGAGAACATGAAGCTCGGGTTCCTGACAGCACCGTTCCCGGAGACCCCGCTGATGGAGGTGGCTGAGTGGGCCGCCGATGCGGAGTTCGAGGTGCTGGAGATCGCCTGCTGGCCCATGAGCGGCGGCGTCAAGCGCAAGTACGCCGGCACGGCCCACATCGATGTCGCCAACCTGACCGACGCGCAGGCCGGCGAGATCAAGGCAGAGATCGCCGAGAAGGGCCTCGACATCAGTGGCCTGGGCTTCTACCCCAACCCGCTGCACCCCGACCTCGAGGTGCGCCAGGCGGCCATCGATCACCTCAAGTCAGTCATCGTGGCCACGGGCAAGATGGGCCTGCCGGTGACCAATACCTTCTGCGGGGGCGACGCCAGCAAGAACGTCGATGAGAACTGGGACGAAGCCCTCAAGGTCTGGCCGGACATCGTGAAGTTCGCGCAGGACAACGGGGTCAAGCTGACCTTCGAGAACTGCCCCATGATCTTCTCGTACGACGAGTGGCCGGGCGGGCACAACATCGCCTACAGCCCCTACATCTGGCGCCGCATCCTCGAGGAGTGGGGCGGAACGGTGGGCCTCAACTACGATCCCAGCCACCTCGTCTGGTTGATGATCGACCAGGGTCGCTTCATCCGTGAGTTCGCCGACCACATCCTCCACTTCCAGGCCAAGGACGTGATGATCGACCGCGATGGCCTGTACGAGCGAGGCACGCTCAGCGGTGGCATCGGCTGGCAGATCCCGCGCATCCCCGGCCTCGGAGACGCCCCCTGGCGCGAGATCTTCCAGGAGCTCTACCGCAGCGGCTACGACGGCCCCATCATCATCGAGCACGAGGACAAGGTGTTCGAAGGCACCGACGAGAAGATCAAGCGCGGGTTCCTCGTGGCCCGTGATCAGCTCCGCCCATTCATCCGCTAGCGAGGCTAACGAACCATCCTCATGTCCGACTTCAACGGGATCCGCGCCTGGTTCGACGAGGCGGAGTCGATGCTCGAGCGCATCGTCTCGAGTCAGGCGAACGTGCTGGAGCAAACGGCCCAGCTGTGTGCCGAGTCCATCGCCACCGACGGTCTCGTGCATCTGTTCGGCACGGGTCACTCCCGCATGCCGGTGGAGGAGATGTTTCCCCGCTACGGCAGCTTCCCGGGCTTCCACCCCATCGTGGAGCTGTCGATGTCGAACCACTTCGATGTCGTCGGCACCAACGGTCAGCGTCAGGCCATGTTCATCGAGCGGGTGCCGGGCCTGGCCAAGGTCATCCTCGACAACTTCAGCTTCCGCAGCAACGACGTGATGGTGGTCTTCAGCGCCAACGGCCTCACCGCCGTGCCCGTGGAGGTCGCCCGCGGCTCACGGCAGCGGGGCTGTAAGGTCGTAGCCGTGACCGGTGTGCAGCAGTCCCTCGCGGGGGAGCCAGATCCCGCGGTCGGCGGCCGCCTGCTCGACGAAGCGGACATCGTCATCGACCTGTGCACGCCGGAGGCCGACGCCATGGTCACGCTGCCGGACCTCGACACGCCGGTCGGCCCCGGCTCTACGCTGGCCTACGTGGCCATCGTCAATTCCCTGAAGGTGCGCATCGCTCAGCTCCTGGTGGAGAAGGGCGTGACGCCACCTGTCATCACGCGCGCGTCCGTCGTGGGCGCTGAGCGCTCGCGAGCACTCTTCGAGAGTGCCTACCGGGAACACGCGCGACGTGTCGCGCGGACCATCGTCCGCGAGCCCGATGACGAACCTGTCAGTCAGCCATAGCAAGGAGGTGTGATCGGGACGCTGATTTCGGACTTGTTACGCCAGGCCACCGGCGCGTCGCGCCTGAGGGGCCATCAAACGACCTTCGTGTGAGGAGGACAAGGAGTCACATGGATCACAAGTACGCGAAGCTATTCGCAGGAGCCGCCACCGTTGCGCTGGCCGCCACCAGCCTCGGCGCGGCCGCGGTCGTCGCACAGGACGACGGCTACAAGATGGGCGTGTCCAACACTCTTCAGGGCAACGGGTGGCGCGAGGAGATGATCTGCTCGATCCGAGCCCAGGCACTGGCCTCGGGCGAGGTCGGCGAGCTTATCGTCGCCCATCGCACCACCGATGCCGCAGGACAGCTCGAGGATCTGCGCAACCTCATCGCGGCCGATGTCGATGCCATCATCGTCAACCCCGTGAGCCCCGATGCCGTCAACGACGCTCTCGGCGAGGCCATCGATGAAGGCATCGTGGTGGTCGCCGTCGACATGGGAGTGACGCAGGACGGCGCCTATCTCATGGCAAATGACCAGGAAGAATACGGCTACATGGGCGCCAAGTGGCTGTTCGACCAGATCGGTGGTGCCGGCGACGTCGTGTACATGCGCGGCATCGCTGGAGCACAGGCTGACACCGACCGAGACAACGGCTTCAAGCGGGCGTTGGCGGAGTATCCGGACGTCAACATCGTGTCCGAGACCTTCACCGGTTGGGACCAGGCTACCGGCGCCCAGCAGATCAACGACGTCATCAACAGCGGTCAAAGCATCGACGGCGTCTGGACCTCCGGCAT
>CAVVYR010000035.1:0-11740 GCA_963752475.1 uncultured Chloroflexia bacterium | reverse complement strand
CGGCCTGGTAGGCGGTGCAGCGGTTGCCGTCACCGACGATGAGGCCGATCTCGTTACCGTTGGCCGAGCCGTGACCCGCAGGGTCGATGGGAGGGTGGCTGTCGGGGTCCGAGCACATCGATGGGTCTCCTGTCGCTAGGACACCACGCTATCAGCACGGACCAGATACCAACCGACAGCAGCACGAACCGGGACCTCGTTCGCCGGTCGATGGGAGGCGGCTCCGTTGGTCGGCTGCAAAGCTACGCGACCAATCGGAGGACAGCCGACGGGTTCGGGGGGCTTCCTGAGCACGGATTCGGGCCTGTCCGACCACTATGGTCAATCACCGGGTCAGTCACCGTGTGGCCACGGCTGGGACTCCGATCAGCTGGTCTGGCTGTGTCGAGACGACCCAATCAGTCGGGTACGTCGTGGAGGCGCCTCACGGTGCCTCTGCGACCGTCTGGTGCTCAAAGTGGTCGTCATCCACAGCGACTGTGACCGTCTAGGACTCGGTGGAAGGGGCGGGTCGACACCTGGCGCCTCGCCGAATCACTGGACAGCCCTGGCCATCGAGCACCTTCGAGGGACCTCCTCGCTTCTGCCCGTACTGAGTCAGATAGAACTCCCTTTGACGGTCGACGTGTTCGGCTGGGATCTCCGACGGAGTTCCGATCGTTAGCGCGATAGCGATCGTCTTCGCGTTCTCTTCGAGCATCACTGCCGCCTGGAGGGCGGCCGTGGCAGTCGCTCCGATCGTGAAGACGCCGTGATTCTGCATCAGGACAGCTGGAGAGTCGCCGATAGAGGCCAGGATCTCGGCGCCGATGGCTTCCCCACCGATCGGCGCCACGTAGCGCCCCACGGGCACGGGCCCACCGAACTGATCAGCCATCGCCGTCAGGTACACGGGCAGCGGCTGGCCTACCGCAGCGAATGCCGTCGCATATGGCGAGTGCGTATGCACGACGCCGTGCACTTCGGGTCGATGGCGATAGACGTACAAGTGCGAGGCCGCGTCCACAGATGGCTGTAGTGGCCCCTCGACGACAGCACCCTCGAGGTCGAGGACGACCATGGACTCGGCAGACATGGCCTCGTATCGGACACCGCTCGGCTTGATGACGACGAGACCGCTCTCAGGGTCTCGAGCGCTCAGGTTGCCGGCCGTCCACGGCGCAAGGCCATTGCGCGGTAGCTCCTGGTTGAGTTGGCAGACCTCCTGCCTTACGGCGTCAAGCATCTCTTCCTCCTTCGACACGAGCCTGCAACCTCTCGAATCGGAGGCTCTTGAGGCGCTTCATCACATCGTTGCCACCCCGACCGAAATAGTCGTGGAGGCTCCTGTACTCGGAGTAGAGTCGGTCGTAGACTCTGGCCCGTTCGGCATCCGGGCGATACGGGGCATCGCGCAGGTGGCCCATGCGTTCGGCTGCCTCCTCGATGGACCCGATACCCACCTCGCTCACTGCCGGCCGCGACCGCAGCGTGCATCGCTGCGCCCAACGCCGGGGTCTGCGGCGACTGGGCGACCCAGATCTCGCGGCCGGTGACATCGGAGAAGATCTGCATGAGCAATGGACTCTCGTCCGGCAGCCCACCAGCATGCGACCAACTGTGCGACCGGCACGCCCTGTCGCTCGAATGCTTCGATGATGGCGCGCGTGCCGTATGCGGTGGCCTCCATCAGGGCGCGGTACATCTCCTCTGGCTTGGTCTGCAGCGTCATGCCCACCATCAGCCCGGTCAGATCCGCATCGACCAGCACCGATCGGTTGCCGTTCCACCAGTCCAGTGCCAGTAGACCGCTCTCGCCAGGTGCGATCCCGCGCCGCACGCTCCTCCAGCACTCGATTGACCGAGACGCCACGGTCCGCAGCCTCGGCCACGTACTCTGCCGGAGCTGAGACTCGACGAACCAGGCGAAATGGTCGCCGACACAGGATTGGCCAGCTTCGAAGCCCCATGTGCCGGGAGTGATGCCACCCTGGATCACGCCACACATGCCCTCGACCTCGTGGCGCTCCTCGCCGATGACGAGGTGGCAGATGGAGGTACCCATGATCATGACCATGCGACCTGGCTCGGTGACGCCCGTCGCCGGCACCGATGTGTGCGCGTCGAGCGTCGAGATGGCGACCGAGGTGTCGGGCAACAGGCCGAGTGTCGCTGCCCACTCATCGGTGAGCCCGCCGGCTCGCTCGCCGAGGGGTCGAGGTCCCGCTGCATGCGAGTTCGACGATGCCCTCGAGGCTCGGGTGAGGCTCGCCAGGAACTCGTCGGGGAAACCTTCTTCGGATCCCAAGCGCCTTGTAGCCCGCCACACAGGCAGCCGTCGTTCCACGCCGGTGAGTTGCCAGACCATCCAGTCCAGGCTTCGATGTAGCGCTCGGCCGCCGCGTGGACCTCTGGTGCCTCGTTCACGGTCTGGAGCACCTTGGACCAGAACCACTCTGACGAGTAGCGTCCGCCGTGGCGTGCCAGCAGTCCGGACGTGCGGTCTCCGCAGCCCTGTTGATCTGATCGGCATAGGGCTGCGCGGCGTGATGCTTCCAAAGCTTGACCCAGGCATTCGGCTCGCCGCGCCATTGCGGGAGCGTGCAGCAGCGGCGTCCCATCGGCAGTCGTAGGCAGCATGGTGCAGGCGGTGAAGTCGATGCCGACTCCGATGATGTCAACGGCATCGACCCCGGCGTCCTGGACCCACGGCGACCGGCACCGCGGAGTACGGCGAGGTAGTCGTCGGGGTCCTGCAGCGCCCAGTCGGGTCCGAGCGTTCGGCCCGACTGCGGGCAACCGCTCATCGATGACGCCGTTCGAATAAGGATGGATGGCGCTACTCACCAAGCGCCCATTCGCGACATCGAAGAGGACCGCCCTTCCTGACTCGGTCCCGAAGTCGAAGCCCAGCGCGAACCGCGGCGAACTGCTCACCCTTCCGATCCCTCCTCCGAAGGCCGGGAGCACCTCCCGAGCCAGCAGGTCGATGATGCTCACGTCGCCGTACGGTGCGTACATCAGGATGGCGTGCTCCACGCCGACGGCCTCGTAGCACGGAGCCAGTCGATGATTTCGTCAGGTGTCCCGGCCTTCCAGGCCGGAGCATTCAGCAAGCCATGCGTCGGGGTCGCTGTCACCGAGCTCGCTCACGCCTGCAGGCACCACTCGGCGGACCTCCGCCTCGGTCTCCCCGACGATGACCCCGAGCAGGACGGAACGCTCGATGGAGCCTGGCTCGCGGCCCACCTGCTCGCAGGCACCATCGAGACGCCCGAAGAGCTCGCTGCACTGCTCAGGCGATGGCCAGTCGATGTTGTACTCGTCGGCGTAGCGCGCTGCGAGCAGCGGGGTCTTGCGCCGGCCGTGACCGCCGATGATGATGCGAGGCCGGCGGTCGGGGAAGCGGACGCGGCAGGATATCCGAGGCGCTGTAGTACGTGCCCTCGAATGAGATAGCGCTCGTCGCCCCAGAAGCCGATCAGGACCTTGGCGTATTCCTCGAGTCGCTCGAAGCGGACGCCCAACGACTCGAACTCGAGTCCCAGCGCCTCGTGCTCGCCGGTGTTCCAGCCAGTCCCGATGGAGACCTCTACGCGACCACCGCTCATCTCGGCGACGGTGCTGGCCATCTTGGAGAGCAACGCAGGCTCCCGGAAAGTCAGTGGCGTGATCAACGTCCCGAGCCTGATCCTCGATGTCTCGCGGGCCAGTCCCGCGCAACGTCGTCCACGCCTCGGTGGCATTGCGGTCGAAGAGCCCCGAGGTCGGGGCGAGATGGTCAGAGCGGTACAGCCCGTAGAAGCCGCCGCGTTCCGTCGCTTGCGCGGCGGCCAGCATCGCGGCATAGGTCATTCCCTCCTGGGGGTCCAAGAAGATGCTCAGTCTCATCGTCGCCTCGCCTCGGGTCTCTGCGTCTAGCGGCTAGAAGTCGTAGTCGTCCATGTTCTCGGGGGTGAAGACCAGCGGTCGGCCGTAGACGACCTCGCCGTCGACGCCGTAGGTGAAATCGCCAGCCTTGCCAGCGGTGAAGGTCTCGCCCTCGACGACTTCTGTCTCGCCACAGACGAGTTGATGGGCCAACTGTGCGGCGACGTAGCCGAGCTCCTGCGGGTCCCAGAGTGCGAACGCGGCCTGCGAGCCATCCTCGAGATAGCTCTTGATCGCGTTCGGCAGCGCGAACCCGGTGGAGAAGACCTCGCCCTCGCGACCCGCGGCCTGGATGGCGCGCGCGCCGGCCGGTGCGCTCACCGCCGAGGACGAGATGATGCCGCGCAGATCAGGATGTGCCTGCATCAGGTTGATGGCGACGTCGTAGCTCTTGGCGTCGTCGTCATCCGCGTACTGCGTGTCCACGGCCTCGAAGACGCTGTACTTAGGGTCAGTCGCGATGAGGTCGTTCATGTTCTCGATGTGAGCCGTGTGGTTGGGCGCCGTCGGAGACGCGGCGACGTAGGCGATCTGCCCACCCTCGGGCGCGTTCTCCAGAGCCGCATCGAGCATGACCTGAGCGGCCTGCCGGTAGCTCAGCTGGTTGACAAAGGCATCGCGGGCCTGCACGGCGGCATCGGCGTCGTAGGTCACGATCTTGATGCCTTGTGCGCGGGCGTCTTCGAGCACCGGAGCCACCGCGTTCACATCGATCGCGGCGAGCACGATGGCGTCGGGCTTCTGCGCCACGAAGTTCTGCAGCGTCTGGACTTGCGCCTGGGTGTCGGGCTCGGACGCGCCACCGTAGGTCACGGTGTCGCCGAGCTCGTCGGCTGCCTCGACGACGCCCACCTGCGCCAATTCGAAGTACGGGAACCCGGTCCACTTGCCGGTGTGGAAGATGCGGAGACCAGAGCAGCTGTCGGCCGACTCTTCGTCCTGGGCTACGACTGGTGCTGAGAGCGCCGTGGTGGCCATGACGGCGACCAGGAGCGTGGCTAGGCGAGCCTTCCTGCTCTGAGTGAAACTGTTGCTCATCTCTTGGGAGTCCTCCGATTCCATGCTGTCGCGTGGTTGGTTCGATTCGGTCAGCCACACCTCCTTTCGGGGCTCATCGCAGCTACGCCCGCGTGGAGCCGGCCACGTCAGTGGCCGACCTACGCATACGGATAGTGGACATGAGGCTGGAAACGGTCCGTGGCAGCAGGATGCTGCCGATGAGCAGCAGCCCGAAGACGACAGACTGCGTCGGGCCGGCCACGTTGGCGAGGCCCATACCGTTGCCGAGCGTGCCTAGGATGAGCACAGCGAGGACAACACCGAGAACCGACCCACGGCCACCGTAGATGTCGACGCCGCCGAGGACGACGGCTGTGACGACGAGGAGCGTGACGCCGTCCGCATTGTCGCCACGGGCGGACCCGAACTGGCCAATGAGGATCCAGGCGGCCAGCGCCGCGAGTGCTGCGGAGAGCACGAAGGCCAGCACCTTCACTCGGGCCACCGGGACGCCTGAGAACCGCGCCACTGTCGGACTATTCCCGATGGTGTAGCAGTAGGCTCCGAAGTTGGAGCGCGCCATGACGATGGTCAGCACGATGGCGGCGATGCCGAAGACCACGATGGCCGGCGCGATCGGGCTGGTCGTCCTGCCCAGCCACAGATAGATGTCGTCGAAGCCGGTGTACCCCTTGTCTCCGCCGATGATGAACGCCAGGCCGCGATACGCCGCAAGGGTGCCGATGGTGACCGCCAGGGAGGGCAAGCCAAGGTAGGCGACCAGGATGCCGTTGAAGGCACCGAGCACCATGCACAACACCATGACGATGGGAAGAGCGGCCCAGAACGGAAGGCCCCACTGGGAGCAGGCAGCGAAGATGACCGCCCCGAAGGCGACGATGGCCGCCTGTGAGAGGTCGATCTCGCCCAGGACCACGACCACCATGAGCCCAAGCGCCAGCATGCCGGCGACCATCGTGAGGCGCATCGCCAGCAGGATCTGGTCGAGGTTCAGGTAGTACGGCGAGAGCTGTGCCGCCACGATGACCGAGCCGACGAGCATCACCACCAGCCCCATCTCCCACCGGTGTCCCGAAAGACGCCTTCGGGGACGTGCAGAGGAGGCCGACGCGCTCTCGGTGGCGGGCTGCGCAGAACGTGGAGCCGTCATCGGCCGCGGTCTCCATGCGTCTTGAACACGCGGCGGATGCGTTTCTCGATGACGACGTCGGCCGCGACGGCTGCCACGATGGCGCTGCCCTGCAGGAACATCCGCCAGAACTCCGGTACCCGCAGGAGAACGAGCCCGTTGTCGATCATGGCCAGCACGACGGCCCCGAGCGCGGCTCCGATCACGCTGCCGGACCCCCCCAGCACGCTCACCCCGCCGATGACCGCGGCTGACAGCGCGGTCAACTCCCAGCCGCTGGCCAACGCGACCGAAACCGTGCCGACACGGGCAGCGAGGAGGAAGCCGGCGAGTCCGGCCAGCAGCCCAGAGATGACGTACGCCGCGACCACCACGTGCTTGACCGAGAGCCCGTAGAAGAAGCTGGCCTCGGCGCTCGATCCGACCGCGTAGATCTGCCGGCCGAGCGGTGTCTGTCGCAGGAAGGCGGCCACGGTGAGCACGACGACCACGGCGACGATGGCCAGCGCGGGGATCCCCACCACGCGGATGTCGACCATCTCGAGCATCCAGCCAGGGATCACATTCGAGGTCACCTGCTGACCCTCTGCATAGATGAAGGTCACGCCTCGATAGACCGACAGGGTCCCGAGCGTGGCGATGATGGACGGAAGACCACCGTAAGCCACGAGCAGGCCATTGATGACGCCGCAGATCGCGCCGACGGCCAGTGGCACCAACAGCAGCAGCGGCCCGGCATCCGGCGCCTGCGAGGCGATGTCAGCCCACAGGTAGCCGGCCAAGCCCATGACCGACCCCACCGAGAGGTCCAGGTTGCGCGTCAGCAGCACGACGCTGATGGCGGTCGCCACGATGGCCAGGATGGCGGCGTTGAAGGCGACCACCAGTAGGTTGTCCACGGTCAGGAACCGCGTGGTCAGGAGCGTGAAGACGATGGCGAGCAGGACCATGAAGCCGGAGACGCCCAAGACCCGAACACGCAGTGCGAGCTCGGCACGCCTCGTGGGCTGGAATGCTGGCTCTGTCGTCGGTGTGGCCCCGGAGCTCATGCTGTCCGCTCGCTGGCGTTGCTGGCTGCCGCGCTCATCACCGCTTCCTGGGTCGCCTCTGATCCGGGGAGTTCCGCTACGAGACGCCCATCGGCGATGACCAGGATGCGGTCGCTGAGCAGTAGGACCTCGGGCAGGTCGGAGGAGATCATGAGGATGGCCATACCCTGCGCGGCCAGGTCCCGGATGATGGCGTGGACCTCCGCCTTCGATCCGACATCGATGCCGTGGGTGGGTTCGTCGAGGATCAATACCCGCGGCTTCGTAGCTAGCCACTTGGCCAAGAGGGTCTTCTGGCGATTGCCGCCTGAGAGAGAGGAGGTCGGCGTGTCAACGGTCGGTGCCTTGATGGCCATCTCATCCGCGTACTGCTCGCTGATGCCTCGTTCACGTCCGCGAGAACGGAGGCCCAGATGCGAGAGGGCCCGGAGCAGCGGCAAAGCCACGTTGTCGGTGATGGAGAACGAGGTCACGAGCCCCTGCGCGTCACGATCCTCCGGGACGTAGGCCACGCCGAGGCTCACCATCTGCATGGGGTCCTTGACGTCAACGGCCTCGCCGTCGACTCGGACCGAACCCGAGTCGTAGCTCTCGATGCCGAATACCGCCTGGGCGACCTCAGAGCGGCCTGAGCCCACGAGCCCGGCCATGCAGACGATCTCGCCCTCGCGCACCGAGAACGACACCGAGTCGAACGTCCCGACGCTGGTGAGATTGGCCACGCTGAGCCGCTCCTCGCCCACAACTCCGGCGGTGCGCCTGCCCTCGGCCGCCAGGGTCCTGCCGACCATCAGCTGGACGATCTCCTCGCGCTCCGTCTCGGCCATCGGCATCGAGGCAACATCCGTCCCGTCACGCAATACGGTGATGGCATCGGCAAGCCCGTCGAGCTCCTCGAGTCGATGGGTGATGAGCATGATGGAAGCCCCATCGTCCCTCAGGTCGCGGACGACGGTGAAGAGCTGGTCGGCCTCTGCGGGCGTGAGCGCTGCGGTCGGCTCGTCGAGGATGAGCAGGCGCACGTCGGCGGATAGCGCCCGCGCGATCTCGACGAAGAGCAGATCCGCGGCCGAGAGTCCGACGGCCAGGGTGTGCGTGTCGATGTTCACGCCGATCCGGGCCAACAGTTCGTTTGCCTGGCGGTACATCGCTCGGCGGTCGACGCGCAGGCCGCGGACGTTGGTGGGCTGGATGCCCATGAGCAGGTTCTCGGCGACGTCGAGATGGGGGAACAGCTTGGGGTCCTGGTAGACGGCCGTGACGCCAGCCGACCTCGCGTCCATGGGTGAGGTGAAGTGGACCTCGCGTCCATCGAGGAGCAGCGAGCCCTCGTCGGCGACCTCAAGTCCGGTGATGATTTTGACGAGGGTCGACTTGCCCGCGCCGTTCTCCCCGACCAGCGCGTGGATCGACCCGGGCTTGACCTCGAGCTCCGCGGTCACCAAGGCACGAACGGCCTCGAAGCGCTTGGATAGTCCGCGGACCCGGAGACGAGGTGTCGCCCCGTCTGTGCCCGTCATCTGACCAAGGTCCGCGCTTTGGCGCTTGAGCTGCGAGTCATCCGCGCGCGTCGATGGCTTTGCCGACAGCACCGCCCGGGTGCGTCATCTCGAACCGCTCCCACTCATAGCCTCGTTCCTGCATGAGGATCAACGCCAGGGCGTCACCTACTGCAGACGCGGCGATCGTGCTACCCATGGCCAGCCGGCGTCCTGGATCGGTGTCGGGAGGCGTGTGGATCTCGATGACGCAGTCACCGTGTGCGGCGAGGCTGGAACTGGCCTCTTCGGTCATCACGATCACGCGAGCGCCACGGGCACGGGCCAGACCTGTGAAGTCGTTCAACTCCTGGCTCTCGCCACCCTTCGAGACCGAGATGAGGACATCACCTTTCGCGACGATGCCGAGGCCGCCGTGCAACCCGTCGGCCGCGCTGACGAATACCGCAGGCGTACCGCCACACGAAAGCAGGTGCGCGATGCGTCGGGCGGCCGCGCCAGATGTTCCCATGCCCGTCACCAACGTCTTGCCCTGCACCTCGAGCAGAATCGACACGGCGTCCACGAAACCCTGCCCGAGCGAGGCGGCTGCCGAGGCGATGGCACGCCGGTCGTTCTCGAGCACGGAATGTGCCCGCTCAAGGACGGTCACAGCCCTCATCTCCCCGCTCCTCCTCATCCCCCGCAACTCGCCCTGACGGGCCGGCTCCAACTTGGCCCAGTCGATCCACCCAGCCCATCTCTCCGCCATGTCGTGCCGTGGACACGACATGGTACTCTGCTCATACGAGCGAAACTTTCGCTCATATGGCGATGGTAGGCCTCTGGATACGATGAGTCAACGCGGGTATCGGATGCGCTCAACCAGCGGCTCGCCGCAACGCGACACTCCGGCCGTAGCCGGTCGCAGCAGGCGACCACCAGTGCCCGAATCGACCAGAACACGACGTGGCCCTCACCCGGCGGATGGCCCCCTGCATCTCGTGCAACTCGCCCAGGTCGTGGAGCGCCACTACAGGGGTGGCGAGACCAAGTCGGCGATTGCCAAGGACCTGGGGCTGTCCCGCTTCAAGGTCGCTCGCCTCATCGACGAGGCAATCAGCCGCGGGCTTGTGCGTATCGAGGTCTCCTTGCCGGAGTCGCCGCTCGACCTGGAACTCAGCGAATCCGTACGACGACAGTTCGGCCTTCATCAGGCGGTGGTGCTGGCAGCGCGGGGCGTACCTCCCGACTTCAAACGTCGCGAGCTCGGTGCCGTGGCCAGCTCAGTCTTGGCGGAAACGGTGGATGAGGACTCGATCGTCGGGATCGCCTGGGGTCGCACGCTCGACCAGATGGCCGCCGCGCTGCCGCCGCTGCCCGGATGCACGGTCGTACAAGTCATCGGGGGCGTGTCCGGCGTCGGCATCTCCCTCAATTCACACGACGTCGTACGGCGCGTTGCAGCGCGCTCGGGTGGCCCGGTCTACGCCTTCCACGCCCCCCTCATCGCGCCGGATGCGTCGACGGCTCGTAGCCTTATGCGTGACCCCGAGGTGGCGCGGAGCCTGGGGCAGTTCGAGCGTCTCACGGTCGCAGTCGTCGCGATCGGGAGCTGGGACCCGATGGAATCGATGATGGCGCAGTCATTCGAGCCTGAGCTCCGGGAGCACCTCGCCAGCCTCGGGGTGGTAGCGGACATCGGGGCCTCACTCATCGATCGTCGCGGCCGCTCCATCCGCTCCCCGGTCGACGAGCGACGCTTGGCGATCAGCGGTGCCCAGCTGCGGACGGTGCCCGAGGTCATCGCTGTCGCCGGAGGCATCGAGAAGACCGAGGCTATCCGCGCGGCGCTGCTCGGCGGCTGGGTCAACACCCTCATCACCGACGGCGATGCAGCCAGGGCGCTCTGCAGTTAGCCGCGCGTGGACTGCTAGTCGTCGAGAACCGTGTCCGGAGCCGTGCCCTTCGGGGACGGAGACACGCAGAGCAGCTGCAAGGGCATCGAGCCGCTTGGCCGGAACGCATGAGCGCCCGAGGGCCCGGCAGGACACGCAACCACGCCACCTGGCCCGATCTCGGTCTCGCGGCCGTCAGCATCGGCGACGACACCTACACCTGCCACCACGTACTGGAGCTCGAAGACAGAGTGATGATGGCGGACGGTCGGGGACGTGACCGCCCTGACAAGCGCATGGAGTTCCGCGCCTGGATCCAATTCGTCGAGGATGCGGGCGACACGCGTCGCATCATCGGTGCGGGAAGGTCGCAGCTCGTGCGGAGAACGATACGTTGTCCGCGGTCCCTCACCGGGGTTCGTCCTTGGATCGAAGGGGCTGCGATCGGGCGTGGCGCCCCCCGGCGATGGATACAGACACAACAGCGTCAGAGGCAGGCGCCCGAGGTTCCGGAATCCATGCGCGCCTGCCGGCCCTGCCGGGCTGATGACGGTGCCGCCCGCCGAGATCGGAATCTCTGCGCCGTCCGCGTTCAGCGCCAGCCCGTTCCCGCTAACGACGTACTGGAACTCCATCATGGAGTGACAGTGAAGCGGGATGTCGCCACCGATCGCGACGGCTACTCCGAAGAGTTCGGCCCCCGCGGTGCTCCGCTCCAGCACAAGGCTGATCGGCGCATCGGGGTAGTCCTCTGGAGCCGCGATCCATCCTGCGGCGACCGGTACTGCAGTCGTGGGCCGCCGATTCCCTGCTCTGACATCCAATCCTCCGCTTCGTCCAATCGTGGCGTGTGGCCGGCTGCGTCGAGTCACGAGCCTAGCGCCTTGATCCCGGGAACGATGTGTGGATGCGGACACCGTCTACGTGGGGAGCACCCGAGGCGTGGTTGATCCGAGCTGGTGGACGCAGGAGCGGGGGCGTACTCGCACGTTGGGACCATCCGGCTGATGCTGGTGAGACCCGAGGCGCTGGACGAGTTCCGTGTGGGCGGGGAGCTCGGGTGCACGCCGATGGGCCTCAGGCGAGCGGCGAGGTTCGGTACGGAGCCACGTTCGAAGGCTGCAGCATCGGTCCGGACCTGGAAGTGTGCATGCACCAAGTCGGCTGTACCAGCCACTGGACGAGTTCATAGGATTCGGTGCTGCGACCGATCGGTCCGACGCCGAAAGGTTCGCGTCGATGCCTGGCGCCTCGCTC
>CAVVYR010000034.1:0-11979 GCA_963752475.1 uncultured Chloroflexia bacterium | reverse complement strand
GCGATCACCGGAGCCAGCTCGGAGATCGGTGCGGCCATCGCTCGGCAGTTCGCCGCATCCGGCTTATCCTCTGCTGTTGATGGCGCGCCGTCTTGAGCGCCTGCAGGCGCTCGCGCTGCCGAACGCCATCTGCGAGCGCATCGATGTCACCGAGCGCGGCGCGGTCCGCGCGGCCATCGAACGAGCCGAGGCAGACCACGGACCGGTCGACTGTCTGGTCAACAACGCGGGCACGATGATGCTCGGGCCGCTCGAGACACAGGACCCTGGCGAGGTGGAGCGCATGCTCGAACTCAACGTGCTGGCACTGCTCGAGTCCATGGCCGCGGTCCTGGGGCCGATGCGTGAGCGCGGCGCGGGCACGATCATCAACATGAGCTCCACCTCGGGCCGCAAGGCCTTCCCTGACCACGCCGGATATACCGGTACGAAGTTCGCCGTCTCCGGCATCACCGAGAACGTACGCGAGGACGTGGCTGCCGATGGGGTGCGCGTCATCAGCATCTGCCCGGGTGCCACGAGCACCGAGATCATGGGCCACACCGCCTCGGACACCATCCGCGAGGGCTACGCCGCATGGCGCGACGACCCGGTGGGGGCGATCGACCCCGAGGACGTTGCTCGCGCCGTGCTCTTCGCCTACCAACAGCCCCCGCATGTGTGCGCTCGACAATTGTCCTGGCGCCCACGCGCCAGGAGAGATAGCGAGCGACCGATGCCGCTGGTAGCCGGTGTTGATTCCTCGACGCAGGCCTGCCTGGTCGTCCTGCGCGACGCCGATGACGGACGGGTCGTGGCGTCGGCCGAGGCGCCCCACCCGCCAGCCCACCCGCCAGCCAGCGAGCAGTGGCCCGACGACTGGTGGTCGGCACTGTGCGCGGCAGCCGGTCAGCTCGACCTGCGCGACGTCGCGGCCATCAGCATCGATGGGCAGGGCCACGGTTCGGTCGTACTCGATGCCTCGGGACTGGTGGTGCGGCCGGCCAAGCTCTGGAACGATACGACCGCCAGCGCGGAGGCGCGGGAGCTCGTGGAAACGCTCGGGCCCGAGGCCTGGGCCCGCCGCACGGGTATCGTGCCGACGTCGGCCATCACGGTGGCAAAGTCCGTCCTGCCCTGCACCGGCATGAATCCGCCAAGTATGACCGCGTCGCCATCGTGCTCCTGCCGCCAGGCTACCTGACGTATCGACTCACGGGCAGTCTGGTGACCGACCGCAGCGAAGGCTCGGGTAGTGGCTTCATGGAGGCCGCCGCTTCAGCCTGGGACCTGGGTGTGCTCGCGCTCGTCGACCGCGACCGCGACTGGACCGCCGCCTTGCCCCGCATCGCGGGACCGACCGAGATCGTGGGAGCCATCACCCCCGAGGCCGGACGCGCACGGGCTTTCCCGTTGGAGCCGTCGTCCGTCCCGGTGCCAACGACCAGCCCGTCAGTGCGCTGGCCATGGGTGTCACCGGCGACGAGGTCATCATGTCGCTGGGCACCTCCGGAACCGTGAGCGTCCGCACGGTCTCGCCCGTGGTCGACGCGACCGGAGCGGTCCAGTCGGTCGCGGATGCTGCCGGTTCCTATCGGCCGCTGGTTTGCACACAGAATGCGACCCGCGTCACCGACGCGTTCGCCGCCGTTCTGGATGTCGATCTCGATACCTTGGCCGGACTCGCGTTGCTGGCCCCCGGAGAGACGGGGCGGCCGATCCTGCTGCCCTACCTCGAGGGCGAACGCACGCCGGACCGACCAACGGCCACGGGCACGCTCACCGGCCTGCGGACCGACACGACGCGTGAAGCCTTGGCTCGCGCGTCGTTCGAAGGCGTCCTCTGCGGACTCTTCTCTGGCCTCGACCGGCTCGCCGAGGTCGGCGCACCCGACGGCGGTCGGCTCGAGCCTGACCGGCGGCGGGGCCAGGTCGGTGGCCTACCGCCAGCTGGCCGCCGATATGGCGGGACGACCTGTGTTCGTGGCCGATGGGGAGGAGACCTCGGCCAGTGGCGCGGCCGTGCAGGCAGCCGCGATCTTCCACGGCGTACCCATCGATGATGTCGCGGACGCGTGGGCGCCACCACAGCGAGAGGTGGCGACGCCTCGGTCCGGGCAGGCATGCGCCGAGCTCAGGGCCAGATATCGCCAGCTGTCGGAGCTGCCCGGCCTCGACTGACCTCACCGTTCCTGGTAGCAGATGTTGATAAACATCTTGACGTGCCAAACATCATATGTTTAGGTAGGTCGCATGAGTGAGCTGCTCTACTACGACCTCAAGGAGGTCGCTGGGCTAGCGCGCAGCCTGTCCAGCCAGGTAGCACGTGAGATCGGCCGCCGGATCGTATCGGGCAACTACGCCCCCGGCGATCTGATCGAGGATGAAGCAGCGCTCGCCGCCCGCTACCAGGTCAGTCGCTCCGTGGTGCGCGATGCCGTCAAGATCCTCGTCGGCAAGGGCCTGCTCGAAGTGCGACGCGGCATCGGCACACGCGTGCGGCCCCGTTCCAGCTGGGGACTGCTCGACGACGACGTCCTGGCGTGGCACCAGTCCATCCCGCCGAGCAGTTCGGACCTGCGACAGCTTCTGGAAGTACGGCAGGTCGTCGAGCCGCACGCCGCGGGCTGGGCGGCTGAGCGTGGCACCGAGGACGAGGTCGGGCTCATCCGCGCGGCCCTCGAACGCATGGAGCATGCCCAGGGCTCAGTCGAGGATTTCGTCGTGGCTGACGCCGCGTTCCACCGATCGGTGCTGCGCGCGGCCAAGAACGAGTTCCTGGGCGCCTTCGAGGGCGCCATCTTCTCAGCCCTGCTGGGCAGCATCCGCTTGACCAACAAGTCATCGAGTGAGAACGCGGAGTCGATGCCATTCCACGTTGCGGTCTGTGAGGCCATCGAGGCCCGTGAAGCCGGCCCTGCCGGTCAGGCCATGCAGCGTCTGCTGGGTGACACGAACCGACGTTTGGGAGGACGCCTATTCGAGGAGACCTGAACTGACGCCCGGTCAAGTCGACCGGGGTCGCTCTCCGATCCCGCTGGAAAGGGAGTTTCCAAGGGACCCCGGCTGAGCCGGGGCGGAACGAGAGTAGGGCCGGACTTGAGAAGGCCCACGACGACATGGAGGAGTCGATGAATCGCACACAACGAACCCTGGTCCGCGCCGGCGTGGGCCTCGCAACGGTAGCACTGGCAGCCTCGAGCCTCGGTTCGGCGGCTCTGGCACAGGATGACGAGAAGTACGTCGCCATGCTCCTGCCGGAGAACGTGAACCCGCGCTGGGAGAGCCAGGACGCGGCGTTCTTCGTCGAGCACATGGCCGAGTACGCACCCGACGCGGTGGTCGAGGTCTTCAACGCCAACAACGACACCGCTACCCAGCAGCAGCAGGCCGAGCAGGCCCTGACCAACGGCGCCGACGTCCTGGTGGTCATCCCTATCGACGGTGAGGCCGCGGCGATCATCGCCGACTTCGCCGAGGAAGAGGGCATCCCGGCCCTCGCGTACGACCGCATGATGCAGTCGGAGAACACCGACTTCTGGGTCCAGGCCTCGATGTTCGAGACCGGGCGCTCCCAGGCACAGCACGTGGTCGACAACACTGCTGAGGGCGATACGCTGGTCCTGCTCAAGGGCTCGCCGACCGACCCCAACGCGGGCGTCATCTTCTCCGGCCAGATGGACGTGCTGCAGCCGCTCTTCGACAGCGGCGAGCGCGTCCTCGGCTACGAGAACTGGACCCAGGGTTGGGACCCGGCCATCGCCCGCCAGTCCATGGACCAGGCGCTGACCGACCTCGACAACGACGTCCAGGGTGTCGTCTCCTCGAACGACGGCAACGCGGCTGCCGCGATCGCCTCGCTCGACGAGCAGGGCATGGCCGGCAGCGTTCCGGTGAGCGGTCTTGACGGCACCGTCCAGGCGCTGCAGCTGATGCTGTTGGGCGAGCAGACCCAGTCGGTCTGGCGCCCATTCGACACGATGGCTGACATCACGGCCCAGGTCGTGGCCCGGCTACTCGAGGGTGAGAGCGTGGACGACCTCGTCGACGGCACCGTCGAGAACGCTGCCGGCGCACAGATCCCCTTCGTGCCGATCCCGCACTACTCGGCCGTCGGCGAAGAGGGCGTCGCCTACATCATCGAGAACGATCCCTCGATCACCAAGGAAGACGTCTGCCAGGGCGAGGCCGCTGAGACCGCGTTCTGCCAGGCATAGGAAGGAAGCACACGCTCCGATGACTGCGGAACCGCAGCACCCAGCGGGGACTCGATCCCCGCTGGGTGAGCCGCCGGCGGGGACCTCGTCCCCGCCGCGCGAACCCCACCTCAAGGTGGCCGGTGTCGTCAAGCACTTCGGTGGTGTCGAAGCGCTGGCCGGAGTCGACTTCGAGCTACGGCGCGGCGAGGTCATGGGCCTCGTGGGGGACAACGGCGCCGGCAAGTCGACGCTCATGAAGATCCTCGCGGGTGCCCACACGGCCGATGCTGGCCAGTTCTACATCGAGGGCCAGCAGGTGACCATCTCCTCGCCGCATGAGGCTTCGGAGTTGGGCATCCAGATCGTGTACCAGGATCGGCGCTGTGCGAGAACCTCGACGTCACCGCCAACCTCTTCCTGGGCAACGAGCCGGTCCTCAGTGGCTGGGCCAGGTTCCTGCCCGAGCGGCTTCGTCCGATCGATGGCCTCAACATGGAACTCGAGGCTCTCGCTGCCGTAGACCGCCTCGACGTGCGTACCCTCAAGTCTGTGCGCGCCAAGGTCGGCGTCCTCTCGGGAGGCCAGCGCCAGGCCGTGGCCATCGCCCGCGCCGTGGGAAGCGAGTCGTCCATCCTCCTGCTCGACGAACCGACTGCCGCCTTGGGCGTGGCCCAGACCGCGCAGGTCCTCAATGCCGTGCGGCGACTGCGCGAGAGCGACCACGCCATCGTCTATATCTCGCACAACCTGGGCGACGTCTTCGAGATCACCGACCGCATCACGGTCCTGCGTCAGGGCACGAACGTGGGTGTCTTCGAGACAGCCCAGACCAACAACGACGAGATCGTGGCTGCCATCACCAGCGGCCGTGAGCTGGGGAACGGCAACCGTGGCTAGCGCCGCGAACCGCGTACTCAGCGCGCTCGGCACCATGCGCGAGTCGCGCTTCGGCTCGTTCATCCCAGTCATGGTCGCGCTCGTGGCGATCTGGGCCTACTTCGGGCTGACCGAGCCCAACTTCCTCAGCCCGCGCAACTTCCACTTCCTGTTCCTACAGAGCGCGGTCGTGGGCACGCTCGCGGTGGGCATCACCATCGTTCTCCTTATCGGCGACATCGACCTGTCGGCCGCCGCTATGGCTGGTGTCTGCGCCGCGCTACTCGCGGTCCTCATCACCAATGAAGGCGTGCCCGTCCCCATCGCCATCGTTGTGGTCGTGGTAACCGGGATCCTGCTGAGCGGCGCCGAGGGTGTGATCGTGGCGTTCGTCAGGATCCCCTCGTTCGTGGTCACGCTCGCCGGGCTCCTCGTATTCCAGGGCCTGATGCTCAAGGTCCTGGGCATCCACGGGGCTCTCAACATGCGCGATCCATTCATCCGCGGTCTCACGACCACCGAGCTGCCCAACGAGGTTGGCTGGATGCTGGTGGCCCTGGGCGTGGTTGCGCTGGCTATCGTCGTCTGGCGCAACCGACGCAAGCGCGCCAGTCTGGGGCTGGAGCTCGACCCCATCTACGCGGATGCGGCCAAGGTGGTGGGCTTCGGTCTGCTCTCCGGCATCGGCGTGGCCATCCTCAACGGCTACCGCGGCGTGCCCGTCGTGGTTGTCTTGCTGCTGACCGTTACAGCGATCCTGGCTGGATCACTACCTCGACCCGCTTCGGTCGCTCGCTCTTCGCAGTCGGTGGCAACACCGAGTCCGCTCGCCGCGTGGGTATCTCCATCACGTGGACCCGCGTCGCGGCCTTCGGCATCGTCGGCCTCATGGCGGCCTTCGCCGGGATCGTCGGCGCGTCGCGCTTCGCGTCGGTCTCGTACAACGCCTTTGCCGGCGGCCCGTTGTTGCTCAACGCCATCGGAGCGGCCGTCATCGGCGGTACCTCACTCTTCGGCGGTCGCGGCAGCGTATGGAACGCGATCCTTGGCGCGCTCGTCATCGGCTCGGTCGGTAACGGCCTCGATCTCGGCGGTGCCACCGCGGCCGACAAGTTCATCATTTCCGGCGCGATCTTGCTGCTCGCAGTCTCGCTCGACGCCGTCTCGCGCAGGGGCGCACAACAGACCCGGTAGGGGAGGAGTATCGGATATGAGGACCTTCAGGATCGCCGCTCTGGACAAGCCCATCTCGGTCATGGGCTTGGGCACGATCGATCTTCCATCCCGACACGCAGGAGCGGGACAACAGCCTGCTCGATGCCTTCGTCGAGGGCGGTGGCACCTACATCGACACCGCCGAAGTCTACGGAGCCGTGGAGGAGCATGGCTACTCCGAGATGGTCATCGGGGAGTGGCTGAGCGCCCGGCCGGGCATGCGCGAGAGGATCGTGCTCACGACCAAGGGGCTGATTCCGGGCTACTGCGCACCCATCCATCCGGGCGGCGCGAAGATCGACCCGGAGTCCATCCACAAGGCCATCGAGATCTCGCTCGGGAAGCTGCAGACCGACTACCTCGACATGTGGATGTTCCACCGCGACGACCCGAGCCATCCGGTGGGCCCGCTGGTCGACGCCCTCGACGAGGAGGTCAAGGCCGGACGCATTCGCAGCTACGGCGGCTCCAACTGGACAACCTCCCGCATCGCCGAGGCCATCGCCTACGCCCGCGAGAACGGCAAGGCCGAGATGAGCGCGTCGAGCCCGAACTTCTCGCTGGCCCAGGCCAAGGAACCGTTCTGGCCGGACACCGTAGTGACCGATGGCGCGGATAAGCAGTGGTTCGCCGACAACCAGCTTCTGCTGGTGGCGTGGTCGGCGCTCGGACGTGGCTTCTTTGCCAAGGCCGATCCGGCTGACCAGAGTGATGCCGATCTGGTGCGCGTCTTCTACTCCGAAGAGAACTTCGCGCGCAAGGCACGGGCTGAGGAGTTCGGCGCCGCCAAGGGCATGTCCATGTTCGAGATCGCCCTGGCCTATGTCACCAGCCAGCCCTTCCCGGCAGTGGCGCTCAGCGGTCCCGAGACCGTCGAGCAGGTTGCGTCGTCCATCGCCGCCGGCGACCTTGAGCTGAGCGCCGCCGAGCGCGACTGGCTCGACCTGACGAGCGACGAGCGACCGTTCGAGCACCCGCTGGTCCTGAGGAGGACCTGACATGCCAGAAGCCATGAAGATGTACATCGGCGGCGAACTCGTCGATGCCAAGTCCGGGGCCACGCACGACGTCGTCAACCCCGGTACCGAGGAGGTCGTGGGCTCCATCGCCTGGGCGGGAGCCGCCGACGCGGAGATCGCCCTGCAGGCCGCGGACGAGGCTTTCGAGAGCTGGTCGCGCACACCGATCGCCGAGCGCACCAAGTGGATGAGCAAGCTGCGTGACGCGGTCATCGCCGACCAGGAGAAGCTGCGCGAGCTCATCAGCCTCGAGATGGGCAAGAACTGGGCCGGCACGGAGGAGGACTACGAGTCCCTGCGCAACAGCCTCCACTTCTATGCGGAGGAGATCACGCGCCATCGCCCCGAGGCGCTCGTCGATCGCGACGGGTCGCACAGCCACTGGCTGGTGAACGAGCCGGTTGGCGTGGCCGTGGCCTTCATCGCCTGGAACTTCCCTCTGCTCAACTTCGCCTTCAAGACCGGCCCGGCCATGGCGGCTGGCTGTCCGACCATCATCAAGCCCTCTGCGGCGTCCCCGCTATCGGCCTATCGCGTCGGCGAGCTGTGCGCTGACGTAGGCCTGCCGCCAGGCGCCGTCAACATCCTGTGCGGCCCGTCGGCTGAGGTCGGCGACACGCTTTCGGAGTCCACCATCCCGGCACTCATCACCATCATCGGCTCAGTGGCAACCGGTCGCCACGTGATGCGCGTGGGCGCCAGCTCCATCAAGCGGTACTCGATGGAGCTGGGCGGCAACGCCCCGGTGCTCGTCTTCGCGGACTCCGATCTCGACCTCGCGGCCGAGATCGTGGGCAACGTCAAGTTCGGCAACGCCGGCCAGATCTGCGTGACCCCGAACCGCGTCTTCGTGGAGGAGTCCGTGGCGGCGGCCTTCAAGCAGAAGCTCGTCGATCGGGCCAACTCGACCACGGTCGGGTGGGAGCTGCGTGGTGACGTGGACATGGGTCCGCTGATCGACGCGAAGGCGTGGGAGCGCGTCGACAAACTGGTGCAGGACGCCATCGCCGACGGCGCCAACCTCCTCGCGGGCGGTGGTCGCCCTGCCGGCCTCGAGAAGGGCAACTACTACTCACCCACGGTCATCGACGGCGTCACGCCCGAGATGCGCATCTACCAGGAGGAGATCTTCGGACCGGTCGTCAGCATCATCGACTTCACCGACGAGGACGCTGTGCTCAAGGCAGCCAACGAGACCGATGCCGGGCTGACCGCCTACGTCTTCACCCGGGATCTTGGCGAAGGCCGACCGGTTGGCGGCCCATCTGCGCTTCGGTGAGGTGCAGATCAACGGTGGAAGTACGACATCGACCTGCCACACGGCGGCATCAAGCAGTCCGGCATCAGTTGCGATTGCTCGCACCTGGCCCTGGAGGACTACTTCGCGACGAAGCGGATCTCACGCGGGCTGGTGGCATAGGACGCCACTGATGAAGATCACCGAGGTCGTCAGCCACGTCCTTCGGTACGACCTGCCGGAGGAACTCGGCTACTCGCAGCAGTACTACTCGGCGCGCACCGCGCATCTCGTGGAGGTCCGCACCGACGAAGGGCTCGTCGGTTGGGGCGAGTCGTTCGGCCCCGGTAACGTCGCGCTGGCTAACAAGACGATCGTCGAGCGGGTCATCCAGCCACTCATCGTGGGCCGTGATCCGCTCGACCGCGAGGTCATCTGGCACGACGTCTACAACCTGCTGCGTGATCACGGCCAGAAGGGCATGCCCATCCAGGCGCTCTCCGGGATCGACATCGCGCTGTGGGACCTGTCTGCCCGGATCGCGGGACTGCCGCTATCGAAGATGATGGGCGGTCAGTTCCGCGAGCGGGTGCCCGTGTACGGCTACGGCATGATGCTCAAGCGCGAGGACACGGCAGCTCACGTCGCCCGCTTCCGTGACGAGGCGGCGGGTATCAAGGCTGACGGCTTCCGCGCGACCAAGATGAAGGTGGGCCTCGGTATCGCTGACGATATCCGGCTCGCCGAGGCCGTTCGACTGGGCGTCGGAGACGACTTCGACTTCATGGTCGACGCCAACCACTGCTACACCCTGGGCGATGCCATGCGCGTCGGCCATGCGCTCGATGACCTGGGTGCCTATTGGTTCGAGGAGCCGGTGGCGCCAGAGGACCAGGAGGGCTATCACGAGCTGCGTGTGGCACTCGACACCAACGTCTCGGGGGGAGAGGTCGAGTACACACGTTGGGGCTGGCGCCAGCTTCTCGAAGGGCGTTGTCTCGACATCGCCCAGCCTGAGGTCTGCGCCCTCGGTGGCATCAGCGAGTTCCTCAAGGTGCTCTCGATGGCACACACGCACCTGACGCCGGTCGTGCCCCATGTGCGGGGCTCTGCCGTGGCCATCGCCGTCAATCTCCATCTGCTTGCGGCCATGCCGCCGGTCCCCGGGGGCATGTACCCACGCGAGCCGATGCTCGAATTCGACACCACCCACAACCTGTTCCGCGACGAGTTGCTGCAGGAGCCGCTCGACATCCAGGGACAAGTCAAGCGGAACGGTGGCTACGCCTCGATCCCGACCGGCCCGGGCCTGGGCGTCGTGCCCGACCGCGAATTCATCGCACACTACGAGGTGACGTGACCTCACCGCCACACGCACCGATCAGAGGGGCGGCTGTCGGATCGACCCCTGACCACAGGAGGACCCCATGAGCCCTGCAGATCAGGAGCGCCCGCTCGTCGTCACGCTCGGCGAAATCATGATGCGGCTCAAGTCGCCCGGTCATGAGCGCCTGTTCCAGTCGGGTGCGCTGGAGGCGACGTTCGCCGGAGGCGAGGCCAACGTGGCCGTGTCGGTGGCCAACTACGGCCTGAGGGCGCGCTACGTCACGGCTCTGCCGGCTAACCCCCTCGGTGATGCGGCGGTGCGCGCGCTGCGCACGATGGAGGTCGAGACCGACCACATCATCCGTCGCGAAGGGCGCCTGGGCATCTACTTCGTCGAGGCCGGCGCCTCGCAGCGGGCCTCCACCGTGGTCTACGACCGGACGGGTGCGGCCATCGCGCAGGCCGAGCCCCAGGAGTTCGACTGGCAGGCCATCTTCAGCGGTGCTCGCTGGTTCCACATCTCGGGCATCACGCCGGCGCTCTCGGAGACCGCTGGGGCGTTGTCCGATGCGGCGCTCAAGGCGGCGAAGGCGGCCGGGGCCACGACCTCGATCGACCTCAACTACCGGGCCAAGCTGTGGAACTACGGTAAGTCGGCACCGGAGGTCATGCGACCGCTGATGGATCACGTCGATGTAGCCATCGGCAACGAGGAGGATGCCCAGCAAGCGCTGGGGCTGGCGGCGACAGCAGACGTGACCTCGGGCGAGCTCGATCACTCCGTCTATGGGGCTTTGACGCAGCGCGTCATCGAAGCGTCCCCGAACCTCTCGGCGGTGGCCATCACGTTGCGTGAGAGCCGTTGCGCCGACATCAACGGCTGGTCGGCCTGCCTGCGCGACGCCGACGGCTTCTATTTGAGCCGGCACTACGATATCCACGACATCGTCGATCGAGTGGGCGGCGGCGGCACCCCAGCCGGCGGGCTTACCTGTTGCGCTCGTCGACGGACGCTCGGCGCAGGACGCGCTCGAGTTCGCCGTGGCCGCCAGCTGCCTCAAGCATTCGATCCCCGGGTGATTTCAACCGGGTCAGCATCACCGAGGTCGAGAAGCTCACAGGCGGCGACGCCTCCGGCCGTGTCAGCCGCTAGAACGGAGTCCCTGATGACCGACCGACCACGATCCCTGACCTGCTGCGCGAGCTGGTCGAAGGTCATCGCCATCGGGCGCAACGTGCCGCCCGCGCGGGCGTGCGAGCATCGGCGAGGCCTTCGCCGCGGGGTTCGTGCGCGTGATGGGGCTCCTGCTGAACGAACCGGAGGACGAAGCCCTGCCGGTGGATCGCCGCACTGGCCGCCGTGGCCGATGATCTGGGGGCACTCGTCGGTGCGGGGACCGTGCTCTCGATCGGGGCGGCCAGGCGGGCCGTCGATGCCGGTGCCCGCTTCATCGTGTCGCCGCACACCGACGCGGAGCTCATCTCCTGGTGTGCCCTCGGCGGCGTGCCCTGCTACCCCGGTGCCCTCTCACCGACGGAGATCCACACCGCCTGGTCGGCCGGTGCCAGCGCCGTCAAGCTGTTCCCCGCCGCGGCCGTCGGGACGGGATACCTCAAGCAGATCGCGGGACCGTTCCCCGACATCCCGTTCGTGCCCACCGGTGGTGTCTCGGCCGAGACCGCCGGTGACTGGATCGCGGCCGGCGCGGTGGCCGTGGGCATGGGCGGCTGGCTCATCGGCGACGGCGAGCCGGCCGGCATCACCGAGCGCTCGAAGCAGGTCGCGGCCGCCGTTTCGGGCTGACCCGAGGGGGAAAGTGGCGCCCTCGGACATGACGGTGAACATGACCGAAGGCACCGCCCAAACGGTAGAGCCGAGTCCACGCCGCGGCAACGGCTTTCGCAACGCGAGCCGTGAAATGTCGCCCAGCCGCAAACGAGCTTCGAGATGGTCCGGCCGGGTGGTGTTGAGAGGTCATGCACATCGACGTGCGCTGGCGCGACGAGGTCGTGCGCGGGGTACCGGCCATCACCGCGCCCATCCCTACGAGCCCGAGCCGCAGTACCGTTGGTACTACGAAGACGGAGGCGTACCCGAGTGGTGAAGACGGAGCTGGCACACCGGATG
>CAVVYR010000033.1:0-13022 GCA_963752475.1 uncultured Chloroflexia bacterium | reverse complement strand
GCGAGTCCGTTGATCTACCTGGCGAAGCTCACCGCGCTCGACGTGCTGACAGTCGTGACCGGCACGGCCGTGGTGACCCCGACGGTCCTGGAGGAGGTGACCCGACCACAGCTGGCGTACCGGCATCCCGATTCGGTCCAGTTCGAGCAGGCCGTCGCGAACGGGCTCGTCCACGTTTGGGATCTCGAGGCCGACGAGCGATCACTCGCGGAGGACTTCGCCAAGCAGGTGCCCGGGCTTCACCACGGCGAGGCCGAGGCACTGTCGCTGGCGGTGGCACGGTCGATGGCGGCGGTCATCTTCGAACGACAGGCGCGACGCGTGGCGAGGACGCTCGGTGCAGAACTGGTCGATGTCGTCGAGATGCTCGTAGCGGGGACGCCGGACGACGAACCCAGGGAGGACCGAGTCATCCGGTTCGCGCGGCTGGTGAACATGCGCTTCGACCACGTGGCCCAGCTACTGGCCCGCCTCGATTATGCCGGGTGATCTGACCGGCAGGAGTTGACGATGAACAAGCGACATCAAGTGAACATCAGGCTCGACGACGACCTCGTCGATGGGATCGACCGGCTGGCCGATGCAGAGGCGATCGATCGAAGCGAGATGGCACGTCGGCTGCTCGGACACGGGCTGGCCGACCGAAGGATGCGGCGCGCGCTCGAGGAATACCGCTCGGGCAGTGCGACTGCGTGGCGCGCGGCGGAGATCGCCCGAACCTCCCTCTACGAGATGCTCGATCGCATCCACGAAGAGGGCATCGTCTACGACCTGGACACCGACGTGCTCGACAGGGTCGGCTCGCTGGTACGACCGAAGGCGGCGGTCGGAGAGGGCGCGACAGCCTATGGTTCCGACGAGGAGTCGGGGGCCCACCGATTGCGAGATCGGTTCAAGCCCGCTCCGGTGAGAACGCTGTTCGTGGGCGAGTCCTCACCGCCGGGCGACACGCACTTCTACCGCGCGAACTCGAACCTCTTCCGTGCGACCTACGAGGCATTCACGGAGGCGTTCGGACCGGATGCCGTGTCCGACGGCCCCCGCTTCCTGCGTGAGTTCCAGGATCGCGGTTGCTGGCTCGTGGACCTCGTCGACAGACCGGTGAGCCGGCTCGAAGCCGATGAACGCCAGGCGCTCGTCAGCAGCAGCGTCGCCACGCTGGCTCGAACCATCGCGGATGTCCGACCGATGCACATCGTGGCCATCAAGGCCACCATCGACGACGAGGTCCGCGCCGCCATGAAGGTGGCCGAGGTGGAAGTGGAGCTTCTGGCTCTGCCCTTCCCCGTTCGGCAGTGGCGGGCGGTCTATGTGCGCGAACTCGCCCAGGCCCTGGCTCGCTGGGAGTAGCGGGACTTCGGGTCCGGGTTGACATGATTATTTCGGAGATTATTATATCTTATGCAATATATAGTGGAGTGAGTTCGCTGTGCCCTTCGTCGATCGTGACGCCGACCTGGCCGAGATGGAACGGCGCTGGGGGCTGACACCGCAGTTCCAGCTGCTCTGGGGTCGCCGCCGCGTCGGCAAGTCGGCATTGATCCGGCGCTTTGCCGAGGGCAAGGATGCCATCGTCTACCAGGCCGTCACCGGCACCGTGGTCGACCAGCTCAGGCTGCTGACGCGCCGGATGCTCGCGTGGCGCCGGGAACCGCTCCTGGCCACGATGCCGTTCGCGAGCTGGGACCAGGTGTTCGCGTACCTCGAGGGTCTGGGACGGGAGCGCAAGCGCAACGGCGAGCCGATGCTGTTGGTCCTCGACGAGTTCCAGCACCTGGCGGCGACCGACGCCACGGTCATCAGCCGGCTCTCCGACTTCTACGAGATCGTGAAGCACGAGGATCTGCCGCTCTATCTCATCGTCAGCGGCAGCTCGATCTCGTTCTTCGAGAAGCAGGTCGAGGTCGGCGGGCTCTTCGGGCGCCGCACGTTCGGTTCGTTGCTGCCGCCGCTCGGCTATCGCGACGCCGGTGCGTTCTTCCCCGACTGGGACCCGACCGATCGCCTGCGAGCGTGGGCCATCCTCGGCGGGATGCCCTACTACCTCGAACAGTTCGACCCGAACAGGTCGCTCGCCTGGAACATCCGGGAGCGGATGCTTCGGCGAAACCAGGTGCTCTACAACGAGGCCGAGTTGATGCTCCGCGACGAGCTGTCGGAGCCGGCCACGTACCACTCGATCCTGGCGGCCATCGCCGGCGGCGCGACGACGAGCGGAGAGATCGCCTCGAGGGCCGGGCTCGAGCAACCGAGCCTGCCGTCCTACCTCCAGCGTCTCGGACTCCTGCACCTCGTCGGCCGGGACGTCCCGTTCGGCGTGAAGCCGGAGAAGTCGAAGAAGGGGCTGTGGACGATCAGCGATGCCTACCTGGGGTTCTGGCATGCCTTCATCCGGCCGAACGCCGTCGAGCTCGAGGCTGGTCGTGTGGATGAGATCTGGAAGACCATCGTCAAGCCGCGCCTCGATGCGTTCGTCTCGAAGCCGGCCTTCGAGCGCGCGTGCCGCGAGTTCGTGCGCGAGCGGATCGGCCGGATGGACGGGCTTCCGAGTAGCGGGGCGGTCGGGGCCTGGTGGACGGTCGAGACGCGTGTGGTGGATGGCGAGCGCCAGCCGATGCGCTTCGAGGCCGACGTCGTCGCAGGATCGGCCAAGCGGGTGGGCCTCGTGGGCGAGGTGAAGTGGAGCGACGATCTGGACAACCACGCACTCAGGCAGCTTCGCCGCGTGGTCGCCAAGATCCCTGGCACGAGTGACGACACGCGTCTTGCCCTCTTCTCCCGCCGTGGGTTCGATGACCGAGTGCGCAACACCGCAGAGGCCGAGGGCATCCTGTTGTTCGATACTGACGATCTCTACGCGGGCGACTGACCCCGCGCCACCCTATCCCGCCGCCCGCGCCCACAAGCAGATGCGAGCCGGGTGTTCGGGTACCCGAACGGATCCGATCGATCGCGCCGCAGCGACAGGCCTACGAATCAGGCCGCTGAGTGAGGCGTCTCCGTTCGTCTTCAGGTCGCTCATTGAAGGCATCGATCCAGCTCTGGACCGCCTCCGGGTCCGTCACATCGACCCCTTCCGATAGCATCAGGGTCGCGATGGACTTGGCCGGGCCGGCCGTTGCCGGATCGTGCATGGCCTCCCCGAACACGGGCTCGAACTCGTCGACCGCCGCGAGCATCTCGGCGAGACTGGAGTCCGCAAGGCTGCGCTCGGCCGCGGTGAAGCGCAGCCAGGCCCTGAGCACGACCGGGAGCCGGTCGATGTCAGCATCGTCAAGCGTGTACTTGCGCGGGAACCAATCGGTCAGACAGAGTTCCACCACGATCGGGCTCCAGTGCAAGGCATCGTCGAACTGGTCCGCGCCGTAGTCGATGAGGTCTCGTACCAGGATCGTGTCGCGCCCCAGCTCACGGCCCGGCTCGGAGCGCCGGAACCTGGTGTACAGCTTGTCCCGCGCGGTCTGGCTCATCGGCTTGCGCCTGATCGGACGCGGGCGCGGCAGGTCCATCAGCCGCCTGCCGACGAGCGGCACCAGCGAGCGCAGCTCGTCGGTCACCGGTGGCTCCCACACGTCCTCCAGGCTGGCGAATGAATCGCTGAGCCGATCGGAGTACGCCTGTGCGTCCAGGTCCACGATGCGCATCCCGTCGAGCGCTTCCCACTGCGACCGCATGTCGGCCGATGCGGGTGCCAGGCCGGCGTCCTTGGCGATATGCAGGATGTTGTGGTCGACCAGCACGCACAGGTCGTGCGCGGCGCCACCGCCATAGCTGAAACGGCCGACGAGGAAGTCCTGGTCGTCGAACTCGTCCGTCGCCACCCAGGCCCGCTCGAATCGCGCCTTGCCGATCAGGTCGTACCAGACGGGCTTGCGCACGCCGGCGTCCACGAGCTGCCGCATGGCGCGGGCGCACTCGAGCTCGATGACCATGGGGTCCACCGCCGAGAGTGCGGCGAGCAGGGCCAGCGCGTCGGCGCTCGCATCTCGCGCGAGATGGTCGACCATGGCGGAGCCGAAGACCGACACCGGGTCGGCATCCTCCAGTTCGGCGCCCATCCACTGTGCGAACAAGGCACTGGCGAGCGCTTCGGCAGCCGCAGGCTCAGGCTCATCGGCGACTCCGCGAGCAGTGGCGAACGCGGCCGCACAGACGTCATCGAGCGAGGGCGCCGCTTCGGGTCGCTCGCGGCGCCGACTGGAGTGGCTGCGTCGTCGTCGTTGTTCGTGACGTCGTTTCGATGTGCGGCTCACTGTCCAATCCTATCGGCGGCCCAGCTCGTCCGCCATGGCCAGGCACTCGCTGGGGCGTGGGTTCGTAGGGGCGTCGATGGGGACGGTAGCGCCAAGCCGGGGTCTCAGGGACCGATGCGCGGTCCCGCGTGGGAGGCGATGAAGCCGCGGACGGCCGCCCATGCATCCGTCGCTGCCTCGGCGTACTCGGCCTGGGCGCGGTCGAAGAACGAATGCGGTGCGTCCTCATACGTGCGGATGTCGTGCTCGACCGACGCGGCTGCGAGCGCCTGTCGGAACGCTTCGACATCGGTCGCGGGGATCTTCTGGTCGGCCCCACCGAAGACCCCGAGCACCGGTGCCTCCAGGTGACTCGCGAGCGCGGCTGGTGCCGGTGTGTCGTTGAGGAACGGGCCCACGGGCCAGCCGTAGAACCCGATGACACCGGCCATCCGCAGCTCCGGTAGCGATCCCAGCAGGAATGACACGCGCCCACCGAAGCAGAAGCCGATCGAGAAGAGGGACTCGACGTGTCGGCGCATCCTCAGATGAGCAGCCGCGGCGGCCACGTCGGCCTGCAGTTCGGCCCACTTCGTCTGGCGGGCATACAGCTGCGGTTCGAACGAGGCGTCGCGTGGTGGTGGCCCAGCGGTGCGGTCGTAGTAGTCGATGGCCACGGCATCGATACCGTGCTCCGCGAAGCGCAGCGCCAACTCCCGGTAGAAGCCGGTGAGCCCGTGGTAGTCGGGAAGCACGATCATGCCGGCGCCCGACGGTCGGGATGCGTCGGCCTGGTAGGCGGTGCAGCGGCTCCCGTCGCCGACGATGAGGCCGATCTCGTGACCGCTGGCCAAGCTATGTCCGGCAGGGTCGATGGGAGGGTGGCTGTCGGGGTCCGAGCACATCGATGGGTCTCCTGTCGCGAGGACACCACGCTATCAGCGCGCACCAGACACCTACCGACGGCAGAACGAACAGAGGCCTCGTTCGCCGGCTCAGCCCTCCGGGGTCTGGTAGCGGCTCGGGCAGACGCGGCTGAAGTCGCACCAGCCGCAGGCCTGGTAGCTGGGCATCGCGGTGAAGTCGCCTGATCGCAGCGAGATCGCGAGCGACGTGAGGGATGCCGCATGCTCCTCGAGCTGCTCGGGGGTGCGCGTGGTAGACACCGCCGTGTCCGACTCGGTGAAGTAGAGCGTCAGCTTCGAGGCTGCCGGTAGCGGATCGCCGGTGATCTCGTCGGTGACGGCACCGCGCGCCATGGCCAGGGCGTACGTCGAGAGCTGGTCGTCGGTGTCGACCTGCTTCTGCGACTTGGAGCGGCCGGTCTTGTAGTCGAGGATCTCGATCGAACCGTCGGGATGACGATCGATACGGTCGATGACGCCGTTCACGCGGATCGGCTCGCCGCCATCGGGCGCCTCGAGCTCGAGCACGAGCTGCCCGTCATCGAGCCCATCGGGCAGCGGCCAGCCCAGACCTGCCCGGGCGGCACGGGCAAGGTGATCGACTGCGGTGGCATAGGGCATGCCCGCCGCGATGGCCGCCTGGCGGCGGCTCAGCCCTCGCCGAGGTGGAGGTGGAGTAGCTCACAGATTTTGCACATGGCGGAACAGGAGCGTGGTACCTGTATCGTCCTCGAACGGGTGAATCATCCGAGCCACGATAGCGGGCCACGGCGCTCTCGCGTCAGCTGCGTTGGCCTCACGGTGGGGGTGATCGCAAGCCCTTGGAACGGCTGATCGGATTGCCGTGGAATGGGTGGTCGGAATGGCGTGTAATCCCCACGGCAGCCGAGATGAAGGCGGACAAGGGCGTCGGCGACATCCCACGTCGTGAAGCGACGTCTATCGGCTCGTTCGTCGTCCATGGGCCGATCGGACCGTTGACAGCTCGTGGGAGAGTGGCTGGAGTGGGACGTGACTAGAACCACAGGGGGATCCCATCGGATGATTCTTCGTATCACCATCGCGGTCAGCCTCGTGCTCGGGCTGAGCATCTTTGCGACCCCGCCTCAGCCGGTCGAAGCGGCGGGCTGCGTGAAGTTCGTCGCCTCCAAGTTCAATGCTCCCGGCAACGACAACCTCAGGCGCAACCTCAACGGTGAGTGGGTGCGCATCAAGAACACCTGCAACCGACCGATCAGCCTCAAGGCCTGGCGAATCCACGACAAGAGCCGCAAGAACATCTTCGTCTTCGGCGCAGACAGCGTCATCGGCCCCGGTCGAACCGTCACCGTCTTCAGTGGAGTGGGACCGGAGACGCCTGCCCGGAAGTTCTTCGGCAAGCGACGTGGCGAAGTTTGGGGCGTCTATGACAAGGCGTTCCTGAAGCGACCTCCCGGCGTGACCGTGTCCACGCGCCTCGAGAAGAAGTATGTCAAGCCCAAGCCCAAGCCAGCGCCAGCGCCAACGCCGACGCCGAAGACCAGAACGTGCGATTGGTCGTACCCGACGCTGTGCCTCCGCCCGAACGCGCCGGACTTGGACTGTGGCGACATCAGCAAGCGTGACTTCCCGGTGCGAGGGAAGGACCCACACGGGTTCGATGGCGACAACGACGGCATCGGCTGCGAGTCGTGATCACGGCCTGACAGCGACAACCTACGGAGCACACTGAGGCACCTGCGGGCCCGCCCAGTATTGCTAGGCCCATCCACCGTGGCCGCCTCAGCCTTCTCCGGCCGGCTCCCGCGGCGTGACGGTGACCATCCGCTCAGGGCAATACTCAAGCGTAGCGGCGATGGCGTCGTGCTCGGCTTGGTCCACGCTCAGGCCCCACGTGGCCTTGATCGCGACCCAGTCAGCGACGAACTGACAGGCAACCTCTCGGTCCGCCGGCAGCCATGACGCCGGGTCCGTCGTCGCCCTGCTGACGGTTCGCGCCTGCCGACACTGCCTGGAGCGTACGGTCGTCACCGAGATCGTTGGCGAATGCCTGACGTTGCTCGGGTGTCCACGTATAGGCGCCCGAGGCCCAGGCCTCCTTGAGCGGCACGACGTGGTTGATGTCGATCGAAGCCGGGTTCGTGAGGGTGTCACCGTCGGCGGCCGAGTACCAGCTGCCGTCTTCGATACTGCAACCGTCGCCCACCGTGACTGAAGTCAACGACTCGGCGATGAGCACCTCGTGGCGCGTGTCGCAGTTATCGCCGTCGGCATCGATCCAGTGTTCGAAGAAGCCGCGCGCGTAGCCGTCCTCGACCTCGGGCTCGACGGATAGCGTGGCCAGGAGCTCGAGCGCGTCGGTCGCTTCACCCACGCCTACCGGCTCGACGGAGACCTCGACGAGCTCCACCGGCTCCGGTTCTGGCGGTACGTTCGTGATCTCGGAACACCTGACCTTGACGTTGCCCTTGCTCGTCTTCACGACCACGCCTTCCTTAGGCGAGTCGTTGTCGAAGACGAAGCTGCCCGTAAGGCGCTTGCCCTTGCCGTTGCCGGTGCCGAACGTGTAGCTGACGCTCTTGCCGGGCTTGAGAGTCTTCTTCACCTTGTACGGCTCGCCAGCTCGCCTCTGGTACGTCGAGCCGACGCTCTTGAGCTTGATGGGCCTCTTGGTGTTGTTGGTGACGGTGACTCGCTCGGGGCTGGCCATGCAGTCGACAGAGACCTCGACTGGCGGAGGCGTGCCTGGTGCCAACTCGGCAGGCTGCCCAGATGCCGTGAGAGTGACGCCTGCCAGCAAGCTCGCCGCCACCATCGCGCTCACGATCGTTCGGCTCGTCATGCCGTGATGGTCTCATTCGTCCGGCCTCCTCGCGTCGGGCAACCGCGTCAGGAGTCAGTAGGCTGGTGTGAATTCAGGGGGTCGTCGCTAGGTGGACCGTAGTGCCCCCGACTACCCCTAACCCACCCATTCGTCTCACTTGCGTACCAGTCGGATCGTCGCGCAACGTGACCGACATGGGGACGCCATCTTCGCCACGACCTCCGCTCCGAGACCGGTACAACGCCTTCATCGTCCGGAATGAGATCGCCTGGGAGCTCGTCATGGCGGCGCTCACCATCGCGTGGGTCGTGGTCAGCTTCACGGTCGCGGAGTCGAGTGCCACCCTGGTGTTCGATGTCATCGTGTGGGTCATCCTCGGTGCCGAGTTCATCACTCGCCTGTTGGCCTCCCCGGATCGCGGTCAGTACCTCCGAGGCCACTGGATCGATGCCATCGCCTTGATTCCGGCGGCCCGACCTCTGCGCCTGCTTCGGCTCTTCCGGCTCGTCCGCCTCGTGCGCGCCTTCTCCGGTGTCTACCGAGCCCTGACGTCACTCGAACGCTTCGCGAGCAATCGGCAGCTCATCGGGTTGTTCCTGGCCTGGATCGGCGTGGCGGTGATCTGCTCCACCGCGCTGTACCTCGCCGAGACAGGCAGCAACGAAGACTTCTCTCATCCCGCTGATGCCCTGTGGTGGGGCGTGGTCACGCTCACCACCGTCGGCTACGGAGATGTCTATCCAACGACGCTCGAAGGCAAGCTCGCCGCGGGCGGCCTGATGATCATCGGTATCACGCTCTTCGCCGCGATCACCGGCACCATCACAAGCGCGCTGATCGCCTCTCACGAAAGCGGGAGCCTGACACCAGCGGACCGGCTACGAGATCTCGAGGCACTGTTGGCCGAAAGCCTGATCAGCGAGCAGGAGTACGCGGAGAAGAGGGAGACCCTGGTGGCTGAGCTGTAGTCAAGGCTCGACAATCCTGCGAGTGGCCATGACAAATCCGTCACGGGTCGGCCGTGTCACTCGAGGCGAGCGATCGCTGCTCTCCAGCGTCAGGACCGAGGGAAGACCAACCCCGCCGCCGCCTCGCTCGCATACGGTTCGCGCAGGCTGCGCAGTGCGGCCTGACCACTCCTGCGCTGTGTCGGCCACGCCCACGTTCCGCGAGTGCTCGGTGGACACTATCTGGTGATGGTGCGACAGTCGCCCTTCATCGGCTCGTGTTGTTGGCTGAGTAGCTGCATCGACGGTCGGCTCCAAGGATCGAGGCTCCGGTCTCAGTCGCGCCCGGCCAGCGTCACCGAGTGTTGGCCGATGGCTGCTCGATGTCTCGTACGGCGGCCCATAGGGCGTGTCGCGCCTCATCCGACGATGCCAGCTGAGAAGCGAGGACGTCGGTCACGACGGTCGAGATCTCCCGGGAGACGTCTGCAAGGATCGAGTCGGCCCATTGCTTCCCCAGTTGGTCGGCTTGCCGGCGCAGCAAACGATTCAAGAGGAACCAGCCCAGCAATCCCCCCAAGATGAGCACCACGGGCGTGGGCATCGGCCCGAGGACTGGGACGTCGATGGTGGCAGTGGGCGCGGACCCGAAACTGGCCAACAGCGACGCCTGCCAGATGATCCCGACCAGCAAGGAGCCGACCGAAAGGAACTGCAGCGGCTTGATCGCCAGCCAGCGCCTGCTTGGGGGCCGGTCGCGTGCCGAAGCCGGACGGCTCACGGCGCCGTCGATGCCGTGCGCGAGTCGCTCGCTTATTGCCGCGGGCTCCGCGGTCGCGAGAACGGTAGGACGCAGCCGTGCGGGCAGAGCGGCGGCGGCCTCCAGCAGGATCTGTCGGATGGGTGCCACGGCACGGTCGAGTGAGCCACGTTCCCGCCAGCGCAACAGGTAGCCCGCCGGATCGGCGCGCTTCGCGGCGGCGCCCGAGCCGATTTCCAGCAATGCGCGTGCCCGATGGACCGGTCCGCCGCCCGCCTCGGCTCGCATCACCGCTGTCGACTGCGCGCGCAATCCGTCGGGGCCGATGATGTCGAGGATGGCGTCGCGGGCGACGACCGCCGCGTCTGCCTGTGCCGCCGTCCTGACGAGCGGCTCGGGGGCGACCTCGCCCCAGACATCGGCAGCGATGGCGAGCTCACGCGCAGACTCGACGGCGCCCCGTCGAAGCCGCTCGAAGACGATGGCCTTGACCGATGCCCCTTCGGATAGCCAGCGACGCAGCGGTTCGATATCCGCGACGGCTGACAGGCTAAGCACCGGGATCTCCGGCAGAGCCTCCGCTCGAAGCCGACGCCTGAGATCGTCGCAGACGCGCTCCGCGTCCTCAGGAGGCATCGTGTCGGCTTTGTTGATGACGACGGCCTGACGAGCAAGACGCGGCATCCAACGCCGGAGGTAGTAATCGTGCAGGATCGCGTCGTCGTATTTCTCCGGGTCGGTCACCCACAGCACCGCATCGATCTTCGGCAACACGGCGTCGACACGCGCGGCGTGGGCCGGTTCGATGGAGTCGAGATCCGGAAGATCGACTATGGCGACCGCAGACCCCTCGCCGGCCCAGGTCCTGACCTCTGCCCCGCCCAGCCAGTCAAGCAAGGCGGCCGCTTGGTCCTGGTAGCTGGAGGGCAGCAGAGCCACCGGCGACCTCGTGGTCGGGCGACGGGCTCCGGCTGCGCTGACATCAGCACCCGCGATGGAGTTCAGAAGGGTGGACTTGCCCACGCCAGTCCCGCCGACGAGACCGAGCACGTAGAGGTCACTGGGGTAGCCCTGCCGCTCGTCGATGGTCCGGGAGACCTCCTGCGCCTCGGCGACGTCAAGACCGAGTTCCTCAGCGGCTCCGATGGCACGCTCCAGTGCCTCCTGCACCATCTCGAGAGTCATGTGGTCACACTGAGAGCGAGCGGAGCTCGCCTATCAGCCGCACACGCGTGGCACTGTCCCCGAGGTGCTCCTCGAACCTGCGTTGCTCTGCGTCGAAGAGGGCCTCCAACGCCCCGCTCAGGCGGCCGCGCGCACGCGTAATCATCTCTTGCACCGCCGCCTCGCCGAAGAGCGCATTGAGCATCTTCTGAGTGAGCACAGCGCCGGTCGCAGCGATGCCGACCTCGGCACCGCTGATCCCGCCTGTGAAGGTGAAGGTCGCGACCATGATCGACACGGCCACCGCGTTCACGCCTAGCGCAGCGACACGAGCGGCCTTACGTCGCCCAGCCCCGCGGGCAGCCACGTCCTGGGCGATCGACGCCATCCACGCGTCGACCGCGTCGCGCGTCTCGGCTTCCAATCCAGATGTGCACGACCAAAGCTCCTGATGGGCAGACACGAGCTGCGCCCCGACGGGGTCCGCCGACCAGTGCTGGGATGTCCGCCGCGCGGCTTCCGCGGCGTGGTTCGTGACGAGCGCGGTGATGTCATCGGTCGCACCCTGCTGGGCGGCCGCCGCCGGTTCCTGAGGAGAGCGCCGTCGGAGCGATCCCAACCTGCCGCGCGCCCTGCCGACGAGCGCGGCGCCGTCGTCCATCGCATCCTGCAGGACGTCGGCAACCGGCACCCGAGGAATGCGCCGCAGGAGCTCCGAACCTGAATCGCGTGCCTGACCGACGCCCTTGGAGAAGAGACGCGTGACTTGGTCTGCCCCTACGAAGCTGTGCCAGTTGCGGAGGACCTCCTCGCGCAGGAGCGAGCCGGAGTACAGCCGCTCGACCATCGCGGCGTACTCGTCGGCGTGGGCATCTTGGGCAAACTCCAGGAGCGTCTTCCCCGTCCGAACCTCCCCGTCCAGGTCGTCGGCCACAGCGTGGGCCAAGGGCGTGACGCCGCGAAGAGCACCGGCTAGGGCGGCCGAGGCTAAGGTACGCCGCTCGACTGCGTCCGCCGATAGCGTCGCCAGCCAGCGCGTGAGGGGTGCAACTGTCGATGGCACCAGCGAGGCACCGTCCTCCGCGAGGGCGCCGTCTGGAACACCGATGACCTCGCGCACGCGGAGCTCAGTCTCAGCGAGCAGCGCCTCGATGCCCTCGAGAACCACCTGCGCGTCCTCTCGCGCAGGCATCCGGTTGACGATGACCATGAGGTCGAGTCGGCGTTGTTCGGCGCGCTCCAAGACGTCCCACGGGACGCGGTCGGCGTAGCGTGTCGCGGTCGTCACGAAGAGACCCACGTCGGCTGCCTCGAGGAGATGGTTGGCTAGGGCGCGACCGGCGTGCTCGACCGAATTGACGTCGGGAGCATCGACGATGACTAGGCCAGGCAGGATCTCCGCGGTGCGTCGCTCCAGACGGTCGGCCGAGAGGCCCGCCAAGGCGCCGGCATCGATGGCGCGCTCTAGGTCGGCGGCGTTGCCAACCGCAACAGCGACTCGCGTAGTCGGCCGCAGTACGCCCGACGTGCTGACCGGTGCACCGGCCAGAGTGTTCATGAGGGTGGACTTGCCGGAACCTGTGGGGCCCACGATGGCGATTAGCAGGGGCGCGTCGAGGTCCCGGGCCCGGGGCAGTAGGAAGGAGCGAGTGTGGTCGCGAAGCTCGAGGGCTCGTTCCCGTGGCCCGCGACCCCCCGCGGGCGAGATCGGAGCTTCAGGATCGAGGCCGATTTCGCGCTGGGCGTCGGCTAGTAGCTGCCATCGTTGCTCCGCCCTTTGGGCAAGACGCTCCACCTGCGAGACGATGTCGATTGGTTTGCTCAACGTCGAATCATCCGGCGCTGCGTTCATCACGCAATCATGCAGGGAGGACTCTCAGCACGTTCGTTCAACGTGCAGGTGCAATCTCCGAGCGAGGCAGCAATCACGCAAGGCCACAGACGACGCGCTAGTGCGACTAGATGAGCCTGTGAGGCAACGGCAGTGTCTCCGAGATGTTGAAAGCCAGCAGACCTCGGACTCACGTTCGATTGGCCCACCCATCCGTGGTCGTTGCGTCGGGGCCCGTCTGGCCAAGTCCCACGTGCGGCGGCCGCGGTCACAGCTGCTCCAGCAGGGCCGCCTCCTTTGCGGCATATTCGTGGTCGCCCAGAATGCCGTCCTCGTCGAGTAATGCAGCCCGACGCAGGCGCTCGGAGACGTCAGCATGT
>CAVVYR010000032.1:0-79971 GCA_963752475.1 uncultured Chloroflexia bacterium | reverse complement strand
GCATGAGGTCGCGGGTTCGATCCCCGCCACCCCGACCACTTTCCCTTCTTGAGCCGGCCGCGGCCGCGGTAGCATCCATGCGTGGAGCAGCCGAAGTCATCAGCGCCGGTCAGCGCCTACGCCGAGATCGACATCGCCGCCCCTCGACCCGAGGTCTGGGCGATCTTGACTGACGTCGCCTCCTGGCCTACATGGAACCCCGCCATCCGGCATGCCGCCCGTGACGAGGAACTCGAGGTCGGCGCCAGGTTCCGTTTCTCGACCGAGATCGGCACGCTCAAGTGCCGCTTCACCTCCATCGATAGCCCTCGTTCCTTCTCATGGAAGGGCCGCGTGCTGGTTCTCGCTGAGCAGCAGGCCTGGATCCTGGAGTCGACCGACAACGGCACTCACGTCACGGTCCTCGCCGAGATGACCGGTCCCGTCTCTCGGCTCATGAAGCGGCGCCTCACCGAGCGCCTGCAGTCGGTCATCCTGTCGGTGACCCAGCTGTTGCGCCTCGAGGCCGAGGTGCGTACCACCGATGCCGCGGAGGAAGCCGCCCGGGCGGCCGAGATCGAGGGGAGGGCACGAGCCCATGACTGAAGCGACGATGCGCAACCTCAACGCCGGCTTCCGCTTCGTGCTCGAGCTGCTCGTGCTCCTGGCGCTGCTCCTCTTCGGCATCGGCGCCACGGACAGCCTGCTCATCGGGCTCCCCATCGCGATCGTGCTCATCGCCATCGTCGTCACCATCTGGGGCCTCTTCGTGGCACCCAAAGCCTCCCAGCGGCTCGACGACCCCGCCCGGCTCGGCGTGGAACTCGCGGTCTGGTTCGTGGGCGTGCTGGCCTTCGGCTTCGGCGTCGGCGGGATCGTGGCCATCCTCTTCGGCCTCGCTGTGCTCACCAGCCTGGCGCTGATGTTCATGCTCGGCCAGCGCGGGATCTGATCCGGCAGCTCTCTGGGCGATCGCCTGCTGTGCGGTGCTGATGTCGTCAGATGTCGCCCGCATCGACACAGCGATGGCTTGTAGCCACGAACCACCCGTCCCAGCCTGCTTCCGAGAGGGGAACAGTTGCTCCAGTCGGCCACACGTCGCCCCCGTCGACGGTAGTCCCTAAGGCAGATGGCCCGAGTCGGACGAGCGTCGGCCAGCGCGACATATGTCCACATGAAAGGGGGTTCGCCAGCCGTAGGGTCGACCGGGGCGACAGCTGACTACAAGACATCGCACGATGCGCGACAGCGTCGGCCGAGACGACGGATGACTACGGGGCCTCGCGCACGGGATGGCCGGACGGGGCAGCGCGCACGGGATGGCCGGACGGGGCAGCGCGCACGGGATGGCCGGACGGGGCAGCGCGCACGGGATGACGGGCACGGGGCAGCGCGCACGGGGCAGCGCGAGCTCAGCCCGCCTCGAAGCCCCCAGTCAGCGTATCGCCAGAGAACCGCTCCGCAGCCTCGGGGTTCGTGAGGTACTCGAGCTTGGGCCGGCCACGCTGACGCCGCAGCGTCTCCTCCACCGAGATCCGCTCCCCGAAGAGCCGCTGCAGCAAGCCCTCGACGTACGCGTGATCGGTCAGCTGCCGGTACTCGATGTCCACGAACCGCTCGCTGCCGCTGTAGCGCTCCCTGGTCCGCTCGAAGCCCGTCCGGATCCCGTCGCGGTAGCGCAGGTAGTCGTCCCGGTCGAAGGTCACCCGCGGCTCGGCCGCACCATCGCCGGCTTTCCACTCGCCGCTCTCGACCGCCAGCAGCCGAGAGACGTACTGGTCGAACGTCGAATCACGCCACAGATGGAGCACTCGATGGTCGGGCGCCGCGAAACGCGACCAGACCGCGTCGTCCTCACGGTGGTAGTAGAAGACCTTGGCGCCGACCCAGCGCCGACGGCGTAACGCCTGGGCCAGGAACAGCTCCCAGAAGGCCACCAGGTCGTGACGATGCAGCTCGCGCGCCGACTCCGGCAGAGCCAGTCGCTTGACCAGCTTGTCCCAGCCGGGCTTCGAGGGGAACTCGCCCCGCAGGATCTCACCGAAACAGGCGGCCTCGGCCACCTGGCGCAGGTACGACACGAGCAGATTGGAGCCCGAGCGCGCGCTCGAGACGATGACGAAGGCGCGCGGCGCTCCCTCCCGGGTCAGGAAGAGGCCACCCTCAGGTCCCTCGGCTGGCGGTGGGGTCACTCGTCGACGACATCTCCACCGGCACTGGCGTCGTCGTCGAAGTCCACGTCAACGGGCGCATCGGCGCCCTCGTCAGGGTCCGGCTCCCCGCGATCGAAGGCCGCCTTGTCGCGCCAGTGCGTCTTGCAGTTGAGGCAGACGATGCCCAACGGACCCTCGTTCTCGAGGTCACCCATGCCCAGCATGTCGCTGTACTGCTGGACGCCCATGACGTCGATCTCAGGCGGCTTGTCCAGGGCCAGCGTGTGCTGCGAGCAGACGGGGCAGGCCTGTTCGGATCGGGCGGGTTCGCTCATCTCTACCTCAGCGCATGACGTTGCCTGCGGTCCACACTAGCACCGAGGGGGAGCACGGCAAGGTCGGCCCGGGCAGTACCATTCGGCCAGCGTGAAGGGAGTACTTGTGGCGACCTTGCCTGCCTCGCCACGAACGACCCGCGTGCGCGGGTACATGGGGTAGTGCGTGTCCTCTGACCAGATCATCCTGCTCGTCGTCGGGCTCATCGTCATCGCCGCCGTTGCGGTGACGGTGGCCTATGCCACGTCGAGCGCGGTGCGTGGCGGCGGCGACACTGGGCCGGCGAAGCAGAACCCGGACCTCATGGACCTCCGACTGCGCGACCGCGACGATCGGGAGCCGGCGACCGGCCCCGCCACGGCCGCCATGCGCAGCAGCACGACCTTCATCTCGCCCGCCAGCACTCGCCAGGTGGCCCGTGTCGTGGCCCTGCTCTTCCTCGCGGCTGTGGCCGTGGTGGTGGCGCTCACGCGCGCGTGGCCGGAGAACGAGCCAGGCATCTTCACGCTCCTGTCCGCGGGCATGCTGCTCGTCGTCCTGTTCATGGACATGGTGCCGCCGGCTGCCTTCGGGCACTACCGCCGCCCGCTCGAGGGCATCGGCGCGATCGTCTTCCTGGGCCTGCTGATGGTGCTCACCGGTGGGGCCGGGAGCCCGTTCCTCGTGGGCTTCTACCTCGTGGCCGCGGGGACGGCGTTGTCCTCGGAAGGCCGGGCGCCGCTGGCCGTGGCCCTGGTGGGGGCGGTGACCATCGCCGCGGTCGGCCTCTTCGATGCCGTCGTCAGTGGTCCGCTCGAACCGGAGGCGCTGGCTTGGGTCGGCATCAACGCCGTCTCGCTCATCCTCCTCGCCGACATCGCCACCGCCGCCGCGCGCTCGCAGCGCCACGCTCGTGACGAAGCCCTGCGCGCATCGCGCTTCGATGCCCTGACCGGTCTCTACAACCGCGCCTTCTTCTTCACCACCATGGAGCAGGAGATCCGCCGCTCGGATCGCATGGGTCGCGGCTTCACGCTGTTGATGCTGGACCTCGATGACCTCAAGCCGGTGAACGACACCTTCGGGCACCAGTGGGGAGACCGGCTGCTCAAGGGCGTCGCTGACACCATCCGCCGTACCATCCGCTTCACCGACGCCGCCGCTCGCTACGGTGGTGACGAGTTCGTGGTGCTGCTGCCCGAGACCGACGCGGCCGGCGGCTACGTCGTGGGTGAGAAGCTGCGTCGCGACATCTTCTCGCTGACGCTGAATGCGCCCGATCGCAACGTCCGCTCCTCGGTGTCGGTGGGCCTGGTGGCCTATCCCGACGATGGCGGCACCATCGAGCAACTGGTGGCCGCAGCCGACGTGGCCATGTACGAGGCGAAACGTCGGGGCAAGAACCGCATCGTGGGCTACCAGATGCGCACCGAGCGGGTGGCGACCGACATCGATGCCGACTCGCACGACCTGGTGCAACTGACCCCAGCCGACTCCGCTCGTACCGGCGGCGATCCTGCCCCGTGGCGTGGTCGCACCGAAGGCAGCGTCCGCGTCCATGGCGAGCCGGCCGCCGGCACTCGCACCGACCCGGCCGACCGACGACGTTCCGACCGCTCCACCATCCCCGTCGAGCCCGACGACCAGCGTCGTTCCGACCGCTCCACCATCCCCGTCGAGCCCGACGAGGATGTCGCCCCGCCGTGGTCGACCGGGGTGACCGAGTCCACCCGAGCACCTGAGTCCCCACGACCCGAGCCGCCACGACCCAAGGCGCTGCCGCCCGAGGAGCCGCCCGAACCGCCGACCCGCACGCGCACGGCGGTCGAGGCGCCCGACCAGCCCTGGCTCACCCGCACCGACGGCCAGTCGAGCGTCACGCCCCCGGGCAACGACACCACCGATCGCCCGGCTGCCGACTACCGGGCACCAGGCCGTGGCGCGAGCCGCTCCGACGAGATCCGCGCAGATGCCGACGACCGGCCGTGGATCGCACTGCCCATCGAGCCCGAAGAGGACGACCGCCGACCGCGATAGAGACCCCAGGCCTCGCGTCGTCCGCGCCTCCGCGACGTCCTGTGTAGAGTCAGGCCATGTCCACTGACGAACAGCAGCACGGCTTCGGCACCCGCGCCATCAAGGCCGCCACGCGCGCTCCCAAGGTGGAGCAGCAGCCGGCGGCGGTGCCGATCTACCAGTCGGCTACGTTCCACGCCCAGGATGTCGATGACTACGCGGAGCTGGTCGGCTTCGAGCGACCGGGGTACACCTACGCGCGCCTCGAGAACCCGACCGCCGACGCCATGGCCGGCGCCTTCGCCGAGCTCCACGGAGCGGAGGCCGGCTACGCCTTCGGCTCCGGCATGGGCGCCATCCACGCCACGCTCCTGACGCTGGTGCGTGCCGGCGACCGCATCGTCTCGACTCAGGCGGTCTACGGCAGTACCCGCGCCCTGATGGAGCGGGTACTTCGAACGCTCGGTGTCGAGGTCGTGTTCGTCGACCCCGTGGACCTCGAGGCCGTCGAGCGTGAGCTGACTGCGGCGCCGACCGCGGTGCTCTACGCCGAGACCATCTCCAACCCCACCATCGTCGTCGCCGACCTCGCTCGCCTCGCCGAGCTGGCGCACGCGCATGGCGCCCAGCTGGTCGTGGACAACACCTTCGCCTCGCCCTTCATCTGCGAACCCCTGCAGCTCGGGGCCGATGTCGTGGTCGAGTCGGCCACCAAGTGGCTGAGCGGTCACTCCGATGTCGTCGCCGGGGCGGTCGCCGGCACGCGCGGGTTCATCGATCGTGTGCGCGATGTCGCCATCGATACCGGTGGCATCGTCTCGCCCTTCGCGGCCTTCCTCGTGCTGCGCGGGCTGCAGACCCTCCACGTGCGCATGGACCGCCACTCGGCCACGGCCCTCGTACTCGCCCGGCAGCTGGAGAGCGCTCCGGGTGTCGAGCACGTGGCCTATCCGGGCCTGGCCAGCCATGCGCAGGCCGAGATCGCCCAGCGCGAGCTTCGTCGAGGTGGCGGCATGCTTGCGATGGAGCTGCCTTCACGCGCGGCTGCGGCGGCCTTCATCGACGGCCTCACCATCCCGCCGGTCACAGCCACGCTCGGCAGCGTGGTCACCTATGCCGTCCATCCACCGACCGCGACCCATCGGCAGCTCACCGACGAGCAGCTGGCGCAGGTCGGTATCCCGCCGGGCATGGTGCGCATCTCGGTCGGACTGGAGGACGTGGACGACCTGCTCGCCGATATGGCCGGCGCACTGATGGCGGCGATGGAGGCGGGCCTCAGCGCCTGACGATGGTGCTGGCGCGGATGGGGGCGGCCGCTTGGCGGCTCCTTACCGACGTCCGCTTCGCGGTGCTGCTCATCACGCTCCTGGCTCTGGCCGGGCTGGTGGGGATGCTCGTGCGGCAGTTCCCGATCACGCGGGCCGACGACCCAGCCCGCTACGCCGCGGAGCTGGCCACGATGCACGCGGCCTGGGACTCGCTGCCGGCGGGCTCGTTCATCGTCGACGCCTTCGACACCCTGGGGCTGTTCAGCGTCTTCTCCACGTCCTGGTTCCTGCTCTTGATGACGGTGCTGGTGCTGTCGATCATCTGCTGCACGCTCGATCGCACCCCGCGGCTGTGGCGCTCGGTGAGCCACGTGCGCGTAGAGCAACCCGCGGCCTTCTTCGAGCCCGGTCGCGAGCACCGGGCGGCCTTCGCTGGGGGAGGGGAGACCGCGCTCGATCCGGTCCGCCGTGCCTTCCGGCGTCGTCACTTCAGGCGCCAGCAGACGTACGTGGCCCCCGACGCCACGTATGTCTACGCCGATCGCAACCAGTACCAGAAGTTGGCCACGCTGCTGACGCATGCCGGACTCGTGCTGTTCCTCGCCGGCGGTGCCATCACCGTGGGGGCCGGTTTCGAGACGGTCGTGTTCGTGGGCGAGGGCGAGACCGCGCCGGTACAGGCGGTGGGCACGCCCGACAACCTGCTGGTCAAGAACAACGCCTTCTTCGCACCCCGTCGCGAGGATGGTTCGTTCGCGGACTTCAGCACCGACCTGTCGGTCTATCGCGGGGGCGAGGAGATCGCGCGCGAGACCATCCGGGTCAACGATCCGCTGCGGCTCGAAGGGTTCGTCTTTCACCAGAACACCTTCGGCCCCACGGCCGAGCTGACGATCACCGACGAGACGGACACCCTGGTGTGGGAGGGCCCGCTGCTGCTCGACGATGAGCTGCTGGGGCTGCCGCAGGGCTTCATGACCATCCCTGGAGCGGACGTCGGTCTGGTGGCGGTGCTGAGTGCCGACGCCACCGGTGCCCCGCTGCTGGCCCTGCAGGGTGTCGGCCCGGCCGATCCGGAGAGCGGCCAGAATGACACGCTCTTCCTGGCCACCATCCCGGTCGGCGTCTCGACCGACCCGGAGGTCACGGCCGGTCAGTCCATCACCTGGGACTCGGTCGGTAGCTGGACCGGGATGGTCATCAGGAACGACCCCGGCCAGCCGGTCATCTGGACCGCCTTCGGGCTGCTCATCGCGGGCCTGGTGCTGACGTTCTACTTCCCCCGCCGACGCGCCTGGGCGCGCGTCACTGACGAGCACGTCGAACTGGCCTTCGTGGCTGACCGCTATGTCGACGCCGATGGCGAGTTCGCCAAGCTGACCGAGGCCGTGGAGGGTGCGCTCAAGCCCTGATCCGGCCGGATTCGGGCCCAGGGCACGATTCGTCCAGCGACTGGTTCTGAGGCGTAACCCGGCGGAAACCTATCTCGGACAGGGCTTGTCTAACCTCTGAATCGGCCGCGCCGCCTCACTGTGTGCCCGCTCTTGAGATCCAAGGGCCCAGCGCGCGGCCAAGGTAGAGGAGAAACCATTGGTCATCGAAGTAGCGTCGAACGATCCGCTCGACAAGATCCAAGCCGCCAAGGAGCGGGACATCCGGTTCGTAGAACTGCAGTTCACCGACCTGCTGGGCATCGTCAAGGGCATCACCATCCCGCTCTACCGACTCGAGGAGTCGCTGGAGCACGGGACCTGGTTCGATGGTTCCTCGATCGAGGGCTTCACGCGCATCGCCGAGTCCGACCAGTGGCTGCAGCCGGACATGAACACGTTCGCTGAGATCCCCTGGCAGGGCGGCGACATGTCGGCCGGACCGCTGGGCAGCCGTGGCACCGCCCGCGTCATCTGTGACGTCATGACGCCCGACGGCCAGCCCTTCGTCGGCGATCCGCGCGGCGTGCTCAAGAAGCAGCTCAAGCGTGCCGAGGACATGGGCTACATCTGGAACGCCGGTCCGGAGCTCGAGTTCTTCCTCTTCCGCAAGGATGACGAAGGCAAGATCAGCCCGCTGCCGCACGACCAGGGTGGCTACTTCGACTTCTCCACCGACCTGGCCCAGTCCGTCCGTCGCGACATGATCAACGCGCTGGAGGCCTTCGGGATCCGCGTCGAGGCCGGTCACCACGAGGTCGCCTTCGGCCAGCACGAGATCGACTTCCAGTACAGCGACGGCCTGACCACCGCGGACAACGCCGTCACCTTCAAGTTCACGCTCAAGGCCATCGCCAACCTCCACGGTCTGTACGCCACCTTCATGCCCAAGCCGATCGAGGGCATCAACGGTTCCGGCATGCACACACACCAGAGCCTGTGGTCGATCGAGGACGAGAAGAACGCCTTCGCCGAGCCGCGCAGCAAGTACGGCCTGTCGAAGCTGGCGCAGTCCTACATGGCCGGCGTCCTGGCTCACGCTCGCGGCATGAGCGCGTTGCTGGCACCGCTGGTCAACAGCTACAAGCGTCTGGTGCCCGGCTACGAGGCCCCGACCTACCTGACGTGGGGCCGCACCAACCGCTCCGCGCTGATCCGTGTGCCCAAGGTCTCGCCGGGCCGCTCGGTCGAGGCCACGCGCTGTGAGGTCCGCTGCCCCGACCCGACCGCCAACACCTACCTGGCCTTCGCGGCCATGCTGGCAGCCGGCCTGGACGGCATCGAGAAGGGCTTGAAGCTCGGCGATCCGGTCGAGGAGTCGCTCTTCGAGATGACCGCGGAGCGCGTTGCCGAGAAGGGCATCGAGGAGCTCCCCGGTTCGCTCGGCAGCGCCATCTACGCCATGGAGCAGGACGAGGTCATCGCCGAGGCTCTGGGCGATCACGTCTTCAACAACTACCTCGAGGCCAAGCGCGAGGAGTGGGCCGAGTACAAGACCCAGGTCACCGACTGGGAGCGCGACCGCTACCTCGAGGCCTACTAGTCGAACGAACGCGTACCCCTCTGGGAGTCGCACTCTCTGGGCTGTGAGGCGCCCTGGGAGCTATCGAAGCGGGCGGTGGACCATCCATCGCCCGCTTTCGATTCCGATCGCGCTGGTGTCACCGACGAGCCTCGCCCCGCGGAGTTGCTCACGCACCAACCGGGGTGGTGGTAGGCGCAGGTCGTGGGCACCTGAGCACGCGAGACGGCGGTGGCCACGCTCGCGATGTCTGCTCGCGGGCTTGCCGGCGACGGATGCGACCCTGCCTGAGTTCCTAGCACCACCACCGTTGGTGAGTGGGCAAGTCGGCCTAGACTCGAAGCCATGACATCCGAACCACTGGCCGCGTACGGCGTCGACTCCATGGCCGGCGAGCTCCGGCACGTGGCCATGCGACGCCCCGGCGCCATCCTCGCCTGCGACCCGGAGCGGTGGCACTACGCCAGGCCCATCGATGCGGAAGCGATGCAGCGGCAGTTCGAGGCCTTTGCCGCGCTGCTCGAGGCCGACGGCGCTTCCATCCACTACATCGACGACGCTGACGACGGCCTGGCCGACTCCATCTTCACCTACGACCCGTCGTTCACCATCCCGGCTGGGGTCGTGATCATGCGGCCGGGCAAGGACCTCCGTGTCGACGAGGCCGCGCTCCACGCCCGCTTCTATGAGGGTCTGATGCCGGTGGTCGGGGTAGTCGATGAGCCGGGCACGATCGAGGGTGGAGACTGCTTCTGGCTGGACCCGACCACCATCGCGGTCGGGCGTGGCTATCGCACGAACCAGTCGGGCATCGACCAGCTCGCCGCGATCGTGAAGCCACACGGCATCACCGTCGAGGCCTACGACATGCCCTACTTCCACGGGCCCGAGGCCTGCCTGCACCTGCTGTCGGTGGTGAACCCGCTCGATGTCGACCTTTCGCTGGTCTACGCGCCGCTGGTGCCGGTCGCGCTCTACGAGCGCATGAAGGATCTCGGCTACGAGCTGCTGCACGTGCCCGAGGACGAGTTCGATGCCAGCGGGGGACTGAACCTCAACGTGCTGCCGACCCGACCGCGCCGCTGCCTGGCCATCGACGGCTTCCCCGGTACGAAGGCACTGATGGAGGAGGCCGGCTGCGATGTCGTCACCTTCGGGGCGGACGAGCTGTGCCTGCCTTGCGAGGGCGGGCCGACCTGCCTGACGAGACCGCTGCACCGTCTCTGAGCGGCCGCGCCCTGGCTTCGCCGGCTCGGCTTCTTGACAGCACATGAATGAACGTTCATTATGAATGAGCATTCAGTCAGAACAAGAGCGCCGACACCCTGATCGGCGCGGAGAACAAGGAGCACGCAGTGGCCTGGAGCGTCAACGACATCCCCGACCAGAGCGGCAGGATCGCCGTCATCACCGGCGCCAACAGCGGGCTCGGCTACGAGGCCAGCCGTGAGCTTGCCCACAAGGGCGCCACGGTCGTCATGGCCGTACGTGACATGGAGAAGGGGGCGAACGCGGTCGCACGCATCAAGGCCGAGGCCCCCGACGCGAAGCTGGAGCTGCGAGACGTCGATCTCGGATCGCTCGACTCGGTGCGGGCGTTCGCCGATCGCGTGAAGAGCGAGCACGAACACGTCGACATCCTGCTCAACAATGCTGGCCTCATGGCGACCCCAGCCGGCGAGACGAAGGATGGCTTCGAGACCCAGATCGGCACGAACCACTTTGGCCACTTCGTCCTGACCCAGGAGCTGATGGCCGTCCTCGAGGCGGCCCCGGCAGCGCGCGTCGTGACCGTGACCAGCGGTGCTCGGCTGCAGGGACGGACCCTGACCGAAGACCGTACGCAGGTGACCGACGACTACGACCCGTGGCGGGCGTACAGCGACTCGAAGCTCGCCAACTACCAGTTCGCCATCGAGTTCGCCCGACGTCTCGAAGCCGCTGGCTCGAGTGTCGCGAGCCTCGTTGCCCACCCCGGGCTCTCGCACACGAACCTCCAGGTCGCTACCGCGGCGAGCGGCGGCACCGGTGTCTCCGGTCGCTTCTGGAAGATCGCCGCGCGCTACATCGGCATGTCGGCCCTCGGTGGCGCGCTGCCGGTATTGCGAGCGGCCACGGATCCCGACGCGGCCAACGGTGAGTTCTATGGCCCGCGCTGGTCGATGCGCGGCGCCCCGGTCCGGCTGGGGTCCGATGAGAAGCGCGCAGCGAAGGACGAGACGACCCGCATGTGGGACATCACCGAGTCCCGGACCGGTACAGTGTTCAGCCTTGGCAACTAGGACGAAGACCCCCGTCGACCGCGCAGCTCTCCTTCGGCGCGCCACGCTCGAGCTTGTCGCCGAGCGTGGCTTCCGCGGGACGAGCATGTCCGCCGTGGCCGAGCGAGCCGGGGTCGCCGCGGGCACGGCCTACGTGCACTACGACTCCAAGGATGAGCTGCTCATCGCGACGTACGAAGAGGTCAAGCGGGAGCTCGCCGGCGCGGCCGTGTCCCGACTGGACCGGCAGGCCTCGCTCGAGGACCAGTTCCTGCAGCTGTGGCACGACGCCTATCGTCACCTCGCCGAGGATCCGGCTCGGGCGCGCTACATCATCCAGATGGAGGCGTCGCCGTACGCCGATGCCGCGCACCGCCGGGTGATGGAGGGGCAGGATCCGCTGGTGGAGGCCAGCGCGGAGATGGCCCGCTACGTGGTGGACCTGCCCCCGATGGTCGTCTGGGACCTGGGTTTCGGCCCGGCCATCCGGCTGGCGGCCAAACCGGACCGTGAGCTCGACGAGGCTGGTCTCGACACCCTCGCGCGGGCGTGCCTGCGGGCGGTGAGGCGGCCCGACTGAGTCGCCGCCGGCGGGCTACGCTGGCCCCATGAAGGCCATCGCCATCCGGCCCGGCACGCCCGACTCGGTCCACCTGCGCGACCTGCCCCGGCCGTCGGTCGACCAGATCCCAGGCGGCCGCGGCGTCCGTGTGTCGATGATCCGCGCCGGCCTCTGTGGCACCGACGCCGACCTTGCGGCAGGGGAGTACGGCGTGGCTCCGCCCGGCGAGGACTTCCTCGTCCTCGGCCACGAGTCGCTGGGCCGCGTGACCGAGGTCGGGCCTGCCGCCGACGTCTCCCTCGGCCAGTCGGTCGTGGTCACCATCCGCCGGCCCGGCGACAGCGTCTACGACCGGATCGGCCGGCCTGACCTCTCCACCGACCCCGTCTTCATCGAGACCGGCATCAGCCAGGCCCACGGCTTCATGCGCGAAGAGCTCGTGGTCGAGGCCGAGTACCTCGTGCCCGTGCCCGGCGAGCTGGAGGACGTGGCCATCCTGACCGAGCCGCTGAGCTGTATCACCAAGTCACTGCGCCAGGCCGACCAGGTCCAGGCACGCCTCGATCTGTGGGAGCCGAAGCGCGCGCTCGTCACCGGCGCCAGCACCATCGGCCTGCTGGCCACGTTGGCCCTGCGCCAGCGCGGTCTCGAGGTCACGACCTATGCACGGCGACCAGCCGGCTACCGTAACAGCGAGCTGATCGAGCGGCTCGGTGCCCGCTACGTGAGCGCCACCGACACGGACCTCTCGACCTTGGCCGACCGCGACGGCCCCTTCGACGTCGTCTTCGAGGGCTCTGGCGCTCCGGCGCTCATCGAGCCCGCGGTGGCCTCGCTCGCGCCGAATGGCGTGGCCGCCCTCTTCAGCGTCACGCCGGGGAGCCGGTCGATGCCGGTGGACATGGCGCGGCTGAACCAATCGCTCGTGCTCTACAACCGCGTGCTCGTGGGCAGCGCGGCGGCCGCCTGGAGCGACTACTCCGGCGCGGTCGCCACCATCGGCCAGGCCCAGGCCGATGTCGCCACGCGGGGCTGGCTGAACGAGCTGCTCACCGACCGCATCGAGGGCTTCGACGCCGAAGCCATCGCCGGCCACCTCGCCGGCTCCGGCGACCACATCAAGACCACCGTCGAGATCGGCTCGGTGCCGTAGCCACCGATGGCCCCTGCCGCGGGGCCGCTCGGCCCGATGACCGAACGCAGCTCCGGGCGTAGAGTGGAGACACTCGATGACGACCACGCCCGCCACTCCAGCCGAACCGGCGCCGACGGACGCGACCCGGTCAGCGGAGCAGCCGCAGGGCGATAGCTCGCCAGCCTCACCGCCACCGGGCCCCGCCCCACGCGGCCGCCTCCACGGATACCGTGCGCTCAAGCACGCCGGCTTCCGCATCTACTTCGTGGGCATGCTCTTCCGTGGCGCCTCGATGTGGATGCCGCTGGTGGCCATCCCGTGGCTGGCGGTGGAGCTCGGTGCGACCCCGGCGGAAGTGGGCCTCGTGACCGGCTTCTTCTACGTGCCCACGCTCTTCGTCGGACCCATGGGTGGCGTGCTGGCGGATCGCGTCAACCGACGCAACGCGATGATCGCCTCACAGGTCTTCGCCACGTTCCTCTCGCTGATGCTCTTCGGGCTGGTGCTCGCGGGCGGGCAGTCGCTGCCGCTGCTGATGGCCTTCTCGTTCGGCTTCGGCCTGCTCATCGCGGTCGAGGTGCCGATCCGACAGTCGTTCATGACCGAGCTCATCCCGCGAACCGATCTGTCGAGCGCGACGTCACTGCACGCCACGGCCTGGAACCTGACGCGCCTGCTCGGTCCCGTCGTGGCCGGGACGCTCATCGCCGGCTTCGGCTCGGCCTCGCCGTTCCTCGTCTCCGGCGTGGCCTCGGCGCTGGTGGCGGTGTCGTTCGTATGGATGGACCGCTATCGCAGGCCTGGTCGAGGTCGGACCGACCGCATGGGTTCGGTCCTGGGTGACCTGCGCGAGGGTATCGGCTTCGTCATGCACAACCCGGTGGTGCGGCTCTCGCTGGTCTCGATCTTCACCGCTGCCACGTTCGGCATGGCCACGTTCACCACGCTCGCCCCGCTCTATGCCACCGAAGAGTTGGGTCTCGGCGCGGACGGCTACGGTGCGTTCCTGGGGGCCTCGGGCGCCGGGGCCTTCGCGGCCGCGCTGGTGGTCACGACCTTCGCGCGCGGCGATCGGCGCAACTGGCTCATCGTGGCCATGTTCTCCATCGCGACACTGGTCGCGCTCGTGGCCGTCACCCGCTCGACGACGATCGTGTTCATCCTGGCCTTCGGCCTGGGTGCAGCGCAGATCTCGCTCGGACAGAACGCGCTCGTCTCCGTCCATGGCGCCACCCCAGACGATCTGAGGGGGCGTGTCATCGGCGTCTGGGTCATGTCCTTCCAGGCGGCCAGCCTCATCGGCGCTTTCCTGGCCGGCTTGGTGGCCGATCTCGTCGGTGTGCGCGAGGCGATGTTGGGCGGAGCCATCGTGCTCGCGGTCATCGCGCTGGGGACGACCGTCGTCATCCGACGCGCCGATTGGAACATGGTCCCGGTCAAGCCTGTGACCAGCGGTTCGGCCACCAGCGGCTAGCAGCACGGCGCGCTCGAAGACACCCGTTGCCGGCGGCTATGGGTCCTTCCGGATGCTGCTATCGGGCTGGCTGGCAGGATGCCTCAGCACCACCGACGTCTAGGGTGGGCAGAAGGCCAGCATCAGGAAGGAGCGAAGTCAGCGTGAACTCTCGAGAACGGGTGCAGCGGGCGTTGGGCCGCGACGGCCAACCCGACCGTGTGCCGGTCGAGTTCGACCTGTCGCGGCCGCTGCTCGAAGCGTTCAGCGACAAGCTTGATATCCCCATCGGCTGGCAGCCGAACTACTACGAGGACCTGAAGTACCGCACGTCCGGCAATGAGATCCGCGTGGCCATGGGCAGCGACTGCGTCCTCGTCGGAGGCGGCGTGCCCGCTGGATACGAACCCGAGCAGACCGATGACGGCTGCATCGTCAACGAGTTCGGCATGAAGATGAAGATGGGCATCGCCTGGTACGACGTGGTCAAGGGCCCGCTCGAGTCGTGCACGACAGCTCAGGAGGTCCGTGACCTGCCCTTCCCGGACCCGTTCGACAGCGCCCGCTTCGAGGACGCCAAGCGCTACATCGCGCAGTACAAGGGCGACTACTTCATCATCGGCGACGTCGAGCTGACGATGTTCGAGATGGCCTGGCACATGACCGGGCTGCAGAAGTTCATGACCGACATGGCCATGGGCGAGGACTACATCGAGGCCCTCATCGATCGCACCATGCGCTGGAGCATCGATATCGGCAAGCAGCTCGTGGAGCTCGGGGTGGATGGCATCTGGACCGGAGACGACTTCGGGGCCCAGAACGGCATGATGGTCTCGCCGGACATGTGGCGACGTATCTTCAAGCCGCGTATGGCGGAGGTCTTCTCGGAGTTCCGCTCGGTCAACCCCGACGTCATGGTCATGTACCACTGCGACGGCGCCATCGCGCCGATCCTGCCGGACCTCATCGAGATCGGCCTGGATGTCTTCAATCCGGTGCAGCCCAACGTCCCCGGCCACGAACCGCACGAGCTCAAGGAGCAGTTCGGCTCCGAGCTCTCGTTCTGGGGGGCCATCGACCAGCAGCAGCTGCTCCCGAACGGAACACCGGAGGAGATCGAGGCGGACGTCAAGGCCAAGATCGAGGCCCTTGGCCCCGGCGGCGGCTACATGGTCGCGCCGGCGCACATCCTCCAGGCCGACACGCCGCTGGAGAACGTCGAGGCCATGATCGAGGCCGTCAAGACGCACGGCGTCTACTAGCGCCGCCGGACGCTCGGGTACCAGGGCTACCCGACGCTCGGGGCTCAAGGTCCCGGGAATCAAAGAACGACCCCGGCCCGCTGCTGCGGACCGGGGTCGTCGGATGTGCGGGGTCAGCCGGCGGCTGCCTCGACGTTCTCAGGCGTGTAGATCGTGAAGGGGCCCATGAGGACGCGGAGAGCATCCACGTCCGGTCGGGTCGGGTCCTTCTCGATGGTGAAGTCACCCATGCGCCCGGCGTTGAAGGTCTCGCCTTCGACACCCTCGAGGGCGCCGGTCGCGAGCAGGTAGCTCACGTACGTGCTCAGGTAGCCGAGGTCCACGAATGACCACAGCGCGAACTCGGGCGCGCAGCCGTTCATGGTGAAGTCGACCATCTCGCTGGGCAGGCCCAGACCGGAGACGGCGACGTCCTCGCAGAGGCCCTCGTCCTGCATGGCCTTGGCGGCCGCGGCGATGCCGACGGTCGTGGGAGCCATGATGACTTCGAGGTCCGGATACTTGTCGACGAGCGCGATGGCAGCGTTGTAGCTGTCCTCGGACTTGTCGTTGCCGTAGACGGTCTCGACGTTCTCGATGCCGCCGTAGGTGTCCGGATCGGCTGCGATAGCGTCCTCGTAGGCCGCGATCCAGGCGTTCTGGTTGGCCGCGTCAGGCGATGCCGAGAGGATACCGACCTGGCCGCCGTCCTCGCCCACCAGCGAGAGGGACATGTCGGCCATGGTCTTGCCCATGTCGTTGAAGTCGACCTGGGCGACGAAGACGTCCTCGCCCTCGGCGGACGGGATGGGCGAGTCCCAGGTCACGATCTTGGTGCCGGCTTCCTGGGCCGCGGCAGCCACCGGAGCGATCTGGTCGCCAGCGTTGTTCGAGAGCATGACCACGTCGAAGCCCTGGGTGGGGGCGTTGGTGACCTGCTCGATCTGGCCCGCGACGCTGTTCTCGGCCGTTGGGCCGGTGAAGGTGGGAGCGGTCGGAATGCCCAGCTCGGTGGCGGCTTCCTGTGCACCCTCGTTGGCCTGGTCGAACACGATGATGCCCAGGAACTTGGGCAGCAAGAGCATGTTGACGTCTTCGCCAGGTTCTGCCATGACCGCATCCTGCGCGGTGACCGGAGCGGCGAACGCCGAGACGGTCAGGGCGGCTGCGGCCGCGACAGCAATGGTTCTGCGCATGAAGTCCTCCTCCTGAAGTTGGTTTCCCCTCGGGCTAGTGCCCGACTTCTAGGGCCATCCTACGGCGCTGGGTAGGCCAGCGCCAGTCCGCTGTCCGATCGGCTACATCATGTCTGCTCGCCACGGTCCGGCGAAGCGCGGGAAGCACGGGCAGCGCGGGCAAGCGAGCGGCGACGGGCCCAGCCCTGGTAGGACTCGATCATGTTGGGTAGCAGCACCGAGAGGATGAGCAAGGCGCCCACGACGCCGGTCTGGGTGTGGCCGGGCACGTTGTTGAGGCCAAGGCCGTTGCGGATGTTGAGCACGAGCATGGTGGAGAGGAAGACGCCGAGCATGGTGCCGGAGCCACCGAAGATACTGACCCCGCCCAGCAGCACGATGGTGATGATGTCCAACTCCCAGCCGAAGGCCGTGCTGCCACGCACCGCGCCCAGGTGCGAGGCCAGGAGCACACCCGCGAGGGCGGCCGTCACCGCGCTGATCATCATGATCAGGAACTTGTGTCGTCGCACATTCACGCCCGAGTACTGAGCCACGTCCTTGTTGCTGCCGATGACGTACGTGCGCCGGCCGAACCCGGACTTGCCCAATACGATCCCGGCCAGGATGAGCAGGCCGAAGTAGGCGAACATCGCGAAGGGCACGCGATCGATGACCGGGATCGCGTCGAGCACCCCGATGAGCTCGCTCACCGGCTGCTGGCCCATGTCCTCGAACCAGGTGGGGAAGGCCGTTTCCTGGTTGCCGATGGACCGGCCCTCGATGAGCATGAAGGCCAGGCCGCGGATGCCGATCAAGCCGGCCAGCGTCACCACCAGCGAGGGCAGGCCCACGACCGCCACCCAGAAGCCATTGAAGAGGCCCACGGCCAGGCCTACCAGCAGGGCCACGAGGATGCCGATCTCGATGCCCACGCCCTGTTCCCAGAGCACGGCCACCACGACCGCCGACAGACCCATGACCGAGGCCACCGAGAGGTCGATCTCGCCATTGATGATGACGAAGGCCATGGCCAGCACGACGATGGCTTTCTCGATGCTGATCCACCACAGGTTGACCTGGTTCTGGCTGCCCAGGTCGCCGAAGAGGTAGTTGGGTGCCAGGAACGTGTTCAGTGCGATCACGAGGATGAGGATGGCCAGCAACAGGCCTTCCCATGAGCGTAGGCGGGACGTGATCCGCTGGACCATGGTCGGGGCGCTATCCATCGGGGCCTCCCGCCTGGGCGCCGGCGGAAGGGCCGGCTCTGGCCTCGTCCCGGCGGCGGGCTCGCATCCAGACCTTCTGCAGGCGCTTGTTGATGACCACGTCGCCGGCGACTGCCAGCAGGATGAGCATGCCCAGCAGGAAGTCACGGGTGAAGTCGCTGATCCCGATCCAGCGGGCCAGCGAGAGGTCGAGTACGGCGATGAGGATCGCGCCCAGCATCACACCGATGGCAGAACCTGATCCACCGAAGATGTTCGCTCCGCCCACGACGACCGCTGCGATGACGGCCATCTCCAGGCCGCGTGCGGAGTCCACGGTGATGGTCCCGAACTTGGCCATCTGGAGGAAGCCACCCAGACCTGCGAGCGCGCCACAACCGAGGTAGGCCAGGAACACATCGCGCTGCTTGGGTAGACCGACCATGCTGGCCGCACCAGGGTTGGAGCCGATGGCGTAGAGCCGACGACCGTAGGGCAGGAATGTGAGCATCAGCTGCACCACCGCCACCACGATGAGCGCGACAAGGAAGATGAGTCGGACGTCGGCCTTGCCGAACTCGAACAGGGTGGTGCCCGGGAAGCTGACGATCCAGCCGGGCAGGCCGCGCGTCTCGATCGTCTGCGCGCTGGCCATGGTGATGAGGAACGAGCGATAGATGGCCAGAGTGGCCAGCGTGGTGATGATGGCCGGCACGCGGCCGAAGGCCACGATGAGGCCGTTGATGCCGCCCATGATCACGCCCATGCCCATGCCCAGGACCACGAGCACGACGGGGTTGATGCCGTTGAACTCGGTGGCGATGAAGCCGGTGGACCAGGCCACGAGGGCCACCTGTGAGCCGACCGACAGGTCGAGGTTGCGTGTCAGCACCACCAGCAGCTGGCCCACGGCCACGACCGCGATGATGGGGAACTCGGTGGTGACGCGGTTGAACGTCCGGCCGGTCAGGTAGTTGTCGATCTGGGTCGAGAAGAAGATGACGATGCCGACGATGATCAGGAGCGTGATGACCTCACGCACCTGGCTCGGGCGCAGTCGCCGCAGCACGGAGTCGATCATGCCCCGGCCCCTTCGTCAGCGGGCACCGTCTCGGCCTGGCCCATGGCCAGGGTGAGCACCTGCTCCGATGTCGCGTCAGCACCATCGATGAGGTCCATCTGGCGGCCTTCACGCATGACCAGGATGCGGTCGCTCATGGGCAGCAGCTCAGGCAGGTCCGAGCTGATGAGGATGATGGCGATGCCTTCCCTGACCAGCTCGTCGACGAGATGGTGGACCTCCACCTTGGCGCCCACGTCGATGCCGCGCGTGGGCTCATCGAGGATGAGGATGCGAGGCTTGGTGTCGAGCCACTTGCTGAGCACGACCTTCTGCTGGTTGCCGCCCGAGAGCGACGACGCGGGCGTATCCACGCCGGGGGCACGGATCGACAGGCGCTCGCGGAAGTCCAGCGCCGTCGCTCGCTCCAGCTGTGTGCGGATGAGGCGCAGCTTGTTGAGATAGCGGTCGAGCGAGGGCAGCGTGATGTTGGCCGCGATGGACTGGTTGAAGATGAGCCCGTGCCCGCGCCGGTCCTCGGTGGTGTAGGCGATACCCAGGTCCAGCGCGTCCTTGGAACTCTTGATGTGCACTTCCTGGCCGTCGAGCAGGATGCGCCCGGTATCGGCGGGATGGATGCCGAAGAGCGCCAGGCCGACGTCTGTGCGCCGCGCTCCGACAAGGCCGGCGAAGCCCAGCACCTCGCCCTTGCGCAACTCGAAGTTGACGCCCTCGAACGCGCCCTCCACGCCCAGGTCCTCGACCTGCAGGATGACCTCGCCGGGGTTCGACTGGGTGCGTGTGTAGAACTCCACGACCTCGCGGCCGACCATCTGGCGGATGGCCTCGTCGATGGTCATGTCCGCGCGCAGCGTGGTGGAGATCCAGGCGCCGTCACGCATGACCGTGATGCGGTCGGCCTGCTCGAAGACCTCTTCAAGGCGGTGGGAGATGAAGAGGATGGCCACGCCTTCAGCCTTGAGCCGCCCGATGATGACGAAGAGCTGTGCGACCTCGTGCGCCGAGAGCGAGGCGGTGGGCTCGTCCATGATGAGCACGCGCGTGTTGAGCGAGAGCGCCTTGGCGATCTCCACCGTCTGCTGTTGCGCCAGCGTCAGCGTCGAGGCCGGGGCCTGCACATCGAGGTGGACGTCCAGGCGGGCGAGCACGGCCGCGGCTTCATCGCGCATCTTGCCCTTGTTGACGATACGGCCGCGATCGCGATGGCCGATGAAGATGTTCTCCGCCACCGTCAGGTCCGGGAAGATCATGGGCTCCTGGTAGATGGCCGCGACGGCGTACGTCTGCGCGTCGAAGGCGCTGCCGATGTGGACCTTCTCACCATCGATGAGGATGTCGCCGATGTCCGGCTGGACCACGCCGGTCATGACCTTGATGAGCGTGGACTTGCCCGCGCCGTTCTCGCCCAGGAGGGCGTGGATCTCGCCGGGGTAGAGCTCGAGCGAGACGTCATCGAGGGCCTGGATCTCGCCGTAGCGCTTGGAGACGTCGCGCATCTCGATCACCGGCGCGAGGGCAGCCGGATCCGACACAGGGCTGGCCTCAGCCGCGTCGTCCCTCAGTCCTTCAGGCGTCCTCACGCCCTCTTCCTCCGTTTCGGACATGAACCAGATAGTAACCGTTCGATAGGAAACGCAAGTGGCCGAATGACCCGCCCTAGCGGGCCCAGCAGCCCTCTGCATCGGCGGACTACGATGGGTGACACGTCCGCAGCCGAGGAGGATCGTGGCCGCGATCCCGTTCATCGACACGCACCTCCACTTCTACGATCTGCAGCACCCCACGCTCGAATACGGTTGGCTACGGCCGGGCGTCAAGCACCACATCCTCGAGGCCGTGGAGCCGATCCAGGCGCAGCGCTACTGGGCCGATGACTGGATCGCCGAGTCACGCTTCAGCAACGTGGTCAAGTCGATCCACGTCGAGTGCGCCGTGGGCACCCCGGATCCCGTCGAGGAGACGCGCTGGTTGCAGGCCTTCGCCGACCGGCTGGGTCATCCGCACGGCATCGTGGCCGAGGTGCACCTCGCGCAACCTGATGCGAACGATGTCATCGCCCGGCACCTCGACTTCCCCAACATGCGCGGCGTACGCGACTTCGGCGAGGGCGAGTACCTCGTCGACCCCGCGTGGCGACGCGGCTTCGCCTCCTTGCGCGAGCACGACCTCGTCTACTGCGTCGATCCACGGCCGGAGACGCTGGCCCAGATCAAGGACCTCGCGCTGGCCTTCCCCGACACCACCATCTCGCTCGACCACGCCGGGTTCCCGCTACGTCGGGACGACGACTACCTGGCCTTCTGGCGCGCCGGGATGACGTCCCTCGCGGAAGCGCCCAACGTCATCGTCAAGATCTCGGCCCTGGGCATGGGTGACCCTCACTGGACGGTCGACTCGATGCGCCCGCTGGTGCTCCATGCGATCGAGTCGTTCGGGGTCGAGCGCACGATCTTCGGCACCAACTGGCCGGTCGACCGGCTGTTCTCGTCCTACCCCGACGTCATCGACGCCTATGCGGCCATCATCGCCGACCTCAGCCAGGCCGAGCAGGCGGCCATGTTCAGCGGCAACGCCGAGCGCTTCTTCCGCATCTGATCGAGCGACTACCTCGCCGCCTCGTCGATCTGGGCCAGGACCCACCGAACACAGCCGTCCAATAGCGCCGGGGCGTCCGCGGGATCGAAGTCGCGCGGGTCGGGGCCGACCACACCCCAGAGCGAGTGTGTGGGGTCGTATCGCTGCTGGCCCCACGGATCCTCACCCGCCTCGTCGTCTGGCTGCTCCGGGATGAGCTCCGGGCTCACGACCTCCGGACGGTGGGCGTGCAGCAGGGTCGTCTCGAAACGGCCAGCGTGGTCGGGTGCGATGGCGAGGCCGGTCGCGCCATCCACCGACAGGCCAAGGGCGCGCATCCGGCGGTCCCGACCGTTCCACCGCTCGGCTGCCTGCGTGACGACTGCCACCTGCTCGGGAGCGAAGTGGCCGGTGAACATGACCGCCAGCTCGACACCCATCTCGTCGAGGCGCTCGAGCGAGTACGCCAGGAGTGCCTCGATCTCTGTGCCCGACGGCATCATCATCGACCACGGGAATGACCGATGCGAGCCCCCGGTGCCGTAGTAGAGGGTGGGGTAGACGATCCCGCCGCGCGTAGCGGCCGCACGCAGGCAGACGCCCTCGGCGTTGAGGGCGTCAAGGCCGACCGGCAGGTGTCGCGAGTGCCACTCGAGCGTGCCCATGGGCAGGAACACCACGGAGCGCTCGTCGAGTCGCGCCGCGATCTCGTGGGGGCGCAGGAGCTGGAGACGATGCCGGTCGAGGTCCTCGGGACGCGGGTCGTTCATCGGTAGTAGTCGCGGATCCATCCGTGCGCTCCGAGTGCGGCCTTCAGCTCGGCCGGGAAGGGCTGGCCGTCGCTGTACGCGACGTTCTCGTCCACGCGTCCACGCGAGCGCATGCCGGGGATGATGGTCGAGACGCCAGGCTCGCTCAGGGCGAAGCGGGTGGCGGCCTCGGCGAGCGTCGGGTAGTACGGAGCGCAGACCGCCTTGAGGGCCTCGACCCGGGCCAGCGTCTCGCCGAACCGCTCGCCGCGGAACATCGAATGCTGCTGGCTGCCTGGCTGCCAGCTCGCGTAGGTTTCGGGCGTCCATGCGCCCGACAGCGCACCGGAATCGAGCGGGACCCGCGCGATCATCGCCGTCCCGGTCGTCTCGCCGGCCGGGAAGAGTTCCTCCTGGGCCCGCTGCTCGAAGATGTTGTAGATGACCTGCTGCGAATCCACGAGCCCGTAGCGGGCCAGCCGGACCCCCTCGTGCGGCTTGTAGTCGCGGATGGACACACCGATGTGGTCGATCTTGCCTTCGTTCCGGAGGTCGTCGAGGACCTCCAGCCAGTCCAGCGAGGTGAGCCCGTCTTCGAGCCAGCAATGGAGCTGCATGAGGTCGATCCGCTCGAGGCCGAGACGGCTGAGCGCGGCCTCGGTGCCCTCGCGCAGATGCCATCCGGGGTAGCGACCTCGCATGTCCGGGTCGGGGTCGTCGGGGTCGGGCCACTTGAGAGGCTGGATCTTGGTGGCGACGTAGATCTTGCCCCCACGCCATTCGCGCAGCGAGCGCCCGACGACCTCCTCGCTGTGGCCCGTGCCATACATCTGCGCGGTGTCGACGAAGTTGACACCCAGCTCGTAGGCGTGCAGGAGCGCGGCCACGGAGGCGTCGTCGTCGACCTCGCCCCACTGGCCGCCGAGCTGCCACGCCCCGAACCCGATCTCACTCACCTGCCAGCCCGTGCGGCCGAACGTGCGGTACTGCATCTCTCGCTCCTACCAGGCCACGATGACGTCGCCGGCGTGATAGGTCGGCAACTCCGAGGGGAACGGTCGGATGGGCTCGTCCTGCTGGGCCTTGACCAAGCGCAGGTCGGGCATCGCGGCGATGAGCTGCCTGAGCGCCTCCTTCACCTGGAGCCGGGCGAACTGCTGGCCCACGCAGCCATGCTGGCCGGAGCCGAACGAGAGGTGCCCGAAGGCATCGCGTCGCAGGTCGAGCTCATCTGGGTGTTCCCAGCGGTGCGGGTCGCGGTTAGCGGCCACCGGCGAGGCGGAGACCGTGGTGCCCTTCGGGATCCTCACCCCGTCGATCTCGACATCCTCAGTGGCGGTACGCGGGAACAGCGTCACGAACATGGCGCCGTAGCGCAGGATCTCCTCCACGCCCGTCTCGATGAGCTCAGGCTCGTCGCGCAGGGCGTCCAGCTGCTCCGGGTTCTTCAGGAGCATGTTCGCGCCTGTCGCGATCATGTAGGCCACGGTGTCCCGGCCGGCGTTCATGAGCAGCACGAGCTGTCCTTCGATCTCCGCGTCCGTCAGGTCGCTGCGGATGAGGTCGCTGATGATGTCCTCGCCGAGGTCGTCGCGCTTGGCCCCTACCACCTCCCGCACGTAGTCGTGCTTCTGCTGCCTTGGGCTCAGCCGAACGAACGTGTCGAAGAAGCCGGGGACCAGGTCGTCCGGGACGCCCAGCGCGTGGCAGTGGTCGTGGGCGCTGATCGGGTCGGCGTACTCGGTGGTCAGGTTGGCCGGCGAGCCGAGCGCCATGAAGCGGGCGAGCTGGCGTGCGACGATCTCGCGTACTCGGTCCTCGTAGTTGCGCACGGCGCGCACGGACAGGCGACCGGTGATCGCCTTGCGCAGCCGGCTGTGCTCGGGGGCGTCCATCTTCAGCAGGTTGCAGGCCTCGAGTGCCTCTTCCGCGGCAGCGTCGATGGGGTCGTCCTCGACCTGGCTGTGGGCAGCGCCAGCCTGCGCCTCGAGCGGGAAGCGCCACTGCTTGAGGCTGAAGCGCGGATCGGTCAGGACCGCCATCGCGAAGTCCGCGGTGGTGGTCAACAGGCCCTCGTGGCCATCGGCATAGCGAAGCGGCACGGCCGCGGCCACGTCCCGGTACGCCGCGAGGCAGGGCGATGGTGTCAGCGGGGTCCCGTCGACGGGAACCGAAACCGGTGGTTCGTAGGGGATCGGGCACTTCGGCGTGTCATCGATGGGCTCGGTCTTCTTGTCGGTCACGACGGGACTCCTTGGTGCGGTGGGGGAGTGGAGGCATCGACGAGGGCGCGGGCGTCGCGGAAGTCTCGAGGCATGTTCCAGCCCACCACGCCGGTGGTCCGGTCGCCGTCGCGCGACGCTGCGACGAACCGTCGATCGCCCATGTCGCCCGCGATGGCCTCGAGCGGCGAGTCAGCGGCGAAACGGCCGTAGGCCTGGATCCGCGTGTCGTGGAGTTCGGACCAGAAGAAGGGTACGACGGCGCCCGGTGGCTCTCCGGTCACGAGCAGGTGGGCGACGGCCAGCGCCTGCTCGACCGCATTGAGATGGTGTTCGGCGCGGGGCACCGGGGTTCCGGCCTGTCGGCGCCATTGGGCCACGTCGCCGACGGCATACACGTCCGGTGCTGCGAGTCCAGAGGCATCACAGACCACGCCATCGGAGAGGTCGAGGCCGCAGCCGGAGAGCCAGTCGGTCGACGGGATCCCGCCGATCGCGACGATCACGAGATCCGCCTCCACGACCTCGCCGCTCGACAGCTCTACCACCTGCTGATGGCCCGACCCGGAGACGTCGACCACGCCCACACCGGTTCGGACGTCTACCTCGTTGGCCCGGTGCAGCTCCTTGATGAGCTCGGACAGGTGGTCGCCGACCTGTCCCATGCGCATGCTCTTCGTGCGGCCGATGAGGACGACCTGGAGGCCGAGGTGACGCGCCGCCGAGGCGATCTCGGATCCCAGCACGCCGGCGCCGACCACGGCGACTCGAGCCGCCGTCTCCAGGCGGGTACGGATGGCATCGACATCGTCGAGCGTTCGCAGCGTGTGGATGCCCCGGGCGTCACCCACGCCTGGGAGCTGACGAGCCTTGACGCCAGTCGCGACCACGAGGGTGTCGTACGGGACTCGCTCGCCGTCGACCACCAATGTGTGAGCAGTGACGTCCAGCTCGCTTGCGCGGCTGCCCAGCATCATCCGCAGATCGAGGTCGTCCAACCCGCCCGCATCGAGGAGGTACGTGCGCTCAGGCGGCCACTCGCCCGTCAGTACCTGCTTGGAGAGCGGCGGTCGGCGGTAGGGCAGTCGAGCCTCATCGCCGACCAGCGTGATGGGCCCCTTGAACCCTTCGTGGCGCAGTGCCTCCGCCGTGGTCAGGCCGCCGACGGATGCACCCACGATGACGACGCGGGCCGACGCGTCGATCGGCACCTAGTCTTCGACGATGGTGATCGCGCGCGCCGGGCAGAGGCTGGCCGCCCGGCGCGCCAGGGGCTCCTCGGCCTCACTCGGTTCCTCCTTGAGGAGCACCACGACGCCATCGTCGTCCTGGTCGAAGAGCGCCGCCGCTACGCTCGCGCACTGTCCGGCCGCCGTGCACGTTTCCCGGTCTGCTGTGATCTGCATGTCGCCTCCAGTGACATCGTTGTCTAGCGCTCAGCCTGGGGTCGAGCCCCGCGAGCGACCATCGGCATTATCACCCAACGCACGGACGATCCGATCAGGTCCGGGACAGGGCGGTCTCGAGCCCGACCATGGAGAAGCGGGTCGGGCAGCGATGATCAGGCGCGGTCGCGTCCGACAGACGGCGGACGTCAGGCGATGAAGCCGCCGTCCACCGCGAGCAGGGCACCGGTGACCCAGCGGGCCTCGTCCGACATGAGGTAGACCACGGCCTGCCCCACGTCCTCGACGTCGCCCAGGCGCCCCAGCGGCGTGGCCTCGGTGATGGCCTCGACCGTGCCTTCGGCGGCGAGGACCTCGCGGTTGATGTCGGTCTCGATGGTGCCGGGCAGCACGGCATTGACGGTGATGCCGTGCGGACCGAGGGCCACCGCCGCGACCTTGGTGAACATGTTGGCCGCGCCCTTGGACGTGCAGTAGGGCACCTGCTGCGGGTTCGTCGCCTTCTGGCCGGAGATCGAGGTCACGTTGCAGATCCGACCCGGCCGTCCGGCCTCGATCATCGTCCGCGCGACCGCCTGCGTCATGAGGAAGGGACCCTTGGCATTGACGGCCATCAGCGCCTCCCATTGCTCGTCGGTGACCTCCAGGAAGTCGATGAAGTAGCTGATGCCGGCGTTGTTGACGAGGCCATCGAGCGGGCCCAGCGCGGCCGTGCTCTCGGCCACGATGCGCTCGACGTCCGCCCGGATCGAGACGTCGCCACTGACGCCGACGGCCACCCCGCCCCGTTCGCGGATCTGCGAGACGCTGGCCTCGAGCTCGTCACTGGCGGTCCGCCCGTGCACCACCACGCGCGCTCCGGCTTCGGCGCAGCGAAGGGCGCAGCTGCGACCGATCCCTCTCGAGCTGCCGGTGACGATGATGGCCTTGCCCTCGAGCCGTCCTGTCATCGAGATCCCTCCACCTTCGTTCAGCACCTCATCGCATCAGGAGCCCGCCGTTCACGTCCAGGGTGGCGCCGGTGATGAAGGACGCCTCGTCACTCGCCAGGAAGCAGACGGCGTAGGCGACATCCTCAGGCTCCCCCAAGCGCCCGACGGGGATCTTCGCCCGCAGCATGTCCCGGTCGACCGGTGACAGGGCTTCGATCATGGGCGTCCGCGTGGTGCCCGGTGCGATGGCGTTGACGGTGATGCCATGCGCTGCGACTTCCAGCGCCAGCTTACGGGTGAGCGTGAGCAGGCCGCCCTTGGAGGCGGCGTAGTCTGCGCCGGCCGCGATGCCGCCGGACTCTCCGGCCAGCGACGAGATGTTGACGATCCGGCCGCGGCCCTGCCGACGCATCGGTGGCAACACGGCCCGGCAGCAGATGAAGGCCCCGGTGAGGTTGACCGCCAGCGTGCGAGCCCAGGCATCGACCTCCAGCTCTTCGGTCGGCGTGAGGCCCAGGACGCCGGCGTTGTTGACCAGGATGTCCAGCGAACCGAAGGTCTCGACGACCTCGTCGCACATCGCCCGCACCGCCGGCTCGAGCGTCACGTCCGCCACGAACGGCGCCGCGCTCAGGCCGCGCTCGAGCAGCTCGGTCAGCCACCCGCTCTGCAGCCTCAGCGTCGACATCGTTGATGGCGACGTGGGCCCCACGCTCCGCGAACACCCGCGCGATGGTCGCGCCGATGCCGCTGCCGGCGCCGGTCACGAGCACGGCCTGGCCGCTGAAGCTCGCCGACGACCGCATCATCTCGTGCCCGCCAGTCCGTCGCGCACGGCACGCTCGATGGCGCCCGCGTCCAGTCCGTACTTCCTGAGCAGCTCGAGGTACGGCCCGGACTCAGCGAACGTGTCGCGTAGGCCGATGCGCTTCATGGGCACCTGGCAACGCTCGGCGAGGAACTCGGCGACAGCGCTGCCGAGACCGCCGTTGATCTGGTGGTCCTCGGCACTGACGACGAACCGCTTGCCCGTGCAGTGCTCGAGGAGGCAGGCCTCGTCGAGCGGCTTGATCGTGTGCATGTCGATGACCGTGACGTCGATGCCGTCCGCGGCCAGACGCTCTGCTGCCTGGAGGGCCTGGACGACCATGTCGCCGTTGGCCACGATCGTGGCCTCGGTCCCGGTCCGCAGCACGATGGCCTTACCGAAGGCGAAGTCGAGTTCGTCGTCGTAGACCACCGGCACCGGGTCACGCGTGAGGCGCAGATAGAGCGGGCCCTCGAGCTCCGCCGCCGCGAAGACGGCCTTGTACGCCATCACCGCATCGGTCGGCATGCACACCGTCATGTTGGGGATCGTACGCATGATGCCGAGGTCCTCGGTGGCCTGGTGTGTGGGGCCGTCGTTGCCGGGGGTGAGGCCCCCGTGGCTGGGGCAGACCTTGACGTTGGCTCGCGGGTAGGCCACGAAGGTCCGGATCTGCTCGCAGGCGCGCATGCTGGCGAAGACGGCGTAGGTGGAGACGAAGGCGACCTTGCCACAGCTCGCCAGCCCGGCGGCCACGCCCATCTCGTTCTGCTCGGCGATGCCCACGTTGAAGTAGCGCTCCGGGTGGGCGGCGCCGAAGAGGGCGCTGTGTGTGGACTTGCCGATGTCCGCTTCCAGCACCACGACCCGCTCGTCCACCTCGCCGAGGTCGCGCAGGGCCTCGCCGTAGGCCACGCGCGTGGGCAGGACGTCCCCCATGGCGTACCTAGTCATCCGTGGATCCGGTGATCTCGGCCATGGCCTGGCGGAACTGCTCGTCGTCGGGGACCCGACCGTGCCAGCCGACCTGATGCTCCATGAACGAGACGCCCTTGCCCTTGGTCGTGCGGGCGATGATGACCGACGGGCAGCCGCTCGTCTGTCGCGCTTGGTCGAAAGCCCCGCGGATCGCCGCCATGTCGTGCCCGTCGCACTCGATGACGTGCCAGTCGAACGCGTGCCACTTGGCCGCGATATCGCCCAGCGGCATGACCTCGTCGTTGCGACCGTCGAGCTGCAGGCCGTTGTAGTCCACGATGGCGCAGAGGTTGTCCGAGTCCCACTTGGCCGCGGCCATGGCCGCCTCCCACACCAGGCCCTCCTGCAGCTCGCCGCTGCCGATCACGACGTACGTCCGATACGCTCGCTCGTCCAGCCGGGCCGCGAGCGCCATGCCCAGGCCGATCGAAAGGCCGTGTCCCAGCGAACCGGTGGTGTAATCGACCCCAGGGGTCTTGTTCATGTCCGGGTGGCCCTGCAGGATGCCGTCGATCTGCCGCAGTCGGCCGAGGTGCTCCAGGCCGAAGTAGCCCTTCATCGCCAGCGACGCGTAGAGCACTGGGCAGGCGTGCCCCTTGGACAGCAGCAGCCGGTCGCGGTCCGGCCAGCGCGGGTTCGCGGGGTCGACGTTCAGCTCGTCCCAGTACAGGACCGTGAACAGGTCGGCAGACGAGAGGGCCGAACCAGGATGACCAGAACCGGCGCTGTGGATCATCGTCAGGATGTTCCCGCGCAGCTCCGCGGCCGTTTGCCGCAAGGCGCCGTCGCGGTCGTTCATGGTCCCCTTCACGAAGCAGGGACCGGCGCATCTTCCCGCAGCAGGCCCTCCGTCTTCAGCTCGGCCCATAGGTCCGCCGGGATGGGGTGGCGGAAGGTAGCCACGTTGCGCTCGACCTGTGCCGCGGACGCGGCTCCCGGGATGACCGAGGCGACGACCGGATGGCCCACCACGAACTGCAGCGCTGCCGCCGGCAGGGGCACCTCGTGTCGAGCGCAGACGTCCTCGATCCGGCGCACCGCGGACAGCTCATCCTCCGTGGCTGGGCGGTAGTCGCAGCGTGCACCGGGCACGGCGCCGGTGGCCAGGATGCCCGACTGGTACGGCGCACCGATGATGACGCTGATGCCGTGGCGGGCGCAGATGTCGAACTCACCGTCGAGCATCTCCTGGCGGAGCAGCGTATAGGGCATGGCCACGAGCCAGAAGTCGGGCTCGCAGAAGGCCAGGAAGCGCTCCATCAAGCCCAGCTCGTTGATGCCCGCCCCGATGGCCTTGAGCAGACCGTCTCGACGCAGCTCCTCGAGCGCTCGCCAGCCGCTCGACTCCAGCGCCTCGAGGTGGCCTTGCACCCGCTCCTCGGTCTGGTGCGTCCAGAAGTCGAGATCGTGGATGACGCCGACGTCGTAGTGGGTCATGCCCAGGCGCAGCTGGGACTGCTCGTAGCTGCGCATGATGCCGTCGTAGGAGTAGTCGTGGTAGTGATCGAAGGGTGCCGGCGCGACCCACGGCGAGAGGTTGCGGGTGGACCCGGGTTCGCGCGCGTCCATGCAGCGGCCCACCTTGGACGAAAGGACGAACTCGTCGCGTGGCCGGTGGCGCAGGCCGGCGCCGGTGCGCAGCTCCGAGAGGCCACAGCCGTACCAGGGCGAGGTGTCGAAGTAGCGGATGCCCGCGTCCCAGGCAGCATCGATGGCGTCGAGCGCTTCGCGCTCGCTGACCTCGCGGTAGATCGAGCCGTAGGTGGCGCCGCCGAGCCCGAGCAGCGTCACCTCCACACCGCTGCGACCCAACGGCCGCCTTGATGGTCGGGTCCATGTCGTACCCCCTGCTCCGGTCGTGCCTATCATCCCCCGCGCGGCGGGTACGTGAGGAACGATTCAGCGTCGGCACGCGCGTGGCGAGGCTACCTGGGCGCCGAGTCCAGTCATCGGAGCCGAGGCTCTCCGACTTCCTGGTCGAATGGCACCCCAGGTGGCCTTAGGCCAGACAGTGGTGCTGCCATACCGGGCCATGGTGCATGTCGATGCAGACGACGTGCATGTCGGCCCCGTCGATGGGCTTGGAGCGCATGACGATGCATTCGGATCGCGCGGCGCGTGTCGTTCTCCTGGCCAAGGCCGCCCCAGGGAACATCTGGCCAATTGTTCGCAACATCCGACCAGTTGTTCGCGACCCAGCGTGATCGGACACAGCGTGGGCCGGCGCGGCGCAGGCACCCTCAGGCGGCCGAGTCAGGCAAGGGCATACGAAAACGCCGGGGCGCCTCTGCGGCACCCCGGCGTCGTTGGTGACTAGACCGTGGCGGGAGACCCGCCGGCAGGACTAGAAGTCGAAGTCGCCGATGTTCTCGGGGGTGAACACGAACGGGTCGCCGAGGAGGACCTCGGAGCCGTTCACGACCACGAGGTCACCGAGCCTGCCAGCGCTGACGCTGGTGTCGCCAGGGCCGAACTCGCCGTCGACGATGGCGCGGGTGACGTAGACCGAGGCGTAGCCAAGGTCGACCGGGTTCCAGAGCACGACCGACTCGACGCAGCCGCTCTCGACGAACGGGCGCATCTCGTTGGGGGTGGCCAGACCGACGACGGAGACCGAGCCACAGGCGTCAGCCTGGGTGACCGCATCGGCAGCGGCCGGCGTGGCCACCGACGTCATACCGAAGATGCCGTTCATGTCGTCGCCGTACTTGTTGATGAGCGTCTGGGCCTGGCTGAAGGAGAGCGGGTAGTCCTCCTGGGCCTCGAGCGTCTCGAGCCAGGTCATGTTCGGATAGCACTTGGAGGCATAGGCTTCCATCTCGGCGATCCAGCGCGCCTGGTTGGGCGTGGTGAAGGTCGAGGTGACGATGCCGAAGGAGGCTTCCTCGCCCTGCTCGGCCACGAGGCTGTCGATCATGGTCTTGGCGATCGGGGCGAACGGCGCCTGGTTGATGAACCACTCGCGAGCCTCGGGCACGGAGTTGGCGTCGTAACCGACGACGCGCACGCCGTTCTCAAGGGCCTTCTGCAGCACCGGGCCGATGGCCACGGGGTCGTTGGCGGCGAAGAGCACGCCGTCCACGCCCTGGGTGATGTAGTTGTCGATGAAGGTGATCTGCTCATCGATGTTGGCCTGGGTCGGGCCGTCGTTGATGACCTCGACGTTGCCGAGCTCGACTGCAGCTTCCTGCATGCCCTGCGCGGTGGCGTTGAAGTAGCCGATGCCGATGAGCTTGGGGATGTCGACCAGGGTCAGGTCGTCACCGGGCTGGGCGACCGGGTTCTGGACCATGCCGCCGTCGTAGTCGCCGGCGGGTGGCGCTGCGGGCGGATCCTCGCCCGGGCAGTTGAGCGGGCTGGTCGGCAGGTCGTCGCCACCATCCCAGGCAGCGCCGACGGCGCCAACGGACCCCAGGGTCAGGGCCATCGTGGTCAGAAGAACGATTGGCTTTCGCATGTTGCGGTACATCTCCTCCAGATGTGATCGAAGTTGGACGATCAGCGGTCCCTCTTATGGACCTGGCTGGGCTGTGGCTGGTCGGCACCTCCTCTCGAATGAGCCCATGAGCTCTAGCTGCGTGACGGTAGGAGTCGCTTGATCCGTTCGGGCGGATTGGTTATGAACGTGTTGATGAGCACTGCGCCGATGAGCACGAGGCCGACGACGATGGTGGTGGCGTCGCCCTTGGCGCCCGCCAGCGCGAGTCCGTTGCGCATCAGCTGGATCAGCACCAGGCCCAGGACGGTGCCAACGATAGTGCCACTGCCGCCGAAGATGCTGGTGCCACCCACGACCACTGCGGTGATGGCGGTCAGCTCCCAGCCGGTGCCCATGTCCTGGCGCGTGGTGCTCACGCGCGAGACGAAGACCCAGCCGGCGAGGCCCGACATGAAGCCCGACAACGTGTAGATGATGAACTTGTTGCGGAATACGGGCATGCCGCTGAAGCGAGCGCCCGTCTCGTTGTTGCCGATGGCGTAGAGCGAGCGCCCGAACGGCGTCCACGCCAGCGCGGCGCCGATGATGGTGATGCTGATGACCACCAGGAAGAGCTGGTTGGGGATACTGGCGAGGCCGAAGAGGTCGAAGTCCTTCTGGCCCAGGATGAAGAACCAATCGGGATAGCCGCGCACGGACCGTCCCTGAGCGATGCCCTCCGCGAGACCGCGGAACAGGGCCAGCGTGGCGAGGGTGGTGATCAGTGGTGGTAGCCCGACCTTCACGATGAAGAAGGCGTTGAAGGCACCGCAGGCGGTGGCGATGATGAGCGCCACCGCGACAGCTACCTCGAGAGGCAGCCCCCAGCTGTTCCAGGCCACGCCCAGCATGATGGCCGTGAGCCCGGCGATGGAGCCGACCGAGAGGTCGATGCCGCCGGTGATGATGATCAGCGTCATGGGCAGGGCGATCAACGCGATCTCTGTGGCCAACCGGCCCTGGTTGAGCAGGTTCTCCGGCGTCAGGAAGACGTCCGAAAGCGTCGACATCAGGAGCACGCCGACCACGAGGATGACGAAGAGGATCGTCTCCTGGCGGAAGAGGATGGCGCGGAGGCGGTCATTCATGGTCGTGCCGTTGGCGGTGGGGTTGGCGGTCGTCATCTCAGCACCTCCCCTCTACATCCTCTCCTGACGCCGTCTGCGGACGACGTCCAGCAGCACGGTCACCAGGATGAGCACGCCGAGGATGGCCTTGAGCCAGAACGGCGAGATGTCAACGAAGATGAGCGAGGCTCCGATGGTACGGATGAGGATGGCCGCCAACGTAGAGCCGATGACGGTCCCCACGCCCCCGAGGATGGACACGCCACCCACGACCGACGCCGTGATGATCGAGAGTTCGAGACCCGCGGGGACCACCGTCTGGATGGTGTTGAACTGCGTGGCGTACATCACCCCAGCTACGCCGTAGAAGGCGCCGGCGATGATGAACGTCTTCATCAGCGAGCTGCGGACGTCGATGCCGGAGAGGCGAGCGGCCTCCTTGTTACCGCCGATGGCGTACTGCGAGCGGCCCAGACGGCTCCAGCGCATCCAGGCGAACGCGACGAACGTCAGGATGATCATGATGATGATCGACACCGACAAGGGGCCGATGCTCTGCTGCGCGATGCCGTAGCCGTCAGGCAGCTGAGTGATGGTGTTGCCGCCGGCCACGAAGATGAGGCCGCCACGCAGGATACTGAAGGTGCCCAACGTGACCACGATGGCAGGTATCCCGAGATAGGCCACGAAGAAGCCGTTGACGGCACTGATGAGCATGCCCGCGAAGATGGGCACGATCCATGCGAGTGCGAGGACCACCGCCGTGGGCCAGCCTGAAGTCCCGAGTACCTCGGCGATGGTGCCGGACAGCGACCAGAGCACGGCGATGGCGGCGCCACAAGAGATGTCGATGTTGCCGGTGATGATGATCATCGAGATGCCGATGGCCGCGACGGCGACGTAGGCGTTGGCGTTGAAGACGTCGGTCAGGTTGCGCTCGTTGAGGAAGCGCGGGTTGTACAGACCGACGCCGATGATGAGCACCACGAGGATCAGCAGGAGGATGCCTTCCTGGCTGCCGAGGACACGGCGGACGCCCTCGAGGTAGCGATTGCTGCGAGCGTTGGCGGCTGCGGTCATGCGGCACCGCCTACGGCGACGGCCGCGTCGTCAGCTGCGATGGCGTCGCTCATCATGGCCGCGCCCACGTTCTCCTGGGTCGCCTCGGCGCGCGTGAACTCCCCCACCAGGCGACTGTTGCGCATGACCAGGATGCGGTCGCTCATGCCCAGGACCTCGGGCAGCTCGCTGGAGATCATGAGGATGCCCAGGCCCTGCTGTGCCAGCTCGCTGAGCAGGCGGTGGATCTCCGCCTTGGCGCCGACGTCCACGCCGCGGGTAGGCTCATCCACGATCAGCATCCTGGGTTTGCTGGCCAGCCACTTCCCGACCACGACCTTCTGCTGGTTTCCGCCAGAGAGCTTGTTCACGACCTGCTCGCCGCTGGTAGCGATGATGTTGAGCTGCTCGATGAGAGCATCGCCCGACTTGCGCTCCTCGCGCTTGCTCACGAAGCCGAGCCGGGTGAAGGTGTCGAGGATGGCCATCGAGAGGTTCTCGCGGATCTTCATCTCGCGCACCAGCCCCTGGGTGCCGCGGTCCTCGGGGATGTAGGCGATCCCCAGCTTCATGGCCCGGCGAGGCGAGCCGATCTTGGCGACCTGGCCTTCGACGATGATCTCGCCACTGTCCGGCTTGAGGATGCCGAAGATGCACTGGGCCGTCTCGCTGCGGCCCGAGCCTACGAGGCCGGCCATACCCACGATCTCGCCGCTGCGCACGGTGAAGCTGACGTCTTCCGTCTGCGGATGGCGGTTCAGCGACTTCACCTCCAGGACGGGATCGCCGACCTCGCTGGGCAGCTTGGGGAAGAGGTCCGTGATGGTGCGGCCGACCATCATCTTGATGAGATCGTCCTCGTCCGTCTCGCTCACGGGCTTGCTGTCGACGAACTTGCCGTCGCGCAGGACCGTGACCTTGTCCGCGAGCTGGAAGACCTCGATGAGGCGATGGCTGATGTAGATGATGGCCACGCCGCGCTCCTTGAGCAGGCGCACGATGCGGAATAGGCGCTCCACGTCGGACTCGGTGAGAGCGGCCGAAGGCTCGTCCATGATCAGGACCTTGGCGTCGAGCGAGAGCGCCTTGGCGATCTCCACACGCTGGCGGTTACCCACGTTGAGCGTGCCCACCTTGCGCTTGACGTCGAGGTCATGGATCTCGAGCGAGGTCAGGATCTCTTCCGCGCGCCGGTTCATCTCACCCCAGTCGATGACCTGGGTGGGACCGGCTTTCCGCATGGGCGCGTGGCCCATGAAGATGTTCTCTGCCACGGTCAGCTCCGGGTAGAGGCTCAGCTCCTGATACATCGTGGCGATGCCGGCGTCCTGGGCGGCGTGAGGGCTGTCGAACTTGACCTCCTCGCCATTCATGCGGATGGTGCCGCTGTCGGCGGGATGGACACCGGAGATGACCTTGATGAGGGTCGACTTCCCGGCTCCGTTCTCGCCCACGAGCGCGTGGACCTGCCCCGCATCGGTGGAGAAGTGGACGTCCTCGAGGGCTTTGACCCCTGGGAACGATTTGGTGATGTTGCTCAGCTCGAGCAGCGCTGTCATGCCGTGCTGGTTCCTACTGCGGGCTTGCTACTTCGGAGGCAGACCGGCAGCCATTGCATGCGAGCGTGCCGATTCGGATGAAATCGTTTGCAGGATAGCGCACCACCTGCACCGGCTGACGGTCCATATGGCCTACTTCGCACCTGCCTTGGCCATCTCCTCGCCCATGTAGCGACGAGCCTGGACGGCGAGATCCATGGAGTTCTCCCACATGTTCCGCCAGATGCGCAGCGTGGTCGTGAGGTCCTCGTCGACGACCTTCGAGCTGAATGACTCGAAGGTGATGATGCCGTCGTACTCGGCATCGACGAGAGCCTTGAAGAGCTGGGGGAAGTCGATGTGGCCCTGGCCCAGGTAGCCACGGTGGTTCTCGCCGATGTGGACGTAGCCCAGGCGGTCGCCGGCGTCGAAGACGGGCTGCCGGAAGTCGTTCTCCTCGATGTTCATGTGATACGAGTCGAGGTGGACCACGAGGTTGTCCGAGGTGCACTCCTTGATGTACTCGACCGTCTGCGCCGAGGTGTTGAGCAGGTTCGACTCATAGCGGTTGACGAACTCGAGTCCGATGGTGATGCCGGCCGCCTTGGCCTTCTCGGCCAGCTTGCTGATGACGCGCTGGCTATTCTCGCGGCTCCTGGGTGTAGGTGCGTGGCCGTACGGACCGAGGGCGCTGAAGATGACGCCACCGAGGTACTTGGCACCGATGTCCTGGGCGAGGGTGAGCGCCTCCATCAGCGTCTCCTCACCGCGTGCCACGCTGTCTGCGTCTTCGCTGTTGATGTCGTTGTCGAAGCCGAGGCCCAGCGAGCAGGTGGCCTCCATATCGTTGGCCTCGAGCGACGAGATGATGGTCGGGATGTCCATCTCGTCGGGGCTGAAGACCGGGAACTCGACGAGGTCGAAGCCGGCCTCCTTGCTGCTCTCGACGGTATAGGCGCACTCCTTCGCGCCCCAGGTGCCGCTCCATACGAGACCGTGGACTCCGAACTTGTTCATGTCCGTCTCCCTTCCCCGAGGCCTCCTTCTGAGGCCTCCTTCTCTTGTGGCTAGGCGTCCTTGGTCATGAGTGCCTCGAAGCGCTCCCTGGCCTCGCGCCAGAAGAAGCCCTTGGGCTCGTAGGTCTTCATCGGGAACGAGCGGGCGATGAGCTCGCGAGCCTGGCTCAGGTCGCTGAGTTCGCCCGATGTGATGGCCTGGATGCTGATGTTGCCGATGGCCGTGGCCTCCACAGGGCCGGCCACGACCTCGCGCTTGCTGGCGTTGGCCGTCATCTGGCACAGCAGCTCGTTCTGCGAGCCGCCGCCGACGATGTGGATGCGATCGATCTCGGTACCGGTGACCGCGCTGAGCTTCTCGACGACCCAGGTGTACTTGAGCGCGAGCGACTCGAAGATGACCCGGAACAGGGTGGCCGTCTCGAGCGGGACCGGCTGCCCGGTCTCCTCGCAGTACTCGCGGATGCGCGTGGGCATGTCGCCGGGCCACAGGAAGCGCGGGTCGTCGGGGTCGACGAAGGCCGTCCACTGCGGGCCCTCCTCGGCCAGCTTGCAGATCTCCTCGTAGGAGGGCGCTCCATCGCCGGGCCAGAGGGCCTTGCGCGACTGCTGCACCGGCCACAGACCCATGCAGTTCTTGAGCAGCGTGATGGTGTCGGCGTAGCCACCCTCGTTGGTGACGTTGGCCTCCAGGGCCGCGGCGGTGACCACCGGCTCGGTGACCTCGAGGCCCACGAGCGACCAGGTGCCCGACGAGATGTAGGCCGTCGACGAGCTCGCCAATGGCGCCCCGGCCACGGCCGACGGCGTGTCGTGCGAGGCCCCGGCCACCACCGTCGCGCCCTTGCATCCGGTGGCGTCCGCGACCTCGTTGAGCAGCGTGCCCAGCTCGGTGCCGGGCTGGACGATCTCGGGCAGGAAGTGCGTCGGGATGTCGAGGCGCTCGAGCACGGGCCGTGCCCAGTCCCTGGTCCACGGATCGACCGTCTGCCCGGTGGTGGCCTCGGTGTACTCGCAGACGTCGACCCCGCAGAGGAAGTGATTGAAGAGGTCCGGCATCATCAGCAGCTTGTCGGCCTGCTCGAGGATGGGGTCCTTCGCCTTCACCTCGCTGAGCATCTGGAAGATCGTGTTGATGGACATGAACTGGATGCCCGTGGCCATGTACAGCTCGTCCCGCGGGATGACCTTGAAGGCCTCCTCGAGCATCGTCTCGTGGCGCGTGTCGCGGTAGTGGATGGGGTTGCCGATGAGCCGGCCCTGCGCGTCGAGATAGCCGTAGTCGACGCCCCAGGTATCGACCGACACCGAGTGCACCGGCCCATCCGCCGCGGCCTTGCGCATGCCGTCGAGCATGTCGCCGAACATCCGCGGGAAGTCCCAGTAGAGCGTGCCACCCATCCTCACGGGCACGTTCGGATAGCGGTGGACCGGCTCCACCGTGAGCTTGTCGTCAGCGATGGTGCCGACGATCGTTCGGCCGCTTTCGGCCCCGAAGTCGAGCGCGACGTAGCGTCGCCCCTTGTCAGGCATGCTGCTGCACCTCGATCCCCATCCCTTGCAGCCCCTCGAGCATCTCCTCGGGGGCGCCGGCGTCGGTGAACACGCCGGTCACTTCTTCGGGGCGGCAGAACGTGGCCGAGGCCACGCGCCCCCACTTGCTGTTGTCGACGAGCGCGTAGACCTCGCGTGCGGCAGCCACCATGGCCCGCTTGATCTGCGCCTCTTCCTCGGTCGTCTCGGTGAGGCCTTCGTCGGCCGTGAAGCCGGCCGCGCCTACGAACGCCTTCTGCACGTTGACGCGACGCAGGACGCCGTCGCCGAGCTGGCCCACCAGCGAGAGCGATCGACCGCGCACGCGGCCGCCCATGAGCAGCACGCTGATGTCGGGGCGAACCGCAGACTCCATGGCCAGGCGGATGCTGTTGGTGACGATGGTCAGGCTCTGGCCCGGCGTCCGCTTCAGCAGCTCACGGGCGAGATAGAGGCTGGTCGTGCTGGCGTCGACGATGATCGACTCGCCGTCGTTGACGCGGGTGGCAGCCAAGCGCCCGATGGCCGCCTTCTCCGGCTGCTGCATGCGGTCACGCACGTCGTAGGCCAGGTCCTGCCCGCGGACGCGTGGCGCGATGGCGCCACCGTGGGTGCGGATGATGCGTCCCTGGTCGGTGAGGGTGTCAAGGTCCTTGCGGATGGTCACCGAGGAGACGCCGAAGACCTCGGCCAGCTCGGTCACCCGGGCACGGCCACGCTCCTCCACGAGGCGCGCGATCTCCGCCTGCCGCTCGTCGGCGAAGGCGGCCCGGGTCTCCTCGCTCATGGCCGCCGTCATCACACGGCGTCCCCGGCCGTCTGCAGCAGGATCTCTTCGGCGGCCTTGGTCCAGCGGCCGTCGTTGAGTGCGGCAGCGACCTCCGGCAGGCGCTCGGGCATCTGGGCCAGCGTGACCATGCCCATCTCGGTCAGCTGCGGGTAGATGACGATCTTGCCGCCACTGGTGCGGGCCATGACCGCGCCAAGGGCATCGTCGACGCCCTGCATGCCGCTGACGGCGTAGACGCTGATGTTCGTATCGAGCGTGCCGGCCTCCAGGCGGCCGAGCACGGCCTTCATGTCGCTGATCATCGAGCCGCTGGTGCCCAGGATGTAGATGCGCTTCCGCAACATCGCATCGAGGTCCAACGGGGCCGTGGTGCCAACGGCGAAACCGGCGAAGAAGTCGATGATGGCGCCCTCGGCGGCAAGGTCGACGGTGCCGGCGGCCAGCGGCGGGACCGGGACCATGCAGCCGATACGGGTATAGCCACCAGCCGGCTCCTGGGACTTGCTGTCGATGGCGGCGAAGGTCAGGCTGCGGGCCTCGGCGAGGGGAGCGGCGACGCTCGCGAGGTGGGCCAGGCGCTCCTCGTCGATATCGATGGCATCGACGGCGACACCCGGCAGACCGGCGGTCAACGCCCGCACCACGTGCATGAAGCCCATGGGGCCGGCAGCGCCGATGACGCCGACCTTCTCGCCCGAGCGCAGCTCGCCGGTGGCGGGCACCCAGCTGTAGCCCTCGGCGGCCGATGAGCCGGTCGTGCCGACCCAGCGGGTGAGGTCGTAATGCACGCGCCCGACGTCGACGTTCACCGGTCGGCCCAGCGTCTCGCCGCCGAGCACGATGTCGATGACGCCCTTGAGCGTCAGCAGCGGCTGCAGCGCCTCGACGCGGTCGGGGTCGGAGCCGAAGTAGATGATGTCGTCGTAGGTGCCGGCTTCGAGGCCGTCGATCGAGTCGACGAAGGCCGTGCCCAGCGCCTCCATGGCCGCTTCCTGGGCGCTCTCCGCCACGACCGTGGTGATCGAGGCGGGCGCGGAGCTGGTGATGAGCTCGGCCACACCCTCGATGACGTGGCCGGCGTCGGCGACGACCAGCAGCTTACCCTCGGACTTGAGCGTGCCGCGCTCCTCGGTGGCGTAGGCGCGCTCGACGCAGGCCCACGGCTCGAGCAGCCCCACGGCCGATGCGCCGGGCTCCTCACTCACGGGGATGAGGAAACGCTCCTGCGTCTCGGGGTCGATGATCACGCGCTCGTCCATGAGCGTGTACTGCTGCAGCGCGCCCTCGAAGTTGTAGCCGAAGGAGGCGTTGGAGCCAGCCGTGAGCATGTGCCGGTAGTCGGTCTGCACGAGGGCTCGGTCGCCGATCTGGTGGTGCTTGACCTCGGAGCCGACGGCCACGACGCGGGCGCAGGCCTCGTGCCCAGGCACGGTCGGCGTCTCGCCGGGCACGTAGCTCGGGATGCCCGCCAGCTCGTCCGCGCTGAGGAAGGTCAGGACCTCGCTCTTGCGCGGGTGAGCGGTGAAGGCGTGCAGCAGCTTGGTGTCGCTGAAGCAGATGCCGGTGGCTTCGATCTTGCACAGGATCTGGGTCGGGCCCAGCTTGGGCACCGGCTTGTCGGTGCTCAGCCGCGTTTCGTCGGCACCGATGAACTGGAATGCGACCTGGGTCTGGGGGATCTCGCTCATGACAGCATCACCTGGCCTCCGGTGACCGGCAGTGCCTGCCCGGTCTCGTATCGCTGGGAGACGAGGTAGAGGATGGCCTCGACCACGTCATCGGGGGTGCAGCCGCGTCCCATCGGGACCTTGGCTTCGTAGGCGGCGCGGACCTCGTCGATGGACGTGGCGCCGGGGATCTTGCCTTCCCGCAGGTACTGCACGAAGAGCCCGTTCTCGGGATCGGACCACAGCGGGCCCTCGTAGTAGTTGCCGGGGCAGACGGCGTTGACCTTGATGCCGTCCTCGACCAGCTCGAGCGCGAACGACTGGGTCAGGCCCACGCCGCCGAACTTGGAGCCGGCGTAGGCGAAGTTGCGCTTGCTGCCCACGAGACCGGACTTGGAGTTGATCTCGACGATGTCGCACAGGATGTCCGGCCGGGCCGCGTGCTGGGCCGCCAGGACCGGGGCCACGGCGCGGACGCCGAGGAAGTAGCCGCGGTAGTTGACCGAGGTCACGAAGTCGAAGTCGGCCACGGGCTGCTCGGTCACACCGCCGGCGCGGAGCACACCCGCGTTGCTGACGAAGAGGTCGAGCCCGCCGTAGCGCTCGACGACCTGGGCCACGGCGTCCTTGACCGAATCCTCGTCGGTCACGTTGACGGCCACTGACCAGGCTCGGCCGGGGCCGTGCTCGGTCTCGATGGCCGCGGCTTCGGTAGCTGCCTGCTCGGCCTGGAGGTCGGCCAGGACGACCGTGCCGCCCTCGCGCGCGAGCCCCTGGGCGATACCGAGGCCGAAGCCCTGCGCCGCGCCGGTGACCAGCGCGACCTTGCCCGCGAAGCGACCCTGAGCGCCCTGGAGGGCGGCCGCGTTCTTGCGGTACGACTCGACTTCCCAATGCTCGATGAAGCCACGCTCCTCGTCGTTCAGCGCGCGCACGCGTCCGAGTGCGTCGGCACCCTCGTACACGCGCAGACAGTCGAGGTAGACGTCGCGGGCGGTGTCCACGCCCTTCCACGAGTCGCCGGCAGCGAAGATGCCCAGGCCGGGCACGACCGTGACGATGGGCTTGGTGCCGTGCTGCTCCACGTGTGTCTCGAGCGCTTCTTCGAGGAGCTCCGGTGCCGCTTCGGGCTCGACATCCGCGGGTGGGTCGAAGAGCAGCGGGAAGGAGCCGGAGTAGACGATCTGGTCGGGCGTCATGGCGCCGCCGAGGACGGCCGATCGGCCATCTTCGGACTCGAGATACTCGGCCGCGGCGGGAGCGGGGTCGTAGGTCACGAGTTTGAGTGGTTCGCCGGCGTCGGAGAGCAGGCCGCGCAGCGTGGGCGCGATGGTCTGGGTCAGCTCCGCGGCCTTGGCTTCGTCGGCGGCGATGCGAGCGGCAGCGCGGCCGCTGCTGCCGACGGTGACCCCGGCACGTTCGAGAGCGCCCGAGACCGTGCCCATGATGTGTTCGTTGAGCTCGGCGATCTCGGCGATCGTGTCGGCCGAGACGATGATGCCGTGGTCGCCCATGAAGGTGATGCGCGGGGCAGGGCCGCCGGTGCGGGCCACGTGCGCCTCGCGCAGCTCGTGGATCGTGCGTGCCAGGGGAAGGCCCGGATCGGTGTAGGGCACCCACAGGGCCTCGTCACCGAAGAGATCGGTCATGACGGCCTCGCCCTGCAGGTTGCAGGTGACGGCGTTGGGCACGATGGCGTGCGTGTGCAGCACGAACGTCTCGGGCAGCAGCGAGTGGAACATCAGCTCCACGGACGGGCGCCGGCCCTTGGCCTCACCCATGCGTACCTTGGCCGCGGCGCGCATGACGGGATCGGGGGCGCCTGGGATGCGGGCCTCATCGTCCTCGGCACCACCGTTGAGCAGCAGGTCGAGGAGGGGAGCGGTCGCGAGCGGGACCAGGTCCTCGGCTTCGATGGCCGCGAGCGAGACGCCGCTGGGCTTGATGTAGACGATGCCATCGGCCTTGACCGACGAGTTGCCACCGCCACCGCGGGTGTACTCGGGGTCGCGCCCGAAGCGCTGGGACATCTCGACCGCATCGCGTCAGCAGCTGGTGGTCGAGCGGGAGGACCCGGAGGGTCGCGAGGTCGGTCATCGGGCGGTTCCTGTGGCTTCGTAGATGAGCTCGGCGCCCATCTCGGCGAAGTAGCGGATGCGGGTCTCGGCGTCGGGGAAGCCAGGGTTGAGCGCGCCGGCCTCGTCGACGTAGCCGGCCTCGCCCTGCTGCTTCAGGTGCTGGTGGGCGGCGACGACGCAGACGCCCTCCCAGAAGATGTCGCGCGAGGCTTCGCTGATGGGGATGTCGTTGACGCAGGTGGGGTCGACCGGGATGCGGTCGAGCGTGTTGTGCTCGGTGCCGGCGGTGACGAAGATGCCCGCGTCGCGCCAGGCCTTGACGTAGCGGTCGACGCACTCGGGCGTGTTGCGCACCGTGACCAGCTCGGCGCCGTAGATGTGGCGCTCGCCGAGCCGGGTCACGAGGTCACCGACGGGATCCTCGTAGCCGCAGATGGGGTTCGGCGCCGTCGGCGACGGTGGGGTAGATGACGATGGCGCCGGTGCCGCGGATGAAGTCGACCGCGTCCTCGAACGGGACCGGCGTTTCGTCCACGAAGGCGGGGCAGCCGGCCTTCATCAGCTTGGAGCGCAGCTCGCCCTGGGTGCCGACGACATCGTCAGGGGCGGCCTTGGCCGGCTGGCCGTAGAGCCGCTCGAGGAAGGCGGGGCGCTCTTCGGCCGGGAGCGCCCCGAAGAGGGCCTCCTGGAAACCGAGGGCGACGTGGCGTTCCTGCAGGATGACCCAATCCGCGGGGACCTTGGCGCGCTCGCAGACGAGGGCCACGATCGACTCGTAGGTGACGTCGACCTCGAGGCCGGCCTGGGCGTACAGCTCGCGCGTGAGGTCGACCATCTTCGTGTGGCGGCCTTCGTTGGCGACCTTGGCCTCGGCCATGAAGGAAACGGCTGCGGCGCCGGGATCGGACGGGTCGGGGATGCCCTTGCCGCAGATGTAGGCGCGGCCGGGGTTGGCCGGGTCGTTGACGGTCATGTCCGCGCGCATGGCTTCGTCCATGACGGAGATGAACTCGAGGCCGAAGAGGGCCTTGAGGCCGTTGGCACGCGCGGCCGCATCGAAGCGGTCGTAGACGCCGAAGCTGTGGAAGTTGGATGTGCCGATGACCTTCACGCCTTCCCGCGCCGAGGTCTCCACGGCATCTTCCACGGTGGTGAAGGCCGAGAAGTTCGGGGGCACGTGCAAGTGCGTGTTGAAGGTCAGTCGCGGGCCTGTCGCCGCCATGCGGGTCGCTCTCCTCCCAAGGCCGCCGGCACTCACTGGGGACTTGCGAGTGCTTACGTTTACTTTCTAGTGCCTGCCTACTATAGCAACCGCTGCAAACGCCCGAACAGGCCAGAGGGCACTGCCGATCAGGGCCTTACAGCTACTTCGGCGCCGGCCATGCCCTGCTCGTTGTGCCTCCCAGGCGGCCACCTCCACGGTCGATGGAGCCTCCCCAAGGGGATACACGCCGGCGAGGGGACAGATGCCGGCGAGGGTCGATCAGCAGCGGCTCGTCGCTAGCCGGTGTTCTGCAGGCCGGCGGCCACGCCGCTGACGGTGAGCTGTACGAGGCGCCGCAGCTCTTCGCGGCCAGGGTCATCCTCCGGCATCGCGCGCAGGCGGCCGAGCAGCATCACTTGCAGCTCGGACAGCGAGTCGACGTACGGGTTGCGTAGCTGGATCGAGCGCTGCAACGCGGGTGCGGCATCGAGCAGCCTCTCGCGGCCGCAGATGCGCAGGACCGCAGCCACGGTGCGCTCGTACTCGGATCGGATCATCTCCCAGATGCGGTCGGCATCGGGCTTGGGGGCCAGGCCGGCGTAGCGTTCGGCCACCGAGAGATCGACCTTGGCCAGCGCCATCTCCATGACGTCGATGACGCCCGTGAGGAAGGGCGATTCGCGATAGAGGGCCTGCAGCGATCCGGTCGCGCCGGCACCTTGCTCCGCTTCGAAGGCCTCGACCGCGGTGCCCATGCCGTACCAGGCCGGCAGGAACAGACGTGCTTGTGCCCACGAGAAGACCCACGGGATCGCGCGCAGCTTGTCCAGCGACACGGCACCACCGCCGCGTGCGGCTGGCCGCGAGCCCATGGCCAGCCGTGAGAGTTCGCCGATGGGTGTCGCCGCCACGTAGTAGGCCTCGAACGTGGGGTCCTGCCAGACGAGCGACTGGTACACCTGCGCCGAGCGTTCGGCCAGCTCGGCGAAGATCGTCTTACCCCGCGCCTGTGCCTCCTCTGCCTCTTGCTCGTGCCCCGGCGACGAGGCGATGAGCACGGCATTCGTCAACTGCGCCAGGTGGCGCATGGCGATATCGAAGTTGGCGTAGCGGTCAGCCACGACTTCGCCCTGCTCGGTGATCTTGAGCGTGCCATCGAGCGAGTGCGGGGCACTGGACATGATGGCCCGGTTCATCGGGCCGCCGCCGCGACCGATGGCCCCGCCACGGCCGTGGAACAGCGTCAGGCGGATGCCGTGCCGTTTGGCCGCGGCCACGAGCTTGGTCTCTGCGTTGTGCAGCAGCCAAGCTGCGGCCATCGCGCCCGACTCCTTGGTCGAGTCGGAGTAGCCGAGCATGACCTCCTGGTGATCGCCACGCGCGCGCACGTGCTCACGATAGGTAGCATCGCTAAGGATATCGTCGAGCAGCCTGTCGGCGCCGTCGAGCGCGTCTGCCGTTTCGAGCAGGGGCACGACGTCGATGGCGTCGCGCGCGAGTCCGGCGTAGTCGGCCAGCTCGAGCACGTTGTAGACGTCCTGCGCCTGGCGCGTGAAGCTGATGACGTGCCGGTGGCACGCCTGGGGGCCGAAGCGCTCCTGGATGTCGGCGATGGCGCGGTAGGTCTCGAGGACCTCCGCCGCGGTCACGCCGTTGGTGACTTCCCGCTCACCGAGCACGACGCCATCGCGCAACGCCTCGAGCGTGGCTTCGTGCACCTCGCTGTGCTGACGCACTTCCAGCGAGAACGCGTGGAACCCGAACGTCTCCACCTGCCAGCGGAAGTTCTGGACCTCGCCGTAGGCCACGCGCGCCATATCGTCCTCGATGAGCGCCCTCTGCAGCTCGTCGATCTCGGTCAGGAGGTCATCCGGGGAGTCGTAGCCGGCGCCCAGGCCACGGCCGTTGACCAGGTGGTGGCGCGTCTGTCGCAGCCGCTCGGCGATCGAGCCGAAGCGCTGGCGATAGGGCTCTCCGGGATAGTGCTCGACGAGGTCATCGAAGGCGTTGCCCAGCTCATCGCGGTCCAGCTCGAGCCGCGAGTTGATGTAGGGCGAGACGTCGTCGACCAGGTGGGTCGGTGTGACCGTGTGCAGCAGGCGTGTGGCCACAGCCTCCAACCCGCGAAGGACGTGATCGGCGCCGGTGGCCGCGGCCTCCCGGGTGATGGCCGCAGTCACGCGCGGGTGGCCGTCGCGATCCGCCCCGACCCATGAGCCCCAGTGCAGGAAGGGCCTGATGGCTGGTGGGCGCGTACCCGTGTGTCCGGTATCCGAAGCCGGCCCGGAGCCATTCTCGGCAGCGCCCTCGCCCGTCCAGGGCGCGAGGTCCAGCACGCGGTCGACCGTGCGATAGACGTACGGCGTGACCCGGAACAGCGTCTCGTCGAAGAAGAGCAGGGCCGTTCGGACCTCGTCCATGACCCTCGGCCGCTCGGTGCGCAGGAAGCTCGTTCGCCAAAGCAACGAGATCTCCTCGCGCAGTCGCCGCCGGATCTCGAAGTCCTCGTTCGGCGTGAGCCGCGGGTCATCGAGGCGGTCGATGAGGTCGAACGTCCGGCGCAGTGCCACCAGTACCGTTCGCCGCCGAGCCTCCGTCGGGTGTGCCGTCAGCACCAGGCCGATCGAGAGCGAGTCGAGCAACTCGCGGATGTCGTCAGGCTCATCCTCGTCGAGCATCTTGCGCACGGCCGCCTCGATCGAGCCCTCCTGGCCGCCAGGGGTCGTGCGGGCGCGCTTGCGCACCCGCCGGACCCGGTGCTTCTCCTCGGCCAGGTTGGTGAGGTGGAAATAGAGGCTGAACGACTTGATGACCGGCTCGAGCTGCTCCTGCGGGAGCTCTTCGATGATCTGTCGCAAGCCCAGCTTCCGCGTGGCGGAGGGGTTCTTGCGGATGTCGATGGTCAGCTTGCGCACCCGCTCGACGATCTCGAGGATCTCCTCGCCGGCCTGCTCGGCGATGACCTGACCCAGCAGCGAGCCCAGCAGCCGGACCTCGCGCGAAAGCGAATTGGGCGCGCTCGACGAGCCGATGCCGGCCGGTTCCGCCTCCACGGCCGGATTGACCCGCTCGGACCTGGTGCTGCGCGCTGCCTGCTCTTCGCTCACTCGTTCGCCCCCTTACGGGATGTCGGCCGACTCCCTGGTGCCCATGACCTCGCCGCCGTCGACGCCGATGACGTTGCCCGTCATCCAGTGCGTCTGCGGCGTGGCCAGCACCGTCAAGGCGTCGGCCACGTCCTCAGGCGTGGTCAGGCGACCGTTGGGATTGCGCGCTTCGGCCGCTTCCACGAGCTGTCGCCAGCCGGGGATGCGTCGCAGCGCAGGCGTGTCGGTGACCCCAGCGCGGATGGCGTTGACGGTGATGCCGGCCTGCGCCAGTTCGAGGGCCAGCTGCCGGACGTGGGCCTCGAGAGCGGCCTTGGCAGTGCTCACCGCGCCGTACGTGGGCACGGCCAGGATGGCGCCCTCGCTGGACATGGCGTAGACGCGAGAGCCACGCTGCAGCATGTCCGCGTGATAGAGGTCGCGCGTCCAGTAGAGCAAGGAATGGGCCATGACGTCGAGCGTCATCTCCATCTGCTTGCGCGACAGCTCCTTGCGGTCCTCATCGTCGGTGATGTAGTGGAGGGTCGCCCCGAAGGCCAGCGAGTGGAGCATCGCGCCCACCATCGGCTGCTCTCCGGCTGCTCGTCGCTCATCGAAGACCTCGCTCAGTGCGGCGATGGTCTTCTCGCGCTTGCCGTCGTCGGCGGCGTTGGTGTTGAAGAAGTGGACCGGCACACCGAGCGCGGCGATCTCGTCGCGCACAGCTTCCGCATCGGCTCTGGTCGCGCGCATGTCGAGATGGACGCCGATGACCCCGAAACCGGCCCTGGCCCAGGCCTTGGCGGCCGCGGCACCGAAGCCGCTGCTTGCGCCGAGCACGACGGCCCAGCACTCTCTTCCGTCCCACTTCAAGGACATCGTCACCTCCTCGCCGGAGTGTACCGGCGTCGCAGATGCGGTCGGACCGAGGCGTCGATCCCGTGCGCGAGACGACAACTCGGTCCGCTGCCCGGAGGGTCCGGGCGTTCCGGCCGGATGTGAGCGGCTAGTCCTTCGACTCCGCTTCCTGCTCGGCCGCGATGCCCAGCGCCAGGCCCAGCTCGACGAGGTCCTGCGCGCCGATCCACTGGTTGCCGAGGAGCAGGCCGCCGGCGTCGGCGACCGCCTCACGAAGCGGCACGGCCCAGGCGTGCTCGATGATCAACAGCAGCGCGGCTGCGCCATCGGGCAGGTTCTCGATGAACTCCTCACCGATGGCCTCGACCACGCCGAGTCCGCCTTCTTCGACGATCGCCGCGCCGGCCGCAGCACCCTCGATCATGCCCTCGAGACCGGCCATGCCGAGCCCCATGAGCGCGCCCATCTCCATGCCCAGCTCGGTGCGCTGCTCGTCGTCGAGATCGGAGACGCGGAGGATCTCGACCTCATCGCCCTCGGCCACGACCGCGAGGGCGTCGATGATGCGGATGGTGCCGGCATCGCTGAGCTTGATGAGCTCCTCGGCGATGCGGCCTTCGAAGCGGGAGGTGTCATCAAAGCCGAAGGTGAAGATCTGAAGCGGTCCGAATGCCATGTCATGCCTCCTCAGGCGTACGCAATCTCAAGGTCGGGGCCACGGCGCGCCGCAGCGGTCGCCACCGGAACCGGTGTCGGGCTCATGGTAGAGCAGGGTCCCCGGTGGGGAACGATGGACCCGTTCTAGGGCAAGCTGAGCCGGAGTGATGGGCGCTGCTCGAGACCGCAGGCGGAGGCCGCGTCGGGCAGCAGGCTCATGGCGTCGCTCCACATCCGCGCCCCCAGCCGCTCGAGGGTGTCGGCCGTCTCGGCGTACCCCTCGTGGGTCCGACGCAGCTCGAGCGAGAGCGCCGCAAGCTCGAGACCCATGTACTCGTAGGCCCACCAGCGCGCGAAGCAGGGCTCGATGGCGACCTCGTACTGCGCTTCCGTCGCCGCCGCCGTCAGGCGTTCGAACTCGTCTGTCGCCGTCTCGGGCTGGTCGATGTACCTGGCCGGCAGGCCGGACAGCTCGCGGTGGTAGGAGGCCGCGATGCGCAGGGCGCCCTCGAACTCATCCGTGGCCGGCCCGGGTGCCATCGTCACGGATGCCACCAGTGAGAGTGACATTGCGGCCAGGAGGCTCCGTGTCAGGCGTGACCCTCGGAGCGGAGCGATACGCGAGGTCATCTCACTCAGCCCCCTCTTCGATAGGGCTCAATCTCCCTCTTGGCGTCCACGGGCGAGGGCACCGACGTGTACGCTGCCGACATGCCCGAAACCTCCGTCGAACCCGTCAAGATCAACGTCACCTGGGCTGACCTCGACCGACTCGTGGCCGAGCTCGCCGTGCGCCTCCGAGCGGCCCCCGAGCCGGACGTGGTGCTGGCCATCTCGCGTGGCGGTCTGGTACCCGCGGGCATGCTCGGCTATCGCATGGGTTGGCGCGACATGCTGCTCGCGGCCGTGGTGGCCTATGACGACGAGAGCGGGTTCCGAGGCAAGGCCGACTTCCTGCAGTTCCCCTCCGATGACCAGATCGTGGGCAGGACCGTGCTCGTCATCGATGAGGTCTGGGACAGTGGCACGACCATCGCCGCGGTCTCCAAGCGCATCCGCGCCGCTGGTGGCACGCCGGTGACGGCGGTACTGCACTACAAGCCGGGCAAGTCGCGAGTGGACATCGTGCCCGACCATTTCATCGTCGAGACCAACGACTGGGTGCTCTACCCGTTCAAGGCTGGCAAGTGACCCCGCGCCGATACGGCGCAGCCCCCGCGCGACGGACCTCCGCCGGATGAGCCCACGCGTGGCCACCTTCCTCGCCTTCCTCGTCCACGGTGTCGTCATGGGCACGTGGGTGGCGACGATCCCAACGGTGAAGGACGGACTCGGTGCCAGCGGCGGCGAGTTCGGCCTGGCGCTGTTGTTCGCACCCTTGGGGGCCCTGATCTCGCAGCAGGTGACCGGCCAGCTGCTCGTGCGGGTGTCCAGCCGGCGCATCCTCACGGCGTCCTCGCTCATCTTCCCGTGGCTGGTCATCCTGCCGCTGGCAGCGCCGAGCCTGCCGCTGTTGGCAGCCGCCCTCTTCGTCTTCGGCTACGTCAACAGCACCATGGATGTGTCCATGAATGCGCACGGCGTGGCCCTTGAAGACAGCGGGGGGACGTCCATCATGTCCCGACTGCATGCCGGCTGGTCGCTGGGTGGTGTCGTCGGCGCGGTGGGCATCGCGCTGGCCCTCGCCGCCGGGGTCGAGCCGGTCGTCGAGGCGGTCGTGGCCGCTGTCGCACTGTGGCTGGTGGCACTGCTGGCGGCCAGGTCGCTGGGCATCGGTTCGATCAGGACCGTGGGGGCGACCGGGCTCCACAAGCCCTCGCGCGCTGTGCTGCCCCTGGCCGCCCTCATCGCGCTCGTCGCCTTCGTGGAGGGCGGCCTGACCGACTGGAGCGGCGTCTATCTCGACGAGGGCATCGCCGCCAGCGCATCGTTCGCTGCCCTGGCCTACGCGGCTCTGTCGGCCGGACTCTTCTTCGGGCGCATCGGCGGCGACTGGGCCAAGGACCGCTTCGGTTCGATCAGGCTGACCGAGTGGGGCATGTACCTCGCGGCCGCCGCCATCGCCGCCTTCCTCATCGTGGCCGAGCCTGCCATCGCCCTGCTCGGGCTCTTCGTGGCCGGCATCGGCCTGGCCAACCCGATCCCCCAGATCTTCGGCGCGGCCGGGCGCATCCCACCCGCTGGTCCCTCCCTGACCGCGGTGTTCACCGCCCTGACCTTCGCCTTCATGCTCAGCCCGGCCATCATCGGCACCAGCTCCGATCTCGTGGGCATCGATGGAGCCTTCTGGCTCTTCGTGATCGCCTCGGTCGCGGCTGGCTTGCTGGTGACGCGCGTGCCGGTCGCGGAGACCAACCCGCGCTTCCGGCGCAAGGCCTGAACGACCGAGGGCGCGGAGTCGCCCGCCATCGTCCGCGCGAGCCTATGCTGGCGTCGTGAGTGTGTTCCTCGGGGTCGACATCGGCACCACCGCCACCAAGGCGGTCCTGCTCGACGACCGACGCGGCCTTCTGGCCGAAGCCCAGCAGCCGACCACGCTCCACTCCGACCATCCCGGCTGGGCCGAGGAGGAGGTGGAGGAGTGGTGGGCCAACCTGGCCGCCCTGACTCGCGGCCTGACGGCCGAGCGCCAGCCCGACGCGGTCGGCGTCAGCGGCATGGTTCCCTGCGTCGTGCTGCTCGATCCTGATGGTCGACCGCTTCGCCGATCCATCCAGCAGAACGACGCACGCGCGACGAGCGAGATCGCGGAGCTCCAGGCAGGACTCGCGGGAGCAGACATCCTGCGGCGGACCGGGTCGCCCATCACGCAGCAGTCGGTGGCCCCGACCATCCGCTGGCTGGCACGTCACGAACCGGCCGCGCTGGACGGAGCGGCCACGGTCTGCGGCTCGTACGACGCCATGGTCGGCCGCCTGACCGGGGAGCGCTCGGTCGAGCTCAACTGGGCCGTCGAGAGCGGACTGTATGACCTCGACAGCGCGGCCTGGGCACCTGATGTCGTGGCCGCCGCCGGGTTGGACGCCGACCTCCTGCCGCCGGTCCGACGCCCGCATGACGTGGTGGGGCAGGTGACCGCCTCGGCAGCAGCGTTGACCGGACTGCGAGAAGGAACGCCCGTCGTCGCCGGCAGCGCCGACCACGTGGCCTCGGCCTTCGCCGCCGGGCTCGTGCGCGAGGGCGACCTGCTGGTGAAGCTGGGCGGGGCCGGCGACATCCTGCTCACGACGTCGGTACCGGTGACCGATGAGCGGCTCTACCTGGATATGCACCTCTCGCCGGGCCTGTACCTGCCCAACGGTTGCATGGCCTCCTCGGGCAGCTTCATCCGCTGGTTCCAGCGTGAGCTGGCCGGCGGTGAGGCACTCGACGTGCTCGATGCCGAGGCTGACGCGGCGGGACCGGGCGCGGGTGGCGTCGTGGCCCTGCCCTACATGCTGGGAGAGAAGACCCCGCTCAACGACCCTGAGGCCCGCGGTGTCTTCTCCGGCCTCTCCCTGTCACACCGGCGCGGCGACCTGTTCCGCGCCGTGCTGGAGTCGATCGCCTACGGCTTCCGGCACCACCTCGACGTCTTCGCCGAGCTGGGCCTGCAGCCGCGGCGCGTGCGCGTCACCAACGGTGGTGCCCGCTCCGCGCTCTGGCCACAGGTCACCGCCGACGTCATGGGTCTGCCGCTCGAGACGCTGCGCTCACATCCGGGCTCGGCCCTGGGCGTGGCCTTCGTGGCCGGCATCGGCGTCGGCGCCTTCGAGGCCTGGTCGGACATCGAGCGCTTCGTCGAGCCGGGCGACATCATCGAGCCCCGGCCTCACGCCGCCTATGACTCCGGCTACGCGCGTTACCGCGCCCTCTACCCGGCGCTCAGGGAGGTCGAGGGCCGCGCCTGATCCCAGCGCTCGTCTCGGTCAGTGGTGGTAGGGGAGGCCGCCGCTGACGATGAGGTGGCTGGCGGTGATCTGGTTGGCGGCTGGGGTGCACAGGAAGGCCACCGCACCGGCGATGTCGTCGGGCCCCTCCAGGCGCTCCATGATGAGCCGCTGCCGGTACTCCTCCTTGACCTCTGCCGGGGTGATGCCGCGGCGCTCGCCCTCCTGCACCCACTCGATCTCCATCATCTCGGTCTCCACGTCCCCGGGTCCGATAGCGTTGACGGTGACCGCGGGTGCGAACTCCTGGGCCGCGACCTGGGTCAGTCCGACGATGGCGAACTTGGCCGCGCAGTAGGGGCCGAAGTACTTGGTGGTGCAGTTGAACTGGGCCACGTACGAGCCCAGGTTGACGATGCGGCCCCAACCGCGTTCCATCATCGCCGGCGCCAGCCGGCGCATCGAGAGGAACGTGGCCTTGGCCATGATGTCGAGATGGGCGTCCCAATCATCCTCGCTGCAATCGACGATGGCGCGATAGAGCGAGATGCCGGCGTTGTTGACGAGGATGTCGATGCCGCCGAGGTGCTCGACCGCGGCATCGCACACAGCGTGGACGCCAGCGGTCGCAGCCAGGTCGCCCACGGCTGTCTTGGCTCGGCCGCCGGCGCTGCGGATGGCCTCCGCGGTCGCGGTCGCGGTCTCGTCGTTGACGTCGTTGACGACGACAGCGGCGCCGTCTTGCGCGAGGCGGACCGCGATGGCCCGGCCGATGCCCCGGCCCGCGCCGGTGACGAGGGCGCGACGGCCCACCAATGCTTGGGATTCAGTCATTTCACTGCTCCGAATGTGAGGCCCTTGACGAGATAGCGCTGTGCCACGAGGGCGAAGAAGAGCATGGGGACGATGGCGGTCATCGAGGCGGCGGCCATCTCCTGCCAGCGCATGGCGGCGTACCCGCGGTAGCCGGCGACGGCGATGGTCACGGTCCTCGATTCATCGAACGTGAGGGACAGCGCGATGGTGACCTCGTTCCACATCACGATGCCCACGAGGATGCCCGTGGCCGCGATGCCCGGCGCGGCCAACGGCAGGTACACCCGCAACAGCGACTGCAGCTCGGTACAACCGTCCACGCGTGCGGCGTCGCCCAGGTCGTGTGGGACCTCGCTGAAGAAGGCCTGGATGAGCCAGACGGCGAAGGGCACCGCGAAGACCTGGTAGATGAGGGCCAGGCCGATCTGCGTGTCGAAGAGTCCGATCTGCTGGTACAGCACGTACATGGGGATGACGAAGAGGAACTCCGGCAGGGCGTAGGCCAGCAGCAGCCACAGCGCCAGCCAGCGGCCGGCCCGGATCCTGAAGCGCACGATGGCATAGGCCGCCGGCGCCGCGATGACGAGCGCCAGCACGACGCCGACCCCCACCACGATGACGCTGTTGAAGAAGGCCGCAGCGAAGTCGCCCTGCTGCCAGATCTCGGCGTATTTGCTGAAGTCGGGGATGTAGATGAGGTCTGGCGGCGTCTTGAAGGCGTCGACCGGCTTCTTGGTCGAGATGAGGAAGAGCCAGTACAGCGGGAAGAGCGTGAGGCCGATGGCGCCGATAGCTACGATCCAGGCCCCGGAGAGCTCCAGTCGCCGGCGGGTCGCGCGCGTCAAGCGGTTCGAGTTGCTCATCCGAGCGCCTGCTGCTCACGGCTCGCGCGGCGGATGACCATGACCAACGTCAGGACCACGACCGCGAAGATGACCATGGCGGTCATGGACAGGCTCATGCCTTGCTGTTTGAAGGCGATGCGGTAGGCCAGCACCTGCACCGACTCGGTGGTGGTCAACGGACCTCCGCCGGTAGTGCCGAAGATGAGGGCGAACACCTTCATGCAGTCGATCGTGCGGAACAGCAGGATGACCAGGATGATCGGCTTCAGCATGGGCAGGATCACGTAGCGCAGACGAGCCCAGAACCCGGCCCCGTCCACTTCGGCCGCCTCCAGCGGTTCGCGCGGGAGGGCCTGCAACCCGGCGGAGAAGACGATGAAGACGAAGGCGGTCTGCCACCACGTGTCGATGAGGATGATCGAAGCCATGCCCATCGCCGGGTCGCCCAGGAAGCCCAGTGGCGGGATACCCAGTTGTCGGATCACCAGGTTCACGGGGCCGATGGTCGGATCGAGGATGATCTTCCAGATGAGCGCGACGATGATGCCCGAGACCATCAGCGGCACCAGCAGCAGCGTGCGTACGACGGCGGCACCGCGGCCCAGGCGATTGACCACGAGCGCCAGCCCGATGCCCAGGACCAGCTCCACCGCGACCGCCCCGAAGGTGAAGACGAAGGTGTTCCAGAGCGAGATCTGGAAGCGCTCGCTGGTGAGGAGTTCGATGTAGTTGTCGATGCCGACGAAGTTGAAGCGTTGACCCCAGTTCCAGTCGAACGCGCTCATGTAGAGCGAGTACAACGTGGGGTACAGCGAGGTCAGGCCCAGCACCACCACCAGCGGGATGAGGAATCGCGTCCCGCGATCAGCGCGCGCTCCCGATCGATCGCGGTTCATCGAATGGCGTTCCCGGTGGCTAGCGTGGACAGCTTGCGGTCCCCTTCATGGATGACGCTCTGTCCGGGCTGGGCCCGGACAGAGCGCTCAGGCCGTTCACCGACTCAGGCCGGCGAGCGGACGACTGTTCTCGTCTGAAGCTAGTTGACGGCGGCGAGCAGTGCCTCGTTGCCGGCCGCGCAGGCGGCCTCGGGGTCCTCGCCGTCGGCGATCGCCAGCATGGTGTCGACGATGGCCAGCGCGCCGTCCTTCCAGCCCTCCTTGAGGACCACGGTCGTGCGCGAGTCGGACATCGCATCGTTCACGGTCGCGGCGTACTCCGGCACCAGCGAGTCCACGTAGCCGGCGTCCTCATAGGCCGACAGGCGCGGAGCGCCACCGGTGAACTGGCCGATCTCCGCGGTGTTGGCGGGGTTGGTCATGTACTGCAAGAAGTACCAGGCAGCGTCCTTGTTGGCAGCGTTCTTGGGGATGCCCAAGCCCCACAGCCAGTGACCGGTCTGCGAGTTGCCACTGGCCTCCTGCGGAGGCAGCGCCATGTAGCCGGTCTTGCCGGCGACGATGGACATCTCAGGGTCCTCATAGCCGGGACCGAAGAGGCTGGCATCGATGAAGAACGCGGCGCGACCCTGCTGGAACAGCGTGTTGGCGTCCGGCCAGTCGATGGCGAACTTGTTGGCCGGGCCGGCAGCCAGCATGTCGGCGTAGTCGGCCAGACCCTTGCACACGGCCGGATCGTCGAGTCGCGGGTTGTCCCACGAGCCATCGAACCAGATGTTGTACGGGGTCGGGGACTCCATGTCACCGACGGCGTTGAGCACGACACCGGTGAGCGTGTCCATGATGGTGTCGGACCGGATACCGCGCATCACGGCGCCAGCCACGCCGTCCGCTGCGCCGGCCTCGTTGACCGTAGCCGCGGCCGCGATGAGCTCGTCCATGGTGGTAGGCACCACACCGTCGAGGTACTTGTCGACGTGGTCCTGGTTGTAGAAGAGCGTGTAGGCCTCGAAGGCGATGGGGATGCCGTAGGCCTCCGCATCCTCGGCGCCGGGCGGATACATCACGCCACCCAGGAAGCCATCGGGGAAGTCCGCGAAGTCGTAGTCCGGGGACGTCTTGCTGGGGTCGTCCAGGTACGGTGACAGCGGCTCGACCGCGTCGGCGCTGTACTGCGTGAAGGCCGTGGAATCCATGGGCAGGAAGTAGACGTCGGCTTCGCCCTCGGCGGCGCGGACGGTCTGCTCCATCTTGTCGAAGTAGAGGCTCTCCGAGAAGGCCTGTACGTCGACTTCGATGCCCGTGTCGGCCGTGAACTGGTCCAGGAGCGACGTCATGCCGTCAGTCCAGGGATGCTGGTTCGCGAGGAACACGACCGACTCGCCCTCGTGGGCGCGCCAATCGAAATCCTGCGCTGTGGCCGCGCCGACCGACATCGTCGATACTGCGAGAGCCATCGTGGCCGCTCCGGCGGTCACCTTCATCGATCGCTTGTCCATGTGTGTGGAACCTCCTCTTCGCCTGATGGATGCGTTCGTCCTGCGTCGTCCAGTCAACTCACCTCCGTGCTCCGTCGAGGCCTCCGCCTCACTTCTTGATCGATCACCGGCCCTCTTGGGCAGCGGCTGCGCCCAGGACCTTGGGGATGGCAGGCTCCGTCGTCGCTGGCTACGCGCATGATCTGGCCGGCTACCGCTCGTCGACGCCGACGACCGTACGCACCGCGCGACCCTCCAAGGCTTCGCGGGTCGCTTCGTCGACGCGCTCGTCGGTGACGACGGTGCGCACCTTGCTGAACCCGAACATGAAGCCGGGCGCGACGCGGTGGAACTTGCTGGCATCGGCGAGGATGACGGCCTCGCGCGCGATCTCGCGCAAGGCTCGGTCCACGGCGATCTCCCGCACCTGCTCCGTCATGAAGCCGGTGTCGAGATCGATGGCCGAGACGCCCATGAAGACGGTGTCCGCGCGCAGGTCGCGCAGTGCCTCCTCGGTGAGGTGGCCGCGCATGCTGTGCACGCCGCCGAGCACCACGCCACCCACGACGATGAGCTCCACCCCGGGCGCGTCCAGGAGCGCGTTGGCCACATCGAGCGCGTTGGTGATGACGGTCAGGTCCCGTCCGCGCAAGCGCCGAGCCATCTCCAGCACGGTGGTGCCGCTGGAGAGCGCGATGGTGGAGCCGTCCTCGACCAGCCCGGCAGCGGCCGCGCCGACGGCCCGCTTGTACTCGATCTCGGGATCATCGCGCTCCGAGGCCGGCACCGTGCCGGCATGCGCGACGGTCGCACCACCGTAGGTGCGGATGACCCTCCCGTCGCGGGCGAGCCGCTGGAGGGTGCGTCGCACGGTGGCCTCCGTCACGTCCAGGGAGGCCGCGAGGTCGGTCACGCTGACGGTTCCGGACGTCCGTAGCGTGTCCATGACCACCTCGTCGCGAGCCGTCGCTGCCATGCCTCGATTGTGCCCCGCTAGTATCGAAGTGTCAATCATTCGTGCTCAGTTCGCGCACAATAGGGACAATTCGTGACTGAGATGTGCGTGTCTGGTGACCGGACTGGTATCCTGCAGGCATGGATCAGGAACTGCTCGAACGTGCCAAGCGGCCGGACCTGCGCGTGGGTCGCGGGAACCTCGCCCCTCAGATCGCAGCTCTTGGCGGGTCATACGCGCTGGTGACACAGGCGGAACCGCTGGCCAACGTGCCGGCCTCCGTCACCGATGGCGCCGCTACCACGATCCTCAACAGTTCGCTCGACGAAGCAGACCTGGAGCGCCTGGTCGCGGACCTTGCCACGGTGGACCACATCGTCGGTCTGGGGGGTGGTGTGGTCATGGACACGGCCAAGTACCTGGCCTGGCGGAGCGAGACGCCACTCGTCCTCGCCCCCAGTATCATCAGCGTCGATGCGTCGGTCACCAACACCGTGGCCGTCAGGCGCAAGGGCACCGTGGAGTACGACGGCTTCGTCGTGGCCGATCCCATCATCGCGGACCTCGAGCTCATCGCCACCGCACCCCCACGGCTCAACCGAGCCGGTGTGGGAGACCTGCTATCGATCCAGACCGGCCGCTTCGACTGGGCCCTGGGCGCCAAGTCGGGCAAGATCGACTTCGATGACGAGGTCGATGCCGCCGCCGCCGCGGTCCTCGAACGGCTCTATGACCAGGCCGATGCCGTCGCGGCTGTCACGCACGGAGCCCTCGAGTTCATCATCCGCGCCTACGTCGAGGTCAACGCGCTACTGCTGACCGTCGGCCACAGCGGACCGGAGGAGGGCTCGGAGCACTACTTCGGCTACGCCGCCGAGGCCCACACGGGCCGATCGTTCGTGCACGGGGAGCTCATCGGCCTGGGGACCGTCTTGATGTCCGGCCTGCAGGACCATGACCAGGCGCGTGCCGCCGCCTTCCTCGACCGCTGTGGGGTGGAGTGGCGTCCCGGGCAGCTGGGTCTCGACCACGCCACCCTCGAAGCCGTGTTGCTGGACCTGCCGCGCTTCGTCAGAGCCGCCGGCCTGCCGCACTCCATCGTCGACGAGACGACCATCGATGCCGATCGTGTCGCGGCACTGCTCGACACCCTCCCATGACCGACCGACCTCACCCTCACCCGCCGTTCCCAGCAGGAGGACACCGATGACCACGCCAGCCACGCCCACCGAAGCCGACGCGGATGTCGACCTGCCGGTCATCCCGCCCGAGAACCTGACGCGTTGGCACGCCGCTATCGCCGACGAGCTGCGCGCGGCCTTCGAGGATTGCCTGCCCGTGGGCAAGTACACGCTGGGCAAGCACCTGGCGGCCTTCGAGGAGGAGTTCGCGGCCTACAGCGACAGCAGCCACGGCGTCGGCATCAGTAGCGGCACTGCCGCGCTCCACCTCGCGCTGCGCGCGCTGGGCGTCGGTCCTGGCGACGAGGTCATCACCGTACCCAACACCTACATCGCCACGGTCTTCGCCATCAGCTACACCGGTGCCACGCCCGTCTTCGTGGACGTCGACCCGCTGACCTACAACATGGACCCCGCGCGCGTGAAGGGTGCGCTGAGCGACCGCACCAAGGCCATCGTGCCGGTCCACATGTACGGTGGCTGCGTCGACGTCGATGCCGTGCGCGAGGCAGCGCCGGGCGTGCCCATCCTCGAGGATGCGGCCCATGCGCACGGTGCCACCCTCGGAGATCGCAAGGCCGGGAGCCTGGGCGACATCGCGGCCTTCAGCTTCTACCCGGCCAAGCTCCTCGGGGCCCTCGGCGACGGCGGCTTCATCACGACCTCGGACGATGACCTCGCCGCACGAGTGCGCCAGCTGCGCTACATGGGCCAGGCCGGCACCAAGCACGAGCACCTCATCCTCGGGTTCCAGGAACGGCTCGATGAGATGCAGGCCGCGTTCCTGCGCATCAAGCTGCGCGGGATGGAGGACCAGCTCGCCGGACGCCGGCGGGTGGCCGCTCGCTACGACGAGCTGCTCGCGGACACGCCGCTGCAGCTGCCCGTGCGTGATGCCACCGGTCGACACGCCTACTACCAGTACACGGTGCTGGCCCCGCGGCGCGAAGAGCTCATGGCCTACCTCGAGGGTCGTGGCGTGCGCACCCAGATCATGTATCCCAAGGCGGTGCCCGACCAGGGGGCCTACCAGGAACAGCCGTGGCGGGCCGCCGATGACATGGCCGTGGCACGGTCGCTCTACGGACGCGTGCTCTGCCTGCCGATGTTCGCTGAGCTGACCGATGGCGAGGTCGATCGCGTCGCGGCCGCCATCAACGACTTCTACGCCGAGGGCTGAACCATGCGCTTCGTGATCCTGGGCGGATCGGCCTCCGCCACACCCGAGCTGGCCGATGCGCTCGCCGACTGGCCGGGCGGCGAGGATCGCCGACCCCCGCTGGAGTTGATCCTGCACGGCCGTTCGCCCGAGCGTCTCGAACTCGTCGCCGCCGAGATGCGGCGCCGTGCTGCCGGACTCGAGGGGACTTCGGTGGAGGTGCGGACCGAGACCGATCTGGCGGCTGCCCTCGAGGGGGCGGAGGTGGTCCTCAACGCGGTGCGCATCGGCGGTCTCGCCGCGCGCGTGTTCGATGAGTCGTACCCGCAGCGACACGACTGCCCGGGCGAGGAGACCATGGGTCCCGGTGGCCTGGCCAACGCGCTGCGAACGGTGCCGGTCGTGCGTCGCTACTGGGAGACCGTGCGGGAGGTCGCGCCCGACGCACTGCATATCAACCTGACCAACCCGTCGGGCATCGTGGTCGCAGCCCTGCAGGAGGCCTACGGCGCCCCCGTCTACTCCGTCTGCGACTCACCGCTGGTCTTCTGCGACGCCATCGCGGAGCGGCTGGGGATCTCGCCGGCCGACGTGCGTCTGCGCTATCAGGGTATGAACCACATGGGTTGGTGGACTCCCGCCGATGACGAGGCTCTGGAGGCGACGTTGGACCTCGTCACCGGCCAGGACCCCGACGCGGTCCGAATGCAGGGTGCGGTGGGGGCGCCATACGTGCGCTACTACCTGAACCCCGATCGCATCCTCACCACCCAGCAGGCCGCGAGCGAAACGAGAGCGCAGCAGCTCCAGCGGCTGGAAGCGGAGTTGCTGCAGGGCTACGCTGACGGACAGGTGGACCTGCCCTAGCCGGGGGGCCGTGTGGTACCGCAAGGCCGTGCTGCCGCTCGTCGATGCCTGGTCCAACGGGTCCGACGATGTGCTGCTCCTGGGCATGCGCAACGACGGACGCATCCCCGGGCTGCCGGATGCGGTCATCACGGAAGGTCCGGTCCGCTTCCCCAGGCCTCGCCAGGCAGAGGCCGTGCCCGTACCGCCCCTGCCGCCCCTGCCGGCACAGCTCCTCGCAGAGCACGCCGCCTACGAGGCCATGGCGGCGGCGGCGACCGAGCCTGGCGCTTCGCACGACGATCGGCTCCGGGCCATGCTGGCGAACCCCATGGTGTCGAGCTACGACCAGGCCGTCGCCCTCGTCCAAGAGGTCGAGACGGGCTCCCCCGGGTAGCCGCATGAGTACCGCGCTCGTGGTGGCCCTCGACATCGGCGCCACCAAGACGCTGCTGTCGGTCCGCGCCGTCGATGAGCTCGCATCCGGCTGGCGGCCCGACGGTGAGGTCGTGCGCACCGATAGCCATGGCCGACCCGCAGACCTGGTGGACTGGGTCGCCGGGGAGGTCGGACAGTCGATCGAGCGAGGCGGGGGCCGGGTCCTTGCGGTCGGCGTCGCAGCTCCGGGACCGCTCGATGCGTCGAACGGCGTCATCACGCGCAGCTCGAACCTGGGCTGGGCCGATGTGCCCATCGCGGCCATGCTCGGTGAACGGTTGGATGTGCCCGTGGCCCTCGAAGATGACGCCAACACTGCGGCCCTCGGTGAATGGCACTTCGGTGCCGGTGCGGGTGCCGATCCCATGGGCTACCTGACGGTCAGCAGCGGCATCGGCGGTGGCATCGTGGTCGGCGGTCAGGTCGTGCGCGGCGCCAATGGCAACGCCGGCGAAGTGGGCCACCTCCAGGTCGATCCTGATGGCCCACGATGTGCCTGCGGGCGACGCGGTGACGTCGAGTCATTCGCCGGCGGCAGCTCGCTCGCACGTCGTGCCAAGCAAGCCTGGCCGCGTCGCACCGCGACGGGCGCTTCGCCGGCACCGAGGACTCCCGAAGAGGTCTTCCGCGCCGCCCGCGAGGGCGACCCTACCGCTCGTCGGCTCGTGGACGACGCGGCCGTGGCGCTCTCGGTCTCGCTCGCGGCGATGGCCTCGGTGGTGGAGCCGGCCGTGGTCGTGGTCGGTGGCTCGATCGGGCTCGGTCAGCCCCGTCTCATCCGCCGCGCCGCCTCCCTCGCGCGCAAGCGCGTGATGCGCGAGAACGGTGCTTCGCTCCGGGTCGTGCCCGCGGCCCTGGGGCAGGAGAGCGTCCTCGCCGGAGCCGCCGACCTTGGCCTGCGGCTGGCTCGTCAGGACTGACCGTTCCGACGCCCCCGGACGCGTGCTACCAGTCGGGCTGTGAGGCGATCGCCTCCATCCGCCCAAGGACGTCGTCGAGGATCGCGTCGTCGTGGGCCGCAGAGATGCAGAAGTCGGTGTGGAAGTACATGCCCGCGTCGATGCAGCGCGTGAAGAAGCGACGAGCGAGGTCGCGATCGAGCGCGTTCATGTCGGCGTAGCTCCTCACCGGCTCCCGCGTGCCGACGTAGATGGTGAACATGCTGCCCACGCTCTGGACACGGGCCGGCAACGAGGAGCGGTCGAAGACGGCCTGCAGCTGGGCGAAGAACCGCTCCGCGCGAGCGAGCAGCTCGTCATGCACCGGCGTGTCGGCGAGCAGTCCGAGCGTCGCCGTCGCGGCGGCCAATCCCAGCGCGCTGCCGGCGAAGGTGCCGCCCTGGATGGCCCCCTGCTCGGTCGGCCGCATGATCGTCTCCATCGGTTCGCGCAGGCCCACCACGGCCGCGAGAGGAACGCCGCTGCTGATGGCCTTGGAGACCGTCGTCAGGTCCGGCGTCACGCCATAGAGCGCCTGCGCGGTACCACCGCGCACCTTGAGGCCGGAGAGCACCTCATCGAAGACCATCAGCGCGCCGGACTGATGGGTCCGCTCGATGGCCGCCTGCAGGTACCCCTCGCTCGGCGTGATGCAGCCGTTGTTGAAGTCGAGCGGCACCATCAACACCGCGGCGATGCGGTCGCCGTAGGTCGCGAAGGCGGCGTCGAGTGCATCGAGGTCGTTCCAGGGGACCGGGATGACGGTGTCGAGTGTCGCCTGTGGGATGCCTGCGCATGAAGGGATGCGGTGTGAGATCTCCCCGCCGGGGTTCTGCGCATCGGTGTTGGCGGCCAGGGAGTTCACGAGGGCGTAGTCGCTGGCGCCGTTGTAGTGGCCGTCGATCTTGATGACCAACTCTCGTCCGGTGTATGCGCGGGCCACCCGCAGTGCCGTGGTCACGGCCTCGCTGCCTGAGGCCACGAAGCGCACCGCCTCGGCGGTGGGCACGAACGTGGCTAGCCGCCGGGCGACAGCCTCTCCCTCGCCGGTCTCATAGCCGATGACCACACCAGCGTCGAGTGCGGACTTGACCGCTGCCACCACGGCCGGGTGCCCGTGGCCGAGCACGGTGCTGCCGTGCGCCATGAACATGTCGATGAACTCACGCCCGTCGCTGGTGCGCAATCGTGCACCGTGGGCATCTGCCACCTCCAGGAAGCCGCCGGTGTAGGGATTGATGCGGAACGTCGAGGAGACACCTCCAAGGAGGCGTTCCGTGGTGCCCGTTGAGCCGTGCGTCATCGTTTCGTCCATTCCTCCCCACGTGGGGTCCGATTCCCGTTCCTGAAGCCGCCGAGCTGTGCTCGCCATGCCTGCGGGGGCAGAGCACGACGCGCTCGTCTCAGAGTAGCCGGTCGGCTTCGAGCAGGCGCGCATCCGTCATCGCCTACGTTTCACCGATGGCTCCGCCGGCGCGGCATCCCGGTCGAGCCACGGCGGTCGAGGCGACCTCGTGGGAAAGCTTGTGCGAGGTGGCCTATAATCCCCATTCCACGCGGCGTGCTTCGTCGTGTTTGTCCTTCTGTCGGGGCGTGGCGCAGTTTGGCAGCGCGCAGCGTTCGGGACGCTGAGGTCGGAGGTTCAAATCCTCTCGCCCCGACCAAACCCACCTGTGTGACCACCGGTCTCCGTCTGCGCCGGTAGGGCTGCGCCGAGACCGAGGGTAACGGCATCGGGTGTGAGTTCATATCGCATCTTCGTATAGCCCTCCACTTCGAGCTTGGTGAACAGCGCCGCGGCGAGCGCCTGGCGTCCTTCGGGTCCTGCGTCGTTCCACAACGTCGGTAGCGAGCGCAGGTAGGCCACGACCTCATCGGGCGCCATGCGCTGCTGCTGGCGTGGCTGCTTGGCCACCTGCTGCTCCGCATCGAGCCGCGCCATCGTCGCCTGCCAAGCCGCCACGTCTCGGGTCCTCGCGCACCCGCCCGGCCACGCGCCCGAAGCTCGCCTCCAGACCCTCGAGCGCCTCGCCCGTGGCACCGGTGCCGACGCGGATGGCGTCGACCGCGGCCTTGTAGTCGTCGGCGATACGCAGGGCCCCGACGCCGAGCCCACCGAGCGTGGCGCCCACCGCCGTGCCGATGTTCGCCGCCGACAGCCGCGCCTTGATGCGGGCACCGAGCGTCGTGCCCACCTCGTCGCCGATGCGCGGGGCCTGGGAGCGCAGGTCGGCGCGGAAGCGTTCGAGGTCGCCTTTGACCGCGAGGGCGAGCTGGCCGACGAGCGAGGCGGCCATCAGCAGCCCCTCCCGCGGAAGCTGCTGGACGCCCGCGAGAGAATCATCGGTAGCGGGAGGCGATGACGCGCGGTCTGCTGACGATGGCCGCCTGGACCGCGCCGAGCCACTGGCGGAACCGGCCCGCGCTGGTGAAGGGGGAACATTCCATGCGTACGTTGCGGCTGTTCCTGGTCGGGACGGTCACCCTGATGCTGCTCGGTGGAGCGGGCCTCGCGGTCACGGCTCAGGAGGCTCCTGGTGATACTTACGTCACCGGCACCGGCCTCTGCAATGAAGCCCCCGGGCGCACCGTGCAGGTGGACGATGCCGTCGAACTCCATCTCATCCGCAATGAATGCACGCTCACGAGCAGCGACCCACGGCTCAGCGGCACCGGTGTCTACGACGCCCAGCAGTTGGGTCGCTGCCTCAAGGAGGACGCGGGCCACGGCTGCCTGGGCTGGGGTACGGTCGAAATCACCGGACCGGATGGCACTTGGGTCGGTACCTTTGGCTACGTGGATGAGCCATCCCGGACCGGGCTGCCCAGCTGGGGGGTCGTGGAGGGCACCGGGGCATACGAAGGCTGGACGTACTGGTACCACATCCCCGACCTGATGGCCCCATCCTCCCCGGAGGCGGGCATCCTCTATCAAGGTCCGCCGCCACCGTGGGGGAAGACACTGCCGCTCACTCCCGCCGAGTAGCGCCCTCGCGGAGCTCCGGCTGCCTACAGGGCCCGATCGGTCTGTCATCGACGTGCGCACGGAGCGCATCTAGCTCACCCGCACGTTGTCGGGGTACTTGGCGGCCATCGCGCTGGACGACCGCGAGAGAATCTTCGGTAGCGGGAGGCGACGACGCGCGGCCTGCTGACGATGGCCGCCTGGGCCGCGCCGAACCACTGGCGAACCCGACCCGCACATGCGAAGGGGGGAACGCTCATGCGTACGTTGCGGCTGTCCCTGGTCGGGACGGTCATCCTGGTGTTGCTCGGCGGAGTCGGGAGCGTGGTGCTGGCGCAGGAGGCACCTGGCGGCGTATACGTCACCGGCACGATCCAGTGTGATGAAGCCCCAGGGCGCACCGTGCAGGAAGACGATGCCGTCGAACTCCACCTCTTCTCCGCCCAGTGCGTGAGCGTGATGAGCGACCCACGGCTCAGCGGCGCCGCCAAGAGCGAGACCGAGCAGTTCTGCCTGAAGGATCCAGGGGGCCACATCTGCATGCTCTGGGGTGCCACCGAGATCGATGGACCGGATGGCACGTGGGTCGGCACCTATGGCTCGGTGGCAGATGAGGCCCGGACCGGTCTGCCCGGGTGGGGCGTCATGGAGGGCACTGGGCAATACGAGGGTTGGACGTACTGGTTCCACGTCCCTGACTTCATGGACCCGTCGGGGAAAGCCGCGGGTATCCTCTACGAGGGTCCGCCGCCGCCGTGGGGCACGACCTTGCCGCTCACTGCCGCCGACTGACTTCACTGCGCTGCCTCGGCTGCCTGCGGCGCTCACGCGCCTTTCTTCACCGTCGCGATGCGCCTCAGCGGTGGACGCCCGCGCGAGAATCATCGGTAGCGGGAGGCGATGACGTGCGGCCTGCTGACGATGGCCGCCTGGACCGCGCCGAGCCACTGGCGAACCCGACCCGCCGATGCAAGGAGGGTCGCTCATGAGGACGTTGCGGGTGTCCCTGGCAGGGACGGTCATGGTGATGTGCCTGGCACTCGGTGGAGTTCCAGCCCTGGCGCAGGAGGCCGTGGAAGAAGCGCCGGCCGGGGTGACCCTCCTCACCGGGCACGAGACCGCGTGGCGCGCGCACGCTGTCCTCTGTGGACCGACAGGACTGGGGCGCCTTCTCCCGTGACGCCCGTCGCCCGTGCGAGAACACGTATGAGCGATGCCCGCGTCGGCGGGAGTTGGCAGAACCATCCTACGACGAGGACTGCTACGGATGGGCGCGGAGCAGGCGTTCTGCATCCTCCGCGGGACCCGTGCCTCGATGGTCCCGGATGGCGCGCTGGGACTGCACACGGATCGACCAGACGACTTCCGCGGTGGAGCACGATGGCTTCCTCATCATCGGCACATGCCCCGGCACGGGGGGCTCAAGGGGCCGACCTCGTCTTTCAGCACACCAGCGGGACGTTCGATGACGGAACGAGCTTCCATGGCGCCATCTACGGGGGCCCGCCCCTGATGGGACCGGAGCTCGAGGCACCCACGGAGTAGCCCCATCGCGCCGCCTGGGCTAGCCTGCCGGGTCAGGCGTCGATCGCGGGGCCCGCCATCGCTGGACGCCCGCGAGAGAATCATCGGTAGCGGGAGGCCACGACGCGCGGCCTGCTGAGCATGGCCGCCTGGGCCGCGCCGAGCCACTGGCGAACCAGGCCCGCGCATGTGGGAGGGGATGTCATGCGAACGTTGAGGATGTCGTTGGCGGGCGTCTCTATCGCAGTGCTCGCATCCGTCCTGGCTGGGGCGGCTATGACGGCGCAGGACGACGGGGCGACCTCCGAGGTCGACATGCGGGCACCAGCGAGCGTCTCCGGCATCGTCAGGGTGGGGACTCCGAACCAGCCCTTCGACCGTGACACGTGGTGTGCCGCCGGTCGTGCGGTCACACTGAACTACGGCTGGACCTTGACCGTGGACGTGGATGACCCACGATTGAGCGGCCTATGGACGAACCAGTACCACCAGGACGTCGACACTCGACGGGCCCGGACCGGCCGGGGGGTCCTGTCCAAACGACGACGGCTCCTGGAGCGCAGAGTTCCGTGGCTTCACGCCCGTCCCCGCGCCTTCATCGGGAACTACTACGTGAACTTCTTCTCCGGTGAGGGCGGCTATGAAGGTCTGTCTGCGATGCTGTGGATGGAGCGCGACCGGGGCATGTCTGGGAGGCGACGGGCGTGGTGTTCCGGCTCCTGGCAGCCGCCCGAGTGGGTCATGCCACCAGCCGAGTAACCCCATCGCGCCGCCTCGACCGCCCGCGGCGCTCTGAACGGTCTGCCATCGACAGATGCAGGAGGCCCATCTAGCTCGACCCGCACGTTGTCGGGGTACTTCGCGGCCATGGCAGTCACCCAGTCCACGAGCGCTTGGCCGCTGAGCCCCTGGCGTTCGGGAGCAGCATCGGTATCCCGCCACCAGCGGCGGGGATGGCCCGACCAGAGCCCCGCATCGACGTGCACCTCGGCGTAGCCCTCCCTCACCCCGTCCGCGATCGCTTCGCGCCGCTCCGCCGCTTCCGCTCGCTCCCGCTCGTGGCCGTACGTCCAGCAGACGAGGAAGCGCTCGCGGCTCCAGCGGGGTCGGATGTCGCGGCTCCAGTCGAGGCCCCAGGCGTGGAGGCACCATTCGGCGATGGCGCCGTCGGTGACGCCAGCCCGTCGAGCACGAGGCTCGTCATCGCCGCGAGGAAGCGCGACGGTGCCCCAAACACCTCGGCCGCCAAACGGGCGGCGCCCTCCCCGAAAGGGTCCTCGGCATCCGCCATCGCCTCCAGCGCGTCGTGGAGCTCGCGCTTCGTCATCCGGGTGCGGAGGCTGTCTGCATCGCCGAGGGCACCGTCAAGGTCGTATGCGGCGACCAGGTCAAGGGCCGCCTGGGCGGGCAGGGCGAGCATCCGCGCGAGCGTGTCGGCATCGCCCTCGGCCTCGCCGAGCTCGACATCGACGGCTCCGGTGAGCCGGCGCAGCCAGGCGTCGGACTCGTCGATGGTGAGCGTGCGCAGCGCGACGGGCTCGCCGCCGACGCTGACCGTGAGGACCTGCCGTAGGGCCTCGGCCTCGGTCCGCTCCTCGGACATCAGGAGGCGGCCGCGCCGACGAGGCGGATGGTCCAGGCGGGGGCGGTGTCGTCGTCGGGGTCGAAGCGGCCCTCGATCATCATGCGCACGACCGTCGGGTCGGCGGTATCGGCGGCGGTGAACTCGGCGTCGTTGACGTTGATGCCGAGTGGGACGACGAGCGCGACGTCCTTGCCGTCCACACCAGGGACCCGTAGCTCCCACTCGTGATAGGCGTCGGCCCCGAGCCGACGGACCGCCGGCGGGCTGATGATGATGTCGTCGGGTACCGACCCATCTGGTGCCGCGATGGCGCCGGGCACGATGAGCGGGAAGCTCGTGGCGCTGAACTCGGCGAAGCTGAACTCGAGCACAGGATACGGGCGACGGATGTAGTAGTCGGTGCGCGCGAGCTTGCCGCCGATGCCGTTCATGATGCCCGCGTCGAGCTCGCGACTGATGCGGAAGACGTTGTTCTCGCGGGTCGCGCCGATCTTGACGGCATCGAGGTAGATGTCGCCGGCACCGATGTACCAGGAGTCGACCGGGATGGCAGGCATGTGATGCTCCTTTCGCTACGGCGGGTCCTCGGGTGGCCCGCGCAGGGCTGGTGGCGTCATGGCCGGAGCCGTGACGCAGGGGGAGGGGTCAGGTCATCGGCATCACGCCCTTGGGCTCGGCACCCCCGAGGACGTCGACGTAGCAGGTGGCATAGGGCCGCTTGAGCCCCGGGTCCTCGATGGGCTTGGCGACAAGGTCGGCCCAGCCGTTGCGGATGAGGACCGGCGGGTCGCCGGTGCCCTCGACGACGCCGCACTCGTGCCAGAGGTCCGAGACGAGCCGTGCGAGCTGCGCTGCCTGCGCGCGGTCCTGGCCGTAGCAGCGGAAGGCGAACGTGTGGACCTGCAGGCCGATGCGCGCGTTGGCTGCACGACCCGCGCCGGGCGAGCGGCTGGCGCCCTCGTCGACGCAGATGACCATCGGCGCGCGCCAGGCCTTGCCGCGGTCCTCTGTGCCCACGCGGCTGGCACAGAGCGCGGCGATCGGCGCGTGGTCGCGGGTGCGCACGAGGACCGAGCCCGTGAGGTCGATCATCGGACGACCTCCTCTGCGCGTGACCCGATGCGGGTCGCCGCCTGACGGAGGAAGGGCACGGCTTCGGCGACCGACACGCTGTATCCCGCTGGCCACGACGGACCGCTCACGCTCCGACGCTTCGCCACGACGGTCACGGTCACGAGCGACGGCGTCGCGCTCGCAGCAGGCGACGTGCGCCTGATCGCCGACGGCCGTGGCCGCCCTGGCGGCTCGGTCGAGCGGGTCGCGGGCCCCTGGGGCGACGTCGTCGCCATCACGTCCACGCCCGACGACACCGCGGCCGTCAAGCGGTATCTCATCGAGGCCGTCCGCCGTGCGCTCGTGCCCGACAGCGAGCGCGGCATCGGCGATGGACGGAGCCAGGCGGGCGCCGCCGTCGACACCGGCCGCGCGCTCCTCCGCCGCTACCTGCGCGACGCCCCGCCGCCGCTCCTCCGCCGCTTCGCGACCTCCAGCCGCAGACGGGCTCGACGAGCGTGCCGGTGCGCATCAGCGACCGGGTGACGCCATGAGCACCCTCACGCTCGACGAACGCGTCATCCGCGCGGTCGGCCGACGGATCGAGGCCCAGCTCGACGAAGCCGTCCTCGACGATGCCCGGGCTATCGTCCGCGAGCAGGCCTATCGGACCGGGCGGCTCCACGACGGGCTCGCGGTCGAGAGCGAGGGCGATGACATCCGCGTCATCTCCACCGCCCCATACAGCCGCTTCGTCCACGACGGCACCGTCGACAGCGCCCGTGGGCGCCTGGGCTCATCGGCGAGGGTGCGTCGGCCGGGCGTGGTGGACCCGCCCGGCCCGACGCGAGTGGAGGAGGGGAGGACGTCCGTGCACGCCCTTGGTCTACGGGCTACCGGTCGGGCATCAACCCGGCGCTGCAGGCCCTACCTGGAGGGCCGCTCGGCCTGGCGTGACGCTTCGCTGGTATCCGCAAGGTCGGCCCTCGCGCGAAGCACGTCCCGGCTCAGGATGTCCAGGCTGCGCGCCGGTTCCTCGAGGATCGGACTGTGGGCCGACCGCTCGAACGTGTAGAAGCCCTTCACCGGTGCCTCGAGCGCGGAGACGTACCGACTCGCGAGCTCGTAGGAGCAGGTGTAGTCGTGGCGCCCATGGAAGAAGTACGCGGGGACGGGGAGCGAGGGCACGACGTCTGTCAGATCGGTCGCGAGCATCTCAGCCCAGAAGGGGCTCACCCCTGCGCGCCGCTTGGCTCGCCAGAGATCGATCTTCTCGCGCAGGGTGTACTCGGAGAACCTGAGCGATGGCAGCAAGAGCCCGGTCACGATCGATCGCATCTCATGGGTCGTGCCGATCCCGAGCCGGTGCATGGCTGTGTCGCGCAGGGCCAGGTAGCCGGGAGGCGTCCCGCTGGAGGTGACCGGTGCCGCCTCCAGCCGTCGCACCATCGCCCGGTCGTCCAGTTGGCGGAAGTGGGCAAGCATGAACTCATAGGCCAGCCGCTCCGACTCGAGCTGGTCCACCATCTGGGCGACGCCGATGTAGGCGTGATAGCGCTCCGGGGCCCGGGCCACGACTCGTGGGCCGATGAAGGTGCCGCCCGAGTGCGCCATGAGGTACACGCGGTCATGCCCGAAGCGGCGGCGCAGGTAGTCAGTGACCGCGAGCGTGTCGGCGATCAGCAGCTCGGTCGTGAGCACGTCAGGGCCGGCGGCCGGGTCGAACGACAGCCCAGACCCGCGTTGCTCCCACCACGCGACCGTGAACAGGTCTTCGAGGCCGGTCGGATGATCCGCGGTGAGGAACGTGACAGGGATACCCCCGTGGAGGAAGAGCAGGACGGGATTGCGCCGGTCCACTCCCTTGAGGAACAGGCCCTGCCGAGCACCGTTGATCTCCACGAACAGCTTCTCGGAGATGCTACCGGGAACGGGTCGTCGGTCAGCGAGATGCTCCATCGGTGGTCACCTGCCTCCTTGAGCTATCGGCGCGGCGTGCCCGGTTCCCTTGCCGGCACGCCCTTGCCACGGCCAGTCTCGCAGGAGGACGAGGGTACTGGCGGCGACGCCGACGACGAACAGCGCGACGTCCTCGACGACACCCTGCGGCACCGCCCCGAGCGGACCGAGGACGGCCCAGACCATGGGCATCGCGAGGAGGTGGGCCGGCAAGGGGGGTCGAGCGATGAGGAGCAGCCCGAACGTGGCGATGGCCGTCGGGCATGGTGCGGCCCCGAGCAATGGGGCATGGGGATAGCCATGGCCCAGCACGATCCCGATGAGCGGATACACGACGATCGCATAGGCCAGGGCCGCTACTCCCAAGACGGGAAGCGGCTCCCCTGCGAAGCGGAAGCGCAGATCATCTCGCGCCACACCGGCACGGAACAGCAACACCGCCCCGGAGACGAAGACGAGGGCACCGACGATGCCGAGGACGGCGTTGACCTGTCGGACGTAGATGCCCTGGAAGACTACGCCCAGCCAGAGCCAGGCGAGGGCGAGCATTGCGGTCACGAGTCGATCGGTCGACCGGCCCGGTCGCAGGGCGATGAGGCCCAGCGCGATGCCGGCCACGAGGTAGCCGATCACGGGCAACGGCCAGACGTCGGGGTTGTAACGCTCGAACAGCGCCAGCAGCTGGTTGCTCTCGGCCACCGTCAGGCCTCCTCTCCATCGTAGGTCAGCGGCACGATCTCCTCGGCCATCAGCGCCCGGAAGGCGTCGGCTTGCTCGAAGACGACGGAGTGGCCCGCGTCCTCGTAGGTGACGAGTCGCTTGTACGGCGCCTCCAGTGCCTCGAACCACTCCATGGCCAGGGATCGTCGCCCCCGCAGCTCGTGGGCCCCGTCGAGGACGATCACGGGCACGTCGAGGCTGAGGACGTCCTGGCGGAAGTCGATCTCCTGGAGCTGCGGGTACATGAGCGAGAACATGTCGATGAGCCCGCGGATGACGTTGGCCTTGTCGACCAACCCGTACTCGCTCCCGAGCACGCCGTAGGGGCCGATGCCCGAGGACTCGCCGCGCTCCATGTACGACGCGGGCGGCTCATACGAGGTCTCGAGGGCACCGTAGTAGCCCATGACGAAGCTGTTGGCCCAGGGGGTGTCGCGGTAGGGTGGTTCGCCGAGGGTCAGCACCTGGTCATACAGCGCCCATTCGTCGTGCTCGTCGGCCCAGGCCAGCAGGTCGCGCCAGATGATGCGGTCCGTCTCGCGCTGGCTCACCATCTGACCGGAGCCGATGTACGCGTGGTAAAGGTCCGGTCGCTGCTGGACCGCGAGCACCCCGAGGGTCGTGCCCCAGGACTCGCCCAGCAGGTAGATCGCCTGTTCGTCGAAGCGGGCCCGCAGGTACTCGGTCAGCTCGATCGTGTCGGCCACGGCCTGCTCGAGGGTGAGATCGGCCGTGGGGTCGAGCGCGCCGTAGGAGCGGCCCGTGCCCCGCTGATCCCAGGCCACCACGACGAAGTCTTGCTCGAGCGGTTCGAGCAGGACACGGGCGAAGGCCAGGTCGCTCTGCCCCGGGCCGCCAGACAGATAGAGCAGGACCGGCTTCTTGGGGTCGGCGGCTCGGATCGAGATGGTTTGCTCGGTGCCCCCCAGCTCGACACGGGTGAGCTCCGCCACGCTGCCGGCGATGGGTCGGCCGTCGGCTCCGAGGATGGGCGGGGTCGCGGCGGGGAGCGCCAGGAGTACGGCCAGGCTCAGCGTCACGAGCAGCAGCAGCGCTGTCGGGAGGTTCGCCAGCAGTCGCCTCGGTGTCGACCGGGAGGACGCGCCCCGCTTGGCGATTGCGGCACCGATGCCGGCTGCTGCCGCCATCGGCACCAGCGCCAGGAGGCCGTGGAACCCGCGACCCACGACGAGCGCGACGATCCCGTACGGGGAGTCGAAGCGGAAGCCCTCCAGGCTGGCGCCCTCGATGCCCAGGCGGGCGAGCTCGTACGTGACGATGTAGGCCAGCGGCACGATGAGCATGGCCCACCGCGAGCGCATGAGGTACCCGGCCGCAAGGCCGACGACGAGGGAGCTGGCGATGACCACGAGCCCCTGTCCATCGGTCACCGGACCGCGTGGCATGGGCACGCTGCTGATGAGCGCCAGCGCCGCTCCGAGCACGAAGGATGTCACCGGTGCCAGCGCGTGGGCGAGCTCGATGGTGTAGCGGGGGCCGATTCGGGCGAGTGACCGTGTCGACGTGCTCATCCCGTGATCCTTCTTCGTGGCCGCCGTTGCCGACGACTGATGCGACAGCGGCGAGGATCAGTGTCATCCCCGAGAGGAGCAGGATCGCGACCGCAGGAGCCGAGAACCAGTAGGCGTTCTCGGCGACCGGACCGGCTGCTGTGGATGCGAGCAGGCCGTCATACCAGGGGCCGACGAGCGGCCCGACCACGAGCAGGAGGGCCACCGTGGCACCGACGAACAGGATGGCCGAGATGCCCGGCCGGAACCAGGCCAGGAGCACGCTGACGAAGGTGGTGGCCGCGACGCCGGCGACCAGGATCACCGTGCTGTCCGACCGAAGTACCGCGTCACCCTGGAGCGCGAGGAGGGCGCCGCCCGCGGCGAGCGCAGTGCCTAGGATGCCCAAGGCGACGGCCACGATCCGCGCGCTCGAGTGGGCCACGCCCTCGGCCATCGAGGCGGGCGCACCTGCCGACTCGCCCACATCGCCGTCAGGTGTATCACGTACGACGACCGTGCCGGCGAGCTTGTCGTGCCACCCTTGCTTGCGTGGATCGAGTGCGATCCAGGCTAGCCCGAGCAGCAGCAGCGCTGCCGAGATCACGATGCCGACCCAGCGGACGATGGCCGCAGCGAGTCCGACGGGCGCCCCGTCGACGCCGACTACCCGCAGCCCGAAGAGGCGCATCCCGAGCGTGGCGCCACCGCCCAGGTACGACCAGCAGGTCGTGAGATACACGAACCCGACGGCCGTCTCGAGCGTGGGCAGCCATGTCTGCGTCGGCGCCCGGCCGAACCCGATGAGAGATGCGATGGCGACAAGGGCGCCGATCACCAGCCCGTCGACCACGAAGGCGAGCAGGCGGATCCCGAAGCCCCCATAGGCCCGGGTGCCCGGGCCCGCGGCGGAGGGGTAAGTCATGACGGTCATGGCGGTCGGATCTCCTTCGGACGGGTGGGGACGCGCCGATCGCGTCTCGATCTCGGGGCACCCATCGATGCCACCCAGTGAAGCGGCGGGAGGGTAGGCTCGTCGCCTACCCTCAGGTAGGTTCGGGACCCTCGGATCGCTGTTCGTGGTGCACACTGGATACGCGTCCACTAGAGCCGGAGACCGATCACATTCCCGACGCCGTCCAGCTTCTCCAGACCAAGTCGACGCGTCCGCCGGACCCGGCCCATGACGTCGTCGGGCGAGCCGCCCTCATCGAACGCCTCAAGGCGTCCCGTGGCTTGGTGCTCGTCTCCGCGCCGCCCGGCTACGGCAAGTCGACGCTCGTCTCGAGCTGGCTCGACGGGGAGCAGCTACCGAGCGCCTGGCTGACCGTCGACGAGTCGGATGACGACCCCGCGGTCTTCGTCGCGTATCTCGTGGCCGCGGTCCGGCGTGCGGTCCCAGGATTGCCCGACGGCCTTGACCGCGTCCTCGCGGGCACCGCCGATCCAGCGTCGCTCGCGCCACTCGTGAACGCGCTCGCCTCGCTGGACGTTCCGCCGGTCCTCGTGCTCGACGATTACCACCTCGTCACCAGCCCAGCGGCCCATGGGTTCACGGCCTACCTCGTCCGGCACCTACCCCCGACCGTCCGGGTCGTGATCGTCACACGCCAGGACCCGCCGTTGCCGCTGGCCCGCCTGCGGCTGCGTGGCCAGCTGACCGAGGTTCGCGCCGAGGACCTCCGCTTCTCTGCGCAGGAGGCCGCCACGTTCATGACGGGATCGATGCGGGTCGACGTGTCAGATGCTGCGATCGCTCAGCTGACCGACCGCACCGAGGGCTGGATCGCTGGTCTCCAGCTTGCGGCCCTGTCCCTTCGCGCGACGACGGACATCGATGCGTTCGTCGAGGCGTTCGGCGCGACCGACCGCTACATCTTCGACTACCTCATGGATGAGGCGCTCGCGAGCCAGGCCCCGGCTACCCGGCGGTTCCTCGAGGCGACATGCGTGCTGGACCGCCTCACCGGGCCTCTGTGCGACGTGGTCACGGGCGGGAGTGACGGCGCGTCGATGCTCGCGGCATTGAGCGAAGCCAACGTCTTCTTGGCACGGATCGACGCGCGTGGCGAGTGGTTCCGGTACCACCGGCTGTTCGCCGATCTCGTGATGTCGGCCCTGCCTGCGGACCGGAGGTCCGAGCTCCACCGGCGCGCCACGACATGGTTCGCGGCACACGGGTTCCCACAGGACGCGATCCGCCATGCGTTCGCTGCAGGCGATCCCGAGATGGCGGCGATCCAGATCGAGTCGGCGCTCGAATCGAGGTTGGCCCACGGCGAGCTTCGCACGATCCTCGGCTGGTGCGAGGCCCTGCCTCCCCAGGTGCTGGCCTCGCACCCCGCGCTGCTCGTCGGGCGCGCCTGGGTCCTGTTCTTCCTGGGCGACATCGCCGCGGCAGAGACCGCGATCGCGGCTCTCGACGGCGAAGACCTGCCAGATGGGCTGGCCCGCGCCCGGCGAGCGTGTCTCGAGGCATGGTTCGCCAACCGCCGCGATCGGCCCGACGCAGAAGCCCTCGCACGGCACGCCATCGACCAGATCCCGAAGTCGGATGGCGTGTTCGGGAGCCTTGCCTATACGACCCTCGGTGAATGCCTCGTCCATCGGGATGTGAACGCCGCCCTCGAGGCGTTCGAGCGGGCCCACCGGTTCGTGGCCGAGGGTGAACCGACGGCGCTGCTGGCGGGCACGGTGTACTCGCTCGCGAGCACCTATGTCGTGGGGGGCCGACGTGGCGCCGCGGAGGCTCTCAGCCGCGGGATGCTTGATGAGCTCGGCGGACGTGGAGGCCACACCCCCTCGTGGATGGGGATGGTGCACCTCGTGCTCGGGGTGGCGATGTTCGAGGCCGACCAGCTGGTCTCGGCGCGCCAGCACATCGTCACCGGCCAGGAGCTGTGCGAACGTGCCGGCCTGCGGATCACGATGCTCGGAGCCTCGGAGTGGTACGAGGTCCTCGGCCTGCACCTGCTCGGCGAGCCGTCGCGGGCATGGCAGCGGCTGGAAGAGATCCAACGGGACGCATCGCGGGCAGGCATCGAGCGGGTGGCCATGGCGATGACCATGCTTGGCGCCGAGCTGCTCCTGCTCGAAGGCGATCCAGTCGGCGCGGATGAACGGCTCGAGACGCTGCCGTCGGTCTCGCCGTCGGTGCTCGGCACGGTACGCGATCGCCAGCGGCTGGCCCGCGCTCGCGTCCTCGCCGCGCGTGGGCGTCCCGGTGATTTGCTTCGCGTGCTCGGTCCGCTAGCGGACGACCAGCGCAGAGGTTCGCGCAACGGGCGCCTCCTCGCCACCTTGACGGCCACGGCGTGGGCGCATCGGTCGCTCGGCCACGCGGGCGATGCGGCCGCGGCCCTCGAAGAAGCGCTCCTGCTCGCCGCCGGTGAGGGATACCGCCGGGCCTTCCTCGACCCCGTGCTTCCGCTCGGCGACCTGCTGCGTCGCGCCCGGCACATCGCCCCGGCCTTCGTGGATTCGCTGCGACCGGGCGGGCCAGCGACCGGACCGCTCGGCGGTTCACGGGATCCGGGCGAGGAGACCACCGCGAGCGACCGGCTCGTGGAGCCACTCACCGTGCGGGAGCTCGAGGTCCTGCGCCTCGTCGTCGCCGGACTGTCCAACGACGAGATCGGCAGCGAGCTGTTCGTGACCAGCGGGACGGCGAAGTGGCACGTGCACAACGTCATCGCCAAGCTCGGAGCCCGCAATCGCGTCACGCTCGTGGCTCGGGCCCACGAACTGGGCCTCGCGTGAACGCCCCGCCTTGGATCATGCTCCGGATGATGGTTCGTCGTCCCCGTCCAGCAGGCGGACCGAGACAAGCGAGATACCGAGGTCCCGGATCCGGCCGAGCACGCCGTGCAGCGCGGCCTGGTCCTCGATGAAACCCCGCAGGATGACGCCGCCGGCCGGGATGCCCTGCTGCTCGAAACCCTCGAACCACCGGGCGGACCGCGCACCGAGCCGGGTCTGGAGCACGATCTCGTACCGGCCTCCCGCTCGTCGATTTGCGTTGGCCACTGGCGTACCTCATTGCTTGTACGTGCAAGTAGGCCGTCTCGACCGTCCGGTGTCGCCTATCTGCGGGTAGGTTCGTCCCCCTCGTCTGGCGCCTCCTCTCCGGTGCCCGTGATCCGGTTCGCGCCAGTCGGCGGCCGACGCCGCCGGGTTTGGGACTGGAGGCCGCGCGCCGGCTCACCGGCACCCGGGCGCCTCATCAAAGCCATGTGGGTTCCGCCCTCCGGACCTGGTGCCTCGGTCAGCAAGGACCCCGTCCGACCGGCTGCCGAGGTCCGCCCTCGGCATTGCGCAGTCGCTCTGCAGTTCCTCCATTACGACTCCTCGCGAGCGGTGAGGCCCACCCCCCCCCGCTGGAAAGAGAGCCCGGTCGCGCCGAGCGCAATGGCGACGACGAAGAGCGTGGCCAGCAGTCCCACGACCGGTACCGCTGGTGCCAGGTTCAGCGCGAGGGCACAGGAATCGTGCCCACGCCACGCCAGCCCCGCTCGCCACGGACGCGATCGTCGATCGCGGCGGCGACCCCGGCGAGGCCGACCAACGCACCCAGACCCAACAGGGCAAGCACGATGAGCGCGACCGGTGCCAGGACGATCGTGAAGGCCATGAACACCGCGAGCGAGAGGCCCACGAGGCCGACTAGGACCCCATAGGCGCCGCTGGCTGCCGGTAGTCGGCCAGCCCAGCCCCCGATCATGTGGGTCCGCCGCGGCGCGAGCTGGCGGACCGCAGCGATGGCGAGTGCCAGGAGCGTCGTCCGCAACAGGAACGCGAAGGGGTCGAGCCAGTCGGATCCCGCGCCTGCATCCACGGTCAGGCCTTGGGTGAGAGACCCGCCGATCGTGGCGCCTTCATCCACATCCAGGACGCCTCCGGCGCTGACCGAGACATCTCCGTGGACCACCGCGCTGGGCTCGAGCCGTACCCGGCCACTGATGACCGTGACATCGCCATCGACGTCGCCCGCGATCAGGGCGAGACCACCGAGGACATGGACGGAGCCCGTGACCGTGCCCCCTTCGTCCAGCTCGAGCGTGCCGTCAAGGACGACCATGTCTCCGAGGAGTCGTACGGGTCCGACGTCGTGCTCACCCGAGGTGACCACGGTGACCCCCGCGATGCCCTCGCTGCTGCAGCCAGCGAGGACGCTGGTCGTGATGACCAACCAGAGGAACAGGCGCCTCACGCGTTCGACCTCCGGTCGGTGCGGAAGAGCGCCCGTGTGCCGAACGCCGCGATCGCCAAGAGAGAGACGGCGGCGACCAGCGAGAGGTGCCGATCGAAGTCCATGCCCGAGGAGCGCCACACGAGCGCCAGCGCGGTCGAGGCGAAGGTCGCCGCCCAGCCCGAGATGGCTACGCCCACGGCGACGTTGCGGGTGACGGTGTCAGGGGTCGAGAGGTCCGGCCAGAGGGCGAACGCGATCACCGTATAGAGGCTCACCGCCACGGCGTAGAGGACGGGCATGGCGAGCGCCTGCGAGAACATCCCCAGACGGACGTCGAGCACGTAGATCATGGCCACGAGCCCGAAGATGCCGAAAATCCAGGGCCACAGGAAGCGCTCGTCGAACGTCGAGTAGAGGATGCCACCGACCAATGCCCCGACGACGTGCGCGCCGATGAGCGTGCCCCGATCCAGCAGCTCGGACGACTGCCACGAGGTGGTCACGAAGGGACTCTCGATCAGTCGCACGAATCCCAGGCTGTCCACGAAGAACACCGCGAAGAGCAGGCCGGCGGCGACGAGGAGTCGCCGTTCCGCACCCGGTCCCGCGAACCGACCTCGCCCGAATCCGGCCAAGGCGGCCTGTCCGGATAGGCGATCCGTCACCTGCCGCAGTGGACCGGGCTCGAGGGCCAGCGCCGCCAGTCCGACGGTGCCTAGCGCCATCAGCGGGAGGAGTCGCTCGGCCAGGACGCGAGCGTCCCACTCCCCCAGGAACGCGATGGCACCGCCGTAGGCGAGCGCCGAGATCGCCGCCGCCGTCAGCCCGCGCCATCGCACCGGTACCAGGTCGGTGGCCAGCCCGAACGTCGCGGGGACGCCGACTCCGAGGATGACGGCGGCCAGTAAGAGCCAGGGCCAGAACGCCCCCGGTCCGTCGATGGCCGGCACGAATGCCGTCAGCACGTCTGCACCGCGACGACCAATGCCGTGACCCGAAGCTTCGTGCGGAAGGTCGCGCCCCGAAGGCGCAGACCCGCAGCGATCGCACTGAGACAGGTCAGGAGCTCAGACCCGCCATCGCCACCGCCACCTCGTGCTCGGTGAGGCCGACCGGGCCAGCGGCCAGGGCTGACAGCCCCAGCTGGACGAACGTCAGGTTGTAGGCGTAGCCGGCCGCCAGCAGGACGGTGTACCCGGCGACACCGATGAAGCTCACCGGCGAGATGCGACTCAGCACGGGAGCCCCGCGGGCAGATGGCACATCGGGAAGCCGGTCATCCCCGATGGAGCGACAGGTCGAGTCCGGTAACGGAAGAACTCGCCGTCGACCCAGCGGTCGGTGCCGTAGTGCCATCCCATTCGACCGGCGCCGGGGATCGTGACGCCGTCGAACGAGGCGTGGCCGGTGAACTCGCCCCCGAACGGCCACAGGCCCCAGCTGCCGGTGCCGTCAGGGTCGCCCCAGCGGTCGAAGACGACCGAGCGGACGTGCCCGTCGTCGGTCATCTCGTAGCGGACGTGCATCGGCTGACCATCGA
>CAVVYR010000031.1:0-79367 GCA_963752475.1 uncultured Chloroflexia bacterium | reverse complement strand
TCGTCCCAGTAGGCCCGCTCCTTGGCGTCGTTGGCGCTGAACTTCCAGTTCTTCTCGGGCTCGTCGATGCGCGACAGGAAGCGGCGGCGCTGCTCCTCCTTGGAGAGGTTCAGGAAGATCTTGACGAAGCGATAGCCCTGGTCGGTGAGGTAGTGCTCCCAGTCGTTGATCTCGCGGAAGCGTCGCTTCCAGACATCACCACGCTTGGACTTGGGAGGCATCTTCTGGCCGGCCAGGATCTGGGGATGGACCCGAACGACCAGCGTTTCCTCGTAGTGGGAGCGGTTGAAGATGCCGATGTTGCCGCGCGCGGGCAGTTTGAGCTGGTACCGCCAGAGGTAGTCGTGGTCGAGCTCTTCGGCCGAGGGGATCTTGAAGCCGTGGACCTCCACACCCTGGGGGTTCACGCCGCTCATGACGTGGCGGATGGTGCCGTCCTTGCCGGCGGCGTCCATGGCCTGCAGGACCACGACCACGCCATAGGTATCCTGAGCCGCGAGCCGGGCCTGGTACTCGGCGAGCAACTCCACGCCTGAGGCGAGGACCTCCTTCTTCTCTTTCTTGCTGGCCTCGGCCGTGACCTTGGCCGGGTCGAAGTCACGAGGCAGACGGACGCGGCGTCCCGGCTCCACCCGGAATGGCTCGATGAACTGATGGATGCGCTTGGGCGTGATGGTTGCCACCTTCGGCCTTCCTCCCTGTCGTTGTCCGTATCGGCCACCGGCCTAGGACCCTGACAACGCGAGCGCATCGCGCCCGCGAACTCATGAGGTCGATGCCGCCGAGTCCTTCCTCCATTGAACTGGCCTGATGCGGGGTTCGCATCGTCCTCAGAGGATGATGCGGTCGGCTGAGGATTCGGTTTACCGTCGCTCTGGCATTCACGCCTAGCGGCTCACGTACAGCGTCGGTGCGAGGGAGACACCATGGTTTCCACGGAGAAGACGTTCCGTCGGCTGGTCATCGGCGAGCCGGGCCTGCTGGCGTCGATGGCCGAGCTCGAGCGTCAGGGGGAGCTGGTCCGGCTCGATGATCGCACCGAGGCGCTGGTCGTGGTCGCGACTCTCGTAGCGCTCGACGCCCCGCGATCGGCGTACCACGCGGCTGTCGAGACAGCCCTGCGGGCTGGGGCGACGCTTGAGGATCTGCTGGCCGTCCTCTTCACGATCGCCGGCTCGGTCGGTTCCACGAAGATCTCCGCCGCGGCTCCCGAGATCGCCCTCGCGGCCGGCTACGATGTCGACGCCGCGCTCGAGCAGGCTCTTCGGTAGTCGATCCCTCGTTCATCTCGCCGGCGAGTCGCCACGCGCCGCCCGCACGGCCTTTCGATGCCCCAGAAGCGCGGGTCGTGCAGGGTCTCGTGACGGCCGTGCTCGCACGTCGCGGGCCAGCGCTGCACTCTCGTGCGCTAGTGTCACCGCAACCAGCACAGGAGGGTGTGGCAGTGGCGTCGACAGAGGACGAGCAGGCAGGTTTCCAGGCCGATTTCGAGCCTTCGTTCCCGCTGGTCGATGCCAAGCTTCGTCGTCCTGTCCCCCCAGTGGGGTTCGTGTCGCGAGCACGGCTGCTCGACCGGCTCGTCGACGGACGGGCAGCCGTGCTCGTTTCCATCATCGCGCCGGCCGGTTACGGGAAGACCATGCTCCTCGCCGACTGGGCGTCGCATGAGCAGCGACCAGTCGCCTGGCTCTCCGTCGACGAATTCGACAACGAGGCCAGCGTCTTCCTCACCTATCTCGCGGCGGCCATCGACCACATCAGGCCGATCGATGGCTCGATCAACCCGATGCTTACCGCGCCAGATTCGCGGATCCTGGGATCGGCCGTGCCCCGCCTCGCATCAGAGCTCGACCGCTGGCCCGATGACTCCGTGCTCATCCTCGATGACATCCACAAGCTCGTCGATCGGACCTGTCTGGACGCGCTCGCACTGCTCCTGGACCACTTGCCCCCCTCGATCCAACTGGTGGTGGCCGGCCGCGGGAACCCGGGCCTTCCCCTGGCGCGGCTCAGAACCGAACGGACCCTGCTCGAGATCGACCGGGAGGCGCTGGCTTTCGACACGGAGGAAGCACAGGCCCTGTCGATGAAGGCAGGTTTCCCCTTGAGCCGCGAGGAGTCTCGAACGCTGGCGGCGCGCACCGAGGGCTGGGCGGCAGCGATCTACCTGTCAGCGCTCACCGCGGGACGAGTCCAGGAGGGCGCGAACTGGACGACGACTGCCACGGACGGAGGCGGCTACCTGGCCGAGTATCTACGCGCTGCACTGCGAACGGACCTCGACGATGGCGATGTCACGCTCCTGATGCGCACCTCGATCCTCGATGTGGTGGAGCCGCAGCTGGCTGAGGACGTCAGCGGCATCGACGGAGCTGCGCAGCGGATCTCGTCGCTGGCAGACGGGAACCAACTCATCTCGACGGTCGAGAGCCCGGAAACGTCGTATCGCTATCACCAGCTGCTGCGCGACTATCTACGGTCCGAGTTGGACCGCCGCGAGCCGGGGGCTGCCAAGGAGCTGCATGTACGGGCGGCGACGTCCTATGCGACTGCCGGTCGCACCGAGTTGGCGATCGAGCACTCCTTGGCAAGCGGAGACCAGGACCGCACGGCGCACCTCGTCCTGGCCGGGGTGCTCGGGGCTCACTATGGCGGCCGCAGCGAACGGGCCTATCGGTGGCTGCGGAGTTTCGATGCGGACGTGTTCGCCCGACATCCTTCGCTGGCTGTCATCGGCGCCTGGTTCCATGCTCTCAATGGCAGGCCTGACGAGGCTGAGCAGCTGGCCGGCATCGCCGAGCGTTCGACGGTCGTCCTCGCGCCCCGTGACGGATCTGCTTCGCTCGACTCTGCGAAAGCGATGCTGCGGGCCGCGATGACTCCTCATGGCGTGGGGAGCATGTTGGCGGATGCCGCGCTCGCGGCCGCCGCGGAGACGCCCCCGAGTCCCTGGCGCTCCACTGCCATCTACCTGCTTGGTTCCGCACATTGGCTGGAGGGAGACACCGCCCAGGCCGATGATGTCCTGGCCGAAGCCATCCAGGTGGCTGCCGCCGCGGGCGAAGGGTCAGCGTTGGGGTTGGCCACCCGCGCCATCATCGCCATGGACGCAGGTGAATGGCAGGCCGCGGATCAGTTCATCCGCGAGAGCCACGAACTGGGCGAGCGCGCCGGGCTCACCGAGATCTCGACAGCGCTCATCGTGCACGCTGTTTCAGCCCGCGTCGCTCTCCACAACGGTGACCTGCCACGGGCTCGCGAAGAACTGCTCCACACGCATGTCGTGCGGCCGTTGGCAACGCATGTCCTTCCTTGGCTCACGGTGGCTGCCCTGTTGCAGCTTGGCCGATGCTACCTGTCCATGGGTGACGCCGCGGGTGCCGGAAGCGTCGTCGCTCAGGCTGAGCAGATCAAGCGCCGCCGACCCGACCTCGGCATCCTGACCGATCAGCTCGCGGAGCTTCGCCGGCGAGTCGATGGTTCGGCACGCACGCTGGCCGGACCCTCCACCCTCACACCGGCCGAGCTGCGCGTCCTGCCGATGCTCTCCACCTACCTCAGCTTCGAGGAGATCGGGGACCGTCTGGGTGTTTCGCGCTACACGGTGAAGAGCCAAGCTTTGGCGATCTACGGGAAGCTTGGAGTGTCGAATCGCAGCGAGGCCATCGACGGCGCCATCGAGATCGGTCTGCTCGAGCCGTTCCCTGGCCTTCGGCTGACAGGGACAAGGCCGTAGCCAGAGTCACCGGTCGCCTCGACCTGGATGCGCACCTCGTCGGGCGCCGGTGCGGGCAGGTCTACCTCGATCACCTGGAGCAACTCCGGCCCGCCTCGGCAGGTCACGACGACGCGATGGTTACCAGAACGATGGCGACGATCGCACTGAACACCCAGATCCGGGCCAGGCTGCCGGGGCCATCGCTCGAGGCTTCCCGGCGCAGCGGGTGGATGCGCAGGAGTCGGTATGTCCAGGTGGCCTGGTCGAGGTCCTCGTCCGACAGCTGGCATGGGTCCAGCCCGATGAGCCGGGCCGCCAAGCTGGAGTCGATCAGGATCTGGCGCATGAGGGGCAGGCGCCGGGGGTCGTCGGAGGCGTTCTCGGGCGCGGCCAGGATGTTGCGGTACCAGCGTGCGACAGTCGTAGGCGTGGATCCTCAGGTGCGGCGCAACCGGATGAATGGCGAGACCAGCATGAGGATGGTAGCCAGCACGTAGAGACCGATCGCGACCCGCGGCATGACCAGGGCGCAGACGACCGCGATGAGCCAAGCCCCGTTGGAGATCCTGCGCTGCCGAGTCAGCGCCTCCAGCGTCTCGTCGGCGATTTCTCCCTGCAACAGCGTCCGGCTTGCGCACGAGGTAGGCCATCAGCAGCGTCAGCATCACCGACGCGACAAGGACGTTGATGCCGTAGATGAGCACCGCCACCCGCTCATCTGGGCCGCCGATATTGCTCACCATCAGGCTCGTCGCGAACGGCAGCAGCGCGATGAAGAGCAGGGCCAGGAGGTTCAGTCCACCGGCGGCGGTGTCACCACCCTTCATGAACCCGGTCACGCGAGCGTGCGTCATCCAGCTCATGCCGATGAAGGCGAAGCTGATGAAGTACCCGAGGAACTCCGGCCACTCCTCGACCAGGCTCGCGAGCAGGTCCTCTCCAGTCGGCACCGGCAACTCGAGGACCAGCAACGTGATGGCGATCGCGAAGACGCCGTCAGAGAAGGCATTGAAGCGATCAATAGGCAGCGCCCTCGAGAGGTGCGTGCGCCGATCGCCGTCGGTCGTCGAGTCAGTCATCGATGTCCTTCGCGATTCAGGCCGAGAGGACGCAGCGCGAGTCCGGGAGAACCCCGAAGGGCTGGCCCGGACTCGTACCGTGTCCTAGCCGAGGATCAGGCGGGCCGTTGAAGTCGGGCTTGTCGAAGCCGATGACGAAGACCTGGACGGGTCCGGTGACGATCTTGACTGCCATTTGGGTGGTTCCTCTCGTGTGTGTGGACGCCTTGTTCTCCGGGAGCGAGACGCGGGTGCTTTGGAACTCTGCCCTCCCGTCAGTCGTGCTCGCTGCCAGCCACGAACGTGCGGCTCTGGCGCGGCGGGAGCAGCATCCGTGCAGGATCGATCTGGTACTCCCAGGGCAGCCCGGAGTTCCTCCAGCCGTTCTTCATGCGCATGCCGTCGAAGACGCTGTCGGGATCCTCGACCTCGCTACCCTCTATGCCATCGAGGATGTTGTAGGGCCCGGTGAAGCCAGCCGCGGCCAGCGCGTTGATAGCCATCGCGCTGCGCCCTCCCCACCGGCAGGTGACGAGCACCGTCTCACCCGGAGCGGCCCATCCCTTCACGGCATCGACGAACCCGGGGTTGAGCTCCCAGCGGCGGGCCTTGTTCTGGGGGTCCCATTCGTAGGTGAGGAGCGTGAATGGGATGTTCCAGGCCATGGGCGCGTGGCCCACGAAGACGAACTCCTCCGGCGTACGGACATCGAGGATGCGCAGGTCGGGCTGGGCCTGCCACATGTCGTACGCCTGGTGGTCCCGCTCGGAGGTGGCGATATGGTCGCGGGCCCAGGCCACGAGTTCGGACAGATCATGTGCTCGCCGACCTACCTCGTAGGCCACGTCCGTGTGGGCGAAGAGCAGGGCCGCGAGGCAACGATAGGTCGTCGCGAAGTGCTCGTAGACCGGGATGACCACCGATACGCTGGGCGCCTCGACGGACAGGAACACGAGAGGGCGGAAGGCAGGGCCACGGCCGCCGATGAGCACCTCCTGCAGGAGGCCGAGCTACTCGGTGCGCACGGGGTCGACGCGGTCACCGCTCGCCAGCTTCTCCAGATCGATCTGGAGCGATCGATAGCGATGGCTGGCGGTGGCCGACGCGGAACCAGACGAGGCCGTGAGCTTGGCCGCGGCTGGCGTCTCCCAGGGTGCGGGCAGACGCGGGAGGCGAGTGGGCGCCTCGTGGATGACCGTGCCCTCGCGAACGGCCCGGATGCGCAGTGCGTGTGTCCTGTCGTCGAACGTCCCGGCCGGGAGCGGAGCCTGAAGGGCAAGAGCCCCGTCGGCGCGCGTTTCCCAGGCCCATATGCGTGCGACCTCGGCGCCGTCGATCTCCAGCGCGATCTGTCGAGCGTCGACGGCCCCGGTCGCCGCCCGGACCCAGCCGATCAGGACCGCCCCATCGAACCGGTCGATACCGCCCTCGAGAGGTTGCCGCCGACCCAGTTGCAGCGGCGAGCCCTTCATCTGCTGGCCGGTAGCCTGATCCTGCACGTGCAGCTGGTGTGGGCACCCGTCATCGGACCCTTGGGGCAGAGGCAGGACGAGGACTCGCGGATCGCCCCAGCCTGCGACGGCAGCGTCGAGCTCCGGGCGCTCAGCCGCATCGAAGGGTGACGCATCCACCCGATCGAAGCTCACCTGGGCCACGAACAGGTAGCTGTCGCGCGCGGGAGGAAGGGTGGGGCCCTTGCGCAGGCCGAGTCGGGCCCACCTCGCACCTTGCGGCACCACCTCGCGCAGAGTCAACGACCGATAGCCCTCGGCCTCGGTACCACCGATCACCCCGGCCGGGACGTGACGATGAGTGCTGCGGATGGGGTCGCTGTGGTCATCGGTGAAGGCGAGCTCGACCTCGGCCGTGCAGCCGTGGGTCGCGAGGAGCAGCGATAGCTCCCACGTCGCACCGGCGATCACGCGGATGCGCACGTCTCCGGTATCGTCGACGACGGTCAGCGTCGCGGCCGCCGAGGCTGGGCTGGCATCGCTCACGTAGGCGGTGTGCCCATCGGCGAGTGTCCATTCGGGCGACAGGTCGATGCCAAGCTCGGCCGTGGGGGCATCACGGAGGGCCCAGCCGTCGGTTCCGCGTCGGAAGTCTCCGTTGTGGATCGACTTGGCAGCAAGGACCTGCGGATCGGCATCCAGGTCCGCCGGAGCCCGTCGTCGAGGGTCAGCCGAACCCCCGAACGCCCGGGATACACGCTCGCGTCATACCCGACGCGGAGCTGCCCGTCCTCGACCCAGCAGCGCTCGTCGAGACCGCTACCGGCTGCTTCCTCACGCCCGCGCGGCGATCGACCGGGCCGCAGGCGCAGTGGCACCCGCAGCAGCCCAGCCAGCGACTGTCGCCGTGGTCGCGTCTGTCGCAAGCGCATGTCTCCCTGTCGTGTCGCGGCACCCTGCGCTACCGTAGCCGGGCGAGCAACGTCTCGCTGACAGGGAGCGTGCAGGCTGGGCCGAATCCGGTCCCTTCGGCACTGTCGCGGTGTGGATCCTTGGGTACATGGTCCAGCCAGACTTCGCCGCATGTACGCCTCTGGCCGGGTGCCCCCGGCGGGGCCAGGAGTACCGACCATGTCGCCACTGCCAGACACCGGACACGAACACCACGAACGCATCCGCGAGCACATCGACCGTCTACCTGTGCTGGCCGACATGCTCGAGCAGCGCCCCGTGCCCCAGGAGTTCGCCCCGGCCTTCGTGACCGAGTGCGACTTCATGACCGGCACCTTCCTGCCGCACGTCGCGGTCGTCGAGGAGAACGTCTATCCCGAGCTGGAGCGGCTGCAGCAGAACCGCCACTCGATGGCCCATCTCCGTCGAGAGCACGAGGAGATGCGGGAGATCGTCGAGCAGATGCGCCAATACAAGGCACGCGTGGAGGCCGGTGACCTGAAGCCGACAGTGGCGTTCGAGATGCGCCGCATGTGTATCCGCTTCTACGCCCTCGTCAAGACGCACATCGGCGAAGAAGAGGAGTATCTGCGTGTGTTGCAGGGCAACCTCTCGCAGGGTGAGCAGGCCGTCGTCGAGAAGGGCCTCGAGCACAGCTCGGCGGAGTAGCCGGCTCCCCTCGCCTGACCGGCCGGCCCAACAACGGAGCGGGAGGCCCGATACCATCGGTGCTGATGGATGACCGCGAGGTCGGCTCGGTCCCGATCGCCAACATCAACCCGCGCGACTACCGCTTCGTGATGTCGCTCGCGCGCCGCCACAATGCCATCGTCTTCTGGCACCGCGATCGCAACGGCGTGGACTGGCAGCCATTGCTGATGCCGCTCGAGCCCCGACGCGAGAAGCGCCCGAGCACGGGCTAGCTCGTCGCCTCCTCTGAGGCTGCCCCCTCCTCTGCCGGATCGGCTCCGCCCCTGAGTGCCTCCACGATGGCCGCCCCGAGCGACGGCGCCAGGGTCGTGACGAACGTGGCCGTGAGGTGGTCACGGTTGCGCCATGCGAGAACGTCGTCGAAGACCACCGGGCATGGGCTGTACGGGCAGACGAGGACGTTGAGGTCGGCATAGAACCCGCCCGCAGCCTCCACCGCCGCCCTTTCGGCAGCGTCGAAGTCGGTGTCGATGGCCGCCGATCGGGGTGTCGAGCAGGCCATGAGGTCGCTCGAGTCCTTCTCCAGGCAAGTCGCGGGGTTCGTCTGGAGGTACGGCGTGTCCGCCAGCACCACCGCGGTCGTGGCCTCGGGCAAGGCCTCGATGGTGCTCGTGAGACCGGCGTTCCACGCGACCGTGCGGTCGTCGCCCGCGATGCGTTCGCCACGCTCGTCCTCCAGCCGGTAGATGCGACCACCGCCGGTCATGAGCACGACCTCAGGCTCGTTCTCTCCGATCCAGTCGAGGGCCGCGCTCCGCCAGACGTCGCACGAGTCCTGTGCTGCTTGCTCCTTGCGCGAAGAGCGGATCTCGGCCGGTGGGCAGGCCGCCTTGGTCAGTGTCACGACGCGCCAACCGTTCTCGAACGCGGCCGCCTTGAGTCCCGGTTGCCACTGCAGGGCGTGGGAGTCGCCGAAGAGGACGACCGTCGTATCGCTCTCCTCCACGCCGTAGGTGCAGGGGTGTAGCTCCGGGTCGAGGGTGTCGCCGTGGCAGGCGTCGTCATAGTTGGGCGGGCGGTCCCACCAGGCGTACTCGGGCTTCGGCTCGAGGTCTGCGGGTGCCGGGCGGCGGTCCTGCTCCCGGGCGTCACTGACGCCGTCTCCGTCGGTGTCCTCGTCGCCATCGATGACGCCGTCGCCGTCGGTGTCGGCGCTGCCGGGATCGGTTCCGTAGCGCTGTTCCCCGAGGTTGCCGAGGCGGTCGGCGTCGAGGTCCTCGAGCGCGTCCCCGAGCCCGTCGCCGTCGCTGTCCGCGGTCGCAGGGTCGGTGACGCCCCAGCGCTCTTCGAACTCATCGGTCAGCCCGTCGCCATCCGCATCCGTGGCCATGGCCGGCACCGCGGCCAGGAGCAGCCCGAGAAGCGCGGCGGCAGCGGCGCGCGTGAGGCGAGCCATCAGTCGTGCCTCCCGGCGCGGCCGATGACGTCCCCGAGCATCGACCGGAAGGTCGGCGTCAGGCGTTCGGCGAAGGTCGCTGTCAGGTGGCCCCGGTCGCGGTACATGAGCACCCGCCCCTGCACGATGGGGCATGGATCGTACGAGCAGACCTTGTCGAAGAAGCGCCGGTAGTCGGCGCCAGCGGCCCTGGCACCCCGCTCGATGGCCAGCTCGATGGCCCGCTTGGCGAGCGGCTTGCGCCGGGTCGTGCACTGGGACATATCGGTCGGGTGCTGCTTGAGACACGCGACGGGATCGGTGCGGTTCTCGGGGGTGTCACCGAGGACGAGCACCTTCGACGCGGCCGGCATCCGGCGGACGGTGCGCTTGACGCCCGAGCGCCACAGCGGCGCGCGCCTGTCGCCCACGATCCGCTTGCCCCTGAGCGTCGAGATGGCGTAGGCATCGGAGTGAGCCAGGATGATGTGGTCCGGCGGGTCGGCCTTGAGCCAGGCCAGTGCCTTGCGGCGCCAGACGCGACAGTGGCCTCGGTCCGAGCGCCACCTCTTGGCCAGGTTATGGATGCCCAGGATCGGCGGGCAGGCCTTCTTCACCAACGTCGTCAGCCGCCAGCCGTTCTCTCTGGCCACGGTCACGATCGGCGTGGCCAGCTGCATGGCGTGGGAATCGCCCATCAGCACGACGCTGGTGTCGCTGTCTGCCGGGCCATAGCTGCACGTGACCACCGCCGATTGGCCCTGGGTAGCCTGGCAGCCGGCCTTGTACGGCGAGACGTCAGCCCGCGCAGCCGCCAGCCCGGGTGCGAGCGCCCGCGGCATGGGCCGCTGGTCCTGCTCGACGGCATTGCGGCGGCCGTCGCCGTCGTCGTCCTCACGCCCGTCGAGGATGCCGTCGCGGTCGGTGTCGCGGCGGCGCGGGTTGGTGCCGAACCGCTGCTCTCCGCGGTCGCTGAGGCGGTCGTTGTCGTGATCCTCGGCCCCGTCGATGACGCCATCGTCATCGCTGTCGGGATCGCTGGCCGAGGTCAGGCCGTGGCGCGCCTCGAAACCGTCGCGCAGGCCATCTCCGTCGCTGTCAGTGGCCGCGGTCGCGGGTGCCACGGCTAGCGCCACGAGCAGCAGCACCAGGGTCATGCTCAGGACCGAATTCACGCCGGCGGCTCCGACGGCATCGGAGACGGATCGAGCGGGACTTCGGACGGAGCGGACGAGGGGTCCAGCACCGGTTCCGCAGCCGGGTCGTGGGTAGCTCCAGCCTCGGGATCGAGCGTCGGCTCCGGGACCGGGTCGAGCGATGGCTGGGCCGACGGGTCGAGGCTGGGTTCGACGCTTGGCGTCGGCTCCGGCGTCGGCTGCCGGCGTCGGCGTCGGCTTGGGCGTCGGAGGTGCCAGCAACGGCGCCAGCTCGGCGCGGAGCGAGGGCGCGAGCTTCCGCGTGAAGGTCACCGTCAGGTGGCCCTTGTCCTTGTTGACGAGGATGTCGCCCTGGACGAGCGGACACGGGCGGCTCGGGCAGATCTTGTCCTCGAGCGTGCGGTAGACACCACCGCCCTCCTCCATGGCTCGTCGCTGGACGGTATTGAGCCGACGGGCCGAGGCCGGTTCGCCAAGCGTCAGGCAGGCGGACATGTCGTTGGGGTTCTGCCGCAGGCAGTTCGGCGGGTTCTTGAGCGAGCGCGGTGCATCCGCCAGCAGCACCACGGTCGACTTCCTGGGCAGGGCGCGCAGCGTCGCGCGCAACCCGCTCTCGAGCTGCTGTTCCTTCTGCTTGTCGTTGAGCTTGCGGTTCTCCTTGTCGACGAGCGCGTAGTCGTCCGAGAACACGAGCACGATCATCTCCGGCGGGTTCTTGCGCAGTCGCTCGAAGACGCTGCTGCGCCAGCGGGCGCAGGTGAGCCCCTGGTCGAAGATGCGTTGGTAGCGGGGCATCGTGCCCAGCACCGGCGTGCAACGACCCTTGAGCATCGTGGTCAGGCGCCAGCCTTCCTGCTCGGCCACGATCTGCATCGGCGGCAGGTACATGGTGGCCTTGGAGTCGCCGATGAGCACCACGTCGGTCTTGCTCTTGAGCTTGCCGAAGCGACAGACGTTGACCGTCGGGTCGCCGGTGCGCACGCCACACCGCCTGCCGTCGCGAGCCACGTCGACGACGGCGCTCTGCAGCTTGGGTCGGACATCGGCCGGGACGGGGCGGCGGTGCTGGTCGACGCGGTCGAGCGTGCCATCGCCGTCGGAATCCTCGAACCCATCGAGGATTCCGTCGCCGTCGGTATCGCGGTCACCCGGATCGGTCTTGAAGCGCTGCTCGCCCAGGTCGGCGAGGTCGTCACGGTCATGGTCCTCCGCCGAGTCGATGACGCCATCGCGGTCGGTGTCGGCTCGATCGGGCGAGGTCATGCCGTTCTTGCGCTCGAAGGCGTCGCGCAGACCGTCGCCATCGGTATCGACGGCGGCCACGGGGCCGGCGGTCAGCGCCACGGCCAGCAGGCTGACGAGTGCGCCACGGGTCGGGCGCGACCATCGGCTCACGGCAGAGCGTCCGTCAGGAGCGTCTGGATCGTGGGCGTCAGGCGGCCGCTGAACGTGGCGTTGACGTGCGAGCGGTCGCGCCAGACGAGCACCTCGCCGTGGACCAGGGGGCAGGGATCGTAGGTGCAGATCGAGTCGTAGAGCGTGCCGAAGGCTGCGCCGCTGGCCTCCGCACCGGCACGCAGCGCCGACTCGATCGCGCGCTCCTCCGGCGCCAGGCGCGGCGAGGTGCAGGCGGACATGTCCCTGGGGTCCTCCTGCAGGCACTTCACAGGGTCACCGAAGTTGCGCGGCACGTCGCCGAGGATGAGCACCTGCGTCGACTCGGGCATGGCCCCCACGGTCCGTTCCACCGCCGCCTGCCAGCGGTCGGGCCAGCTCTTCTTGCCGAATGGCGTGCCGTCGCGCCGGGCGAGGTTGTAGGTCTGGCTCTGGGTGATGACGACGAGGTCGGGCGGGTCAGCCTTCAGCCAGTCGATGGCGTTGTCCTTCCAGGCGCGGCAGCTCTGGCCCTTGTCGAGTCGCTGCTGGAGCCCGTTCTCGATGCCCAGGAGGGGGATGCAGGCGCCCTTGATGACGGTCTCGATGTGCCAGCGTTCACGCTGGGCCGCGCGCTTGAAGGGTCGTAGCAGCGAGTGGGCGTGCGAGTCGCCCATGAATACGATGCGGGTCTCGCTATCCCTGGGTCCGAAGCTGCAGTGGCGCAGCTCGGACCTACCCTGGAGGACACCGCAGAAGACGTTGACGCCGTTGGCGTCGTCCTCGGCCTCGTCTAGCGCGGGACGCACATCCTTGGGCACGCGTCGCTCGTCCTGCTGTTGGGCATCGGTGCGGCCGTCGTCGTCGGAATCCTCGTCACCGTCGAGCGTGCCGTCGCCATCGGTATCGGGGTTGCCGGGATCCGTGCCGTAGCGCTGCTCGCCGCGGTTGCCCAGCTTGTCGCCGTCTTCGTCCTCGACGGCGTCGATGATGCCGTCACGATCGGTGTCCTTCCACTCCGGCGAGGTCACACCCCAGGTCGTCTCGAACTCGTCGCTCAAGCCGTCGCCATCGGTGTCCGTGGCCGCCGCGGCCACCCCGAGGCTGGTCAGTAGCAGGCAGCCGGCGAGGACGGTGCCGAGGAGCCCGCGCATGGGAGAGGTTCGTGTCATCGGTCGAGTGCTCCGGTGATGATGCGCCGCATCGTCGGCGTCAGCTTGCGTGCGAACGAGGCCGACAGGTGGCCCTTCGAGCGCCAGACCAGCGTCGTGCCCTGGACCACCGGGCAGGGATCGTATGGACAGATCTTGCCGTAGAGGGTCGCGAACTCCTGTCCGCGGGCGATGACGATCGAGCGCACGGCGCGTTCGATGTTGCGCTTGCTCAGTGGCTCACGCCGCGTCGTGCAGCGGGACATGTCCGAGCGATCGCGCTTGAGGCACTTGATGGGGTTGCCGTTCGTGTCCGGCACATCGCCCAGGACCAGCAGCGTGGTCTCCGGGGCCAGGCGGTCGATGACCCGCGCGATGCCCTTGCGCCAGATGGCCGCACGCTTCCTGCGCGGCAGCTCGCGGCCCTTCTTGTCCACGAAGACGGCATTGTCGTTGGCGGTGAGGATGAGCAGGTCCGGCGGGTTCTTCTTCAGGCGAGTGAAGGCACGGATGCGCCACTCACGGCAGCTCTGGCCCTTATCCAGCTTCCACTGGGCCGTATTCATCGTGCCCAGCAACGGCATGCAGGCACCCTTGAGCATGGTCTCCACGCGCCAGCCGGCATTGCGAGCCGCGCGTCGGATGGGATCGACCATCATCGTCGCGTGGGAGTCGCCCATGACCACGATGCGGGTGTCGCTCGAGATCATCCCGTCGAGGCAGCTGACGACGTTGGCGGAGCGCTGGGACGAGATGCAGTTCTTGGCGATCACGGCCCGGTCGCGCTTGATGTAGCCGAGCCTCGGGTTCGTCCTGGCCGGCAGTCGTCGCTGGTCCTGCTCCTTGGCGTTGCTGCGCCCGTCACGGTCGTGGTCCTCGGCGGCGTCCGACCTCCCGTCGCCGTCGGTGTCGCGTCTGGCGGGGTTCAGGCCGAAGCGCTGCTCGGCGTGGTTGGCCAGGCGGTCGCCGTCGCTGTCCTCGGCGCTGTCGACGACGCCGTCGCTGTCCGAGTCGTGCGAGTCGGGCGAGGTCACGCCATAGCGTGTCTCGAAGCTGTCCTTGAGGCCGTCGCCATCGCGATCGGCGGCGAGCACCGGCACAGCCGTGAGCACGACCAGGAGAAGGCCGACGAGCGCGGCGCGAGCGGTGGCGAGGCTGATCACGGTCCAACTTCCCCCAGTACGGCGTCGACGGCGGCACCGAGCCGCTCGGAGAGGCGGTCGGCGAACGTCGCAGAGAGGTGGTGGCTGTCACGGTACACGAGGTTCGAACCACGCACGATGGGGCAGTCCTCCTCGAAGCAGAGCCACTCGGTCGCCGACACGAGCCCGACCCCGGCCGCGGCCGCGGCCGCGGCCTCCATCTCAGCGTAGACCTCGTCCACCATGCGCTCTCGATCGACATCGCAGTCCTCGATGCCATCGCTCGTGGCCAGGCACTCGGCCGGGAGGTAGCCGACCCGTGGGGTGTCGGCGATGACGACCGTGGGCGCCAGCTCGCGGAGGCGCTCGAGCCCAGACGTCAGAGCGGTGGACCAGGCCTCGTCGTTGCCCTCCTCGAGCCGCTCGCCGCCCTGCATCAGCTGGTAGCGGCTGTCAGCGGCGGTCAGCACCAGTGCCGGTGCCTCTGTCTCGATGCGCTCGTAGATGTCTTCGCGCCACGCATCGCACTCGCGATAGTCACGCTTGAGGATGCCGTTCCAGACCGTGCCCTCGACCATCGGGCAGGCGGACTTGGTGATGGCCACCAGCCGCCAGCCCCGCTCGTCAGCGAGCGCCTGCGCTGCGGGTAGCCATTGCTGGGCGTGCGAGTCCCCGATCAGCATCACGGTCTGCTCGCCGGCAGGGTCACCGTAGACGCAGTCTGGCACCGTGACATCGCCGGGCTCGAGATGGCAGCCATCGTCGTAGCCGTCGGGGTTGTCCCAGTAGGCGCCGGTCAACGGCGGCACGAGATCCTCGGGGACGGGTCCCTCGCGTCGTGGTTCAGGCAGCTCGATCGAACGCACGGTGGCCTCGTCGACCTCACCCGGCGTCCAGCGCTCGCCCTGTATCGCGTTGCCCCAGGCGAAGGCCCCCAGCGCCACCAGCACCGACGCCGCGATGGCGGCCGCGACACTGCGGCTCGGGCGCATCGGCAGCAGCGTGCCGTGGCGGATGGGTCCCTCGTAGAGCTCGGTCGACGCCCAGGCCACGAGCGTGGCCACGACGACCAGCAGCAGGTTGAAGGGCACGCTCTCGATTCCGAGGGCGATGGGCACCAGCACCAGCAGCGGCCAGTGCCAGAGGTAGAGCGAGTAAGAGATGCGCCCGATCCAGCGTGGGAAGCGGGTCGAGAGGAGCTGCGCCGGCAGCCCCGGCGTGTGGCTCATGCCCACGATCATCAGGGCCGTACCCACGACCGGGATGAGCGCGACGGTGCCCGGGTACGGCATATCGCCCTTGATGTAGACGACGCCGAAGCAGATGAGTGCCAGGCCGAGCCAGCTGGCGGCCTGTGCCAGCCAGCCGGGTGTGCGCTCGGGCAGCTTGAGCACCCCGATGGCGATGAGCGCGCCCGCGCCCAGCTGCCAGGCGCGGGTCGGCAACGAGAAGAAGGCCCACGGGGCGGCGACGTCGGTCCAGTAGAACGCCAGCGCGAGCGAAGCCACCACCATCAGGGCCACCGCGAGCCAGAGCCGCGCCAGCCCCAGCAGGCGCAGGCTGAGGAAGATGATCAGCGGCCAGAAGAGGTAGAACTGCTCCTCCACGCCCAGGGACCAGAAATGCAGCAGTGGCGATGGTGCCGTCTCCGCCCCGAGGTAGTCGATGGCCTCGGTAGCGAAGCGGATGTTGGAGACGTAGAGCGCAGCCGCGGCGCCGTCGAAGGCCACGCCCGGGAAGCGAAGCTCCGACAGGATGAGGTACGAGGCCACGACCGTGACCACGATCGCCAGCAGGGCCGCCGGCAGCAGCCGGCGGAAGCGGCGCGCGTAGAACACCAGCAGGTCGATGCGGCCGCTACCGTTCCACTCCCGGACGAGCAGTCCGGTGATGAGGAAGCCGGAGATGACGAAGAAGACGTCGACGCCGATGAAGCCGCCATCGGCACCGGCGACGCCGGCGTGGTACAGCAACACCGCCCCGATGGCGATGGCCCGCAGGCCTTCGATGTCGGAGCGGAAGTATGACTTGGGGTGCGTCTCGGTCATGCCGTCAGACATGGGTCGGCCGGCGCCGATGCGCCGGCCGGAGAGGCGACGGCGACGAAGCCCTGTCGTCGCCGACGAAGGCTAGCCGCGCTTCTGCTGGTCGATCTGACGGCTGACCTCGTTCTGGATATTGCTCTCGCGCCGTGCCTTGGCGCGGCGGACGAGGTACCAGGCGATGACGATGGGCCAGAAGAAGGCCGCGACCGCGCCGATGATGAGCGGCACGATGGCTTGGTCCATGGTCACGTCGGTCATCGCTACGAGCAGGATCAGGGTCACGATCACGCCGATCGCAAGTCCGATGATCCGCTGGATCATGTCCATCATCAGGGAGTCCCTCCGCCATGGTCGGTCAGCTTCTGGTGCAAGAGCGAATGCCGTGCACGACCGCCGCTGGGGTCATCGTAGCGCGAGGATCCCGCGAGCGTCGCGCGCCTAGCGTCCGCCGCCGCGGTACTTCGCCTTCCACTTGTCTTCGTCTCGCTGGAACCGGTCGGCCTGCCTTTCGAACCACTTGTCGCCGGTCATCTTGGCCAGGATGCGCAACTGCTCGATATGCGTCTCGTGGTAGTGCAGCGAGCCCGTGGTGCCCTCCAGGCTGTATCTCGAGAGCTCGCCCTTGCGCCGGAAGCGGTAGAGCTTGTCACGCACGGTCTTGAGACCGCCCAGAAGGTAGACCTCCGCGAGCGGATCGTCCGTCACGCGCCAGTAGTCGTAGATGCCGAAGAGGGCGTTGATGTGCGCGTTGAGCGTGCGGTCGTTGCGGCCGTCAGGCCAGTGCTCGAACCAGATGTATCGCTTGGCCGTGACGTCGCTGAACCAGCGTTGGTTCTTGGGCCGCTGCTCGAAGGCGGCCATCAGCTTCCTGGCCTGTCGCAGCTTCTTCTTGGCGCCGGTGATCTTGTGGTAGCGCGACACGAACGAGAGCGTCAGGCCGTGCGAGTTGGAGTTGACCCAGCCCTTCTCATGGACGCTGAGGTCGTACCAGTGCGGCTGCCAGCGACGCTTCTTGCCGCCATCGGAGAGGTCCTTGAGCTTGTTCGCGTACTTGCGCGCCTGACGCAGGTGGTACTTGTTCCCGGTCTGCAGGTATGTGTCCAGCCGCTTCATGCCCTGCTGCGCGAGCACGGTCGGGTTGTAGACGAGGGCGCCGTCCACGCCCAGGGGGCGCATGGGGATGGCCTGGTCGTCCTGCGGCCCCTCGGTCTCGATGGCCAGCGGCTGACCGCCGTTGAAGCGCAGGTTCTTCCACTTGAGCTTCTTCAGCTTCCAGTCCCCGACCTTGAAGTTGACCTTCGGCCGTTTGCCCTTGTCGGTCTTGGCTGCCACCGGCGCCCAGACTTCCTCGAGCCCATAGGGGGAAGGCTCTTCGGCGACGGCAGGGGCAGCACCAGGCAGCAACAGGCTCGCGCACAGCGCTGCCATCAGGAGGGATCGACGACTCACAGCGCCGACAACCTACCAGAACTCCATGCGACAGGCTGTGTAGCCGCATACCATCGGGCTCGTGAACACTCAGATCAGCCCTTCACCAGTCGTTCTCGTGGATCGTCTCCTGGCGGCTTTCCCGGAGGCTGTCGGGCGCGAGGACGAGGTCGTCATCGTGCGCGCTCCCGGTCGCGTCAACCTCATCGGCGAGCACACCGACTACAACGGCGGCTTCGTCCTCCCCTTCGCCATCGACATGGACGTGCGCATCGCGCTGCTGCCGACCGACGAGCCGCGTATCCGGATCCACCGTGAGGACGACGGCCAGACCGCCACCATCAGCCTCGACCCGTTCCCGCCCAAGGGCGACGCCTGGCATGACTACATCGCCGGTACCGCCTGGGCTCTGGCCGAGCATGGTCAGCCGGTGCGTGGCTTCGATGGCCTGCTGGTGAGCACGCTGCCCATCGGTTCGGGGCTCTCGTCGTCGGCCGCGCTGGAGGTCGTCACGGCCTGGGCGGTCTCGGCCCCGGACGGGCCGGCCATCGACGCGCTGGAGGTGGCCAAGATCTCGCAGTACGCGGAGAACAACCACGTCGGCGTGATGTGCGGGCTGATGGACCAGTTCGCCTCGGCCTGCGGTGTCGACGGCAGCGCCCTCCTCTTCGACTGCCGCTCCACCGAGTGGCGCCCGGTGCGGCTGCCGCCGGAGCTGGCACTCGTGGTCATCCACAGCGGCGTCTCCCACGGCCATGCCGACAACGAGTACAACGACCGGCGGGCCGCCTGCGAGCGCGTGGTCGCGGTCGTGGCCGAGGACGACCCCGCGGTGACGCTCCTGCGCGACATCGAGATGGCGCGGCTCGAGGCCTATCGCGATCGCCTCGATCCGGTCGACTTCCGGCGCGCCTACCACGTGCTCACCGAGAACGAGCGGGTGCTCGCAGCCGTCGCCGCCCTCGAGTCCGACGACCATGCTGCCCTGGGTGAGCTGATGGCCGGCAGCCAGGTCTCGATGCGCGACGACTACGACATCACCTGTCCGGAGATCGATGCGCTCGTCGAGATCACCGTCGAGGTGCCCGGCGTCATCGGCTCGCGCATGACCGGTGGCGGCTTCGGCGGCTGCACCATCACGCTCGCCCGCCACGACGCGGTGGAGACGCTGCGACAGACCGTCGAGCGTGAGTACCCGGCGCGCACCGGCTGCACGCCCCGCATCTGGACGGTCAGCGCCTGCGATGGTGCGGAGTTCGTGCCCGCTACTTGATGCCGCTCGAAGCGACGTTGGCTTGGTAGTAGCGTTGAACGATGATGAAGACCAGGATCGGGAACGAGACGGCGATGACGACGCCCGCGAAGACCAGCTGCGGCGAGACTGCGGCCCGCCCACTGAACTGGGTCAGGGCCACCGTGATGACCTGCGCAGCATCGTTGCCCGTGCTGATGACGACGAAGGGCCATACGAAGCTGTTCCAGGCGTAGAGGAAGGCGAAAGTGCCCAGGGTCGCCAGGGCGGGCAGGCTGAGCGGCACGTAGATGCGCCACAGGATCGTCCAACGACTGGCTCCATCGATGAAGGCCGCCTCCTCCAGCTCCTTGGGGATAGTGATGAAGAACTGGCGCATCAGGAAGGTGCCGTACGCGCTGAAGACCCAAGGGAAGATCAGGGCCGGGATGCTGTCGACCCAGCCGATGCCGACCATGAGCTGGTAGAGCGGGATGATGAGCACCACGAAGGGCACCATGATCGAGCCCAGGTACACCAGGAACAGCGCGTTGCGGAAGGGGAACCTGATGCGGGCGAAGGCGTAGCCGCCGAGGATCGAAGTGAAGAGCTGCCCGAAGACCACGGCGAGCGTCACCAGGATGGTGTTGGTCACGTTGCGGCCGAAGCCCTCCTTCTCAAGCACGGTGGAGAAGTTCTCTGGATGGGCCGTGGGACGCTCGACCGGCGTCGAGGTTCGCAGCACCCCGTAGGCGGTGACGCTCGGGTCCTCCGGCAGGACGAAGCGTGCGACCGAGGTGTTGCGGGTCAGGACCTGGCGCTCGATCCCTCCCTCGTAGGCCACGTCGTAGAGCGGCAGCGACTCGCCTCCGACCTCCTGGGTCACCTCCTCGCCCGACGCATCGAGCACGGGTGTGGCCAGGTCGAGCGGCCATGCCCGGGTCTCCTCCGGCGAGGCGGCGTCAGCGAAGACGCCCGCGCGGATGCCCGTCTCCAGGGCCGCCATCTCCATGGTGGTGCCATCCACCGTGATCTGGTAGAGCGGTACCTCCTCCCCTGCGACCACGGCCAGGACCGTCTCGGACGGCAGCAGGCGCGGGGGATAGCGGAAGACCTCGTCGCTGGTCTTGAGCGAAGTCGCAGCCATGAACACGAAGGGGAAGACGAACACGAGGCCCACGACGATGAGCAGTAGATAGGTGCCCAGGAGCCTGGCCCGAGGCTGGAGACGGCTCCAGGTGGTGGCCTGCGGAGCGCGCGGGGTCCTGCTCTGCTCAGACACCTTGGGCCTCCGCTCGCTGTCGCCGGAATTGCATCAGAGTGAAGACGAAGATGATCGCGAAGAGCGCCCAGGCGATCGCCGACGCATACCCGAACTCGAAGTTCTGGAAGCCCGAGTTGTAGAGGTACAGGGCCGGCGTCATGGTCGCGTTGTTAGGACCGCCCGGAGGCTGGACGCCTCCCGTCAGGACCCACACCTCGGTGAAGAGCTGGAAGGCCAGGATGGTCGTTGTCGCGATGACGAAGAACGTCGTGGCCGAGACCGAGGGGATGGTGATGTGGATGAAGCGCTGCCAGCGATTGGCGCCGTCGATGGTGGCGGCCTCGTAGAGGTCGGCGGGGATGCCCTGCATGCCCGCCAGATAGATGACCGAGTTGAATCCGACGGTGGTCCAGGCGAAGACGATCGCGATGATCGGCAGTGCTGTGACCGGATCGGAAAGCCAGGCGATCCTGGGATCCTCGAGGGACAGGCCGAGAGTGCCGTTGAGGAAGTCGACCGTGAGCGTGACGCCGTAGTTGATCCACCCGACGGTCTGGTCCAGGAGTTGCTTCCAGATGATGGCCACGCCCACGATGCCGGCAACGGTAGGGATGAAGTAGATGGTCCGGAAGATCCGGATGCCGCGCACGCGGGAATTGAGCAGCGAGGCGATGAAGAGCGCCGGGATGACCGCAAGCGGGATGGCGATGAGGCCGAAGACGAAGATGTTCCGCAGCGACAGCCAGAAGAGCTTGTCCTTGGCCGCCATCATCAGCGGACCGAGCCGGAAGACCTCGGAGAAGCCTTCGTTCATCTCGGCGGGCAGCAGGACCGAGGGGTCGCTCAGCCAGAGGAGTTGGATGGAGAGCAGTTCGAGGTAGTTCTCGAAGCCCAGGAACACGGGGTCGCTGAAGGCGTCCCAGTCGGTGAGGCTGACGTAGAGGCTGAATAGCAGCGGACCAGCGAAGAAGCCCAGGAAGCCCAGGAGGTTGGGCGAGATGAGCATGACCCCGTCAAGTAGCTCGTTGTCGCCGAGCGTGGCACCGTAGCGGACTCTGCCCTCGGTGCCCCAGAGCGCGACCACGAAGGCGAGCAGCACGACGCTGGCGATGGCCAGCCCGAGGTTGACCGGGTCGGCCAGGCCCCGCAGCAACTCCAGCGCGCCGTGGACGGCATCGATGGCGGCCAGGAACCCGATGCCCGCGACCGCGAACAGTCCGTAGCGCACGAGGGTGATGACCCTCGTGGCGGTGGGCCGATTGACCGTCCACTCGGTGGTTTGGCCCACTAGATAGGCCACGAGCGCGACCGCCAGCCACGGCAGCGACGCCGCGAAGACGTCCGCCAAGTCACCAAAGCCGATGAAGACGCCTTGCAGGTGCAGCAGCAGCAGGAAGGCGGTCAGGAAAGCCAGGTAGTCGACGATGATGGCCGCGACGCGACCGCGAGCGGTGCGCTGGAAGGTCCACACCGTCGACGCGCCGGCGGCCAGCGCAAACAGCGCCGGGACCGCGAGCACGAATAGGTAGAGGGGGAGCGGCAGGCCCAGGTCGCCGGCTAGCAGGAGCGCGATGACGGCGCCGGCGCCGGCGACCGTCAGGACCGCCTGCAGGATGGGGACGAGCGTGAGCAGCCCGCGCTTCAGTCCTCCGAGCGGGTCACGGGGTGACGGCACCGAAGAGAGCGCGGAGCCTCGTGGGTCTGCCGTCTGGACGGACATGCGCGCTAGTGCCCCAGTAGGTACTAGTTATGTGTGAGGTGATGGCACGGAGCGGGCGGCGCCAGCTCCGTGCCCTTCGTTATGGGATCAGTCGCCGAACGCGGCGGCGTTGGCGTCGGCGCAGATGGTGGCCTGGAACTCCTCCACGCTGATGTCGCCGTTGACGACACCCTGGATGGCGGGGCCCATGACCTGGTCGAACTGCGGCCAGCTGCCGGCCCACAGCGGACCCTCAGCCACGCTGTTGTTGGCCAGACCGTCGAGGAAGGCCTGGTTGTTCTCCGGCGGGGTGAAGGTCATGAAGTCGTCGATGCCCTGCTGGCCCACGCGGCTCGGGATGTTGGCACCCAGCTCTGAGACCGTCTTCTGGACCTCCGGGTCCGTCAGTGCGTAGAGCACCTGCCATGCCTCCTCGGGGTGCTCCGAAGCGGCGTTCACGGTGTAGGCGCCCCAGAAGAGCCAATTGCCGCCGGGCACTGGACCATCCGGCAGAGTCACCACGTCCCAATCGAAGTTGGCGTTGGCACGCATGTTCGGTGTGGCCCAGCGGCCGTTCTGGAACATGCCCACGTTGCCGGCCAGGAAGGGCGGCTCGGAGTCCTCGCCGTAGGCCACCGCGAAGTTGTCCTTGGCGTAGACATCGACCAGCTGCTCGAGTCCAGCGATGGACTCGGGCGTGTCGAGCGCGCAGGCGTCGCGGGCCTCATTGAAGAAGCCACCACCGGCGCCATTCAGCCAGACGCCATACGGACCCCACCATGCGTTGGCTCCATAGGCCTTGACGTCGCTGCCGAGCGCGGCCACGGCCTCGCCGACCTCCCCGAAGGCGTCCCATGTCCACTCGCCGTTGGCGGCCAGCTCGCGCGGATCCTCCGCACCGGCCTCGGCCAGCAGGTCAAGGTTCAGGTAGAGCGCGAACGTAGAGACGTCACGCGGCAGACCCCACAGTGGGCCACCCGGCTCACCGCTCTCGGGATCGAAGGTCATGTGGTACATCGGACCTGGATAGAAGTCGTCGTCGCTGTAGCCGTCGGTGGCGTCAGCATACGAGCGCATGTCACCGATGATGCCGCGGGTCGCGAAGTCCGCAACGTCGGTACCGGGGATCCAGAAGAGATCGGGTGCCGTGCCTGCGGCGGCCTCGGTCTTCAGCGTGTCCTGATATCCGGCCGTCTCCGTGCCGCCGGCTTGGTACTCCACGGTAATGCCGTCGAGCTGCTCGGAGATCTGCGCCGCGATGTCCCGGTAGACCTGCGCCTCGGCTTCGTTGTCCGGGCGGGTCCGGAAGGTCACGGTGACGTCGTCCTGCGCGGCGACGGCGATGCTCGAGCCCACCAGGGCCGCCGTGGCGAGCGCGGTCGCGGCGACCGTCAGCCGACGGCGCGCGCGAGTCTCAGGGAACGCCATGTGTTCCTCCTCCTATGCTGTTGGAACTCCCAACGGTCCAACAGAAACCAACACGGTTCAGGCTCGATTGTGCGCCGGCTGGTGTCGGATTGTCAACCGTTTTCTTGTCGCGGCGCTCGTATGGTCCTGTCACTCCGACGTTGACTTCTGTCGGATTAGCCGTCACTATCGGCGTGCATCTGCCGACGCACCAGGGAGGTAGCTGCACCGTGCTGGCGCCACAGCGACACGCATTCATCCTCGAGCGGCTGCGAGCTGATGGTGCCGTGCGCGTGTCGGACCTCATGCGCGAGCTCGACGTCTCCGACATGACCGTGCGTCGTGATCTCGAAGCCCTCGAGAGCCAGGGTCACCTGGTCAAGGTCCACGGCGGGGCCACGCTGCTCCGCGAGTCGGCCGTCCACGAGCCGGGCTTCGACACCAAGCGCACGCTCGAGCACGACGCCAAGCTGGCGATCGCGCGCACGGCCGCGGCCATGGTCGAGCCGGGCATGGCGGTGGCGGTCTCGGCCGGCAGCACGACCTACGAGGTCAGCCGGCGCCTGGTGGAGATCCCGCGCCTGACCGTCGTGACCAACTCGGTGCCGGCAGCGGAGGTGCTCTACCACGGCGGTCGCAGCGACCAGACCATCATCCTCACCGGCGGGGTGCGCACACCCTCGGACGCGCTCGTCGGACCCTTCGCCGTGAGCGCCTTGCGCAACGTCAACGTCGACCTCGTCTTCCTCGGCGTCCACGGCATGCACGAGCGCGCGGGCTTCACCACGCCCAACATGCTCGAGGCCGAGACGAACCAGGCCCTCATCGATGCGGGCGCCCGCCTGGTGGTCACGGCCGACCATACGAAGTGGGGCGTGACCGGCGTGAGCACCATCGCCCGGCTCGACCGGGCCGATGTCGTCATCACCGACGACGCCCTCGGGCCTCGATGCCTGTCGCATCCTCGAGGAACGGGTCGGAACGGTCCTGCTCACCGGACCCGGGGAGAGCCAGGCTCCGTCGGGTGTCGAGATCGGCGGTGGGCGCCTGAGCATGCCCCTCCCGACCGGACCGCATCGCCGCTACGATCCCCTCGGCGATCGCTGGGTACTCGTCTCCGCGGGACGCACGAAGCGCCCCTGGCAAGGCAGCAAGGAACGTCGCGTCGTGGCCGACGACCGCCCCAGCTTCGACCCCGACTGCTACCTCTGCCCCGGCAACACCCGGGTCAGCGGCGAGCAGAACCCGCGGTACGACTCCACCTACGTCTTCACCAACGACTTCGCGGCCCTGCGCCCCGATGCCGGTGAAGATGTCTACCACGATGGGCTGTTGCGAGCGGAGTCCCAGCCGGGCACCTGCCGTGTCCTCTGCTTCTCCCCGCGCCACGATCTGACGCTCACGCGCATGGCGCCGGCGGCCGTGCGCGAGGTCATCGAGATGTGGGCACAGCAGAGCACCGATCTCGGTCGCGACTGGCGCTGGGTCCAGATCTTCGAGAATCGAGGTGCGGCCATGGGCGCCTCCAATCCGCATCCACACGGCCAGATCTGGTCGGGTGCCGCCTTGCCCGAGTACGCCGCGCGTGAGGATGCCTCGCAGCGCCACTACTTCGAGGCCGAGGGCCGCCAGCTCCTCCTCGATGTGGTCGAGCAGGAGCAGGGCGGTCAGCGGGTCGTGGAGGACGGCGAGGAGTGGCTCGCGCTGGTGCCGTTCTGGGCGGTGTGGCCGTTCGAGACGCTGCTCGTGCCCAAGCGACCGGCCGCCCGCATCTCCGACCTCGACGAGGCTCAGCGTGCCGGCCTGGCACAGACGATGCAGCGGCTGATGCAGCGCTACGACGCGCTCTTCGAGCAGCCCATGCCGTTCTCCATGGGCTGGCATCAGGCGCCCTTCGGCAGCGACCCCACAGAGCCGTGGCAGGTGCATGCTCACTTCATGCCCCCGCTGCTCGAGGCCACCAAGCGCAAGTTCATGGTCGGCTACGAGCTGCTCAGCGAACCGCAACGCGATATCAACGCCGAAGACGCGGCCGAGCGACTGCGTGCGGCGGCGCCGGTCGGCGCGGCCCGGGCGACCGCTACCGCCTGACCGACTCGACCCAGGAGGATCCCGTGACGAGCGCACCCCTTACCGCACGCGAGGGCGCACTGGCACGCCTTGCGAACGAGACCTGGGACGTGCTCATCATCGGCGGCGGCATCGTCGGCTCCGGCGCCCTCCTCGACGCCACCTCCCGCGGTCTCAAGGCCGCCCTCATCGAGCAGGACGATCTCGCCGTCGGGACGTCGTCGCGCTCATCCCGGCTCATCCACGGCGGCCTGCGTTACCTCGAGGACTTCCGCCTGCAGCTGGTGCGTGAGGCCCTCGCTGAGCGTTCCCGGCTGCTTGCGTTGGCGCCGCACCTGGTCAAGCTCGAGCGCTTCCTCTTCCCGGTCTACGGCTGGCCGCTCGTGCACCGAGCCTTCATGGGTGCGGGGCTCACGCTCTACGACCTGCTCGGTGCCGCCCGCGATGGCGGGCGAGCACACCACCTCGGATCGGGCGCGGTGGCGGAGCTCATCCCCGACATCAAGCGCGACGGCCTGCGTGGCGGTGTGACCTACTCCGATGCCGTCGAAGACGACGCGCGCTACAGCATCGCCGTGGCTCTGACCGCGATCGAGCAGGGTGCCACCGCGGTGACTCGCACCCGCGTGACCGACCTCCTGACCGACCGCCGTGGCGCCGTCTCCGGCCTGAAGGTCAAGGACCTCATCGGCGGGCAGGAGTCGGATGTCCGAGCTACGAAGGTCATCGACGCGACCGGCGTCTGGCTGGGCGACCCTGATGCTCGCCTCGGTGGCTCGACCATGAAGCTCGTGCCCAGCCGTGGTACCCACCTCGTCTTCGAGCGTGGTCGCTTGCCGCTCAAGACCGGCATGACGCTGCGAGTCCCCGGGCGCGTCCTGTTCATCATCCCCCATCCCGGGGTCTGGCTGGTGGGCACGACCGACGTCGCCGATGAGGGTGGCCCGGACCGTCCGGCACCCACGCTCGACGATGTGGACGAGATCCTGGAGAACGTCAACGGCGTGCTGGAGGCGGATCTGAAGCGCGAGGATGCCGTCGGCGCCTTCGCCGGCCTGCGGCCGCTCGTGGGGGCTCCCGGAGGTGACACCGCGCGCGTCAGTCGCGAGCACACCATCCATCGTGAGGCCAGCGGCCTCGTGCGCGTGTCGGGCGGCAAGTACACGACGTACCGGCTGATGGCGCGGGACGCGGTCGACTACGTGCTCGACGGCGAGGACCCCATGCCGCAGAGCCAGACCGCCGACCGACCCCTGCTGGGGGCCGCGCCACGCGAGCGTCTCGACCGGCTGGTCGACGAGATCGCCCGCGACAGCGGCCTCGACCACCAACGCGCGTCCGAGCTCGTCGACCGCCATGGCACGCGTGCCTCCGAAGTCATGGCCATGGGTCAGGAGCAGGACCTGCTGCGTCCGCTGGCCGAGGACCGCACCGAGCTGGAGGCGGAGGTCGCCTGGGCCGTCGAGCAGGAACTGGCGCTGAGCCTCGACGACGTGCTCTCGCGCCGCATGCGCCTGTCGATGTCGCGCCGCGACCGAGGTGAGTCCATCGCCCCTCGGGTGGCCGCCATCATGGGCCTGCGCCTTGGCTGGGACGCCGAGCGACAGGCGGCCGAGGTGGCGCAGTATCTCGAGACCGCGCGACGCGAGTACGACGTCCCGGGCGCCTAGCGCACCGAATCGGAGGGACCCGGCATGGGAGCCGACTTCATCCTCGCCCTCGATCAGGGCACGACCTCCTCACGGGCCATCGTCTTCGACCGTGATGGTGGGACCGTGGCCGTAGCCCAACAGGAGTACCCACAGGGCTATCCCTTCCCGGGCCACGTGACGCACGATCCTGAGGACATCTGGAATAGCCAGCTGGCCGTCGCGCGTCAGGCGCTCGAGGCCATCCCCGGCGGCGCGGCCGACATCGCCGCGCTGGGCATCACCAACCAGCGCGAGACGACCGTGGTCTGGGATCGCGCCAGCGGTGAACCCGTGGCCCCGGCCATCGTGTGGCAGAGCCGCATCACCGCCGACCGTTGTGCGGCGCTCCGGGAGGCCGGGCACGAGGAGCGTGTCCGAGCCGTCACCGGGCTGCCCCTCGACGCCTACTTCAGCGGCCCCAAGATCGCCCACATCCTCGACGCCGAGGCGGGCCTCCGCGCCCGGGCCGAAGCCGGCGACCTGGCCTTCGGGACCGTCGATAGCTTTCTCATCTGGCGGTTGACCGGCGGCCGGGCGCACCTGACCGACGTATCCAACGCCAGCCGCACGCTGCTCTACGACATCCGCGAAGGTCGCTGGGACCCGTGGTTGTGCGAGATCATCGGGGTGCCAGAGGCGCTGCTGCCGGAGGTCCGTCCCTCCTCTGCCCTCCTCGCGGAGACCGACCCGAGCGTGCTCGGTGCGGCGATCCCCATCGCGGGCATCGCCGGCGACCAGATGGCGGCGACCTTCGGCCAGGCCTGCCTCGAGCCGGGGATGGCCAAGTCCACGTATGGCACCGGTGCCTTCGCGCTGCTTAACACCGGCACCGCTCCCGTGACCTCCGATCACGGGCTCCTCTCGACCGTGCTGTGGCAGTTGGGCGAGGGTGGCGAGACGGCCTATGCCCTCGAGGGCTCGGTGTTCGTGGCCGGTGCCGCCGTGCAGTGGATGCGCGATGGGCTCAAGGCCATCAGCGCCAGCGCCGATATCGAGCGCCTCGCGGCGCGTGGCGACCGTGACTCGGGCGTGGTGGTGGTGCCGGCCTTCGTCGGGCTCGGCGCGCCGCACTGGGATCCCGATGCGCGCGGAGCCATCGTGGGCCTGAGCTTCGGGACCGGCATCGAGGACATCGCCCTTGCGACCGTCGACGCCATGGCCTTCCAGGTGGCCGACGTACTCGAGTCGATGAGCCTCGACACGGCCGGCGAGGTCGGTGCGCTGCGCGTGGACGGTGGGGCCGCCGTGAACGATGCCTTGCTCCAGTTCCAGGCGGACGTGCTGCGCGTGCCCGTCGAGCGCCCGAAGGTGACCGAGACGACCGCTCTGGGCGCCGCCTTCCTGGCCGGTCTGGCCAGCGGGTTCTGGTCCTCGACCGACGAGGTCGCGGCTACCTGGCAGCTCGACCGCCGCTTCGAGCCGGCCATGCCGCAGTCCGATCGCGACCGGTTGGTGCGACGCTGGCATCACGCGGTCGAGCGCAGCAAGGGTTGGGCCGCCGCGACCGACCTCTCAGGAGGGCAGGGCTAGCGGTCGAACTCCGGCGTGCGGTAGACGACCTCGCCGTCGAGCAGCGTGGCCTGCGGGCGCGTGTGCTCGAGCACATCGGCGTCGTCGGGCGCTTCGAACATGTCGGCCGGCACGACCAGCAGATCCGCCCGCGCCCCCGGGCCGAGATGACCCTGGTCCTCGACCCTGGCCGAGATCGGCCCATCCAGCGTGGCCCCTCGCAGGGCGCGATCGAGCCCGATGGCCTGCTCGGCGTAGAACGTGGCCGCCGTGTCCCAGCCGGCTCCGCGTCGGGCGACGGCGGCCGCGATGTTGCGCCAGGGGTCGGGTGGTTCGACGGGTGCATCGGTCCCGAACGGCAGCAGGGCTCCGCTCGCGTCGAGGTCCGCCAGCGGGAACGCCGTTGCGCAGCGCTCGCCCCATGCGGTTCGCATGACGTCCACGTCGCTCAGCAGGTGGCACGGCTGGACCGATGCGGGGATGCCCAGCGCCGCGAAGCGCGCGACGTCATGTGGGTGCACGAGCTGGGCGTGCTCCACGCGGTGCATCGCGTCCGGCACGGCCGGGAGTCCCTCGATGACATCGAGCACCGTGCGCACGGCTGCATCACCGATGGCGTGGATCTCGCTGGCGATGCCGTTCTCCGCGGCACGGCCGGCGACCTCGGCCAGCTGCTCATGGCTACGCAAGGGGATCCCGGACGCCCGGTCCGGCGGTGGCGCCGCGGGGTCACTCCCCTCATACGGTGCCAATAGCGCGGCGGTGCGGCTGCCCACGGCGCCATCGCTGAACAGCTTCAGCCAGCCGTCGCGGTAGCGGCCACGTTCGTCACCCTCGACGGTCCGTCCCGTGCGAAAGCCGATCTCGATGGCTCGTTCGAGCTGGTCCTCGCGGACGCTGGCCATCACCCGCAGCGGCAGGTGGCCGCCGCGGGCCATCTCCCGGTAGTGCACGGGTCCACCCGTGAGCTCGGGGTCGGGGGCGACGTGTCCCGGATCGTGCACCGACGTCACGCCCAGCTCGGCCAAGCGGCGGGCGTAGGCCCCGACGGCCCAGTCCACGTCGCTCATCGCGGGCGCCGGGATGAAGGCGTCGACCAGCCCGGCCGCGGCCTCGAACATGATCCCCGTCGGTCGGCCCTCCGCATCGCGCTCGATGCGGCCCGAGGATGGGTCGCCGGTGGCTGCGAGACCCGCGATCTGGATGGCTCTGGCGCTGAGCCAGCGCGAGTGGTGGTCATGCGACCACAGCGCGACCGGCCGGCCCGGCGCCGCCTCATCCAGCCAGCGGGCATCGGGCCGCTCGCCGAGTGCGTCGAAGGTCCAGCCATGGCCCAGCAGCCAGCCGTCGGGATCGCCCTCCTCGAGGCGGGAGCGGTGGGCCGACGCGATGGCCTGCTCGACCCCGTGCCGATCTAGGCTGTTGAGATCTGGCTGCTCCGCCGCCAGCGCAGCCGAGGCGCAGTGCATGTGGGCGTCGGTGAACGAGGGCATGACCGCGAGCTTCGGGGGCAGCTGCCAGTGGCGCGTGCCGGCGGACGAAAGCGCCGCGACCTCGATGCGGTCGCCTGCCGCGAGCACGCGGCCGTCGGCGATGGCGACGGACTCGACCCAGCCGAAGCCGCTGGTTCCCATCAGCGTCGCGATCCGGCCCTCGATGAGCAGGTCGGCTCGTGGCTCAGCCATCGGACCGTGGCTCGCCCAGCAGCGTGCCCAGGCCGGCTCGGTCGAGCCCGGCGCCCGCTCCGAGGGCGAGCGCGATGCGGGCCTTCGGGCCGCTCAGCGTGCCGGCCATGATGGCGCCTGACTCCTGCCACGAGCGGCCGCCGCCGGGGAACCCGTAGAGCGGACCCACGGCGCCCGAAGCGCAGCGCGTCGTCAGGGCCACCGGCACCGCGGCGTCCATGGCCTCGACCGCGGCCGCCAGCAGGTCCGGGTCGGTGTTGCCGGAGCCGGTGGCCTCGACCACGATGGCCCGACTCCCCTGCTCCAGCGCCGCCCGCAGCAGCGAGCCGTCGGTCGCGACGACCGCGGTGATGAGCGCGACCGGCTCGGCGGCCGCTACCGGCCACTCGACGAGCATGCGGCGGGCGCGCCGCTCGCGCTCCAGCACGACCTGGCCATCACGCACGTAGCCGAGGGGTCCGTCGTTGAGCGCCTGGAACGTGTCGATCGACTGGCTGTTCGTCTTGGTCACATCGTCGGCCGGCAGGATCCGCCCGTCCATGACCACGGACACGCCCTGGCCGCGCATGCGCGGGTCGGCCGCCACACGCACCGCGTCGGTGATGTTGGCCGGCCCCTCGTAGTCGGGGTCACCGGCGTTGCGCATGGCTCCGACCACGACCACGGGCGTGTCGATGGCATGGAGCAGGTCCCAGGCGTAGGACGTCTCCTCGAGCACGTCGGTGCCCTGCACCACGACCACGCCGTCGACGTCCTCACGCTCAGCGGCATCGGCGATGACGCTGCCGATCTCCAGGATCTGGCTGAAGCGCAGGTGCGACGCGGGCACCAGCCCCCAGTCGATCGGTTCGAGTTCCGCGATGCTCCCGAGACCCGGCACGCGCGCGAGGATGGCGGTGCCGTCGAGGGCGGGAACGGCGGCACCAGAGACGGGGTCCGGCAGCATCGAGATGGTGCCGCCCGTGAAGACGACCGCTATGCGCGGACGGTCAGCCATCGGCTGGGCCGGACGGTGGCTCCTGCGCAGGGCCGGCCCGGCCGGGGACGACCGGGCTGGCGATGATCTGGATGGGCCGGGTGGCCTCGACGTCTTCGGCGATGTAGCGCAGGCGGATGGGACGGTTGAGCGTGGACGAGGCCGTGGTGATGGTCATGGGGTCGTAGGGCTCGACATTGGTCGGGTGCGCGCTGCCGGTGACCCGAGGATGGGCGAAGACGATCGAGGTCACGCCGATGACCATCACGAGGGTGGCGAAGATGATGATGACCGCGGCTGCGCTGAGCACATCGGCCAGCGGTCCGGCCACGATGATGGGCACGAACGAGGCCAGGCTCACGAGCATGTTGAGCACGCCGAAGACGCGGCCGCGAACGTCACCTGGCAGCTCCTCTTGCAGCGAGGTCTGCGCGGGCACGGCCACGAAGGCATAGAAGACGCCGGCCATGAAGGCGAGTACCACCACGATGACGAGCAAGGCGGTGATGTCATCGCCGTTGCGGAGGGCATCGAGGTTCTGGACCAGGCCGAGCACCACGAGCGCCAGGCCCAGGCCGATCATGCCGCTCTCGATGAGCCGTCGTCTGGGCAGCCGGTGGCCGATGAAGTTGAGCACCACGATGCCCGAGACGAGGCCGGCACCGAGGGGCAGGAGGATCACCACGAGGTCGCTGTCCTCGAGGCCCAGCACATCGGCCGCGAAGGCCGGACCCAGCGAGCCGAGGACGCCGATGAGTGATGCCGTGATGGCCAGGTACGTCAGCGACCAGAAGATGTTGTGGTGCTGACGGATGTACTGCAGGCCTTCTCGCAACTGGGCGAAGGTCGCGGCGATGGCGCGACGCGCGGAGTCGAGAGAGGCCTGGCCCATCTGGCCTGCTGGTGAGGGGGGCAGGATCGAGCAGAGCAGGCCCGCGAGGAAGTACGCCGCCACGACGATGATGACCAGCGCTTCCATGCCCAGGAAGCGATGTGCGGCGGGGCCGATCAGGGCGAATCCGAGCACGAACGAAGCCTGCAGCATGAGGATGAAGAAGCTGTTGGCGGTGAGTAACTGCTCCTTCTTCACCACCGACGGGATCATGGCCGCTTCGGCCGGACCGAAGAACGTGGTCAAGGTGGCCACCAATGCGGTGACCGCGTAGATGACCAACAGCTGGTCCGGGAAGATCAGGAGCAGGACGTAAAGCCCGGCCCTCAGGAAGTTCGACCAGATAAGGATCTGACGGCGGTCGAACATGTCCACGAAGACACCGGCCACGGCGCCGAAGACGACAGCGGGCACGAGGAACGTCAGTAGCAGGATACTGACCGCGGTGCTCGAGTCCGTGAGTCCGAAGACGGTGACCGTGAGGCCGAAGAGAACGGCGTTGCCGCCGACCTGGGTAAGGATCTGCGACCCGAAGAGCGACAGGAACTTGGGGTTCCGCAGGACCTGCTTGGCCTGCTCGCGATCGGCGCCACCCTCGATGGTGACGGCGTCGTCGACCTGCTCTCGAATCTCGCTCATCCGCTCCCTCTGCGCTGGTGCTCAGGCGGAAGCATAGTGGAGGTGCGGTCGGCGCCGCTGGCCTGCCCCAGCTCGAACTCTCGATACACTCGCCAGATGGCACAGCACGACCACGCGTGGGAGGCCTCCTACGAGTTCAGGGGCACCACCTACCGCGAGTGCTCCGACTCCGGCTGTCGCGGCCACCAGCAATGGGTCTGTGCGCTCGATCGCTGGTCGGACGATCTGGAGACGCCTTCGCCGCGCGAGCGCCAGGAGCAGCGCGAAGCGGAACGAAAGGGCGGCCTCGACGAGCTGACCCGTTAGTGCTCGGTGGTGCCCGTGAAGCCGAACGAGCCGATGCGCAGCGCGGGCACCACGATCGTGCCCAGGTAGTCGTCGGCGTCGACCGCACGCCGCTCGCTTCCGACGGCTTCGACCGCTGCCAGCGCATCGAGGTATGACTGGGTGAAGCGCAGGTTTCGCACCGGTGCGGTGATGCGTCCGTCCTCCACGAGGAAGAGGCCGTCCTTGGTCATGCCCGTGATCCTCACCTGCTTGGGGTGGACCGCGTTGGTGTAGTGGAAGCGCGTCACCAGCAGCCCGCGCTCGAGCCCGCCGATGAGCTCCTCGCGCGTGGACTCGCCCGCGGCCATCGTCATGTTGAAGGGGAAGGGCCCCCACGGGTTCGGTGCCGGCAGCGCGTGCCCTGTCGAGGCTACGCCGGCGGCCTGGGCGGTCTTGGAGTCGTGCACGACCTCTCGGCAGATCCCATTCTCGATGAGCGGGACGCGCCGCTTGGCGACCCCTTCGAAGTCGAACGAGGCCGGGGTCCCGTCCGTGTCGGTGCCGTCGTCGGCGAGGCTGACCAGCGGTGAGGCCACGACCTTGCCGGGCTCGAAGAACGACTGCTGCTCCTGGACCTCCTGGGCGTTGAAGCCGACGAACCCGAGCCAGAGCGCGATGTCCATCGCGGCGTAGTGGTCGAGGACCACGGGGTAGTCGCCGGCCGGGAGCTCGATCGGGTCCTTCATCGCGGCCGTGCGCTCCGCGGCCTCACGCCCGAGGGCCGAGGCGTCGATGGCCCCGATGTCCACGGCCACCTGGTCCGCGTAGCCGGTGCCGCCGCCCGGTCCCATCATCACCGTCAATACGTGGCTCCGGGACCGCTGCTCGCTGACGTCGATGCCCAGCGAATTGACCACCGCGATCGTCTCCGAGGTCGTCTCCACCATGCCGAAGGCCTGAGCCTCGACAGCGCGGGCCGCGGCGATGACGGCTGCGGCCATGTCAGCCCGGAGATCGGGATCGGCCTGGGCCGTGCGCTGCGCCCAGGCGGCATGAGCCAGGGGCACGGGACCGGGCTCGGGCAGCGAGCGGAACCACTCCTGCTCGGGCTGCTGGCGCGCCGTCTCCGCGGCGGAGGCGGTGAGCCGCCCGAGGGCGTCGTCGTCGATCGTGTTGCCCGAGGCCACACCGACGCGCTGCCCATCGATGAAGCGCAGGTTGACTGTGACACCGTCCTCGGCCACGGACTGGTGCAGCTCGTTGTTGGCGAAGCGAGTCAGTGCACTGGCTCCGTCGACCGCCACGGCCTCGGCCTGGGTGGCGCCGGCGTCGAGAGCCATGGCCACCGCCCGGTCGGCGATCTCGCTGGCCATCGAGCGCATGGGGTCGGTCATCGGTTGCCGACCCCGACCTCGACGTCGCGGAAGCGAGCGCCGCTGCTGCCGTGGCCCACGTGCATGCCCTGTCCCGGCTGACCCTTGCCACAGTTGGTGACGCCCACGAGCTCCCAGCTGCCGGCATCGGCGACCGCGTCGCAGGAGCCCCAGAACTCGGGCGTGATGCCGGTGTAGGTGGCATTGCGGTAGAGCTGGCCCAGTCGGCCGTGCTTGATCTCGCGCGCCAGCTCCACGCCGAACTGGAAGTTCAACCGGCGGTCGTCGATGGACCAGCTGCGGTTGCTCACGAACAGGAGGCCGTCGTCGGTGTCGGCGATGATGTCGTCGAGGCTCATGCCCTCGCGAGGCTCGAGGTTGACGTTGGTCATGCGGATGAGCGGCAGGCGGTCGTGGCCGTCGGCGCGCATCGAACCACCCGACGCGCGCCCGATGCGGGGTGCCGTCTCGCGACTCGAGAGGTAGCCGGTGAGGCGTCCGTGCTCGACCAGCGGCACGCGCTGGCCGGCCACGCCCTCGTCATCCCAGCCGAACGTGCCCAGGCCACCCGGCGTGGTGGCGTCGGCGGTGATGGTCACCAGCTCGGAGCCGTAGGCGAAACCGGCGTCGAGCTTGTCGGTGGTGAGGAAGCTGGTGCCGGCGTAGGCGGCCTCCGTCCCGAAGACGCGGTCGAGCTCGGTGGGATGCCCGCAGGACTCGTGGATCTGCAGGTACAGCTGCGAGGGATGGAGGACGACCGTCCGTCGTCCCGGCGGCAGCACCGGCGCGGAGAGCAGCGCCACGGCTTCCTCGGCCAGCTCGGGCGCGCGCCCGAGGAGGTCGAGCGAGCGGACGTGTTCGTAGCCCGCGGCGCGGTAGCCACCGGCCTCCGGATAGGTCCGGCGCTGGAGATCATCCTCTCCGGCGGCGTTGACCTCGAGGCCGGCACCCACATGGGTGATGAGCTGCTCGGTGTGTGAGCCGTCGGTGGCATAGAAGTCCTTGGACTCGCGGAAGGCCTCGTAGCCGGCGGAGGTGGTGGTCGTGCCCGCGACCGCGGCCATCGCCCGTTCCGCCCCGAGCAGCAGGTCGATGGTGCGATCCACCGGCACCGTGAACGGGTCTTCCTCGAGCGGTGTCTCGTAGCGGCCCACGGCCGGAGGCCGGTCGTCGAGCCGCACCGGCCTGTCGTTGTGGCGGGCGGCAGCCCTGGCGATGCTCACCGCCAGGGCGGCCACGCGATCGGCTTCAGGGCTGTTCATGTGGCCGGAGGCAGCGAAGCCCCAGGCGCCATCGACGAGGACGCGGACACCGAAGCCCTCCGACTCGCCCAGGCTCACGCCCTCGACGCGACCGGCCTTGACGGTCACGTTCTGGTCACGCCGTCGGACGACGCGCACATCGGCGTAGCTCGCGCCGAACTGGCTGGCGGTGTCGAGCGCTCGTCGCGCGATGTGTTCCGACATGGGCCGGGTCAGCCTAGCAGCAGCCCGAGTCCGGTCGCCCACACGTCCGGCAGCGGGCCGGGGATGCTGTCGCTGGGGCCATACGGTTCGGGTTCGTCCGCGCCGAGCGAGTCGAGCCAGGCCGCATCGAAGGCCGCGAAGTCATCACCGGTTGCGGCCATGAACGCGCCGTCGAGCCCGCTCCCCTCCCCGAACGCCCCGATGAGCTCGACCAGCCGGTCCTGCCCGTAGGTCTCGACGAAGTAGTCGACCGCCGCGATCGACTCCGCGTAGGCCAGGCTCTGGCGACCAGCGCGCGTCGGGAACTGCCCCACGAGCCCCTCGAGGGGGATGATCGTGCCACCGCCGGCCGCGCCCTGGACCTGCCGGCGGTCACCGTCGTCATAGCCCTTGGAGAGCATCACCGCGAGCCCCTCGTTGAGCCAGCGCGGCGGGTACTGGTAGGGGTTGTCCACGGCGTCGTGGAAGACGAGGTGGGCGAGCTCGTGGGTGATGAGTTCGTCGGCCCAGTCGGAGTCGATCTGGCGCGGCTCGATGAGCCCGAAGAGCGTGCGGATGCGGGGGTGGGCCTGCCCACCGACGTTCTCGCGGGTAGCCGGCCCCATGGCGTCGCGGAACTCCCGGTTGTCGGTATAGAGCAGGAAGTCGACGGGCTCGGTGTCCTCCACGCCGAGCAGCTCGGCCGCCTCGCTCACGGCCGTCTCGGCGATGGCCAGCGCCTCCCTGGCGAAGTCGTCACCACCCTCGTAGGTCCAGACGCTGACCAGTTCGCCCTCGAGCACGTCCCACTCGAACCGCTCATCGATGAGCTGATGCGTGCCGGTCGGGCCCGTGGCCGAGCCCTCCTCGGTGACGACCCGGAAGTGATACTCCCAGGCCGTGTTGGGCACGATGTGACCTCCCTGATAGACGGTCGCGGTCCAGCGACCGTCCCCATCACCGGTGACGTCCGCGATGGTCACCAGGTCACTGTCGTCGCCGGGCTGCCGGCTGAGCAACTCGACGCGGATGGGCCGGGCGTCGGTGCTGAACTCCGTCGAGAACACGACGCTCTCGCCGAAGGCGCCCTCGGCCAGCGGCGTCCCGAACGCGATGTCGGGTCGGGCCGCGGCCGGTGCCAGCGCGCTGATGACGAGTAGCAGTGTCGCCATGAGCAGGGTCGGTAGTCGTCGCATCAGTCGGCCCACTCTAGATCGGCGTAGCGCAGGATGCCCACGCCCGATAGTGCGTCGCCGCGCAGGTCCTCGCGTGCCAGCCACCAGCCGTCACCGTAGCCCAGCGGGATGAGCGGGGCCTGGTCACGCACGATCGACTCGGCCTGCGCGTACAGCGCTGCCTGCTCGGCTTCGTCACCCGTGGCTGCGGCCTCCGCCACGAGGCGGTCGTACTCGGCGTCGCTCCAGCCGCCGATGTTGGCGCTGCTGTCACCGAGCAGGAGCAGGCCCAGGAAGTCGTGGGCGTGTGGGTAGTCGGCACTCCAGGCCAGCGTCCACATGTCGGGTGTGTCGAGGTCCAGCATCGACGAGTGCTGCTCGAAGGGCCGGGTCTCGACGGCGACGGTGATGCCCAGCTCGGCTGCGAGCTCTGCGGCGATGGCCTCGGCTGGGCCGACGCCGTAGGTCGCGAGGGAGACCGTCGGGAAGCCCTCGCCGTCGGGATAGCCGGCCGCTGCCAGCTCCGCGCGCGCTGCGTCGGGGTCATAGGGCGCCACGAAGTCGCCATCGGGTCGGGCCACGACCTCGGGCGGCGTGATCGAGGTCGGCGGCTCCTCAGCTCCTGCGAGCGTCGCCAGTCGTCGCCAATCGACGGCCATCGCCACCGCTCGCCGGATGGCCGGATCATCGAAGGGCGGCTCCTCGGCGTCGAAGCCCAGGAGGTCCACGGCCATCTGATCCGCGTGTCGCAAGCGTGGGCCGAGATAGCGGTCGTAGCGGATCCAGGAAGCGTCGGCAGCCGCGACACGGGTCCAGTCCACGGCCTCGTCCTCGAAGACGTCCACCTGGCTGCGGCCGCCGTCGTCGGTGATGACGGTGATCTCCGACATCGGCGCTGTGCCGGCCCAGAAGTGCTCGTTGGCCCGCAGGCGGATCTGCTCGAGGTCCTGGCTCACCGGGACGAACGCGCCGCTGGCTGTGAACTCGTCGGTGGCGTCGGGTCCGCGGGTCTGAGCGTCGATGCCGGGTGGCACGACCGCCAGCGTGGGCACCGCCGCGATGGACGGGAAGAACGCCGCCGGACGATCGAAGTCCAACACCACCGTGCGGCCTTCGGCGGTGATGCCGACGTCGTCCGGGTCGCCGACCCCTCGAACGTAGTCAGCCGCACCGACGACGTCATCGAGCAGACTGGAGAACGGGCTTGGTGATGCCGGGTCGATGACGCGCAGCCACGAGCGTCGGACGTCCTCGGCCGTCAGCGGTGTGCCATCGCTGAACGCGAGGTCGTCGCGCAATTCGAAGACGAGTCGACGGCCCTCATCCTCGACACGCCACGATTCGGCCAGTGCGGGCCGGACGTCCGAGTCGGAGTCGAGGACGGTCAGGCCCTCGAAGATCTGGGTCAGCAGCTGGGCCGAGAGCCCGTCGGTGACGGCCGCTGGGTCCCACGAGAGCGGCGTGCCACCGGCGATGACGACATCGGTGTCGGCCGGACGCGGCAAGGCCTCCTCGTCGGGGGGCGGCGTGACCGTCCACGCGGCGAAGAGCCCGATGACGACGAAGATCCCCAGCAGCAGTGCCGTGCCCGCGATGGTGCGGCGCGTCCAGCGCGGCGGCTCCTCCGGCTCCTCGGGTGGTGCCATCGGCGGCGCGCCAGAGCTTGGCGGCTGGGCCGGGATGGGCCGCGGGTACTGGGAGCGTGGGTCGGTCACAGGAGGACGCCGGTCTTGCGGTCTCTGTCGCTGGCGCTAGCGGCGGGCGATGGAGATGTAGTAGAGCAGCGTCAGGATCGACGTCACGGCGGCAGCGACGTAGGTCATGGCGGCCGCGGTGAGCACGCGTTTCACGCCCTGCTCCTCTTCCGCGGTGGTCATCAGGCCGCTCTCGCGCAGCATCACCAATGCCCGGCGGCTGGCCCCGATCTCCACGGGCAGCGTGAGGATGCTGAAGACGACCATCAGGGCGAACACCACGATGCCGATCCAGAAAAGGCCGGTGAGGTTGAAGATCAGGCCCATGAAGATGAGGATGTAGCTCAGCGTCGGGCTGAACGTGACAGCCGGCACCAGGAACGCGCGGGCGCGCATGGCGAACGTGCCCTCAGCATCCTGCTGGGCGTGACCGACCTCGTGGGCGGTGACGGCCATGGCCGCGACCGAGTCACGCTGGGCAACCTCACCGCTGAGGCCGATCTCCTTGGTGCGAGGGTCGAAGTGGTCCGACAGGTTGCCCGGCACGACCTTGAAGCTGATGCCTGTGGCCGACCCCCGGCTGCCACCGAAGTCCACGTTGTCGACGATGCGCTGGCCCACCTGCGCGCCGGACAGTCCTGACGCGTTGCGGATGGCGCTGTACTTGCCGAACTGGGAGCGGATGAAGACCTGCGCCGCGCCTGAGATGACCAGGGTGGCGATGAAGAGGACGATGTAGAGCGGGTCGATGTACAGACCCCACAGGAGCATGCTGTCGTGTGCCTCCGATGCTGATGCGACGGCCAGACTAGCGCAGGTCACACTTTCACCTTCGTGGCCGCGACGCTATCCTCGCCGCGTGATGAGTGCTCTCCCCCGCGCGCTCCGCCGCGCCTCCGCGTCCATGCTGTCCGTCGTCCTGATCGTCGCGTCAGTACCCATCGTAGCCACCGCGCAGGAGGACGCATCGACGCCGGTCGTCGATGCATTCACCACGAGCGGGTCCTCTACCGAGGAGCGCGCCGTGTATGCCTGGACCGTGACCACGCCCGATGAGTACTGGCGGCTGCAGTCGACCGTGCCCGCCGGCGAGCGCACGCGGATCGGGCTGCGTGACGCCGACGGGGCCGACCTCGGCAGGGCCGATGCCGCCGACCGTGCCGCCCTCTTCGATCTGGCGCTCGAGCCCGGCGAGTACGAGATCACCGTCGAGCGTTCGGACTTCCCGTTCGAGCTGACGGCCTTCCCCGAGGATGAGCGGTTCGACGCGGAGCCCAACGACGACGTGGCACTGGCGCTGCCCCTTGCCGATGACGTCGCGACGACCGGCCGGCTGGCCCGCGACACCAACGACGATGACCGCTACGTGCTGAACGTCGCTGCAGGCGACACGCAGCTGCGCGACATCGAGCTCATCCCCACCGGTGAGGGCTCCCACAAGCTCTGCCTGCGCGACTCCGAGGACCGGGACCTGCAGTGTCGTCAGGGCCAGGGCCCACAGGCGCTGACCGACCTGCTCCTGGAACCGGGGATGCATCAGCTCCACGTGAGTGGCACCGAGGACGAGACGGCCTCATACGAGCTCAGGGTGCTCCCGCTGGGCCCTCGCGACATGGCCTCCGAAGCGGAACCCAATGACCTGCCCATCCGGGCCACCCTGGTCAGAGAAGGGACCACGGCCCGCGGACGCGTCAGCCGTGTCGATGACGACTACCTCGACTTCGTGGTCGAAGGTGAGCCGCAGCTCTGGAACCTGGAGGCCGAGGGCATGCTCGATGAGGTGCGTTGGGTGCGCGGGTCCCGGGAGGTCGCCTCCACGCGGCCCGCATGTCAGGCCACGTCGGCCGTCCTCGAGGATCTCTACCTGGGGCCTGGTCGCCACCGCTTCATGGTCGCGGGCTGCGACGACGATGAGCTGGGCAAGGACGACTACACCATCACGCTGGTGCCCATGGGTGTGCCCGACCCGGAGGCCGAGCGCGAGCCGAACAACGACGACGTCCGGGCAGAGCCCTATCGCATCGGTGAGCGCAAGGTCGGCCGGCTGCCCACGGTCGAGGACCACGATGTCTTCCGCTTCACGCTGGCCGCACCAGGCGGCTCGCGACTCCGGCTGGCGCAGCCGGAGGGTGCTGATACCCACCTCCGGCTCGAGACGGGCGGCCTCGAGGTGTTCCGCGCTTCCGCAGTGGAGCCGGGAGCGGAGATCGAGGCCGACTTGTGGCTGGAGGCGGGCGACTACCTGCTGACGCTCGACCCCCGCAGCGTCGGTGACGGCGGCTACGAGCTGACCATGGATCGGCTCGATCCGTTCCACATCCCGGTCGATGCCGAGCCCAACGACACCTTCGGCTTCGCCCGCGAGGTGCCGGCGACGCTGACCTGGAGTGGTGGCCAGGCGACCTATGGCCGCGACGCCGACGGCTACTGGCTGCCGCCGCTCGAGACGGCCGGACCGGCCACCATCACCATCGAAGGCGAGCGTCCGGCCGCGCGGCTCTACTCCGACCCTGACGCCAACGATCGGGTCGACCTGGAGCAGGGTGAGGACGGAGACTTCACCGCGACCGAGGCCCCGGCCGGCGTGCCGCTGTACCTCGAAGTCGCGGTCGAGGGTCCCTACAGCGTGCGCCTGGACGCGCCCGGCTGGACACCCGCGGAGCCGCCGTCCGCGCCGGAGCTGGAGGTGACGCTGACACTCGATGCCGAGACCGTGGCGGCCTACTGGACCGAGGCCCAGGCTGTCAGTGGCACGCTCACGCTCGACAACCAGGGTGCGGACGACCTCGATCTCGAGCTGGAGTTGCTCAGCGACCACTACGCCTTCATGCCTACGCCGGAGTCTTCGACGGTCATGGTCCCGGGCGGGACGAAGGCCGACGTGCCGGTGACCCTGGCGGTGTTGCCCGATGCCTGGTCCGATTGGCCGGTCCACGTTCATGCGGCCGCCCGCACCGTCGACGGAGGCCTGGTCTCGACGGAGGCCGTCATCGAAGGCGTCGCCGGAGCCGAGCCTGTGGCACCCCAGGGGGTCTGGACCGTGCCGGAGCCGCTGCTGGGCGGGCTGAACCTCGCCGCCGCGGCGCTCGGTGGTGTCCACCTGGGCACGGTCGAACCAGACCGGGAAGCATTCATGTATGACGGCGTCACGCCCGCGGGCGGCGGCTTCGGTGGGAGCATCGGAGACTTGCCCATCGAGCTCGTGGTCGATCTGGCCGGCGAGGCTCCCGTCCCGGTCGCCGGCATGGTGCTGAACCCGCTCGCACGCGGCTCGAGGGTCTACGAGATGCCACGCGACTTCGAACTCCTGCTCTCGACCGATGGCCAGGATTGGCAGTCGGTCCTTACCGATCGCGCGGAGCCGCTGCCCATCGATCAGCACTTCACGCTCGAGACCCCGGTGCCGGCCACGCACGCCATGCTCCGAGTGCATGCGCTCCATGGCGATGGCGGCCGGGACTTCGTGAGCATCGGCGAGTGGAAGGTCATCGCCGAGCCGGGTTCGCTCCTCGAGCCCATGCCCGACGACATCAGCGACCCCATCCGTGGCGGGCACGTGGCCTGGTCCGCGCCGCACCTTGGAGGCCCGGAGGACACGAGCCTCCTCGACGACGAGTTGCGACGCGAGAACGCGAGCTTCGATCGTGAGGGCGAGGGTCGGCTCGAGCTCGTCCTGGGGTTCCACGAGGCCCGGGCCGCGCAGATCACGGAGCTGCGCTGGACGGATCCTGAGGACACGCGGCCCGACGACCACATCCGCGCGCTCGAGGTCGAGGTCAGCACCGACGGTCCCTTGGGTCCCTGGGAGACCCTCGGCTGGTGGGACCTGGCCCGGGCTGACGACGGCAGCGTCGAGCCGTTCGTGCTCGAGGCGCCGACGTGGGCGCGCTACGTTCGCCTGGCTCTCACCGTCGATCCGACGGAGGTTCGCTCGCTGGAGCTGCCGGGCCGCATCGACATCATCGAACGCGCGCCGGACCAGACCTATCGATCCATCCTCGGGGAGTGGGGCTACACCTCGCGTGTGGGGCCCTACGAATGGCTGTCCGACGAGGCCGACACGGCAGCAGCGCTCGGTCCGGACGCGGGAGACACGCTGGCGGAGGCCACCGCGGTCGTCAGCGGCGAGCCACGCAGCGACCGCGTAGTCATCGTCGACGATCCCGACTGGTATCGGCTCGACGTGCCCGAGGGTGACAACACCATCGAAGTCGTGTTGGAAGGTGTGCCTGCGGTCGCGGTCGAGCTCTCGCTCTTCGACGCCGACGGCGGTCAGCGGGAGCTGCCGCTGCTCGGTCGGACGCAGGGTCGCGAACGCTACGAGGCCGTGGTCGAGCCCGGCACCTACTACCTGGAGGTCGTGCAGCCACCGTTCAACGTGGCCTTCACCTTCGACACCAGCGGCAGCATGGGCCCCTACCTCGACTTCGTGTACGAGGGCATGCGCGCGTTCACCGCGGGCATCGAGCCCGGTCGGGAGACCGCGGTCATCGTGCCCTTCGACGAGGCCCCGCTGCTCGACGACTGGTCCGACCAGCCGCACGTGCTCGAGGACGCGGTCAACAACTACGTGCCTGTGAAGGAGTCGAGCGACATCCTCTCGGGCATCCTCGCCTCCACCAACCTGCTGGCGGGGCGAGAGGGCACGCGTGCGGTGTTGGCCATCGGCGACGCCGAGACCGGAACCAACCTCGCGCCCGATCTCTGGGCCGCACTCGACGATGTCCGGCCCGTGATCTACACGGTGCACGTCGGTGCCGACTCACGGCCGGTGTCGACGCGCGACATGATGCAGTCGTGGGCTGCCAGCAGCAGCGGCGTCTACGACTACCCCACCACGCACGCGGCCATGGAGCGCGCCTTCGAACGCATGTCCACGCAGTTGCGACAGCCGGCCGCATACACCCTGACCGCGACCTCGTCGTTCGTGGACCGGACGCCGGCGTCGCTCTCGGTGGTCGCGCCGGAGGGCCAGACGCTGGGGCTCGCGGGAGGCACCGCGGTCGCGCTCATCCTCGACACCAGCGGCAGCATGAACAAGCGGCTCGATGGGAAGAAGCGCATCGTCATCGCCAAGAACTCGATGAAGAAACTGGTGAACACCGGCTTGGCCGAGGGTCTGCCGGTGTCTCTGCGCGTCTTCGGCGGGACGGGCAAGAAGACCGGCTGCGAGACGCGCCAACTGGTGGGGCTCGGTCCGCTCGACCGCGAGGCCACCGTCGGCATCCTCAACAAGCTCAAGATCGACAAGAAGACGGGCACGCCCATAGCCGCCGCGCTCCGCGAGGTCCAGAACGACCTGGCGGATGTGCCCGGCGAGCGGGTGGTCGTGCTCGTCACCGACGGCAAGGCCACCTGCAAGGAGGACCCGGCCGAGGCGCTCGCGCAGCTACGGGATGCTGGCATCGACATCAAGCTCAACATCGTCGGCTTCGCCCTCGGTGACGACGCGGTCAAGGAGCAGATGCGTGGCTGGGCCGAGTCCAACAACGGCACGTACTACGACGCGGCGAACGCCCAGGCGCTCGTCGACGCTGTGACCGTGGCGGTGTCGGCGCCGGTCGACGTCTATGCGGTCAGCGACCGCTCCGCGCCGGTGGCCTCGACGACCGTCGGCGGTGACGCCGTCGAGCTCGAGCCCGGCGAGTACGTGCTCGCGGTCCGGTCCGACCCGCCGCTGGAGATCGAGGGCATCGTGCTCGTCGGCGGTGAGGACAAGACGCACGAACTGGCAGTACCGGAGTCGCTGACCACGGACGAGGAGGACGCATCATGATCGGCAGAAGCGCCCGCACGCTGGCCCTCGCACTCTCGGGCGTCATGGCGCTCTCGGGTGCAGTGGGCGCACAGGATCTGAGGCCGGAACGGTCGACCCCGCAGAGGAGGCGCTCACGCTCTCTGCTGCCGATCTCGGTGCTTCTCGCTCGACCAGCTTGGCAATGACCCCGAGGCCATCTTCCGTTTCGTCGCGGACCACGTCCGCTACGAGCCCTACAGCGGCCTGCTCCGAGGTCCGGCCACGACGTTCTTCGGCCGGGCGGGCAACTCCGTCGACCAGTCGCTGTTGCTGGGCCGCCTGCTGGCGGCCCTGGGCATCGACACCCGCCTCGCGGTGGGCGCTATCGACGACGAAGCGGCCGAGCAGCTCATGGAGGCGGCCATCCTCGACGGTCCCGCGCTCGACGAGCAGCGCACGGCCGCTTGGTCCAGTCAGCTGCCCGGCTATCAGGAGGCACCGGAGGTGCCGAGTGTGGCCACCTACCTGCCCGGCTACGACGGGACGACGCAGACCGAGGACGTCGACGCCTGGATGCTCGAGCAGACTACCGAGACGTTGACCATCATCGAGTCAGCCGCTTCGGAGGCCGGCATCACCCTCTCGGGAGCGACGAGCACGTTGCCGGACGACGAGCGCGCGGCCCATACCTGGCTCCAGGCGGAGATCGAGGGAACTGGGTCGACCTCGATCCCAGCCTGCCGGGGTTGGCGTTCGGCGAGGCCCTGGCGGAAGCCGACGAGACGCTGCGCGAGGTGCCTGCCGAGCGCACGCACCTGCTCGAGGTGGCGGTGATCGCGGAGACGCTCGAGGACGGCGAGCTGACGCAGGAACGTATCCTCGAGGCGACCATCCCGGCCCACGAGGTCGCCGACGAACCGATCGTGATCGCACACGTCGGACCCGACGCTGATCCTGCGCTGGCGCAACGCTTCGAAGCCGTGCTGGGCATCACCAGCCGCCATCCTGTGCTGGCCATCGGCGACGACGTGGTGGCCGGCGACGATATCAGCTTCGGCGATCCCGAGGCCGCCGACGGTGGCGGTCTGGGAGGCGGCTTCTTCGATGCCAGTCCCAGCCTTGCTGAGACCACCGCTGAGTGGGTCGACCTCACGATCCTGTCGCCGGGCACGGAGCCTGTCACGGTCCGGCGCACCATCTTCGACCGAGTACCTCGCCGAGATGCGCGCGGCTGGCGAGGTCAGCGCAGAGACGCTGCGCCCCGATGGCCAGATCGACCTCGACGGCGACGGGATCGCCGAGCTGGCGCCTGACCTTGCCGTTTCCTGGCTGACGGTCGCGACCGGTCACCCCTCGCCCATCGCGGGCGTGCTCGACCTCGGAGACGAGGATCAACGCCTGATGAGCATCGTGCCCTGGACCCAGCAGATGGTGACCCACCTGGCCGAGGGCTTCACCCTTCGCCCGTTGGGGGTCGACGCGTTCGTCGATGCGCCCAACATCACTGCCGTGACGGCTCGTGCAGGGCTGGACTCGAGCGGCGAGCTGGTAGCTGAGACCGCCATCGACATCTGGCACCGCAGCCACGGCGTGCTCCCCATCATCGGCGTCGATGTGGCCAGCACCCCGGCGGCCATCCCGGGCATCGCGGCCAACGTTGCCGAGCGCATGGTCGGAGGCAGCGGTCTCGGCTCGGCATCATCCGACGGTTCCATCAGCGTCGCGCAGGTCTTCGACGTGGCCAAGGACGAGGGACAGGCCATCTCCGCCATCAGCGACCCAGCGGTGGTGGGGTCCCTGCCCTTCACAGAGTCGGCGAAGCAGACGCTTCGTCGAGCTCTGGATGACGGCTGGGTGGCCATCGCCCCCGAGCGCCCGGTCGAGCTGGGCGGCACCGAGCGGGTGGGCTGGTGGCTGGTGGATCCGGCGAGCGGGCGCGTGGCCGACCAGATGGACAACGGCATGGGTCAGGACACCATCGAATGGCTCGGCATCCAGTGGACGAAGGCGGAGGTCATCGCTCTGCAGGCTGTCGGCGCGATCCTGGTCGCCGTGCTCGCCTACCGCGGAGCGAAGCTGTACTACGACCCGCCCACGATGCAAGAGCCCGGGGAGGGCTTCAAGGCCGTGCAGGAGTTCTTCGGCTGGTAGCAGGCACCTCCGCTAGGACGATCGATCGGCGTCCCGCAGGTGGGCGAAGCGCGGCCAGAGCGAGAGGTCGAGGTCGGGCATCTGCTCCTTGAGTAGCAGGACTTCCGGCTCGTACTCCTCGATCAGCTCCTGCTCGTCCTTCGAGGGCACCGCGCGCTTGTCGCCGACGGTCTCATTGACGCGTGTCTTGACCAGGCGCGGGTCGGGATCGTACGGCTCCAGCTCCAGGAACTCGAGCGTGCGCGCGAACTGTCCCGACGGATCGCGCACGCACTGCTCGTACTGCAGCACGAGGATATTCTCGCGGCCCACGGCCTCTGCCAGCCGCTCGATCTGCCGGCCGTAGAAGCCACGCATGCGAGCCTCGCGCTTGCCGGCCTTCTCATCGCGCTTCAGCGAGCGGCGGCGGCTCTCGGCGTGCCACTGGTTGAGCCCGGAACGATAGCGCTCGACCGGCTCGCGCACGATCGACAGCAGCTTCGCGTTCGGCGCCACCTCCGCGATGATGCCGGGCATCCGCGGGAGGGCCTGGTAGCGCGGGGTCCACTCCCCCGCCAGGTGTCCCGGCAGGCGCGGGAACTGGCGTTCGTACCAATCCTTCTTCGCCTGCGGGATGGGCTCGTCCTTCATGCGGTCGAGCAGGTGCAGCTCCTTGCGCCGCGGCACGCCGTCGATGAGGGGATGGCCAACGAGCAGCGCCCACCACCAGGTCGTACCGGCCTTGTGCACGCCGACGCCGATGAAGTCGGGCGGGCCGATGGTCGCGCCTTCGGGGATGGCTGGGGCCTGGCGTCCGCGGCGGTCGGCCTCGCGCCCGGGTTCACGGCTGGGGTCGGTCATATCGGCCGATTCTAGCGACGAGCTCGCAGCTTCGCGGTCGTGCGAGGGGTACCCTCGACACATCGACCGCACGCCAAGCCCCGGAGGGTCCCGATGTCCGACAAGCCCGTGGTCCTGCTGCGACCCGCGCCGCAGAACACCAGCCGCATCTTCACCGACGATGCGCTGCGGCGACTACGCGACCGCTACACCGTCATCGACGGCGAGGCAGACCCCTCCGAGGAGCTCATCGAGTCCTGCCTGCCGGACGTGTTCGCCATCATCGGCCAGCCGGACCTGCCACGCGAGCGCCTCGAGCGAGCACCCAAGCTGCGCGGCATCCTCAACGTCGAGGGCAACTTCTTCCAGAACGTCGACTACGAGGCCTGCTTCGAACGTGGCGTCAACGTCGTCGCCTGCATGCCCACGTATGCCCAGGCAGTAGCCGAGTTCTCCCTCGGGTTGGCCATCGACCTCGCGCGTGGGATCAGCCGCGAGGATCGCGCCTTCCGCGAAGGGCGTGAGGGCTACGTCTTCCAGTCGACCGGCGACGCGATCCTGCTGCGCGGAGCGCCCATGGGCATCCTCGGCTACGGCAACATCGGCCGCAGGCTACTGCCCCTGCTCGAGCCCTTCCGTCCCTCCGTCGTGCGCTGCTATGACCCCTGGCTGCCGGATGCGGTCATCCGCGACGCCGGCATGGTCCCGGCTTCGCTGGAGGAGGCCATGGCCGGATCCACGTTCCTCTTCGTGCTTGCCACCGTCACCGATGAGTCGACCCACCTGCTCAACGCCGAGAACATGCGCCGCATCCCGCAAGGCGCCCGCCTCATCCTCTCCAGCCGCGCCGCGGTGGTGGACTTCGAGGCCATGGTGCGCTACGTCGACGAGGGCCGCTTCTACGCCGCCACCGACGTCTGGCCGGATGAGCCAGCTCCGGCCGACCATCCCGCGCGTGGGGTCGAGAACATGGTGCTGCAGGCCCATCGAGCTGGCGGCATCCCACAGGCCTTCGACGACATCGGCGAGATGGTGCTCGATGACCTCGCGTTGATGGAGCAGGGCCTGCCACCAGTGCGCAACCAGCCGGCCGTCCGCGAGCTCGTGACCCGGTACCGCAGCAAGCCGGTCGAGTCCGACTCGATGGACGACTAGGGTCGCCCGCTCCACGCTCATGAAAACGATTACGGAATAGCCGAAGTGTCACTTCCGGATGTGCTGAACGGCCCATAGAGAAGGTTGCGCCCGGGTTGCAGAATGGTTGCAGGAAGGAGGCCCGGATCGTGGCGTTGGATGTCGTCGATGCTGAGAAGCGTGTGACGACGGATGAACGGATCGTGAACCTCGGTTGCGCCTATCCCGACGCGATCGATATCCGGACCGCCCTCCCCTGCGGCTACAGCCACGTCTCCGTCCGAGGCACGCCTTCCCAGACGAGCGGTGCCCAACCTCGCCTTACACCTGACCCCGGACTCACGAACGAGCAGACCGCGTCCAATCCCTAGTCCAGGCATTCGAGGGCGCTGGGTCCTCGGTCGGAGGTACATCGTGAAGTCCGTCGTCGTCTATGGCTCTCGGAGCGGCAACACCAGAGGGATCGCGCAGGCGATCGCTGGTGCGCTCGAGGAGTATGGTCCGGTCCGTCTCGTGGCCGCTGAGGATGCCTCAGCCACGGTCTGGGATCAGTGCGACCTGCTCTTGGTCGGGAGTCCCACCGAAGGACGCAATGCCTCACCCCCGGTCTGTGCCTTCTTCGATCGCCTGCCGTCCCACGCGCTGCGTGGCATCGACGCTGCGTCCTTCGACACGCGCCTGGCCTGGCCTCGGATGCTGAGTGGCTCCGCCGCCCTCGGAATCCGCCGCCAGCTCGTCGATGCCGGCGCCAACATCCTCGTCGACCCCGAGTCGTTCAAGGTCTCCGGCAAGCCGAGCCTCTTCTACGGCGAGCTGGAACGGGCGCCGATCTGGGCACGCAAGGTCGCCCAGGCTGCCCACGGAGCTGGCGCTCGCCAGGCCATGGCTCAGCCCGCGTTGGCGTAGCGCGCACCTCTCACCACACCACACACCCGGTCGGACGATCCGACCGGGTGTCCTTCTGTCTTTGTGTGCAGACAGAAGGACCGCCGCCCTCTCGATGAGGACGGCGGTCGGTCGTCCGTGGCTGCTGCGCCGGCCGGACCCGGCGCCTGAGTGGGACTAGAGCTCGAGCTCCGCCTGGACGGTCTCACCGTCGTCGTCGAGGGTGATGGTGAAGCCGAGCTCTTCGCAGATGCGGACCATGCCACCGTTGGCGCCGAGGATCTCAGCGACCATCTTGTCGATGTCCTCCTGCTTGCCGACCTCGATGAGGCGACGAACCATCTCCGTCCCGAGGCCGTGACCCTGGTAGTCGTCAGCCGACGATCAGGCTGAACTCGGCGGTGTTGGAGTTGTGCAGGCGGATGAGCCGGGCGATCGCAGGCGATGCAGAGCTTGTCGGTCTCGGGGTCGAGCCGCTCCGCCACCAGCGCGATCTCGCGGTCGTAGTCGGTGAAGCAGACGCGCACCAGGCGCTCGTGTGCCACGCGCTGCTCGTAGCCCAGCTTGGTGAAGTAGCGCTGGTAGACCGTCTCGTTGCTGAGGCGGCCGTGGAAGTCCACCACCAGCGACTCGTCCTCGGGCCGGATGGGCCGGATGACGAAGTCGATGCCGGTCTCGGTCTTCCAGTTCTGCACGTACTTGCGCGGATAGGGCCGGATGGCCGTCTTGGGCAGGTCCTCGTCGGCGACATCGCTCGGGTGGAGGATGACGCGAGCGTCGAGGGCCATCAGCCGCTCGGGCGACGCCAGCAGTGGGTTGATGTCGAGCTCGGCGATGGCCGGCTGCTCCACGACCAGTTCGCTGAAGCGGACCAGCAGCTGCTCGAGGGCAGCCATGTCCACGCTCTCCTGGCCGCGAACGCCCTTGAGCGCGGTGTAGATCTTGGTCCGCTCCATCATGCGGCGCGCGAGCGTCGCGGTCAGCGGCGGCAGGCCGAGGGCGCTGTCCTTGAAGACCTCCACCAGCGTGCCGCCGAGGCCGAACAGGAGCACCGGGCCGAACTGTGGATCGATGCTGCTGCCGAGGATGAGCTCGTAGCCGCTGCGCTCGATCATCGGCTGCACCGAGACACCCTCGAAGTCGCTGGCGCTGTAGCGCTCCGACACGTTCGTCTCGATGATGCGGAAGGCAGCGCGGACGGCGTCCGCGTCGGGCAGGTCGAGGCGCACGCCACCGACGTCCGACTTGTGGGTGATGGTGTGGCTCACGAGCTTGACCACCACCGGGTAGCCGATGTCCTCGGCCGCGGCCACGGCCTCCTCGACCGTGGGCGCGACACGCGTCTCCGCCACGGGGATGCCGTAGGCGTCGAGCAGCTCCTTCGACTCGGGCTCGGACAGCGTGGTCCGACCCTCGGCGCGGGCGTTATCGATGAGCTTCTTGGCTCGCTTGCGCTGCGGGCGGCGGACCCAGTCGGGCGTCAGGCCCGGGGTCTCGTACAGCGACTTGAGGTTCTCACCGTAGGCCACCAGCTCGGTGAACATCTTGGCCGCGCTGTCTGGGTACGGGAACGTGGCCAGGCCGGCCTCGCCCAGCAGGCGCTCGCCGGCTTCGATCTCGCTGCCGCCCATCCAGCTGACCATGATCGGCTTCTCGGAGTCGGAGGTGTAGGGGATGATCTCGCGCGCGGTCTTGGTCGGGTCCGTCATCGCCTGGGGCGTGAGGATGACCAGCAGGCCGTCGCTCTCGTCGTCCTTCTTGATGATGTCGAGGGCGGCCGCGTAGCGATCGGGCGGGGCGTCACCGATGATGTCGACGGGGTTGTCCTTGGGCCAGGTCGCCGGCAGGACCTCGTCGAGCTTGGCGATGGTCTCCTCCGAGAGCTTGGTGAGCTGGCCGCCGTTGCCGATGAGCGCGTCGGTCGCGAGCACGCCGGGACCGCCGGCGTTGGTCACGATGGTCAGGTTGTCGCCCTTGGGCAGGGGCTGCTTGCCCAGGATCTCGGCGAAGTAGAAGAGGTCGCTGATGCGGTCGGCACGGAGCACGCCGGTGCGACGGAAAGCCGTGTCGAGGACCTCGTCGGAGCCGGTCATGGAACCGGTGTGGCTCGCCGCCGCGCGCGAGGCTTCCTCGGTGCGACCGGGCTTCATGACGATGATGGGCTTCTGCAGCGCGACCTCACGGACGGCGCTCAGGAAGGCGCGGGCGTCGCCCACGGTCTCCATGTAGATGACGATGGCGTCGGTGTCCGGGTCGTCACCGAGGTAGTCGATGAGGTCGCCCCAGCCGACGTCGGCCATGGAGCCGAGCGAGACGATGGAGCTGAAGCCGGCGCCCTCGCGCAGGCTCCAGTCGAGGATGGCCGTGATGAGCGCGCCGGACTGACCGATGAAGCTGACGCGACCCTTGTTGGCCATGCCCGCCGCGAACGTGGCGTTGAGGCCGGAGACCGGGCTCATCACGCCGAGGCAGTTGGGGCCGATGATGCGCATGCCGTACTCGCGGGCCTTGGCCACGAGCTCGCGCTCGAGCTGGGCGCCTTCCTCACCGACCTCCTTGAAGCCGGCGGAGATGACGATGGCGGTGGGCACGCCGGCCTCACCACACTCCTCGATGATGCCGGGGATCGACTTGGGAGGGGTCACGATGACCGCGAGGTCGACCTTCTCGGGGATGGTCGAGATGGACTTGTGGGCCTGGACGCCCAGGACGCTGGGGCGCTTGGGGTTGACGGGGTAGACGGTCCCGCCGAAGGGGCTGGCGATGAGGTTGCTGAGGATGGTGCGGCCGACGGATCCGGCCTTCTCGGTGGCGCCGATGAGGGCCACGGACTGCGGCTTGAAGAAGGTCTTGAGCGAGCTGCGCACGACCTTCTGGGACTTGGACGTATCGTCCTGGACGGGTGGGGTTGCGGCTGTATCGGTCATCGTGGCTCCGATGGTATCGGTCACACCCGAGTGGTCGGATGGGCCGGTCTACCCTCTGGCGCGGTCCACGGGTCATCGACGGGCGGGCCGATGGGTCCCGGCGGGCCGCGGGGTGCGGTGTGCCTCGCGAGCGGATGGTGCGCGCTGGTCGTTCACCGCCAAGGTCGTCGATTCGCGGCTGAGCGGCTACGATGCTCGTACCTGACAGGAGGTACGAGCTACATGAAAGAGGGCGTCGTCGCCCGCAAGTTCCTACGCGCGTTCGCGGAGTGGGACCTGGACACGTATGAGTCGCTGCTGGCCCCCGGGGCGGTCGAAGGCCGTCCGCAGATGGGTGAGAAGTTCGTCGGCCGCGAACGCATCATGGGCATGTACCGCAGCCGAACCGGTGAGGCGCCGCGCGTGGAGTGGCGCAAGGTCACCGGCGAGTCGGCCATGTGGATCGGCCAAGGCGTGATCGAGGATGCCGCCGGTGCCCATGGACCGGACCACATCGTGGCCATCGTGCGCCTGGACGCGGGCTCCATCATCGAGGTCGACTACTACTTCGGCAGCGCGCTCGAGCCGCCGGAGTACCACCAGCGTTTCGCCACCATCGTCGGCCACTAGGCGGCGCGTTCGTCGGTTCTCCACATGCGCAGCACCAGCCCACGGTGTTAGCGCCTGCCTATGGACTCAGAGCGGATGCGTGACCAGAAGGTGGCACCGCGTTACGTCGCGTAGACGACTCCCACCACGGTGATGGCCACGAGCGTCACGATCGTCGCCAGCGAGAGCGTGTTGGCGAGGTAGTCATGGTCGGGATCGTCGCTCACGTCCCTCCCCCGCGCACGAGCCATGTACAGCGGCACGACGAACGGCGGCGGCAGCACCGCCATCGTCATGACCGCCGCCTGGAAGAGGCGGTCCAGCCCCAGCAGCGCGTCGATGACGAGCCAGTTGAAGACCGCGGCGGCCACGATCCAGATGGGGTAGCGCACGGCAACGGTGCGGATCGGATCGCTGAGGGAGCCGGCTGAGAACGAGGTCGAGTAGCCGATGACGATGGCGATGGCGGTGTCGTCACCGCGGCCAGCATGGCCAGCGTCTCCAGCCCGGCGTTGGTGATGGGGTTGGACGCGATCGGCTCGGCCAGCCCCGCGACGCTACCGGCCACGCCAGCCACGATGGCGATGATCACCGGTGTCTTCACGAAGGCAGCAGCTGTCTCTGCGATAGGTGGCGTCTGCCCACTGGCCCAGCGCATGACCACCGGCGCGAGCACGAAGAACACGAACACCACCTGCCCCAGGTCCACCACCGCGAAGCGGTAGAGGTTCTCCGCCCCGAAGATGGCCGAGTAGAGCGCGTAGCCGATCATCCCGGCCTCGAAGCCCGCCATCAGGCTGGGCATGGCCTCGCTCCCGACGCCGGCGCCGCGACGCAGCCTTGGCCCCAGCGCCAGCACGATGAGACACGCGCCGAAGACGCTGACGATGATGACCGCGTACTGCGCCTCCATCTCCGTGCCCAGGAAGGCCAGGAAGAGCGCCGCCGGCAGCGTCACGTTGAGAACGAGCTTGCGAAGCCCGTCGATGGCGCCCGAGCCCGAGGAAGCTCGAACGGCGGAACAGTGCACCGAGTCCCACCAGCAGCAGGACGGGGAGCACGCGTGAGAAGGCGTCGATCGCGAGGTCGAGATCATGAGGGCTAGCGTACGTCGGCCAGCGCTGTGCCGAGAGGTCCCGATGGCCCGCAATTCCGGGCCCCTTGGAATCGGCGACCGCGTCGTGGTGGTGGCACAATCCCGCTCATAGGCGCGCCCAAGGGTGTGCGCGTCTTGTGTCGTCGAAGCCGAGGTCTCCCTTGCCTACCAAGAACCGTACGGCCCCTCCGTGGCTGTCCACGATCGCGCTGTCGCTCAGGCTCGCCCTTGGCCCGATCCGGCGTGGGCGTGCCTAGCGCAACGATGCCTCGCCTGGAGACGATTCCTAACTTCCGCGATGTCGGTGGGTATGTGACCCTCGACGGTCGGCGCGTCAGAACCGGCCGCCTGTTCCGCTCGGTCGCGCTCGATGCTGCCTCCGACGACGACCTCGCGACCCTTGTCTGGCTCGGGATCACGACCGTCTTCGACATGCGCCGACGCGACGAGCAGGCGCGCCGACCCGACCGCCTGCCGCATGGCGCCGAGCTCGTGAGCCTCGACGTGTTCGCCGATGGTGAGAGAGCTGCCAAAGCCGACATCGATGCCGTGATCGCTCACCTTCGCGAGCCGGAGCGGGTCGACACCCGGCTGACGGTGGAGGACATGGACCGGTTCCAGGCCAATTCCTACTACGACCTCGTGATGCTCGGTAGTGCGCGGGAGGCCTACGCCAGCTTCTTCCGCACGCTCGCGGCTTCCGATGGCGCCTCGCTGGTCCACTGCACCGGCGGCAAGGATCGCACCGGCTGGGCGGTGGCGGCGCTGCTCGACCTGCTGGGTGTGCCCAGGGATGAGATCTACGCGGATTACCTCGTCAGCGATGAGATCATCCGTGAGTTCTTCGCTGGCGCCATCGACGACTTCGAGGCCCGCGGCGGTCAACGCATCGTCATCGAGCGCATGTTCGGTGCCCGCCGTGAGTACCTCGGGGCGTCATTCGAGACCGTGGACCGCGAGTACGGGTCGGTCGAGGGCTACTTCCGCGATGCCCTGGGCCTCAAGGACGCAGAGACCATCTCGCTGCGCGAGACCTTCCTGGAGTAGCCCGATGACCGGCGAGACACCAAGCTTCTTCTTCCCTGGCTCTTCGTCACCCGAGCAGGCGGAGCAGTACCGCGAGGCCGTGATGCGCTTCGCCCGCGACAACGGCTTTGCGGCTTCGCCCCGGAGGATCTGGCGGCTGAGTCATCACGTCGACGGCGTCGAACGTCAGGATGAGGTCGGCCAGGTCGAGAGCCAGGATGGCCACGAGGTCGTGGTGGCCATCCTCGAGGCCGGCAAGCTCTACTGCGTCGTCACCTCTTCACGCGGGTTCATGCGCGGGACGCCGATCCCCTATCACCGAGACGAGGTGACCGAGGTGGTCGACTTCGCGCCCCCTGTGGAGTCGGACTAGCCCTGCATCACCGGGACGACGGGCACGTCGTTCGGCGTGATGAGCGCGCTGAAGGTGAATGGATCGGTGCCCCAGTCGATCATGATGTAGGCATACAGGCCCTCGTATCCGCCTGTGCCGTTGAGCGCGAGCACGTGCACGTTGGTGGCGCCGTCGGGACCCGGGATCGGCGCACGCACCCCGGCACAGGCCCAGCCGCCGCCGTCGTTGACGATCTCGTAGTAGGCGCCGGCCTCGGCCTCAGGATCGTCGCAGTCCTCGGCCGGGGGTTCGTAGATGTGCCAGGTTCCGGAGTACGTGGCGGTGCCCGTGAGGCGCGGGTCTTCAGCCGTCCAGGTGTGAACGTGCTCGACCGCCTCCGCGTGCGAGGTGGCATCGTCCATGGGCTCGGACAGCTCGAGCGTGCCGGAGGTGGCCACGGAGGCGAGGTCGTCCTCCTGTGCGATGGTCGGACCACCCAGCCCTACGATGAGTGCGAGGGTCAATGGACCCACCAGCGCCGTTCTCAGTGTGCGCATCCTCAAGCCTCCCGACTCGCTATGTTCTGGCTGGGAGCGTTGGTGCTGAGCCGTCGCGCGTATGACCACATTGACGGCCTGCCCAGCTCTGCTTGCGTCCGACGATGCGCGTGGCGCGTGTCGGGAGATAGGGCCGGAGGACCCGACTCGACGGACGACACGGCCCGCCGAGCAGGGACCTCGTGCCCCCGACCGCTGGCGCCTGGGCAGTCATCTGGACCCGTGCTCGATAGCCGTGCCGGCTACCCCTTGGGCTTGGGCGGGTCACCCTTGGGCTTGGCGGGACCCCCGAAGATAGCCGTGAAGGGCTTGTTGCGGATGGTCTCGGCGCCGCCAACGAGGCCCAGGACCAGGCAGAGCACGCCGAACAGGGCGAAGATGTCCAAGCCGTCTCCGGTCACGATGAGCCCGATGCCGCCGATGAGGCAGATGGCGTAGAAGAGGTAGGCCTTGCGGCGCGGCACGCCCTGCCTGACCCAATTGCCGCCGAAACGGCCGATGTGGGACTCGCCCAGCGACTCACCGTGCTCGTCGGTGAACTGGGGTGCGTCGAGGTGCTCGCTGAGGGACGACATCGTCCGAGTGTAACGCGACGGGGTGTCCGCGCAGCTGGCCGAGGACGATCGTTGAAACGGACTCACCTCCTATGCGCTCCGTGCGTACGACCGCACTTGCCGCTCCTGCGACGACGTGGTCGCCGACTGGAACGTCAAGGCGTGCGGTGAGCCAACAACGCCGCGACTCTCTTGACTCGGTCCTCACGTCATCCACGGCCGCCGCGAGCTCGGCGAGCGCCGTGCGCTCCCCTTCCAGGCGAAGATGGAACCCGACGCCTTGGAGCGGGCCCTATGGTTCGAGAGCGGCCAAGTGGGCCGCCGCTACTGGAGACCCGATGCAGCGGGATCTCGTCGAACGGGCGATGGCGGGTGATCGGGACGCGTTCACGGAGCTGGGACGCGGCCAGATCGACCGGCTCTACGCCATCGCACGGCTCATCCTCCGGGACGACGACCGGGCTCATGACGCCACCCAGGAGGCCCTCATCGGCGCCTGGCGTGACCTCGCGGGCCTGCGCGACCCCGACAAGTTCGAGGCGTGGATCCGACGCCTGCTCGTCAACGCGTGCTATCGCGAAGCACGCAAGGAGAAGCGGCGCACGCGCGCGGAAGGCCAGGTTCGGCCCATCGATACCGAGCTGCCGACCCCGCACACGCGATCGCTGACCATGACGAGCTCGCGCGCGTCTTCGTCACGCTCGAGCCCGACCAACGGGCGCTGATCGTCCTGCACTACTACCTGGGGCTGCCGATGCACGAGACCGCCCAGGCCCTGAGCCTGCCGGTCGGCACCGTCAAGTCCCGACTCAATCGCACCAAGACGCAGATGCGCGCCTCGCTCGAGGCGGACGCGCGGCTGCCATTGCAGGAAGGGGGTCCGGCATGAGCGTCAACGACGCACCCGATGTCAACCTGGACCGCCTCCTGACCGACTGGCTCGAAGCGGACGCTGCCCCCCGGGCGCCCGAGAGCCTCGAGACTGCATTCGTCGAGGGTGTCGCGAGCACGCGACAGCGACCCGCATGGGCCACCACGGAAAGGTGGATCTCCATGGAAACCCGCGCCCAACTGGGCATCATGCCCCGCGTGGCCATCGTCCTGCTCACCATCGCCCTCCTGGCCATCGGCGCCCTCGGTGGCTACGCCATCGGCAGCGGCCTCGTCGATGCCTCCGACGGTGGTGGTCCGACCGCCGGGCTCACCTACTCGACAGACGGCGGCATCTACAAAGCATGCGGCCGACGGGGCTAGCGGACCCGTCCGCCTGACGGGCGACGACGAGTACGCCAGAACCTTCGCCTGGTCGCCCGACGGGACGCGCTTCTCCTACGAGTCCTGGACCGACCCGCAAGACCCGATCACGATCGTGGTCCGGGACGCTGACGGCTCCAACCCCATCGTATCACGGAGCCGTTCGAGCCCACGCCTCGCGGCATCAAGCCGGGCTACCATGTCTGGAGCCCCGATGGCTCGAGGATCGTGTACTGGGCCGAGTGGCCCGATGCCGCTGACGAGGAGCCTCGCTGTCTCCTGGGATCCTTCTGCGGGCAGCGGATCTGGATCGCGCCCACCGACGGCAGCGAGCCTGCACGGGTCATCGGTGATCCCGAACTCGATGCGTGGGCGCCGGTGTGGACGCCGGATGGCGAGAGCATCATCTTCGGCGGCTCGCCGGCAGGTACCGGCGCTGACTATGGCCTCTATCGCATGGACGCCGACGGTGAGAACGTCGAGCGGATCGGCGACCTGACCGGCGACGACGTATCCTTCGAGCACATCGCCATCTCTCCCGACGGAACGGCCGTGGCCGTCACCATCGGCCCCCAGGAACAAGACCTCTATCTCGTGGACCTGGCCACAGGAGAAGACGTGCTCGTCGCCGGCGGGTCGGCGGACGAGTTCGAGCCGTACTGGTCCCCCGACAGCTCGATGATCGCCTTCACGAGCTGGACCGGCGATCCGCTGGCGACGCTCTACGACCTGGCCTTGGGCGAGGTCATCGAGCTCGACATCCCGCTCGTTGTCTCGGGCTGGTCACCGGACGGCCGCTACATCTTCGGCAACTGGCCCGACGGGACCATGAACGTCGTGGATGTGACCGACCCGACGGCGCCGGTGGCGACCGTGGTCAACGAGGTCTCCGAGATCTCCTGGGCCAGCTGGCAACCACGGCCCTGACTCCGAGCAGGGTCGGCGGCCAGGCTCCGGACACGCACGCCCTGTAGCCCGCCACTGCTAAAGCGACCCTGACGTCGAGTCAGGGTCGCTTCCTTCCAGACATCGCTCATCGAACACTTCGTGGAGCAAGTCGCGGTGACCGGTGGGGCGATCGCTGGCATCGAGCGGCGACCGGAGGCGCGCCCGTTCCACGCCAGTTTGGCAATGGCGCCCCCGGACGGACTCGAGACCCAACAGCGACGCAGCGTGCTGGACTACTACCTCGAGGTCGGGTAGCCGGATATGTATCGAGTGGACAAGTCCATGGACATGTCCACCCTGTCCACTCGTCGTGCGTCGAGGCCGATGGACGCCCGCGAGAGAATAGGCGTAGCGGGAGGCGATGACACACGGCCCGAACCTTCGCCGCTGAGGACCGCGCCGAGCAATTGGCGAACCCGGCCCGCCCGTATCGAAGGGGGATCCTCATGCGTACGTTGCGACTTCTGGTGGCCTGCATGGTGACCGTCTCGTTGTGGGGTGGACTCGGTGGGGTGGCCGCGGCACAGGACGAAGAGTCCGAAGCGATGACCTTCCCGACCGGGATGCTCGTCGCCTACGAGTACCCCGGCCAAGCGGTCGAGTTCAACGCGGACGGGACCTGTGTCCAACACTGGGGCGAGAACTGGAGCCCCCAGCCGTGCACGTATGCGGTCAACGGGGACCTCTATACGAGATGACCTTCGACTGGCCGAGCGAGCCGAAGGTTCCGGCGACCTACTACTGGGACTATGACGGTGAGCGGCTCTCGTTCGAGGTGTGGGGCGAGGACATGCGCCCGGAGCGCTACAACTTCTACGCGGAGCACACCTTTTACCTCGTGGAGGACCCGGTCAAGGTGATGGTCGCGCTCTTCGACGCCGCGCCCGGGCAGCGCGTCGAATTCACCGGGGCGTTCGTCTCGGCTGACGAGGCGACCGACGCCATCACCGACCGTCGGGATGTCCTGTTCCGGGTCGCGGCCATGGATATCGTCGCCGGCCAGCCCATCACGCCCGACATGCTGGAGCCTTCGAGTAACCCCATCCGCGCCAGCTCGATTGCCTGCGAGGCCGGAGCGAGTCCGCCTCAGTCGTCGAGCCGTCGCGTTCGCGGCAACGGGGCTGTCGGTGGTGCTGTCCACCCCTGCGTCAGCTCCACGATCTGGTTCAGGGCGCCGATGGGCAGCTCCGATCTGGCGCTGAGGTAACGGCCCTCGCTGATTCCGAGTCGCGTCGCTCGAATAGCACCTGGAGCCGGTCGAGGAGGATGGCGACATCCTTGGGCTTGAGCCGCATGACCGGCACCTCTAACCACTCACCGTCGATGCACCTCTTCTCCGTCGCCCGCAGGCCGCGCAGAGCCCATCGAGGGTCTCATCGATGGCCTTGTCATCGATCTCGGCCAGACGGTCAGCCTGTCGGCCACATTGACAGTGGCGCTAGCAGCGAGCCGCCGAGACGGGCCTACCAGGCGATCGCGCTGAGCTACCATTAGGGCGAGCCTACCGATGTCTCGATGCGTCGCGTCGACGATGCCGTACGTGTTGTTGCGCTCGTTCGTCCAACGGAGCTTGGCCCGCCCATCGGCCAAGTAGCAAGCGATACGTGCCTTGCCCACCGTCACCGCTCCAGGTCCGGAGGCCCTGCTTCCCGCCCGTGCAAGCGGAATCCTTCCGCTTGAGAGGCTTCCCGAGTCTTTCTTGAGCTTGAAGTCCCAGTTAGTCATCGAGCGGGGCGGTGTCCTTGAAGCGGAACAGCGCCGGTCGTCGAACGCCGTTCGTCGGTCGGATGTCCATGCTCGGCGTCCCGCACTGCACCCCCGCCTTGGCGCCATAGTTCGACAGCCCGTTGGCGCACCTCGCGGCCCGCCTACCGTTCGACCCCCGTCAGCCCGTCTGCCGGTGGTCGGCCATCCACCGCTGCGCCTCGATCACCCCGAGCATCTTCGGGACCCGGTCACCCCAGGCTGGGGACAGCGCACAGAGGGCGAGGAAGGGTCGGATTGGCATCGGAGTCACGGTCACCTCCTGTCGCTCCGACTCGATCGCACGCACGACGGCGCGCGCAACGTCCGCGACAGGGCTCGCGCCCAGCACGCGTGGAGGCGGGGCGTCGAGGTCCGCGAAGAAGCCGGCTCCGCTGACGTAGCCGGGCAATACGATGCTGGTCTTGACCCCCGTACCCTCCAGCTCGGCATGGAGCGCCTCCAACCAGTTGATGAGCGCTCCTTTCGCACCGCTGTAGACGGCAACGAAGGGCAGGCCCTTCCTCCCGCTGAGGGACGCGATCGCGACCAGGTGTCCTCGGCCTCGATCGAGCATGCCCGGCAGCAGCCTGCGCGTCAGAAGCATGGAGGCGACGAAGTTGACGTCGACCATGCGCCGCAGGTCGGCCTCATCGAGCTCCCAGAACCTTGATAGCGTCGCTGCGCCGGCGTTGCTGACCAGGATGTCGATCGGACCCAGCGCCGCTTCGGCGCGCGCCGCGAGCCCGTCTGCCGCTGCGTGGTCGGTCAGGTCGGCCGGCAACGCCACGGCCCTGACCCCGTATGCGGCAAGGCTTGCAGCCTGCCGTTCGAGTTCGTCGGCGTTCCGCGCCGTGAGGGCCAGGTTCGCGCCCCGCGAGGCCAGGGCTCGAGCGATGTGCGTCCCGATGCCTCTGGAGGCGCCGGTCAACAGGACGTTCGCACCTCGTAGCTCGCTCACCGCTCTGCTCCGCCAGCTCGCTGGTGCTCGAGGATCCAGCGCTGCACCCTCACCACTCCCAGGATCCTGAGGATCCGGTCGCCCAGTACTGGTGACATGGTGTTGAGGGCAAGGAGCGGCCGAACCGGTCGCGGGGTGACGATCACCTCTTGGCTCTCTCGCTCGATCGCACGCACGACCGCTCTCGCGACATCGGAGGCAGGGCAGGCGCCCATCAGTCGCGGCACCGTGGCGCCACGGTCCGCGAAGATCCCGGCCTCGCTGACATAGCCGGGCAGGACGATGCTGGTCCTGACGCCCGTCGCCTCGAGCTCGACATGGATGGCTTCCATCCAACTGACGAGCGCGGCCTTCGTGCCGGAGTAGGCGGCGTCGAAGGGGATGCCCTTCCTGCCCTCGAGCGAAGACACGGTCACTACGTGCCCGCGACCTCGCTCGATCATGCCCGGGAGCAGACGACGCGTGAGGATCATCGGTGCCATGAGGTTGACCTCGACCATCGCCCGGAGCTCAGCGTCGTCGAACTCGATGAAGGGGGCCAGCCGGGCGACCGCGGCGTTGTTGACCAGGATGTCGACCGGGCCGAGCGCTGCCTCGGCCTGCGGGACCAGCTCGTCGAGTGACCCCGGGTCGCGCAGGTCGGCCGGCAAGGCCACGACCGTGGTGCCCGTCCCGGCCAGCCTTGCAGCCAGCTTCCCGAGTGCGTGGGCATCCTGGTCGGTGATCGCCAGGTTGGCACCCCGGAATGCGCATGCCCTGGCGATGAACACTCCGATGCCTCTGGATGCACCGGTCAGCAGGACGTTCGCGCCTCGCAACTCCCCCATCGCTCGCCCTCCATTTCGACTCAGATCGTGTTGGGCCGCATGTTGCAGCGCTACGATACTCCCGGGTGCCTCCGCAGGACCGCCCACGTACCGACATCGAAGCACGGGGGAAGCGGCGATGGCGACGATCACGGTGAACGGCGCGTTGCTCGCGTTCGAGGAGCGAGGGTCCGGGGCGGAGTCGGCGTTGATGACGCACGGGTTCCTCTTCGACCACCACGCCTTCGATGGGCTAGCGGCCAGTCTCGAGGATGACTACCGCTGCGCGGCCTTCGACTGGCGCGGCCAGGGCGCGAGCGAGGTGACGAGCGACGGCTACAGCGTCGACGCGCTGACTGACGATGCGGCTGCGCTCATCGAACGGCTGGGCCTAGCGCCATGCCACTACATCGGTACCTCGATGGGTGGCTGGGTGGGATTGCGGCTCGCGTTGCGACGGCCCGAGTTGCTTCGGTCGCTCGTCCTGCTCAACTCCAACTCCAAGGGAGAGGGTTGGGCCAAAGTCCCGGGCTACCTGGTCATGGGCGCGATCGCGCGCTTCAGGGGCATGGCGCCACTAGCGGACACGGCGATGAAGGCGCTCTTCTCCGATGACTTCCTGACCGGTGAGGAGCACGCGTCAGAGCGGGAACGCTGGCGGCAGCACATCTGTGGTATCGATCGCGCCGGTGCAGTCCGGACGCTGAAGGGTATCGTCCTCCGCGCCGGGAACGTGACCGATCAGCTAGCGGACGTGAGACTTCCTGTTCTCGCGATTGCAGGAACCGAAGACAAGTCGTTCAGCCCGGACCAGGTCCAGGCGATGGTGCTGCGCATCACGGATGGAGAGTACGCAGAGATCGCCGGCGCCGGCCACGCGGTCGCCATCGAACAGCCGGAGGAGACGGCGCAGCTTGTACGTGGATTCCTCGAGCGGGTATCCACGAAACGCATCGTGGAGGGCTGATCTCGCTCTCGGCCCACCATTGCGCGGTCGTGTGGGTGCCCCTACGACAGAGGGCAAGCCTCCGCGACTCTTCTCGGGGGCCCTAGACCTCAAGCGGCGATGGTTCCACTCGCATGGCCACCGACTGCGACGAATCAGCCCGCCACTGTCTAGCCGATGAGAGCGTCCGTGAAGAAGTCGACGAGCGAGCTATGCAGGGAGTTCGTCGACCTCAGGCTGGTCCGAGTAGAAGCCGTATCCGTGATCGGCCTCGGGATCGTGACGAGCTGGGTGCTCGCTGCTGAGCCCTCGGTCGCAGCCAGATAGGCCTCGACCTCGCCATACGGGATGATCCTTGCTGACTGGTCCCCTGCTCGTCGGCGGTTCGGTTGCCCTGCCCCCAGCGACCTACCCACGCCCACTATCACCACATCGTGGCGACCCACTCATTGTGCGTCGGCGAAGTAGACGGATACGGTCGGCGGTGTCCGGGCCGGTCAGAGGGTGTCCATGCCCGGTGGCGAGGACACGTGGCTCGAGGCCGGCGATCGTCCTGAGCGATGCACGGGCTGCCGCGGGATCGGCGGTCGTGTACCAGGGCGGACCGGACAGACCCCCGCGTCCTCGCACCATCCCGGCGAGCGTGTTGACTTGGAGTGTGACGAGTGCATCGCCGGTGATGAGTACCCCGTCGTCGGGTCGCAGGAACGAGACGTGACCAGGCGTGTGGCCGGGAGTATGTACCCATCGCCAGCCGGGAAGGTACGGGATCGCGCCATCGGGCCCGAGCGCCTCGATGACAGGGGCCAGGCTGTTCCGTTCGAGCATGGTGTCGCGGCGGCGGCGGCCGAGGGCACTGATGGCCGGCAGGATGACGTAGCGGTCGAGCGGTCCGGCATGCCGCCACATCGCAGTGAAGCTGCCACCGGCGATGGCCAGCTCGGCAGGGTGGACGAACACCCGACATGCCCAACGCTCGGCGAGGATGCGTGCAGTGCCCGCGTGATCCGGATGGTCGTGGGTGAGGACGATGGCGGCCGGGACGGTGTCATGACCTACGAGGTCGGCGGCGGACTCCTCGATGCGGGACAGATCGCTCGCCCAACCCGCATCGATCAGCACCCATGAGTCACCCGCTCGAACGAAGTAGACGTTGGTCTGCGTGCGACCGAGCGGGCCAAGGCAGAAGACGTCAGGTGCGATCTCGCGGGCCCGAACCATCGCCCCTCCTCAACTCGGTCGACGTCACGGTCGTGAAGGGACGCCGCGATGGCTGCACGATACCCCTCGCGATCGGCGCGTGATGGCCGAGCATGCCGGGGCTGTCCCGCGGCGGCCGACCGAGTGGACTATCGGCGCATGGTGACGAAGCTGGCGCTGGCTGCGCTGGCCTGCCGGTACCTACCCCCGTACGGCCTCGGTCTCGGTAGCGCCCACTCGGAGGAGGGTCGGGTAGTCCCTGATGAGCAGATTCCGGATGACCATGCCCTTCTCCACCTCCTCGACGATCAGTGGCTGCTCGTAGCCGTGAAGCACGTCGATGCCCGTAGCCAGCTCGGTGGCGACCCCGGAGATCGTGACCGTGGCCCTCGTGCCGCGGTCGACCTCGGCGGCCTTGCCGTTGGTCCAGAGCGCGACCAGGTAGCCGCCATCGGGCGTGGAGAACGTGTAGCTGACGACATCCTTGGCCTTGCTGCGGATCTGCACCGGCAGGTCCGCCGGCTCAGCACCGGCCATCAGCGTCGCCAGCTTGACGGATCACCGGCTTGTCGTCGGGTGCCCCCACGCCCGATGTCCATGCCCAGGTGCAGTAGGATGCTCGCGTCCGTAGTACTTGGCGCGACCGCCGGCAGTGTAGACCCAGGGCGTGGCCGCGCCATGGTCTTCCCCGGGGTCGACCAGCCGATGTCGTCGGCCTGGTACTCGCCGCGAACCCGTTGGCCTCGGCCGCTCCTTTGATCCGCTTCACATCGAGGGGTAGTTCTCGTAGTAGGCCTTCTCGAGCTTGTACGCTGGTGACTCCCGTACATGGGATGCCACGGACCACGTCCACGAGAGGCATGATGTCGGTCTCGAGGATGCCGAACAGCCACGTTCGGGTACCAGGGTAACCGTGTTCGAGACGCCACCGACGACGATCTTGGCTTCGGGATGCTCGGCCCGGATCACCGGTGCGACCCGCTTCACCAGCCGGGCGTAGTCCGGGACTCGGATGTACTTGGGGCAGTAGCCTTCGATGTCGGGCTCGTCCCAGATCTCGTAGCGGTCGACACGGCCCTTGAAGTGACTCGACGATGAAGCCGCACGAACTCGAGGTATCGCTTGATCTCGCCCTTGGTCCTGAACCTCGCGCAGGGTGCCCCCTCGCCGCCGGGCCACGTCGCCTTGTCCCAGAACATGAGCGACGTACGTGATCTCGACGCCATTGTCGACCAGCCGGTCGATGACCGCCTCCGAGCCGGGGAGGACCTCGAACTCCGACCGCTCCCAGTCACCCAGCTCGGGCTCGATGCCCGTGATGATACGCGACGCGCTTGACGCCTCGAGGATAGACCTCCTAGTCGTAGGTCTCGACCGGGACCCCGAAGCCGTCGAACTCCCCGCCCATACGATTGTCGTCGAGCTCGCTCGACACCTGGGCCGCATTGGGTGACCGCCAAAGTCGTTCCCTCGCTGATGGCCAGACGCCCGCCCTTTGAACCAGTCGTCTGCAACGAGAACTGGCTCGTGCCGCCGCGGGGCTCGGTGGTCGTGGCCGTCAGGTGGGGTCCCCTGAACGAGTCCCTGCCCTGCGAGGCGAATGTCCCTGCTCATCGGCCGTCGTGGTGCCCTCGAAGATCGCGCCCTGGTGCCTGCGTCCGGAGTACACCTCGACCCTGCAGCCGGGACATGTCGCGCCGGCCAGCCTCCCAGCTTCGAGGTCATGAGACGAGATCGTCGGCGGGACCGGCGTCGTGCGCCTCTGCCCACCGGATGCCCTGACCACCGTTGTGAAGGATGCTGTTACGGGTGATCGTATTGCCGAGGGTCGCGCGTCGCCGACACCGACGCCGCGCCGTGGTTGCGCGCGATGGTGTTCCCTGGACCGACGATGTTGTGATGAGCGCCCTCGTTGATGGCGATACCGTAGCCGTTGCCCTGGCCCTGCTTGCCGGTCGGGCCGACCCCGACCAAGTTGCCCCGGACCTCGTTCTCCGACGCACCGTTCCAGAGACCGATGCCCATGTGGGAGTTGCGCGTCACCACGTTGCCCTGCCCGGAGGGCCCGGCACCGATACTCCGGTCGCCGCCGATCAGGTTGCCGCTGCCCTCGGAGATCGCGATGCCCACGCCGGGAAAGCGTGACACTCCAGGCCCTGGATGGTGTTGTCGTCGGACGTCAGCTGTAGCCCGTGGGTCCAGTCCTCGGTGATGTCGCGGCCGTCGAGCACGACCCGGGCGTCCGCCCCGTCGATGGTCACGTCCCCGGCACCGAGCCCGGGCAGCGGGCTCTGGAGGCGGATGCGGACCCCGTTTTTCGGGCGAGAAGACCGCGGGGTCGAAGGTGATGATGTCGAATGGCCGCTGGTCCTCCAGCGCGCTCCTGAGTGTGCCGGGACCGGCGTCCTCCGGACTCGTGACCATCACTGTCCTGCCCGCCGCTCCGGCCGCCGCAGGCGCGATTCCTGCGAGCGCCATGCACATGACGATGACTGCGAGACGTCGCACGTCGCCAACCCCCCATTGCGAGTGCGACCATCATGCGACCCTGAGCAAGCGCCCGCGTGAACACGATGTCCTCATGGTTCGCAGCCACGATGCGTGCGAACGCGACCTCGTCGCCGTCGATGGCTGACGCGATCAGCCCGGTGGGATCCTCTGTGGCTCTCGCACTCATGGCCCCCATACCCGACAGATACCCGCAGCAGGGCCTAGTGTCCCAAGGCAGACCCGGTAGGACGAGAGCATTCGGCTCACCAGCCGACGGCACTGTGTGGTGCAAGCTACCAGCCTCAAAGTACGCCTCGTGGGGATCGGTCCGTGCTCACCAACAGCCGATACCTTCTCCCGCTACGCTCGCCCCTCCACGCAGGAGGCCGCGGCGTTCAACCGATCCGTGGGTCCCATCTACTCGGTCAGCTTGGTCCAGACAGCGTGGAGGCGGGCGATGTCCTGGTCGGTCGCGTCGAGGACGCCGTACGTGTTGGTGCGCTCGTCGATCCAGCGCAGCTTGGCCTCCTTCGGTGCCGTCGACCGGTAGCACACGAGCTCGCCGTGCGGCCAGGTCGCCTGTCCCCTTGCGGCCGTCAGCGCAGGCCCCGTCGCGCATCGGTGGCGCCGGTTCGATCTGGCCGACGCGCCAATCCCAGTACTCGGCCATCGAGTCTGCGTCGGGGAAGCGGAAGAGCGCCAGCTGCCCCACACCCCGCGCCGGTCTGTCGCACTGGATGGCCGCCTGTGCGCCATAGGCGAAGGGGTCGTGCTTGCCCTGCTGGGTGAAGGGCACACAGCCGCTGTAGGTGACGCTGGCCAGCAGGTCATCAAGGGCCGGTGCGCCCCCGTTGCCGCCGGGTCGATGGCCGAGAGCGGGCCGAGTGACCAGAGACCTCCCGGCCCTCTCCCGCCAGCGCGGCGACCACGAGGTCGGAGCCATCGAGCGCGCTGCGTCACGCGCGACCAGTCGCGGCCGCCTGCGATGACCGACTGAGGCCAGGCCCCCGCGTCACGCTGGGCGTGGATGATCCCTCGGCCGCGTCGTCCCCTTGCCCACGAAGACGACATGGGGCTGGCCGGACGCGTCGACATCGAGGGAGATCGAGTCGGAGCGCCGCACGCCCAGCCTCTCGGGACGGCTCCATCCATCCTCGGTGAGCCGGGACCAGGCGATGTCCTTCTCCGTCTCCCAGGCGACGTGCGGCTGGCCGGACGGGTCCACGGCGAGCGCGGACGAGGCCCACACGTCCTCGTGCCGGGGATGCGCCTCGACTTGGTGGGCTCGCCGGTATCGGGATCGACCTGCACATAGCGCATGACCGAGCCGCCGCCATCGGCAGAGGCGGACTGGAAGACGATGTGCGCGCGGCCCGATGGGTCGGTACGGACAAGCGCATCCCAGCCGTCCCGGGCGAGCCGGTGCTCGACCCACGATCCGGAGTGGTCGGTCTTGAGGATGGCGGGTGCCGGCGAAGACAGGTCGCCGAGGCGGGCGTACTTGTCGTAGACGAGATAGCGGACACCGTCGACGACCGCGAGCGACGGGTCGGTCATGTCCTTCCCGGCGACCTTGACGGGGGGCCGAAGTCGCCGGGGTCGCGACCCTCATCGGTGAGGTAGTAGATGCCCTCGGTCACCTCCGGGTCGAAGCCGGCGCGCGGCCCTGACGACCGCGATGTGCACGCTGCCGTCGCTGTCGACGGCGATCGTGGGGTGGTGCCAGGCGAGGTCCCATCCATCGCCTTCGAGCAGCTTCTGCGTCGACCAGGCACCGCCTCGGTCGGTGGCATACCAGAGGTCTCCGACCGGCCGCGTGCGTGCGTCGAACAGGACGCTGCTCACGATGTGGCGGTGGCCATCCGGGTCGAGTGCCATGTCGACCCCGTGGTCGCTGCCGGCCACGACGAGTTCAGGCTCGGCCGTCGCCTCCTGGGCGACCGCCGTGATGGAACCAGCGAGTACGAGCACACAAGCCACGGCAAGAATGCGTCCGATTCGAAGCATCGATCCCCTCCGTCCGATCATCCGGCAGTCATCGGCTGACATCAGCGGTAGATGTAGTCGACCGTGTACAGGTCACCCTCGAAGAAGTACTCGCTCCAGTAGGTCTCGCCGTCCCGCACGTGCACCTGGTATCGGTACATGGCACGGTCGCCATCTGGAGCGATGAGCGTCAGAACGCCTTCCCTGAGCGACCCTTCGATCATCCATTGCCCGCGGTCCTGCTCGTTGCCGGCCGCAAGCCAGTCCCCGTCCTCGCCGCTGTAGCTGGACTCGTAGCTACTCTCGTAGGTCCCGTCGGGCCCCAGGTAGAGGTTGGTCAGTGTGTTGGGGGACACGTGGTCCCAACGGCCAGCGAACTTGTACAGCAGCGCCTGGGGAGAGGGAGCGTCTTCGGAGATCGTGCCCACGGGCCGCTCGTAGACCGGCCAGTCGGGTCCCGGCACCAGGGCACCTGGGCTCGCGTCGCCCGCATCGGAGGACTGCCCCGAGGCCATGGGTGTGGACACCGGCGCGGCCGACTCTCTCACACCAGGTGAGCGAACCGTCGGGCGCGAGGATCACCAGCGAGTCTCCTTCGAACCCATAGAAGTACAGGACCGAGCCGTACTCCTCCTGGACCAGGAACGAATCCGGCGCCAGTTCCATGGCTGCCACCTGACCGTTGTAGCTGAGCTGCGTGGCTGGAGAGGAACTCGAGGCTGGAACGAGCCCCATCCTCGTCGCAATCCCAGGCACCCTGGAGCCTGGAGAAATCATCGCCACGCACCGGCGCGGCAAGGCCCGCGAGCGCCATCGCCAGCGAAACAGCCACCAGGCCGCGGACGCGCTTCCGAGGCGGCCTCACCTTGGTCTCGCTGACGGCGACGCGACGACTCCGGTCAGCCCCATGACCATGTTCGGTTTCCACGACACCCCCCTGTCCGGGCCGGAGGCCAGACAGCACGCGAGCAGGAGGGTCGATCCCCACGAAGGGAACGGCTCGCCCGGCCTGCTCCGTCGTCGGCCAAAGCGCCCCGCCTAGATTGCAGCTGGTCCGCACCGAGATGCAAGAGGCAGATGGCATGTGCCGTTGACGCCGGCTTCCGACGGGCGGACGATGCGACCGACAGCAGGGAGGGGAGTCGATGCGACGAGCGTCCTGGAGTGGGCCGGTCATCGGCCTGCTCGCGACCACGACCATGATGACCATAGCGGCAGCCGAAAGCGGGGAGAACGACCTCCGGCGAGTGGAGGTTCCCGAGGCCGGCATCGCCGTGGCCTTCCCGTCTGACTGGGACGTGGAGGCGGAGATGCGCTACGTCGAGTCCGAGGACGGCAACGAGGCGCTCGACTACTGGGACGTCCTGTCCGCCATCAACGAAGCCGGGACGTCGTGCACCATCAAGCACTTCCCGCACTCCACTCTCTCGCCTGCCGGGCTCGCTGAAGCCTCGGTCACCTACCTCACCGGCGTCGGCCCCGACGTTGTCGCAGAGGCGGTGCCCGTCCGGTTGGCACTCGGTGAAGCCTATCGTGTCTACGCGCAGCTCCCTGACAGCGACCCGGAGTCCCCGAGTCGCTTCAGCTCGCAGTACCTCATCGACAGCAGGTTCCACGACGGCCTCCTCGAGCTGCACTGCATCTCGCACGAGCGCGATACGCGTGACTGGATGGGTATCGCCGAGACCCTCGAGTGGCTGCCCAGCGGTGCCGTGCCGGCAACGTCGGAGAGCGGAGCGGGCGAGCTCCGACGGATCGAGCTGCCCGACGCGGGCGTTGCCGTGTCCTTCCCGAGCGACTTCTGGACCGACCTCGAGCCGGTGCCCTACCAGATGGGGCTGCCTCCTGACGCGACGGAGACGACCCCGGTCACGACCCTCGTGGTCGCCTGGGAAGACGATGGAGTCGACTGCGGGTTCGAGGCATTCGAGAGCAATCCGCTGACCCTCGAGGAGCATGCGGCTTGGATCGAGCAGTTCGGACGCGAGCAGCCCGACTTCGAGGGCACGGTGGACCACGCGTCGGTGCCGCTGCCGATCGGGGACGCCGTCAGGGTCGACGGTGACCACCAGGGCCACGGTGTGTGGACCACCATCTACCTCGTCGATCACGGCGAAACGCGCTACCAGCTCTACTGCCGCGACGATCAACGCGCGGCCGACGACTACCTCTCGATCGCCGAGACCATCGAGTTGCTCGACGACGAGCTACCCCCAGGCGTGCCCGATGATGCGGTGTCCTGGGACGTGGTCGAGGGCTACCCCTCGCAGCTGCCTGTGTCCGAGGAGCAGGAAGGCGCCTGGCTCATGCGTGCCTGGTGTGACCGCGCGCTCTGGATCGAATACGCCGACGGCACCTACGAGGAACGGATCGCATGCACGCTGACCGATGATCCGGTCGAGCCCCCAGAGGCCCAGGGCGTGCCGCCGAGCGAGACCTTGGTCCTCAGCGGCGGCGCCTGTGAGTGGATCTCGGAGTACTGGTATCTCACCGACGAGAGCGAGATATGGGCCAGCGGGTGGACGCTGATGGTGCACCCCGATGGCGAGGTGCTTGGCCTCTCCCGGTACGACACCGAGGCGATCGACTGCAACGGCGAGTGACCACGCCCGCGGCACGAGGACAGACTGGGTGCCGCCGACCACAGCACGGCCGACCTCAACTCGCCTCGACCGTGCCGACGTCAGTCGCGAGAATCACTCATCCTGCCTGCCGGGAGTGATGACCAGGCCGCCTCGCGATCGTGGCGGGCTCGCCGCCGGAGAGGCCTCCGCATGGTCACCTTCCTCTGCCTCGTCGCGGAGGCCGAGGATGACGCTGATGGCACCGCCACCCTCCTCGTTGCTGGAGCCGGAGACCTCGGCCTCGATATCGCCGAACGCCTTCTTGATCGGATCGCTCTCGCTCATGACCGTGTCGAGGTTCTCGTGGATCCACTCACCCAGCTCGTTCCCGCCCGTGAACCACTTGCTGAACTCAGCGATACGCCTGCCGGACGTCGTGCCGAAGCTCGTGGTGAGGGAGACCCAGTCGACGGCGCCATCGATGCTGCTGACCGTCGCCATGGCAAAGGGGTCGAGGGAGTGGCCGCCCCACCCGTCCCCTCCGTGATCCGAGTCGAACCGCTCGCCGGACAGACCGAGGGATTCCATGAACTCGACCGCATCGTCGAACGAACCGAGGTCGGTTGATACCGCCGACGATGGGTCTTCCCGTTCGATGGTCGCAGTCTCCGTGACCGAGGTGGCCGCCTCGCAGGCGGCGACGGAATCCGCCGCCACGAAGAGCTCGTAACTGACGCCCGCCTCCACGATCATCTCGCTCGCGCGCCCGACTCGATCGAGCGAAGCACGCTTGATGCCCTGCGAAGCCATGGTGCTGCCTCTTGACACGAGCCGGACGTAGTCGTCCCAGTAGCCCCATTCCTCCTCGAAACAGTCGGCCGGAGGGTGGTTCTTGAGCCATCGCTTCTCCTTGGCGCTCCAGTCCTGGAGGCGCCGGAACCACTTCTTGTACTGCTTGAGGGTGGCATCGGTGGGCAGGCTGTCGACGACCTTGACGCCTTTCACCATGGCCGAGTCCGTGTGCTTGACGAAGGCTTGGTAGGCGTCCACATCGGCCTGGCCGATCGCCGCGCCTGGAAGGACCAGTGTCAGTGCCAGCGCAACCACACATAGCCACGTGGATCGACGACCGCGCAAGGGTCCCCTCCGATCTGCATCAGCGCCACCGCGGACGATCGTACGTCCGCAACAACTCTACTCCGGACACCCAGACCCCGAAGGCCGAGGCCGCCGCGCTCGTGATCCGCGGAACGAGATCCCGCAACCGCATCGCGCTCCTCGGCCTCGCCGGCCGACTTGGGCGGCCAGACGTCCTCGGCCGTCGCCTCTACCGACATTGGCGGGCCGTCCGCCCGTTCCGTGGAGCCACCTGTCGCCGCCACAGACGTTAGCGATCCGTCCGACCGGTCGCGTCCTGGGATCGCTGGAAAAGTGAGGACGGCACAGGCTCCGAAGCGGACCTGCAAGTTCGCAAGGGAGGACTACGCCGAGTCGCTTGACCTTGAAGGTCATGTAGCCGGCGGGGCGATGGAAGAGCAGATCGCGGATCACCCGGGAGGACGATGGGGCCTACGTGGTGACAAGGGCTAGCACCTGGAGGAGGCCGAGTATCGGATCGAGCGCCGGAAGCTCGAGGAACGCCTGGCCGAGTTGCCGCTGCCGGCTGACTCCAATGTCCTCGCGTTCGACCGTGCGGCTGCCACGTTGCTCCCGTTCGCGGACATCGTGCGAAGCACGACGCCCGAGCACCAGCAGGCCATCATCCGGCACATCGTGGAGCGGGTGGTCGTCTCCGACCGCGAGGTCGTGAGCATGAGCGTGCGACCCGAGGCCAGGCCCTTCTTCCAGGACTACCCGGTGCGTGCTGTTGTAATGGCGCCCCCGGACGGGCTCGAGCCCCCAACAGCAACGCAGCGTGCTGGACTACTACCTCGAGGTCGGGTGAGCGCGGTGTATGTGTTGAGTGGACTGCCCACTGGACATGTCCACCGCGTCCACCAGTGCGGAGTGGATGAGTTCCGACGGCAGCCGCGACCTACTCCTCGGCGGGCAGGAACTCGATGCTCCCGGCTCGTGGGCCATCGCATCGACCACGGGCGCGGTGAGCTACATGCTGTCGTGCGCCCTGCGGAGACGAAACGCTGATACGGCAAGCTGAGCGGTGATGATCGCGATTCCCATGGGGGCCACCGACGCGATGCCCAGCCCCACGGTCCCGACGCCGAGGATGATGAAGGTCACGGGTGCACCGATGATCGCTCCGGGCACCGCCGCGATCATGACCCCTACCGCCAGCGAAACCGGGATCTCAGGGACGACGGCGCTGATGATGGCTCCGACCGTCCCGCCGATGAAGAGCATCGGGAACACCTGTCCGCCCAGGAAGCCGGCTTTGTTGCTGAGGCTGACAGCAGCCATCTTTGCAAGCACCACCACGATGAGCAGTCCGACCCCGAGCGCCCCCAGGTTCTCGGTCACATGGACGAGCTGCGAGCTCCCCCGGCGGCTGCGAGGGGCACCGCGAAGGCGATGAACCCGATGAGCGCCCCGAACGCGAGGGCGGTCAGATACGGGTTCGGCTGTACTGAGCGGCAAGGCCGATGGCCTTGTCGATGACCACGAAGACCACCAGCGTGGCAGCGGCGAGCAGGCCCAGGAGCGGCGCATAGAGGATGTGCACCCACTCGAATGTGTAGTCGGGGATGGCATACGAACCGAGCATCACCTGGCTCGTCACCCCGAAGAAGATGAGGTAACCGACCACAGCGGCGAGGAACCGGGGGACGAAGGAGGAGACATAGTCGCGCTTCGGGCGCGGGGACAGCTCGGTGTCCATCACGCTGGCGAACAGCGGGCCTGAGAAGACCGCACCGAGGCCCCCGGCCATGCCCGCCAGCGAGTTCTCCTGCCGCTCGGCCTCGTCGGCTTCCGGGCGACGTGACACCAGCCAGGCACCCAGGCCACCGCCGAAGACGATGATGCCGAGCGAGGGACCCAGGCTCGCGCCGAAGATCGAGCGACACCACCGACACCGCGATCACCGGCACGGCGGTGGATGGTTCGACCCATCCGACCCGCACGAGCGCGATGCCTCCGGGGACCTTGCCGCTCAGCCCGGTGCGCTGGCGCATGGCCACGACGATCAGGGCGCCGATCGCCACGAGCGGAATCCACCACCACTGTCCCGAGAACAGCTCGGAGGTCGGCTCGCCAAAGAAGAAGCCGATGCCCGTTGTCGTCAGCCCGGAGTACGCCAGCGCGAACAGACCACCGGCGACGCCCAACGCCAGGGCCAAGGCGAGCAGCCTTCGATACCACTGGTCGGCAAGTGGAAGCACTGGGCACGCTCTCCGTCTGCGACGGGTGGGTGACGCCTAGGCACGCCACGGCCAACTCCGTGAGTCGCGACCTATCGTCAACAGCCCGCTCAGCGGGTCAAGGGCCGAACGGACCGGCGGCGTGCGTGGAGCGGGAGCGGGTGTCTGCCGAGTCCACCAACCTCCGGGTTGCTCAGTCGTCCAGCCGCCGCGTTCGCGGCAGCGTTGATGTCGGTGGCGCTGCCCTCCCCCGTGTCAGCTCCACGATCCGGTTGAGGGCGTCGATGGGCAGCTCCGACCTGGCGGTTAGGTCGCGGCCTTCGCTGATGCGGGACGGCGTGTCGAACAGCACCTCGAGCCGGTCGAGCAGGATGGCGACATCCTTCGGCATCAGCCGCATGGCGGGCACCTCTACCCACTCACCGTCGATGCGCCTCTTCTCGGTCGCCGCCATGTCTTCGCAGAACTCGTCGAGGGCCTCTTCGATGGCGTCGAGGATCTTGTCGTGGAGGTCGGCCAGACGGTCAGCCTGTCGGGCCGCGTAGCGCGACATGAAGGCCTCCGACTCCTTGGCCTCGTACTGCTCGCGCTTCTCGGCCCACTTGCCCTTCTTGGCCTGGACGGTGACGAGAGAGTGGGCGCTGATGCCGTGCTTGCGACATAGCTCACGCAGGCTGATCTGGGAGCTGACGAACTCGCGTTCGAGCGCCCTGTAGTCGTGTGACCCGTTCACGGTCTACTCCGCGCATCTCGGCCTCCGCACAGCGGAGTGACCGTCTGTTCTAAATGGTAGCCGTCGGGGCAAGTGGTCGGGTGCGCGTGCGGTGGCGCCGCTGTTCAGCGTGTCGGAGTGGCCGTTCTCAGGGCACAGCCGTGCCTCAAGGCCGGGGCTCAGGACCGCCTCCCGATGCTCAGGATGGAGGTCTGTCGGGGTCCATCCCTGTATCTGTGGCTCCCGGCATGGTGGGGGCTGAGCGTGGGGCCCGGTCGGCTCGTAGACGCATCGTGGGCTGGTTCATCGCCGCGAACGTTCTCCGACACAAGAAGAGGCCCGCCCCTCAGCGGGGACGGGCCTCTTCTTGGCAGCCGAGGCGGCGCGATGGGGTCACTCGACGGGCGGCCCGATCGGTGGCACGTCGCCCTCGTAGATGACTCCGTAGAGGAACGTGTCGCCCTCCCCGCAGGGGAGTTGCTCGCAGCGACTGGCGACGACGGCACTCAACCCGTCGTACGCGCCCTCGCCGACGAACCACATCTGCTCGTGCCACGGGGCCCCGTTCATCCACGAGAAGCCGCCGTGCCAGCCCTGCCAGGCGCCCTCGTCGTTCTCGAGGCGTGACAGCCCCCACCCGACGTGGTCATAGCCGTGGCCGATCGCGTGGATGCCAGGTGCTTCGGGCGCGACCGGTGTCTCGCTGAAGATGGCGGGCTCATCTTCCACCATCGTCCCGCTGAAGCGCGGGTCCGTGGTGCACGATGCCCCAGTGTCGTCGTCCCCTGTCTCTTCGACCCGCTCGAAGAACGCTGGTGTCGTCGGCTCGCTCGCTTCGTCCTGCGCCAGCGCCGCGCCACCCAGTCCACCGAGCAGCGCCAGGATGACCGTCCCTGCCAGGGACAGCCGCAACGTACGCATGACTTTCCCCCTGAACATGCGCGGGTCGGGTTCGCCAGTGGCTCGGCGCGGTCCAGGCGGCCACTGCTGGGGCCGCGCGTCAGGCCTCCCGCTACGAACCATTGTCCGCCTCGCGACAAGGCCACTGGGCGTTCGACGGTGGTAGATGCGCGTGCAGTCGGGCTGCTGTTCTCAGGGTCAGAGGCCGCTGTCCTCAGGTCCGAGGGCGCTGTTCCAGCACACCGTCATGGTGTCCGCCCAGGCCCAACGCGGGCAGGCGTCCAGCGTGTCGGTGTCTACGGGTATGTGGATCCGGTTCGCGGCGATGGGCGTGGCCCTGGCCGGCGAGGTGCCAAGCAGGGCCGCGACCATCGCAGGCAGCCGAGGCGGCGGGATGGGGTTACTCGGCGGTCAACAGCTCCTCCGAGGCAGGCGGCGGGTCGCCCCGGTAGATGACCCCGTATTCGTTGGGGAACTGCTCCCACACGCCCAGCGAGAACAGGATGGCCGTGAGCCCCTCGTTGGGTCCTGTGCCGGTGAGGACGAAGTGCCAGCTCGCGTCGTCCACCCCGTCGGTGTCGTCATCGTCGATCTCGTGGTACCAGCGGGTCCACGTCGTGCCCTCGGGACCCTCGATGTCCACGGCCCCCCAGGCGACGCAGATGCCGTCTGCGGAGCAGTCCTCGTTGTGGATCAGGTGCTGGGTCCCGTCCAGGCGGGGATCGCTGTAGGTGCTGTCCCAGGCGCCCGGGAGGTCGCGGATCGACTGCGTGAAACCCAACCCTGGCTGGGCGATGACGGCCATCCCCTCGAGCCGCAGATCTCCCCGGGTGAGGAGCTTCACCCATACGGGCGCATCCTCGAGGTCCTGCCCTGCTGCCACGCCCCCGAGCCCGCCGAACAGCGCCAACATGACCGTCCCGACCAGCGACAGTCGCAGCGTACGCATGACAACCCCTCCCATGCGCGGGCCGGGTCCGCCAGTGGCTCGGCGCGGTCCAGGCGGCCAGGGTGTGGGCCGTGCCTCATCGCCTCCCGCTGGCAACCATTGTCCGCCTGACGACAAGGCCACTGGGCCTTCGAGGGTGATGGATGCGCGTGCGGTAGTGGCGTTGTTTCGCGGCACCGTCGTGATGTCCGGGTGGGTGCCGCTCACGGTCACGCAGGAGGACATGCACCGTCGTGTCGGTGTCTATCCCTGTGCCGGATCTGGCTCGCGGCGCTGTTGTCAGCGTGCAGGAACCGCCCGACGCGATCCCCGACCGCAGACGACCAGTGGTCGATGGTGTCGGGGCAACGACGGCGTGGATGATCTGGCTTGCGGCGCTGAGCGCGGGGACTGGTTGGTCGCCGCGAACATCCTCCGACTTTCTTCAGCGCCGCAGGCAGCCGAGGCGGCGCGGATGCTTCTATGTCTGTCAAGCCGCTTGGGCGGAGCCCTCCAGGAGCCGGAAGAGCCGCCGTGCGACGAAGCGCTTGAGGCAACGCCTGATCTCTCGGTCGCTCCGGCCCTCTGCCCGCCGACGCGCGGCATAGGCGCGGGTCTCGGCATCGTGCTGGAGCCGCGAGAGGACGATGGTGTGGAGGGCCCGGTTCAGCTGACGGTCGCCGGCACGGTTGAGTCGGTGACGGACGGTCTGGCCCGATGAGGCGGGGATGGGCGCCACGCCCGCGAGCATCGCGAAGGCCGCCTCGGAGCGGATGCGTCCGGCATGGGACCAGGCGTTGAGGATGGGCGCTGCGGTGATGACCCCGACGCCGGGCTCGGCGAGGAGCTCGGGTCGCTCCTGCTTCACGATGTCCTCGAGCGCCGACTCCAGGTCGGTCGCCTCGGCCTCGCAGACGAGGGCCCGCCGCGCTGTGGAGCGCAGTGCCGCGATCGTCGCGCGGTGCTCGAGCGACCGTGTGGGACCGCTGCGCAGCCGCGCGCACCGGAGGACCAGCTCGCGGGTACCCAGGTGGCGCAGCCGATCGCGGAGCTGCTCGGGCGCATTGACGACGAGCGCCTGGAGCGCGGAGACCGCCCGTGTCCGCTCGACCACCGCAGCCCTCGCGTGTCACGAGCAGCACGCGCAGCGCCTCGCGGCTGCCCCGACGCCGTGGCTGCGCGAGGTGCTCGCGCGAGAGCGCCTCGCGGGCAGCGCGGATCGCGTCGAGCTCGTCGCTCTTGGCGCCGTTGCGGCGGGCCGGTCGCCTGGGGCGGTCGATCTCGACGACCCACTCGCCCTGCTCGAGCAGATAGGTCGTGAGCCCGGCACCGAAGCTGCCCGTGCCCTCGATCGCCCAGACCCGTCGGGCAGGGGCGTGACGGCGAGCGAAGGCCAGGACGCGCTTGGCGCCGACGGCGTCCGAGGGCACCGTCAGGTGAGCGGTGGCACCGCCGGTCGGTGTCACGACCGCGGCGGTGTGCGAGGCCTTGTGCGTGTCGACCCCGATGACGGCGTCGATCCGCTCTGCGAGCATGGTCATGGTTGCCCTCCTGTGAGACGGTGTGGTGACCGTGGTCGGCGTCGGGCTGGGCCATGACATCCGGGCTGGCAGGACTGTGATGGGTCACACCCCTGCGGGGTGGACAGGCTTCTGATCAGGCCAACGCCTCGGCGTCCCAGGCCGGCGTCGACAGCGAACGGGCAGACAGATCCCCGCGAGGGCATCCCGAAGCCATGCTGCGAGAGCCAGTGGGATTACGGGTCATGCCTGTCCACTGTCGCCGCCAGTCTGGGCCCCCGCGATGGGGAGGACACCAGTCTCACAATGGGGTTACTCGGCGAGGGGCTCCTCGTCCGTCGTGCCTGGGATATCGCCTACGTAGATGACCCCATGGGTCTCGAGCTCGTTCGTGTCGTACAGGTCCTGCTCGACGTGGATGAGGTACGCGAGTCCGTCGTATCCGCCCTCGCCCTCAAGGAACCCGAGGACCTTCCAGCCCATCGTGCGTTCGCGTTCGCCACCACCCCCACTCCCCGGACCAGCGGCCATCGTCGTTCACCAGTTCCACCGGACCGGAGGTGATGGTGACGGAGCCGGGGAACTGGTATCGCGTCTCACCCAGCATCGAGAGCGTGCCGTCCACGCGAGGGTCGGAGGCGTTGGCCAGGAACTTCCATCGCAGACCCTCGGTCCGCTGGACCCCACGTTCGAGCGAGACGGTCGG
>CAVVYR010000030.1:0-11037 GCA_963752475.1 uncultured Chloroflexia bacterium | reverse complement strand
CACCCGGGGACTGCCCTTCTTGCTAGCGCGCGCTCCGGCCCTCTGTCATCGGTTCGGCGCGCCTGAACCCTCCGCCTTGGCTCAACACGCCCATGGACTCGAAGTGCTCGAAGACCCGGTCCGCGTAGGACGCGTACTCGGGGGTGTCGCCAAGCGCGAGCGGGCGTGGCCGGGGCAGATCGACGGTGATCTCGTCCACGACCTGGCCCGGGGAGACCGAGAACACGACGATTCGGTCGGACAGGCCTACGGCCTCTTCGACCGAGTGGGTGACGAACAGCACGGTCGGTCGATCACGCAGCCAGAGCTGCTCCAGGTCGTGGCGGACCTGCAGGCGGGTCAGCGCGTCGAGGGCGCCGAAGGGCTCGTCGAGCATGAGCATGGACGGGCGATGCACGACCGTGCGGGCCAGTGAGACGCGTTGGCGCATGCCTCCGGAGAGCTGGCGCGGGTACTTGCCCGCGGCGTCGTCGAGGCCGAGCTGCTCGAACAGCTCATCGGTGCGCCTGCCCAGGGCCTCACGGTCGAGCTTGCGGATGTCCGCCTGGAGCAGGACGTTCTCCTTGGCCGTTCGGAAATCGAGTAGGAGGTGGTCCTGGAAGGCGATGCCGACATCGGTCATGGGCTTGGTCAGCACCTCGCCGTCGACACGGACCTGACCGGTGGTGGGTGCGAGCAGGCCCGCCGAGATGAGCATGAGCGTGGACTTGCCGCACCCGCTCGGGCCTACCACACTGACGAATTCGCCTGGCTCGAGCGTCAGGTGCGTCTCGGACAGGGCCAGGAACGGGTCATCGCTGAACTCGTTGAAGGTGCGCGACACGCCGTCGATCTCGACGCGTACGCCACCGCTCTTCGTGCCCGCGCGATCCATCGTTCCCGGCCCCTGTCCTTCGTCATCCCGCGCTCGTCGCAGGCTCTGCTCGCAGGGAGTGAGCTCGCTGTCAGGGGGCAGGAAGTCGTACGTGTAGTACGTCGTGGGGTCGATGCCCACGGGCAGGCTTTCGACCTGCTCGAGCACCGACTGGTGGTTCGCCCAGGCCTCCTCGGTGGCCTTGCCGATGTACTCGGCCCCGTTGGCACAGTACAGCGGCACCGTGGCCTCAAGCTGCTTCTTGGCCTCTTCCGCATCGGCGTTGGGGAAGATCGCCGTCAGGGCCTCGATGGCCGCGTCGGGATTCGGCCAAGGCATCCTCCCAGCCACGCAGGCTGGCGCGCACGAATGCGCTGGCGATGTCGGCGTTCTCCTCGAGCCACGGCTCGTTGGCGAAGATCGAGGTGCTGACCGTGGCCACCCCGTAGTCGTACATGGGGAAGTCGACGGTCTCGACCCCGCGATCCGCAAGCTGGATGCCGAAGAAGTCCATCGAGCCCACGATGGCGTCGACCTGGCCCTCGAGCAGCTGCGGCACGAGGGACTGTCGCGGCGAGGCCACCAGGTCCACGCTGTCGGGATCGATGTCATTGGCCGCGAAGAGCAGCGGCAGCTGCGGGGCCTGCGATCCACCGGAGGGATACGCGAGCGACTTGCCCGCGAGGTCCCCGATCTCCTCGATGCCGGTACCGGCGATGGCGGTGATCTGGATGGGCGAACCCTGGAACAGGGTCGAGATGACCTTCAGCGGGGCATCCTTGGCGATGAGCTGCGTCACCGGCACCGCGTCGGCATAGGCGACGTCGACGTTGCCCGCAGCCGCCAGTTGGGCGGTCGTGCCCGAGCCGTTGCCCGGCACCAGGTGCACGAAGAGCCCCTCGTCCTCGTAGTAGCCCTTTTCGCGGGCGACCGCGAATCCGGCGTGGAACCCACCAGGCACCCAGTTGAGCTGGAACGTGACCTGGTCGAGCTTCTCGTCATCCTGGGCGGCGACTCCACCGGCCACCGAAGCCGTGGCCGTCAAGGCCATGACGAGACCTGCTCCTAGAGCTAGCGTCCTCTTGGTCCGCATGCTCTCCTCCTTGTTGCTACCGGGAAATCCCCTCCGACGCTCTCCCTGGACGAGCCTTCGGGTCTTCCGGACTTCCTGGTCGTGTCTACCACTCACTGTTCGTTGGCCGAACGTGTCCAGGGCGTGGTGATGTATTCGACGAATTCGACGATGTAGTTGAGCCCGATGCCGATGAGGGTGAGCACCAGGATGATGGCGAAGATGAGTTCGGTATCGAGCGTCGAGGTGGCTTCCAGCAGCAGGTAGCCGAGTCCCTTGTTGGCACCCACGAACTCGGCCACGATGGCGGCCGTGGCGGCGATGGTGGCCGAGGTCTTCAGGCCGGAGAAGATGATCGGCAGGGCACTGGGCAGGCGCAGGTAGCGGAATGTCTGCCAGGTCGACGCGCCCATCGACTTGGTCAGGTAGAGCACCCGGTCGTCGAGGATGGAGAAGCCCGCCATGCTGGCCAGCAGCAACGGGAAATAGGTCAGCAGGAAGACCAGCAGGACCTTCGACTCGATGCCGAACCCGAACCACACCAGGAAGAGGGGCGCAACGGCGATCTTGGGGATGAGCTGGACGAAGACGACCGCCGGATACAGCGCGCGCTTGGCCGTCTCGTTCAGGGCCAGGAGCAGGCCCAGCGGGATGGCCAGGAGGATAGCCAGGGCGAACCCCAGCAGGATCTCCTGGATGGTCGTCCCCAATTCCTCGACGATGCGGTCGAAGTCGGTGATGAGTCGCGGGAAGACATCGAGCGGCGAGGGGATGACGTACTCGGGCACATCGGCAGTCTTCGACGAAGGCCCACCAACCCACGAGCAACAGGGTGAACGTGAGCACGGGCAAGGTGGTGTGCCACACGCGGCGGATCTTCCGCCTCCGCCGTTCACGCTCGTACTCCTCGGTCGTGCGCGCACGCGCGGCCTGAGCGTCCTCCCGCGTGCCCTCCGTCACCATCGGCCTGTAGCTCCTAGCTGCAGCATCGGGTCGGCCGAGTGTAACACTGTTACGTACGCCCACCGGTCGCCGGGCGGCGCCGGGCCGCGGCCAGCGGGGTCTTGGAGACCAGCAGTGCCTTGCGGCCCTCCTGGAGACCGTGCCGGTCTCGTCGAGGAACTCGACCTCGAAGGTCATGATGGCCTGGCCGGGCCTGGAGCGACTGTCGCGCATCTCGGCGACCCGGTAGCGCACGTGGACGGTGTCGCCCAGGAAGATGGGGCCCCGGAAGCGCCAGTCGGAGATGCCCAGCAGGGCCACCGCGATGTCGCGCAGTGCGTTGGTCCGCGGCCACATCAGTCCGTGGGCGATGGACAGCCCGAGGAGTCCGTGGGCGACACGTCGGCCGTACTGCGTCTGCTTGGCGAAGGCCTCGCTGGTGTGCAGCTCCGAGTAGTCGCCGGTGAGTCCCGCGAACATCATCACGTCGCTCTCGGTGATGGTGCGCGTGGGACTCTCGAACTCGAGCCCGACGTGCAGGTCCTCGTAGCGCAGGACGCCTCGGTCCATCGCGGCCTTCCTTCGTTGACGCGGTGGCTTCATGGCTCCGGGTCACTCAGCATGCCTGACGCTGCCCATGGGCCCGTCGCGCAGCAGTCGCAGGTCCATCGTGCTCGAGCGATGCCGCCAGCGACGGTCGGAAGCCCATGCGCTCCACGACGTCGCGCTCGCAGGTCCATCCCGGGCGCGACCTCGATCAGCTCGAGGCCGCCATCGGCCAGGCGGAACACGGCCCGCTCGGTGACGTAGAGGACCTCGCGCTCGGGCCGCCGCGCCCTGGGCTGCGGCGAAGGTGATGTGCTCGACGCGCTCGACGAACTTGGCGTAGCGGCCCTCGCTGACGGATCTCGATCCGGTCGGCGTGCGACGTCGACCTCCAGCCCGCCACCGGTCAACGTGCCGCAGAAGATGACCCGCTTGGCGTTCTGGGTGATGTTGATGAAGCCGCCTGGGCCGACCGCCCGACCCGCCAGCTTGCTGACGTTGACGTTGCCGACGGCGTCGACCTCGCCGAAGGCGACGCAGGCGACATCGAGCGCGCCTCCGTCGTAGAGGTCGAACTGTGACCCTTCGTCGATGTAGGCCTGGGCGTTCACCGCCGTCCCGGAGTCGAGGCCCGACGCCCGGGCACGCCACCGACGATGCCCTGCTCGATGCTGAACGAGACGTCGTCGTAGTGGCCCTCCTCGGCGAGGACCGAGGCCACGCCACTGGAGACGCCGTAGCCGAGGTTGACGACGTCGCCCGGCGCAACTCGTCAGCCGCTCGCCGTGCGATGAGCTTGCGTGGGCCCGGGTCAAGTCGCGGCATCGTCGCGCCGGGCGCCCGCAGTGAGCCTGCGAGGTAGGGGCTGTAGACGGTGGCCCCGGTCTGGTGCTGGTCGGGGTCGACGACGATGGCGTCGACCAGGATGCCCGGGACCTGCACCGACTTGGGTGGCAGCGACCCGCCTCGGCCAGCCGCTTGACCTCGGCGATGACGAGCCCGCCGGAGTTGTGCACGGCCGAGGCCAGCGCCAGGTTGTCGGCGAAGCCGGCCTCGTCCTCCATGGTCAGGTTGCCGTCGGTGTCGGCGGTGGTCGCACGGATGAGCCCGACATCGATGGGGAAGCCTGGTAGAACAGCCACTCCTCGACCGGCCAGCTCGATCACCTCGGCGATCGAGCCGCTGGTGCGCAGCGTTCAGCCGCCCGCCCTCGACTCGAGGGTCCACGAAGGTCCCCAGCCCGACCTTGGTGACGAGCCCGGGTCGGTGGCCGGCGATCTCCCGGTAGAGGAGGGAGAGCGTCCCGCCGGGGATGCCCAGCGCCTCGACCTCGTCGTCGGCGATCATGCGCATGATCTCTGGGTTGTGGCCGTAGTGCGAGCCGATGAAGCGGCGCACCAGACCGGGCCGCGCCAGCCGCCCCATGCCCCGGATGGCGTTGTCGCCGATGCCCATGGTGTGGACGACGGTCAGCCCGACCGGTGAGCCCGTCTCGTCGTAGCGAGCGCGCCAGGCCGCGAGGACGCCGTCGGGCACCTGGAGCAGGTGGCCGCTGCCGCCGACGGCGACCGTCTGGCCGTCGTCGATCGCGCGCGACGGCTTCGGTGATATCCACGACCTTGGAGCGTCACTGCACGACACCGTTGAGCGCCCCGTCGAGCGGGCTCAGGGCTCTCATCGATGTGAAGTCGACGGCTGGCGCTTCTCGAGGAAGGCCGCGATTCCCTCGCGCATCTCGGCGCGCCTGGAACAGTCCCTCGACGCCCATCCTCGGCCACCGCGGCGACGCGTTCGACGGACGCGTCGAGCGCCGCGGACAGGGAGGCCTTAAGGAACCGGATCGGAGCTGCGCGGCTGTCGCGCGAGCCGCTGCGCCAGACCGTTCGGCGACCTCGAACGCAGCTCCCGTCCGGGGCGACCTCGTGGACCAGGCCCGCCGACGCGGCTCTCATCTGCGGTGAAGGTGTCACCCAGTCAGAAGCATCCGCGTGGCCGATGCCGAGCCCGACGAGCACGCGGGAGGCGGGCCAGCACCTGGATGCCCGGTGCGCCGCCGATGCGGATCTCGGGCAGACCGAGGGTCGCGCCAGCTCCTGCGATGCGGAAGTCGCAGGCCACGGCTAGCTCGAGGCCGCTCCCAAGGGCATGGCCGTCGATCGCCGCGATGGACGGCTGCGGCAGGCTCGAGAGCCGCTGCCACATGTCGAACTCGAACCTCGTCCGTTCCAGGGCCACGCCGCGCCGATCATGCTCGCGCGCCAGCTCCTGCAGGTCCGAGCCAGCACAGAAGGTACGCGGCAGGCCGCTGCGGATGACGATGCTCCGGATGTCCGTGCGCGCACTCGAGCTCGCCCAGCAGGCCGTACGAGCTCCCGCTTCGATGCTCGCGTCGAACGCATTGACCGGTGGGCGCGCCAGCGTGATGACGCCGATGCCGCCCGTCGCGCTCCTCCCATTCGATCATGGAGGTCACTGCTCGGGGCGACTGGTTCCGGACAGTGCGGTCATGTACTCGTAGGCGTGCCACTGGGCCCCGAGTTCGTCGGGCCACCGCGGCCAGGGCCGGCGCGTAGCTCGACGAGTCGGTCGTGGCCCAGGCGGGCGGCAGGCCCGGCGATGCTGACCGTCGCGACGGCTCGGCCATCGACGGCCTCAGGAGGGACGATCGGGCACCGCGATGGCGCTCACACCGACCTCCATCTCCTCTTCGACCAGGCGTAGCCGCGCTCGCGGGCCGCGGCGATGTCGCGCATCACCGGGCCAGGTCGGTCTCGGTATGTGAGGTCTGGGCGATCCAGGCCGCGCTCGGTCGAGGAGCGCCGGCGGCCTCATCCTCGGGCAGGGTCGACAGCCAGGCCTTGCCGCTCGCGGTGGCGTGCAGCACCACCTGGGCTCCCGAGACGCCGTCGAGCGTCAGCGCGGATGCCGAGCCCTGTGCCTTGGCCACCCAACGCAGCGCGTGTCCTCCGAGACGACGGCCAGGCGGACCAGCTCCCGGGTCTTCGCCGCCAGCCTGTCGAGCTCGTCCTGTGCCCAGCGCGGCGTGCCCGCGGTCTCGAGCTGGCGGAGGCCCAGACTGCCCAGCTTGAAGGTCACCCGGTAGCGCTCGGTGCGTGGGTCCTGGGCGACGTAGCCGAGCTCGATGAGTCCGCGAGGATGCGATGCGGGATGGCCCGGTTCAGCGCCGAGCGTGTTGGCCAGATCGGTGACGCGAAGGCCGCGAGGCTCGCCGGCCAGCAGCTCCAGCATTTCCGCATCGTGCGGCCGATGGTGGTGGTCCCGACCTTCCCGGCGCCTCGCCTCGACGGCCCTGTGCGCTGGTCCGGCGTGTCGCGACCTCGGCTCATCGTGGCCGTGAGCTCGCCTCGGAGGCCCCGGCGGTCCGCCGGTGTCCTCAAACAGGCCCGCAGCCGGCGTGCGCTCTCGGGGAAGCCGACGGCCGGCTCGGGCAGGTCCTCGGGGTTCCAGCGGTACTCGTACTCGAGCGAGTAGGTGCCGTCGTAGCCGATGGCGCGCAGGGCCTCGACGATGGCCTTCCAGTCGAGGATGCCGTCGCCGATCATGCGCGAGGCGTGGACCGCTCCGACTTGTCGATGCTGGCGACCTGGGTGGTCTTGAGGGACCTGTCGGGGTGGATGAACTCGAGGTCCTTGACGTGCACGTGCCTGATCCAGGGGGCCTGGAGCCGGATGGCTTCGGGGTAGTCCTCGCGGTGCGTGAACGTGAGGTTGGCCTGGTCGTAGAGGATGCCCACGCCCGGCGAGTCCACCTCCTCGACGATCGCCACGGTGTCGGCGGCCGAGACCGTCACCGTGCCGAAGTGGTTCTCGACGCAGAGGATGACCCCGTGGTCCACGGCCATCGGTCCCAGCTGCCGCGAGCGAGTCGACGAGTCGGTCATGGAGTCGCGGCGACGTCCGCTTCGGGCTCGTCTCCGAGCAGCTTCCCCCGTAGACACGGATGCGCGGAGCAGTCAAGCGACCGGGCCGTACGGATGGCCCGCTCGAGGCGCTCGATCTCGCGTCCGCCGGAGCGTCATCGTCGAGGCTGTTGAGTTCGGTCACGTAGGGCGTCAGGCAGCCGATGCTCAGGCCCAGCCGGTCGGCGTGCGCCTTGACCGCGCGAGGCGACCGTGCCGTCGTCGCTCTCGGGGATGGCGCCGCGGTAGTCGTCCAGCCAGATCAGCTCGCCACCGTCGAGCCCGGACGCTGCGAACAGGTCCAGAGCCTCGATCGGCGTCAGATCCAGGAGTCCCGAGCGTGTGGCCCAGTAGGGTAGCCATGTCACCTCCCGCGTGACCCGAGCCTGCCAGGACTACGGTAACAGCGTTACACAGAGGGACAAGTCGGTGTCGGCTCGCACCAGTCCGCGGGGCGTCCGGCCCGCTCAACGCTGGACCCGTCCCGAGGCGTCGCCGCCCACGAGTGCCTCGATCTCGGCCCGGGAGAGGTAGGCGAGGTCACCGGGGATGGAGTGCTTCAGGCACGATGCCGCCACCGCGAACTCCACGCAGATCTGCGGGTCCGAGGCCCTCCAGCATGCCGTAGATGAGCCCTCCGGAGAAGGCATCGCCGCCGCCGACGCGATCGACGATGGGGTCGATCTGGTAGGTGCGGCTGAGGTACTGGCCGGTGCCGTCGTAGAGCGAGTCCGGCCCAGCGAGTTGACCGACGCCGAGATGCTGGTGCGCAGGGTCGTCGCCACCGCCTCGAGCCCGAACCTGTCCATCAGCTGTTCGGCGACCTTGCGGTACGACTCGACATCGAGCTCGCCGCCGACCACGTCGATGCCCTCGGCCGAGATGCCGAAGACCGTCGTCGCGTCCTCCTCGTTGCCGATGAGCACGTCGACGAACGGCATCAGGCGGGTCATCGCCTCGCCGGCCTCTGCCGGGCTCCACAGCTTGCGCCGGTAGTTGAGGTCGCAGCTGACGCGGACACCTCGGTCCTTGGCCAGCGCGAGCCCCGCTCGAGGACGTCCACGATGGCCGGCCCCGACGCGGGGGCGGTGCCCGAGAAGTGCAGCCAGTCGGCACCTTCGAGGATGGCCTCCCAATCGAAGTCGTCAGGCCCGGCGCCGCGCAGTGAGGTGTGGTCCCGGTCGTAGATGACCTTCGACGCGCGCTGCGAGGCGCCGGTCTCGAGGTAGAACAGGCCGAGCCGCTCTCCGCCTCGGGCGATGTGCGTGGTGTCGATGCCGAAGCGCCGCAGGTAGTCGACGCACGCCTGGCCGACCTCGTGTCGCGGGCACCTTGGAGACACAGGCCGCAGTCCACGCCCAGCGCAGGCCAGGAGTGCGGCCGCGTTGGCCTCCCTCCGGTGTAGCCGACCTCGAACTCGCTCGGCCTGGACGATGCGCTGGTGGCCGCGCGGCTCGAGCCGCATCAGCAGCTCCCCGAAGGCGATGACGCGATGTGGTGCGGGGTTCATGGTCAGGCCTCCCGAGCCTCGTCGACGATCGCCCGGAAGCTGCGAGCGTTCTCGGTGATGTCCGCCCACGCGTCCTCACGCAACGCGTCCGGGTCGACCAAGGCCTTGCCCACGCCGACCGCGACCGCGCCGGCCTTGATGTACTCGGGCGCGTCTCGAGGTCGACGTTGCCCGTGGGCATGAGCTTGCACCTGCGGGAACGGCCCGCGCAGGTCGGCGAAGTAGCCGGGCGTGGCCACCCGGCCCGGGAACAGCTTCACGATGTCCGCTCCGGCCGACCAGGCCGCGGCGATCTCGGTGGGCGTGAGGCAGCCGGGGATGACCATCACGCCGTAGCGATGGGCCATGGCGACGACCTCGAGGTCGAGGTTGGGCGCGACGATGAACGAGGCGCCGGCGCTGATGGCCAGCCGGGCGGTCGTGGCGTCGAGCACGGTCCCGGCCCCGATGAAGACCTCATCGCCCAGCTCGCGCACCGTGGCCTCGATGGCGCCGATGGCACCGGGCACGGTCATGGTGATCTCGGTGTGCATCACCCCGCCGCTGCGCAGGGCGTCCGCGAGGGCGATGAGGCCGGTCGGGTCATCGACCCGGACCACGGCGACGACGCCGGTCCGCGAGCATCGCGGCGAGGGTGGATCTCCGCGGCTACTGTGTCATGTCATCTCTCCGGTCGCTGCGCGTGCGGCAGCTCGTTCACCAGATCGGTCTCGCCACCGTCGATCACCAGGATCTGCCCGGTGATGTGGTCGGAGGCTCGTGAGGCCAGGAAGGCGAAGGCACCCTGGAGGTCCGACACCTCGGCGTACTTGCCCAGGGGGATCTTGGCCAGGTACTCGGCCTCGCGCTCCGAGTGGATCCACGCATGCGTCATCGGCGTGTCGACATACCCCGGTGCGAGGGCGTTGACTCGGATGCCGTACTGCGCGAGCTCGAGCCCGGCGCTGCGCGTGTGCTGGGCCAGCGCACCCTTGGTGATGGCGTACATGGTCTTGTACTCGAGGCCGACGAGCGATCCGATCGAGCACATGTTGATGATCTTGCCGTAGCCCTTCTCGACCATCTGGGGCACGAGCGCCTGCGTCACGGCCCAGACGCTGGCCATGTTCACCTGCCACAGGAACTCCAGGTCCTCCGGGGTCGCCTCGAGGATGGGCTTGCGCCGGTTCGTGCCCACGCTGTTGACGAGGATGTCCACGCCGCCGTTCGACTCGCGCCACGTCCGACCAGCTCGTCCACGTGGGCGGAGTCGCGCGCATCGCCGAGCACGGTGATCACCTCGGCGTCGGCCGGCAGCGCCGACCGGGCGCTCGGACAGATGCTCCTCGGTCCTGCCGGCGAGGATGACCTTCGCTCCCAGCTCGAGGAAGACCTCGGCGCCGCGCCCTGCGCCGATGGCCCCGGAACCGCCCGTGATCAGCGCGACCTTGCCCGTCGAGCGAGAACAGACTCCTGGAACATGACGACCCCCGGCTAGTCGTGGTTCGACGTCTGCTGGTAACAACGTTACAGTAGAATGGATGTCTGTCGTCGGCGTCAACGACGAAGGAGTGTCGAAGGGCCGATGTCAGCGACTCGAGAGCTCTGAGGCGCCGCTGCCGGGTGGCTCCAGGTTCGGAGTCCCGGTCGGCCAGCTCGCGGCTGGTGGTGCCGGACGTCGAGGCATCGATCCGCGCGTACTGGTCGCTGCTGGGCATCGGACCGTGGAGGATCTACACGGTCGGGGCGGGGCCTGACCGTGTGACCTACCGCGGCGAACCGCGCCAGCTTCAAGATCCGCTACGGGCTGGCCATGTCGGGCTCGCTGACCATGGAGGTCATCCAGCCGCTCGAGGGCCCCAGCATCTGGCACGAGTACCTCGAGGAGCCGGGGTGCCATCGCTCCACCACTTCAACTTCTACGTGCCCGACTTCGAGCGGCCGCGGAGCACATGGCCGGCAGGGCTGGGTGGCCGTGCAGACCGGGGATGGATTCGGTCGCACGCGCGACGGTCGCTTCGCCTACTACGAGCACGGCGATGACATCGGCTGCCTCGTGGAGCTCGTCCAGGCCCCCACCGAGCGCGACACGCCCGAGCTCATCTACCCGGAACCGCCGCCCGCCGCCTCCAGGCTGACGAGCACATCGGCATAGGTATCCAGCGCTACCTGGCCCTTGGGCGAGAGACCGTAGATGCCGCGCTCGACCCTCTCGA
>CAVVYR010000029.1:0-242688 GCA_963752475.1 uncultured Chloroflexia bacterium | reverse complement strand
ATGCCGCTCAGCCGGCCTCGCCACCCGAGAGGCGTTCGCCGAGGCGGATGATCCTGGCGGCCTCGGCCTCGGCCTCGTCCTTGGCACGGCGGGCACGCGCCCGCCCGGCCCTCGAACGAACATCGGCCTCGCGGCGATAGCACTCGGGACAGCCGGAGCCCGACAGCGTCCGCTGGTAGACGGCGGCCTCCCACTCGTGACCGGACTCGCAGTGCCAGACCACCCTGCGTGCCGAGGCCCGGGTGACCTGGTCGGGCCGCAGGTCGTTGCGCTCGGGGTGCCACTCCTGCGCGAGCCAGGGGAAGAAGGCCGCGAGCGACTCGGCGGGGTGGACCCGGATGCCCATGTGGAAGGGGCAGCCGGTGCCCCCGGCGGTGCGGCTCGAGACCCGCGTCTCCCAGACATGGGCGGGCTCGAGCAGGCAGCGCCAGGCGACCCGCTCGGCCGAGCCCGCCGCGAGCGTCGTGGGATCGAGCTCGCCGTTGACGTCCCAGGCCCACTCGGCCACGAGCTCGGGGTAGTCCGACAGGCGCCGGCCCCGGACCGAGTCACCCGCCCGTCGGGCGTGTGCTCGTCGCGGTCGCCCCGACGGCGGCGTGGGCAGATCGAGCCGGGTGCGCAGGTCAGCCTCGGTGGCGTAGCGCTCGGCGAGGCGCTCCTTGACCCGGGCGGCATGGTCATCGACGGCACGCCGGCGCCAGCGACGGTCGGCCTCGCGCACGAGCCGCGGCAGCGACGGCTCGCCGTGGTCCTTCCATGTCCGCCACCAACCGATCGCCGGCCGCGCGGTCGATGACGACGCCGGCTCCGCGACATGGGAGCGGTTGCCGTGGACCGCGAAGGCATCGCGCACGATGCGGGCATAGCGCGCCTCTCGCGCCTCGCCCCGCGCGCGCAGGGTCATGAGCGCCAGCACGAGATCGAGCCGCCGCGCGTTCTGCCAGCGCCCGGCGCGCCGGGCGATGGGCGCCAGCCACTCCCCGATGGCGCCCTCGAGCGAACCCGTCGAGCGGGGGAGGTCGGGATGTCGGGCGGCGATCTCCCAGCCGCGGCGGACGAGCGGCTCGTTCGTGGCCATCCAGCCTCGCAGCGCCAGTCGGTCGGGTGGCACATGGCGCTCGACGAGCGCCTCGAAGGCGGCCCACGCCTCGGGCCCGCGCAGGGCACCGAGCATCGCCGCGTGGAGCGGATGCTCGATCCAGCGCTTCGTGCGCTCGCCGGTCCAGGGCAGGGGTCGGGGGAGCGGGAGCGGCGTCTCGGTCCGGGCCCGTGCGGGCACGCCGTCGGCGAGGGCCCGCTCGCGCATGAGCGCTGCGAGATGATGGCGCGAGGGCACGAGGATCGCGGCCGGCCAGGTCTCCCGCACGGCGCGGGCGATGGCCGCATCGAGATCGGCCACGACCACGTCGGGCCGGCCGGTGAGGGTGGCGAACAACGCCTTCCAGCTCTCGGTGTCCTTGGCTCCCGCGACGCGCATGAGGCAGGGTCGCGGACGGACGCTCGTGCCGTCGAGCGCGACGAGGATCGTGCCCGCCTTCTGCTCCGCGACCCAGGCCTCGTCGGGTCCGCCGTCGCCAGCGGCCCGGCTGGCCCGATAGCTCCGCGTGAAGAGGGTCCGCGAGTCGAGGACGACGACCCGCGGCCAGGCCGTCGGGTGGAGGGCGTCCACGATGGCCGGCGCGAAGGCGTCGAGGTAGTCGACCGCGAGGTTCGCCTGGCGGCTAGTGTCGGGGCCGTCCGAGCGGAGGACCGCGGCGCGCAGATCCTGGCTCGCGGCGCGCAGGCTCATGCCCTCGCCGACCCGCAGGAAGAGGCGGGCGATCTCGGCGTGTCCGAACACGAAGCCACGGCCGGTCGGCACCCCCTCGTCGCGGCCATACAGGCGGTCGCACGTCGGGCATCCCGCGCCCGAGTCGGGATGCTCCTCGGTCGGCTGGCGCACCGCGACGGGCAGGCTGAACGAGTGGCCGCGGGTGCCCGGCACGGTCACACACCGATATCTCGGTCGCCGATGCGCTGGGCTCCAGCGGCAGTTTCGATAGCCGTCCAGTCGGACCCGGCTGCCGGGGTGCTCGGGACATGGTGGTCGGACGACGGTGGGATCGGCCTTCGTGCGTGGCATGGACCGAGACTGCTCGGCCGTCGTGCCAGCTCACGCGGCATGGATTCCCACCCAGATACAACAGGGGGTGGAGCGGGAGACGGGATTCGAACCCGCGACATCCAGCTTGGAAGGCCGAAACGCCTGAGCGCAGTGGCACCGTGCTCAGACCCCGGAGCGGATCACGTCCAGTTATGGTGTCCCACAAGGCTGCAGCGACGGAACCTGTCAAGCGCGATGAGACACACGGTCGCGCGATGCTCTGCGGCGCACGCTCCCGACGTACCCACCAGCGGCTCCAGCGTCTCGAACGCGGCGTCGATCACCGCGACTGCTTCTCGTCCTCGTCGCTCTCGGCCAGCAGCCGCTCCAAGAGCTCCGATGCTTTTCCTTGGATGTCGATGACCAGGCGGGCCTTGGCCAGCTCGGCCTCGGCCCGCTCGGCACGACGCCGCTGGCGGACCAGCTCGCGCTGCTCGGGTGACTTGGCGCGGGGTCTCGGCCTCGGCGCCAGGCCGGCGAGGGCGCCCGCGTCACGGGCCCGGCGCCACTCGGTGATGTGCGAGGTACAGAGACCCTCCCGGCGCAGGATAGCGCCCTCCTCGGTGGCGGCCTCGTACTCATCGAGGATGCATTGCTTGTACTCGGCGCTGAACGTCCGGCGTGCCGGTCGCTCGGGCAGGGTCCGATCTCGGTCCATGGCCGCATCATGCGCGCCTCACCCTGGAGTCACATGCGGCACGGCCGCCGTGGCCGCTCGATGACCGGCGGGGTCGGCTGTGGTACGGGCGCGAGGCGTCTCTCGTTCCCCGTGCCCTCGCCTCGGTCCTGCCCCCGGTGACTCGGTCGACCGGGCCGTTGGTCGATCGAGGTCCCGCGGCATGAGCGCCGGCCGGCACCCCCGATCGAGCCCCCCGGGGCTTCATCTGGCATCTGGTAGCGGCCGGTCGAGGCACTCCCGGCATCGACGATCGAATCCGCCGCCGACCGAGGCAGGGACGGCATCAGGCGCTCGCCATGGCGGCGACGACCAGACAAGACCCGCGATCCATGGCGTTCCGGATCGCAATGGACACCCGCGAGAGAATCGCCGTAGCGGGAGGCATCGACGCGCGGCCCGTTGAAGATGGCCGCCTGGGCCGCGGGGAGCCACTGGCGAACCCGACCCGCCTGCATCGAGGGGGAACTGCATGCGAGCGATCAGGCTGGTGGCGACCGGCACGGCCACTGCGATCCTGCTGCTCGGCGCGTCGAGCGTCGGGCTGGGCCAGGAGGGCGCCGACGACGCTCGGCAGTACTTCTCCGGCGAGGCGGAGGGCTACCTCCACCCCAACGAGGACAACCCACTCGGCTGCGACATCGGCATGACCAGCGAGGTGACGGCCTACGGCGAGTCGCCACAGCTCGGCGCGATCACCATCAGGCAGGTGAACTGCTACGTCCCGACCGACACGCTCGACAACGTCCAGCTCGGTACCATCACCTACACCTTCGAGAGCGGTGACACCCTGGCCGGGACCGCAAGCGGCGACTGCATCCCTGATGACGTCCCGGAGCCCGGTGGCTTCTACAGCTGCTGGGGCACGACCATCATCACCGGGGGGACCGGCGTCTTCGAGGGTGCGAGCGGTGAGATCCACGCGATCGCCTACACCTTCAACGCCCAGTCCGACCATCCCGACGCGGCACCGGGAGACGTCCGGGCCATGATGCTCTTCGAGGGTCTCGTCGGCTCCTGAGCACTGGGCCCCGGCCGGTCAAGCGGCGGCCGCGGCCTCCGGGTCGATGACGAAGAGATCGACGAGGTCATCGGCATGCTCCGCGTCGCGGGCCAGCAGCCAGACCGAGCCGTCGGCGGCCAGCTGGATGGACTCGACACACCGGTCCGGCAGGAACGGGCCCAGCCATGTCGTGCCGTCGAAGCCCGCGATCCCGCCACAGGCCACCTCCGGGACGGGCGGCCCGGACTCGGCCCGCAGCGCGAACCAGACGCTGCCGTTGGGCGCGGCCCTGAAGGCATCGCCGGGCAGGAACGTCCACCACGGCATGCTGCCCCACTCGGCGGTCATCGATCCGGGCAGCGCCCACGACTCGGGCTCGGCATCCCCGGCGGCCGCGTCCAGTCGGACGAGCTCGTCGAGCGAGACGAACCAGGCCGTACCATCTGCGCCCACGTCGGCGGCCACGACGGTAGCTGCGTACTCCTGCTGCAGGGTCCCATCGACGAGGCGATAGAGCTCGGGCTTGCCCTCCCGGTGCGCCGGGGCTCCGGCGATCCAGACGTCGTCCGACCCGGACAGGTAGAGGTGTCCGCCGTGCACCCGACCCTCCTGCCACTCCCCGATGGGGTGCCGCTCGTCGCCGGCGAGGTAGCCGAGGCTGACCGTCTCCGACCCCTGGTCCTGCCAGAAGGCCCAGATCGTGCCGTCGTCGGCGATCTCGATGGCGCGGGTATCCGAGGTCGGCCCGTGGCGGGTCCACCGTGCGCCCTCGAAGGACCAAAGCGTCGAGACGCCGTCCTCGCCCGCGCCCACGATCCAGACAGTGCCGTCGGGGGCGACCTCGAACTCGCTCACAGGCCCGGCCAGCTCCGATGGCCACCCATACGTCCCGTCGGCGCCGACTCGGAGGAGGTGGTCTTCCGACAGCAGCCAGATGCTGCCGTCCCGCCCACTGACGAGGCTGATGGTGTCGGCCGTGGCGAGGTCCCGGATGCCATCGTCGACGACCCGCAGGAGCCCGGGTTCGATCTCCTCGGTCGCCGCGGTCGAGAGCAGCTCCTCGGTCGTCACGGGGACGGGTGAGTCGGTCGCCGCAGCTGGGGCCTGCTCCATCGGCGGCGTGGTGAGGACGCTGGCGAGCAGGAAGCCGCCGAACAGCCCGATGATGATGCCCGCGGCCACGAACCGCAGTGCGGAGAACACCGTCGACCCCGAGGCAGGCGCAGGCGGGCTCCCGCGATCGAGCGCCGGCAACGGCCACCAGCGTCCGCGCTGGCGGACCTGTGGCACCTGGCTCATCGCCCGCGCCGTTATGCGTTCGGCGTCGGGATGGGCGGTGTCCGTGTCCTTCAGCCATGAACCGAGGTCGTGCAGCAGCTGTTCGTCGTTCATCTGACCGCCTCGCGCTGCAGTCCGTGGCTCGTCGTGGTCCGCTCGTCGGCCTCCAGGGCCGCTCGCATGGCTCGGAGCGCACGGTGGAGCCGGGAGCCGACGGTGCCGGGCGCGACGCCGAGCGCCTCGGCCACCTGCTCCATCGGCAGGTCGAGGAGGCAGCGCAGCACGATGACCGTCCGATGCTCCACCGAAAGCTGTCGGAACCCGCGTTCCAGCTGGTCGCGGTCGTCGACCTGGCGGAAGGCGCCGGCCGCAGCGGGCGCCTGCACGTCGGCGACGTCCGTGATGCATGGCAGGTCACGCCGTTGCCGGGCCTCCCGGTAGCAGGCATGGACGAGGAGCCGGTACGACCAGGCCTCGTACCTGGCCGGATCGCGGAGGCGGCCGATGTCGCGCCAGATGTCGACGAGGGCTCGCTGGGTCGCGTCCTCGGCCGACTCGGAGTCACGCAGGATGCCGTAGGCCACGCGGTGCAGGCGAGGGCTGTCGGCAAGCGCCAGGGCCTCGAAGGCCCGCTGGTCGCCGTGCTGCGCCCGGACAACCAAGTCCTGGTCCATGCCCCCATCCATCGGGCCGGAGGTCTTCGCATCCGACCACGGGGCCGCGCTGGTCGCGGTCCTCTCTATGGTATGGGTCACGCTCAAGCGTCCGGCTTTCCCGATCCATCTCGATCGGCTCACTGACTGTTTTCGGAAAGCCGGGGCCGGTCCGATGTCCCATCCAGGTAGCGGGAGGCTGCGAGGCACGACTCGCGTACGTTGGCCGCCTGGGTCGTGCCGAGCCACTGGCGAACCCGACCCGCTGACGAACAGGGGGAAGACGCCATGCGTACCGTACGACTCTCGATGGCGGGAGCGCTCATCCTTGGCCTGCTCGGCGGCATCGCCGCCGTGACGGTGGCCCAGTCGGATGCTCCGGTCACGACCGAGAGCGCGCTCCTGAGCGGCACCATGCCGTATCCGGTCGTGACCGATCCGACGCCCTATTTCTTCGAGGAGGATCGGATGCTCGTTCGGGACTACGGCTTCGGCGGGACCATCGACACGGGTGACCCACGCCTCAGCGGAGAGTCCTGGGCCATCTGGAACGACGACAGGTACCTCGACAGCCAGGGGTCCGTGGTCGCCGGCCTTATCGGCATCGACAACGAGCTCGGCTCCTGGCGCGGCACGTTCCGCGGCTACACCACCGCGAACGACGCGCAGATCTACCTGCTCGGCGAGCTGGCCGGCGAGGGTGCCTACGAAGGCCTCTCAGCTATCCTGTTCCAACTGGACAACGGCAGCGGCTTCGATCTCGAGGGCATGGTCTACCCGGGCGAGCTGCCCCCGTTCCCGGAGGCGCCCGGCGCTGAGGTCGCGGCGGCGCCGCAGGAAGAGACCGATGCCGTCGCGAACCCGCTCATGGTCGGCAGTGCCGAGGGCGAGATGGTCGCCGACCTCGAGAACCCGGCTGGCTGTGAGATCGGCTTCACGAGCGTCATGACCGCCACGGGCGAGTCGACACTTCTGGGCCCGACCTCTGTGGTCTTCCAGAACTGCTACGCGCCGGAAGACGTCCTCGCGAACATGCACGGCGGGACGACCACGTTCAGCAACGACGCCGGGGACAGCATCACGGTCGCCGGACCCGGCGACTGCATCCCGAGCTGGGTCGAGGAGGTCGGGGCCGAATGGCTCTGCGTGTCGATGGCCGAGGTGACCGGCGGCACGGGACAGTTCGAAGGGGCCAGCGGGCAGATCAGCTTCACCGGCACCGTCACCAACTCCGGCTACGACGAAGAAGGCCTGCCCACCATCCCGCACCCCGTCTCGATCGTGTTCGAAGGGCTCGTCGAGTACTGACCAGGCGTCGCGCGCGAAACGACCTGTCGCCCCCTGCGTCGTCCCAGACGGCAACGGGGGCGACAGCCTTGGGCAGCAGCGCCAAGGCGGACACCGAGATCAGACGCATGACCCGCTGCTGGTGGCGAACCCCCGACCCTTTGTCGTCGCGAGCAGCCGCTCGAGCTCGCCCTCGGCGAGGACCCGCGGAGGCTCCTCGGGCACGATAGGTGGTCGCATTCGCGCCATCGGCGACTCGTCGATCTCCCCTTCCTCGGCCGCCCAGCGGAAGAACTGCTGGGTCGCAAGGTCGGCCACCCACGACTCGACATGCTCGCGCCGGATAGCGGCGAGCCGTCGCGGCATCCCATGTTCCGCGAGGTAGCGGCCGAGTTCATCGGCTGCCGAGAGGTACGACACGAGGGTGCTCGGGGACTTGTTCTCAGCCCTCAGAGCGAGGCGCCACGACGCGACCAGTTCCTCGTAGTTGCCGATTGTCGGGTCCGCAACGGTCCTCGTCTCCATGGGCCGATCGTCGTGTCTGGGAGTGTTGCGGCAACGACCAGAACAGCGACCTCACGCAGTTATGACGTCGTTTCAAGCGTGAAAGAGAGGATTGGAGCGGGAGACGGGATTCGAACCCGCGACATCCAGCTTGGAAGGCTGGCGCTCCACCAACTGAGCTACTCCCGCTCGAAGGAACCCGCCTCGCGTCGCCGGTATGTGCGATCACGATGGCAGTTCGCACACACGATATCGCACTTGGCTACCTCAGCCAGGATCCGCGCGGTTCCGGCGCGGCCGACCATGCGACTGACGGTGTAGCGCTTCTGCCGCGGATCACGATGGTCGAAGTCCATGGCACAGCTCGGGTAGTAGCCCTCGCAGTCGTCACATGGTCGATCCTTGAGTTGCTCGAGCATCTTGATCTGTGCGCGCCAGTAGCGGCGCTTCCGCTCGAGTTCTGGTGATGCGTCGGCGCGAGGCGCGGCACCACGACGGCTTCGCGTACGCACACGGTGGCAGTTCGCACACACGATGTCGCACTTGTGGAGCTCTGCATCGAGGCGGCCGCCAGAAGCCAGCATCGCCGTACCGGAGGTGAGGCGGAACGACTTCGCGGCCGGGTCCCGGTGGTCGAAGTCCATCTGGTGCGGCTCGAAGACGCCACCGCAGTCCCGACACGGCACCCGTCGGAGTTCGCGCAGATGGTCGCGCGTCGCATCCTGCCGGATCCGCACTCGCTGTGTCTCGAACGTCCGGTTGCGTCGGTAGTAGGAGGCATTGGCCGCCCGCTGGTTCCGTGAGGCCACGACATCCAGTATAGAACAGACGGCCTATTCATAGCCGATTCCGGCGGCCACGGGCCCTGCGTCCGGGGTCAGGCCTCACATGGGCGGTCGGCGGGAAGCAAGCGGAACGGACGGCCGCGGGGACCGACGATGGTCCGGAAGTGTCGCTCATCGAGCGTAAGCACATCCGTCAGCTGGTAGCGCTCCGCCAGCACGACCATCGATGCGTCGGCCAGCCCGATGTCGAGACCCGCGTACCGCTCGATGATTCGACGTGCCGCGGCGATGTCCGCGGGATCGAATGGCTCCAGTTGGTAGACGCCTCGCTCGACCTCGCGGAGCAGTGCGTTCTGGGCTTCCGAGCCCACGTACTTGCCCACGAGGTAGTCCAGCTCCGCGAGCACGAAGGGCGAGAGCAGGAGCGGTGGTCGCGCTTGCCGGAGCGCTTCAGCGGTCTCGCGATGGAGGCTCTGGCTGGCATCTACTGCCGCCAATAGGCCGCTCGTGTCCAGCAGGATCACTCGCCGAACCCGTCGAGTGCCTCGTCTACGTGTTCCGCGAGGTCAGACTTGCCGCTCTCGAACAGGGGCAAGGTCGGACTCGGAGCGGCATCTCCCGCCGTGACGAGCGCGATGCCCTCCCGAATGAGCTCTGCCTCACTCACACGCCGGCGTCGCGAGGCCTCCTTGAGTGCGACTCGCAACTCCTGGGTGAGATAGACGGTCGTCCGCTCCATGCCATACACGATACCATACGTGCTTCTGAACTAGCGCAGCGGTGCGCGGAACGCGTTCTGCTTGCCGACGGGGAGGGGGCGAGGTCCGACGTGGACGATGCGGGTCCAGTCGACCACCGGGCGAAGCCGATCGGCTGCAGCCTCCAGCCCCTCGGGCGGCTCACCCTCGTGCATCGCCACCCGCAGCGTGTCGCCGTCCTCGTCCCACACGCCGACCACACGCCCATCGAGCGTGATCGTATTGGTGACGTTGCCGCTCTTGTCCACGACGAGTGGCCGCGCCGCCTCGTCGAGGATCCGCGAGCGCTCCCGCCTCGCCATGAGCCAGGTATCCCACATGGGCAGCAGCCGCACCGCCCCGCTCGGCTCGGCGTCCCCGAGCCCGTCGATGACCTCGTTGGTGGCCCACTGCTCACCCTCGAGGCCATCGACCTCCACGACGCGGGCATCCATCGCCAGCAGGGCGACCTTCGCCCGCTTCCTGGTCACGCCCGCCCACCAGGCCAGATCGTCGACCGTGCCGGGACCGTTCGCGCGCATCCACATCAGGGCCATGACCGCGAGCGCGTCCTCGACCGACATCCTGGGTTCGAGGTCCGGCGCCCACTCGGCCATCCTGGCGTAGCGGAACGCGGTCGCGCGCTCGCCGCCGACGGGTTCGGCGGCCACGAGTCGGCCTTCGCCGACCATCGCCCGCAGCACCAGCGTCATCCGGGGTCCGCCCGGATCGTCGGCGCCCAACAGCTCGCGCAGCTCACGCGAGGTCAGGCTGGTCCCCGTCAGCGCCTCCTCGACCCGATCCATCAGGTGCTCCAGCTCGGCTTCGCCCACGCCTTCGTTGAGGAGCACGTGCCGAGCGGTGCGCGGTCGACTGAGCCCCAGGAACGCCGGTACCATCTCCCGTGGCGCGAGGAAGACCGAGCCGCGCGGACCCGGCGTGCGCAGGATCGAGCGCTCCACGAGTCGAGCTCGTTCCAGGACAGTCGGCCGGTATCCCTCCAGGCGGGCAGCGAGACCGACGTGCGAGACGGGGGAGGTGCCGTAGATCCCGGCCGCGGCTACGATGGCCTCGCCCATCGACCGCACCGGCTCGGCCAACCCGTGTGCTCTCAGCGAGCGGGCGTTGACCTGCTCGATGCCGAACGTGGCCACCTAGTCCTCGTGCGGTTCGGCGATGACGAGCGGGTGGGACAGCTGCGGATGCGGGATGACGAGCATGGGGATGTCGAAGACCGCCTCCAGCAGCTCGGGTCGCAGCACCTCGGTCGGCGTGCCCGTCTCCACCACTCGCGCCTCGTGCATCAGGACCACGCGGTCGGCATAGGCCGCGGCGAGGTTGAGGTCGTGGACGATGGCGAGCACGCCCCGTCCGGCGTCGGCCGTCCGGCGGATGAGGCGCATGGCGGTGTGCTGGTGGGCTGGGTCGAGGCTGGACGTGGGCTCATCGAGCAGCAGGTATCGGTGCGCCGTCTCCTCGGCCCCATCGGCCTCCGTCACCTGCGCCACGGCTCGAGCCAGGCTGATGCGCTGTCGCTCGCCGGTCGAGAGGGTGGCGTAGATCCGGTCGCCAAGACCCGCGCAGTCGACCGCGGCAAGAAGCTCGTCGATGACGGTCTCGTCGGCCTCGTTCGGGTCGCCACCATGGAGTGGCATGCGACCCATCATCGCCACCTCTCGGGCGCTGAAGGCGAAGGCCACGGCCCGGTCGGCGCCCATCACCGCGCGGCGCCGCGCCAGCTCCACCTTGGGCTGATCGGCCAGCGCGGTGCCATCGAGCGAGACCGAGCCGGACGTCGGCTGCCGATCACCCGCCAGCACGCTCAGAAGCGTGGTCTTGCCGGCACCGTTGGGACCGGCCACGGCCACGACCTCGCCCGGCCCGATCTCGAGCGAGACGTCGTCGAGCAGCGTGGCCCCACCGATCCGAACGCCGACCCCGGATGCGCGGTAGGTCATCGGGCCAGCAATCCTCGATCACGCAGCAGGAGCCACAGGAAGAAGGGCGCGCCGAGCACGGTGGTGATGACGCCGATCGACAGCTCGACCGGCGAGAACAGGCTGCGAGCCAGGACGTCGGCCACCACCAGGAACGTGCTGCCGAGCAGCGCCGATCCGATGACGACGCCGCGGTGCGACTGGCCGACGAAGCCACGCACGAGCGTCGGCACCATCAGCGCCACGAAGGCGATGACACCAGCCGTCGCGACTGCCACGGCCGTGAGCAGAGCGAAGAGTGCGCTCACGACCCGAGTCAGCCAGGGCACGTCGACACCGAGATGGCCGGCCTCGGTCTCACCCAGGGCCAGCGCGTCGAGCCGCGGCCCCAGGCGCCACAGGACGGCGATGGCGGGGATGACGATCAGTGCGCTCACGACCACGTCGCGCCCGACGATGCCGGCGAACGAGCCCAGCGTCCAGAACTGGACCGAGCCCAGCTCCGGTGTGCGACCGGCGGCCACGACCAGCGCGGTCACGGCCCCGAAGAAGGCCGAAAGGGCGATGCCGGCCAACAGCATCGTGGCCACGACCACCCGTCCCGAGGACGCCGCGACGCGATAGATGATGGCGGCCGCCACCAGGGCGCCACCGAAGGCCGTCACTACGACGAGGACGGTGCCGCCGTAGCCGGCCACGATCCCGAACGAGACCGCGGCGGCCGTGCCCAGCGTGGCTCCGAGGGCGGCTCCCGCGCCGATGCCCACCAGGGCGGGGTCGGCCAGCGGTGTGCGGTAGAGACCCTGCATGCCCACGCCGGCAGCGGCCCAGGCGGCACCCACCAGCGCCGTGGCCAGCACGCGCGGTACACGGATGGCCGTGAGCACCGTCTCCTGGCGGTCGCTGTACTCCGGTCCGAGGTCGATACCGAGCCGCCCGGCGAGGATGGCCAGGACCTCGAGCGGGGCGATGCTCACCGCGCCGATGCCCATCGCGACCACGACGGCCGCGACCAGGACGGCGGCAAGAAGGGCGAGCTTCAGCCCCGGGCGCGCTACGGCTCGAGCTCCGGGTGCAGCAGCAGGGCCAGGTCCGCGATGGCCTGGCCGGTGCGCGGGCCGAAGCCCATGAGATAGAGATCTTCCATGGCATAGACGCGGCCGTCCTCCGCGGCCGGCGTCTGGCCGATGCCTGGGTGCTCCATGACCGCGTCCCAGCCGCCAAGGCGCTCGACCGAGGCGTCGGTGGTGAGGATGACCTCCGGCGCCGACTCGACGATGCCCTCAGGGGTCATGGGGATGTAGCCGGGGAAGCCGGGGAAGACATGCGAGCCACCAGCGAGCGTGATCATGTTGCCGGCCGCGCTGACCTCACCGCTGATGAGCATCGGGGCCTCCGGGGGCTGCAGCACGAAGAGCACGCGCGGGCTGGACTGAGCCTGGGCCACGAGCTCCTCGGCCGCGGTCACGTCGGCTTCGAGCTGGTCGATCAGCGCCGCGGCCTCCTCACCCTTGTCGAAGATCTGCCCGAGCGTGTCGATGAGGTCGCGCGCGGCCTGGACATCGTTGTTGTCGGGCAGCAGCAGGATGGGCACGCCGGCGTCACGCAGCTGCTGCACGACCTCGGGCGGGCCGGTCTCCTCGTTGCCGATGATGAGGCTCGGGTCCTGGGCCAGGACCGGCTCGGCCGAGAGGAAGCGGTAGTAGCCGAAGTTCGGCTTCTCTTCGAGCGCTTCGGGCGGGTAGAAGCTGGAGGCGTCGATGGCCGTGATCCGGTCCTGCGCGCCGAGGGCGTAGACCGTCTCGGTGAAGACGCCACCGAGTGTCGCAACGCGCGAAGTGTCCTCGACGGCCACCTCTACACCGTCGACATCGATGATGGTCAGCGGCTCCTGGGCCACCACGGTGCCGCCGCCGGTCGCGACAAGGCTGGACAGGGCAAGCGCCGCGAGGGCGCGTTTGAGAGCGAGCATGTCGTGATTCTGCGCCTGCGGCCCAGAGTGCGCTTGTGACGGCGACGGTCCGCCATGGTCAGCCCAACAGCGCCCAGAGTGCGATGACGGCCCAGAGGATGCTGGCGACGATGAGCACGACGGTGAACGCCGGCTTCTGTGTCTTGTGTCGGAAGACCGCTCGCCCGGCCCAGGCTCCGATGACACCGCCGATCAGCGCAAGGCCATGCAGGAGGACCTCGGGCACGCGCCAACCGCCGTGCTCCGCCTGCCGCTTGTCGATGCCGTAGACCGCGAAGGCCGGCAACGTCCAGCCGGCGATCCAGGCCAGTAGCGGTGGCAGGCCCAGGAACCAGAGGCTGACGAAGGCGGCCACGCCGGCGAGAGCGGAGCCGATGAGCGCAGGGCGGTTGCGTTGGTCGATCACGTCGTCATGCTATGGCCCCAGGGGCTGAAGCGCACCGAACCGCGAACGAGGAACGATCGATGAACCACGACGAGACCCAGGCCGTGACGCCGATGCCGAGGCCGCAGCGACCCGCGAAGCTACCTCCAGCTGCTGGAGCGGTGGCCGACAAGCTGGGCTCCATGCCGGCGCCAAGGCCGTCTTCGGCGAGCCCGTGGAACGCGACGGCGTTCACGGTCATCCCGGTGGCGCAGCGGCTCATCGGTACCGGTGCCGGCGGTGGCGTCACGGCTGGCAGGATGACGAGTGCAGGCGCCGGTGCAGGCGGCGCTGCCATCACGCGGCCGCTCGGCTACATCGAGGTCGAGCCGGCACGGCGCGGCCTTCGTCCCTTCCAGCGACCGTGGCAGAACCCGGGCACCCTTGCATCGTGTCTGATCGCGTTCGCGCTGCTCTTGCTGGCGAAGCTTGCCGGGCGCTGACGCGATCTGCGTCTGCCGCGGGACGGCAGGAGCCCCGGCCAAGACCTACGTGTGAGGCGCATCACGGAACCGTCATGGGGCAGACGCTAGATTGCGCGTCATGATCGCTACGCCCAGCCCGGCCACCACGGCCACCGGCGAGCTCCCGGCCGTTGCGCTCGACTCGCTTCCGACCGTGACTGCCGCGGAGATGGCCGAGGTCGACCGCCTCGCGACCGATGTCTTCGGCATCGGCCTGCTGCAGATGATGGAGCAGGCCGGCTCCCACCTCGCCGAGCTGGCGACGCGACGCCTCGGTGGCGACCCGCGCGACCGGCGGGTGCTCGTCGCGGTCGGCCCCGGCAACAACGGTGGGGGAGGGTTGGCCGCCGCTCGCCACCTCGTCAACCGAGGCGCGCACGTGCGCGTCGTGCTGGCCCGTCCCGCCCGCCGACTCTCGGAGGCCGGTCGCCACCAGCTGGCCACGCTGCTGGAGATGGGCGTCTCCTGCTGCATGGCGGTCTACGACATCACGGACGCCGAGATCGACGATGAGCTGGCCGCGGCCGACCTCGTCATCGATGCGGTGCTCGGATATCGGGGCCGCGGCGCTCCGCACGACGAGGTGGCCACGTTGATCGGACGCATCCGCGAGGCTCGCAGCCGGATCGTCAGCCTGGACATCCCCTCGGGACTCGATCCGGACACGGGCATCGCTGCCGGACCCGCCATCGCAGCCGCTGCCACGCTCACGCTCGCACTACCCAAGGCAGGCCTCCTCACCGACGCCGGTCGCGCCCGCAGCGGCGATCTCTACCTTGCCGACATCGGGCTGCCTGGCGCTCTGTACGAGCGCATCGGTCTGCCCGTGGGCACGCCCTTCGCCACGGGTCGGATCGTGCGACTGGAGGCCTGACATGACCATCGCCGGCGCGCAGGAGCGATCCCTGCAGGAGAAGCTGGGCCTGCTCCGCGAGATGGATCTCTTCGCGGGCCTCTCCGACGACGACATGTACGCCATCGGCCACGCCACCACGATGACCAAGTGCACGGCCGGCCAGCGCATCATGTCGCCCGACGACCCACCCGACCGCATCCACATCCTCAAGAAGGGCAAGGTCCGCGCCTACCGCGTGACGCCCGACGGCAAGCAGCTCACCCTCGACATCTTCGACAAGGGCACGATCCTCGGCGACATGAGCCTGTTGGGGCAGGAGCCCATCCCGGAGGCCTTCGCCGAGACGCTCGACGAAGCCGTCATCTGCACCATCAGCCCAGGTGAGATGCGCTCGCTCGTGGAGCGCTACCCGGCTATCGGGGTCAACATCATCAGCTACCTCTCGCGCCGCCTGCACGATGCTGAATCGGAGCTCGAGGCGATGGCTTACCAGCGCGTGGGCCAGCGGCTGGCGCGGAAGCTGGTCGACCTCTCGCAGCGGTTCGGGGTCAAGACCTCGCGGGGCACGCTCATCGAGGCCCGCCTGACACAGCAGGAGCTGGCCGAGATGATCGGCACGACCCGTGAGACGCTGGCGCACACCCTGTCTGATTTCCGTCGCCGTGGTCTGCTGGACACCGAGAAGCACCAGGTGCTCATCCGCGACGCCGAGCAGCTGATGGACATCGCCGAGGGCCTCGAGGACCTCGACGCCTAGCCAGCGTCACTCATCCAGCGCTCGGGGTCCGGGGTCCAGTCCCATGGTCGGAAGCGCAACCGTCGGTCAGCCATCTCGATGCCCGCGTCTTCGAGGAACCGCCGTACACCCGAGGGGCCACCGAAGTCACCGATGTACCAGAGCAGCACGGCCGGGACACGCACCACGTCGTCCTCCACTTGCACCTCGGTGGACAGGTAGCTCCTCGTCGCCAGCTCCAGCTGATCGTCGAGGCGAGCCGGGTCGTAGGCGGCGATCGGTGGACACGAGGTCGCACCGCAGTTGAGCGCGAAGTGGATGCGTGGGTCGACGCGGCCGACGCGGTGGGTGCGCTCGAAGGCCCCCGGCACGGGGTTGGGCAGGTAGCCGAGGCCCAGCTTCAAGCGTGACCGACGCAGCAGCCCATTCTCGACCGTATCCAGCGAGAGCCGTCGGCCGGAGACCGTGATCGACGCTCGCCGGAAGTGACGGAGGCGCGTGATGCGGTCGGTGAGGTCGACGACTCCGGCACGGATGATCTCGGCGTTGTAGATATCGAGCCAGAAGGCCGTGCGTGCGCGGTCGTCGCCGAGCCCGTCTCGCAGGAAGGCTTCGGGAAGGCTTGCGAGCTCGGCTGCGAGTGTGTCGACGCCGTCACCAGCACTGCGTGTCGCGAGGAGGTAGTCGATGGCCAACCTGTTGGGGTCGCGCCCGCTCATGGACTCCACCCAGTGAGCAGGGCGGCGGAGTTCGCCAGCAGGAGCACGATGGCCAGCCCGACCATGGCGACCACGTTCGGCAACGGCGAGGTTCGGCGGGTGTAGCTGGCCATCCCGAGCATGAGCGCCGGCACGGCCACGAGACCCGCCAGCGCGTAGGGCAGCGCGGCGGCGGCAGCCGCGACCACGGTTGCGGCGATGAAGCCTAGCGACGCTGCAGCGTGGATCCGTCGTAGCACCGTCGGCCGGAGCCGCGCCTGCATCGTGGCCTTGCCGGTGGCGGCATCGGCGGCACGGTCCGGCCAGGCAGTAGCCATGACGCTGGCGAGGGCGACCAGCGCGAAGGGCAGGAAGGCGAGGACGTCCGCGCCCCCGATGTGACGGCTGACGACCGCGACGCCCGCGAGCGGCAGCAGCAACCCGCCGAGCACCGCGTTGAGCGGCTCACCCCAGCCGTGGCGCATCGCTGCCAGCGGCGGCAGTGAGTAGGAGAGCGCGCCCACCAGGCCGACGAGCACGATCGTGGCCGCCACGCCCGGTACCGCCCCAGCCAGCCACGCGACCCCCGTCGCTACCACCACCACGCCGGTCAGGAGCAGGCCCAGGCGCAGCGGTAGTGATGGCTCCACCCCGCTGGCCTCGAGTGCCCCGCTGCCGCCGGAGAACCCGGTGCGTTCGGTGAGCCGGTCGGTGGCCGCGTCCTCCGCCTCGTTGACGTAGTGTGCCGCCACCGACGTGCCGGTGATGAGCAGTGTCGCCAGGGCCACGGCCCCCAGGTCGAAGCGAGCGTCCGGGCGCGTCAGGCCCAGCAGCACGCCGGATGCGAAGACGACCCAGATGAGGACGATCTGGCTGGGCCGCGTCATGGCCACGAGCGCCCGTGCCGGCGACATCGGAGCGATGCGTCGGTCAGGGACTGCGCGTTTCAAACTGACGGCCATGGTCGGTACCAGTGGAGATCGGTCGGTAGTCGCCCAGTGTCACGCTCCAACGGTGTCAGGGCTGTGACAGAGGCCACCCTCGGCCCGCGCAGCAGGGTACGCTCGGCACTACGCCATGCGGACGGCGCTCGGCATCGTGCTCGGGTACGTCCTTGCCACGACACGGAGAATCCCAGCCATGAAGGTCCTCGTTGCCGTCGCTTCGAAGCACGGTGCCACCACCGAGATCGGCCAGGTCATCGAGGCCTCGGTCCGCTCGAGCGGCCTCGATGCCGAGCTCAAGCCTATCGAGGACGTCTCTTCGCTGAGCCCCTATGACGCGGTCGTCATCGGCAGCGGCGTCTACTCCGGCCACTGGATGCGGGCCGCGCGTGAGTTCGTCGAGGTCCACGCGGGCGAGCTCAAGGAGGTGCCGGTCTGGCTCTTCTCGAGTGGTCCCGTGGGCGATCCACCCAAGCCGCTGGAGAACCCCGCCGAGGTGGCCGACGTGGTCAAGCACCTCGGCGCCCGGGGCCACCGGCTCTTCCCGGGCCGCATCGAGGGCTCCGACCTGGGCATCAGTGAGAAGGCGCTCATCGCGCTCGTTCGGGCGCCCGACGGCGACTTCCGACCATGGTCTGAGATCAGCACCTGGGCCGAGTCCATCGCGGCACAGCTCCAGGAGGCGCCGAGCGCATGACGCTCACCTACGACGAGGCCATGGCTGCCCTCGAGGCGGCGGGAACCGAACAGACGCGCAAGACGTATCTGAGGCACGGCGCGGGTGAGCCGACCTTCGGCGTGAAGTTCGGTGATCTGCGGCCGTTGGGCAAGAAGGTCGGCACCGACCATGCGCTCGCCGAGCAGCTCTGGGCCAGCGGGAACACCGACGCTCGACTGCTCGCGTGCATGGTGGCCGACCCCGCGCAAGTCTCCGAGGACGAGCTCGACGCCTGGCTCGAGGACATCGACACGTACTTCCTCGTCGACACGTTCGTGGCCGAGATCGCTTCGAAGACGCCCGGACGCCTGGAGCGGGCCGAGCGCTGGATCGCGTCCGATCGTGACCGCACCGCGCAAGCCGGCTGGGATCTCATGAACCTCGTGGCGCTCAGCGACGAGGACGTGGACGACGACGTCTTCGAGGCGCAGCTGGCGCTCATCGCCGAGCGCATCGAGGGCTACGGCAACTGGACCCGCCGGTCGGCCAGCAACACCATCACCGGCATCGGCCTGCGCAACGTCGAGCTCGAGGCCGCGGCGCGGAAGACGGCGGCGACGATGGGGCAGGTCGAGTTCGACCCGGGGCAGACGTCGTGCGTCATGCCAGACCCCATCGAGTACCTCGAGAAGACGAAGGCTTACCGTGCCAGGCAGGCAGAGAAGCGAGCGGCAAAGGCCAAGCGCTAGGCCCCTCTCGCTGGTCGTTCTCCGAGCACGCCCGAACGAACTCGCGACCCCCAACCCGGCCCGCCGCGCTATTCGGACTCGAGGGCCTTGATCTTCTCCACGCGGGGGATGTGGCGGCCCCCGTCGAACTCCGCTTCGAGGAACGCCTCGACGCAGCCGATGGCGACCTGCTCGCCCACGATGCGCGCGCCCATCGAGAGGATGTTGGCGTCATTGTGCTGGCGCGAGAGCGCGGCCGTCACGGGCTCGGTCGCCTGGCAGCAGCGGATGCCCTTGATCTTGTTGGCCACGATCTGCTCGCCGGTGCCGCTACCGCCGAAGACGAAGCCGAAGCGGCAGTCGCCCGAGGCCACCGCGCGCGCAGCCGGCGCCACGTAATCGGGGTAGTCGACCCGGTCCAGCGTGCTCACGCCGAAGTCCACGACGTCGTAGCCGTGCTCCTCGAGCCAGGCCATGACGATCTCCTTGAGCGGCAGACCGGCGTGATCGGTGCCCACGGCGATACGCATCTAGGCCACGTCCTCGCCGGCGCCCTCGTCCCGCGTGCGGTAGGACTCGCGGATGAGGGCCACGATCTCATCGATGTCGTCGCAGACCCGGAAGAGCTCGACGTCGCCCGCCGAGACGTTGCCCTGTTGCACGACCTCCGCTCGGATCCACTCCACGAGCCCGCTCCAGTAGGACGACCCGAAGAGGATGATGGGGAAGTTGTCGATCTTGCCGGTCTGGACCAGGGTCAGCGACTCGAACAGCTCGTCGAAGGTGCCGAAGCCGCCGGGGAAGATGACGAAGGCCTGCGCGTACTTCACGAACATCGTCTTGCGCACGAAGAAGTAGCGGAAGTACTGGGAGATGTCGACGTAGGGGTTGGGGCCGTGCTCGTGGGGTAGCTCGATGGCCAGCCCGACCGAGACGCCATCGGCCTCCTTGGCGCCCCGGTTGGCGGCTTCCATGATGCCGGGACCACCACCGGTGATGACGGTGAAGCCCTCGTGTGACAGCTTCGCTGCGAGGTCGCGTGCGCGCTGGTACATGGGGTCGTCCGGCTTGGTCCGGGCCGAGCCGAAGATGCTCACGGCTGGGCCCAGCCGGGCGAGGGCGTCGAAGCCGTCGATGAACTCGCCCATGATGCGTAGCGCGCGCCAGGCATCCGACTCGAGGAAGGTGGTGTCCGCGACGGGCTGCCGCATGAGCAGCTTGCGGTCGTCAGGGGTGCGTGCCGAACGGGTCGGCTTCGGTCGATCTTTCACGCCTGCAGGATACGCGTGAGGGGTCAAGCGTGGGCGGACGTAGACTGCAGGCATGAACGAGAACGCCACGCCTCCCGGCATCGCCATCGACCCCGTCTGTGGGATGCAGGTCGAGATCGCTACCGCGCAGCACACGACCGAGCACGAGGGCACGACGTACTACTTCTGCGCCAAGGGCTGCAAGCTGGACTTCGAGGATGAGCCCGAGCGCATCCTCGCGCCCGACTACGAGCCACACATGTGAGCGTGTGTGGATAAGTGCGCATCAGGTGCGACTGACACCTAGCAATCATGGGTCGCGGAGGCTATAGTCCGAGGCGGTAACTCAGGAACGCTCCTTCGTGGTCCCGTATCTCGCTCGAACGGTCCTGGTCTAGTAAAGGAACCTAGGAGGTTCGTTCGTTCGTGTACGAGGACAAGACGATCGTCTGTGCCGATTGCGGGCAGGAGTTCACCTTCACCGCATCCGAGCAGGCGTTCTACGCTGAGAAGGGCTTCACCGACTCGCCCAAGCGTTGCAAGACCTGCCGCCAAGCCCGCAAGGCCCAGCGCAACGCTGGCAGCGGCTACGGTGATGACAGCTACGGCGGCGGTGGTGGCGGCAGCAGCTACGGCGGCGGCGGTGGCGGCGGCGGCTACGGCGGCGGTGGTGGCGGTGGCTACGACCGGCCCCCGCGCCAGATGTACGACGCGGTCTGCGCTGACTGCGGCAAGACGGCCCAGGTGCCGTTCCAGCCGACTGGCAGCCGCCCGGTCTACTGCAACGATTGTTTCCGCTCTCGCCGCTAGGTGAGCGTCGCGGCCGCTGAGCCGCGAACAGGCAACGCCAGGAAGGCGCTTTCCCTCGGGAGGGCGCCTTCGGTGTGTCTGGCGTGCCGTCGCGCAGTCGTCCACATCCGCGTAAGGCGCAGTGAAGTCGGCGCATAGGGCTGGGCAAGGGCCCATCCGTAGCCTCCCGGCATCGAAACCTATCGATGCAGCACAGGGAAGGCGACCATGCGGACCACCAATGACGACCTCACGAACCTCTTCCAGCGGCTGAACGCCCTTGTCTTGACGCCGGTGATCCTGCTGGGCATCGCGCTCGTCGTGGTGACCGCGCTCGTCGTGGTGACCGGGCTCGAGCTCTTCGCGGCGACATCCGACTCGATCCAGGTCGCGCCGCTGCGCTGGTTCGCCCACCGCTGCTAGTCGGATGAGGGCCAGCTCGCAAGTGTCGATCAGGGCGTCGGTGCGCCTTCGATGATCGTGTCGGTCACGACCGGCGGTGTCGTTGCTGCCTCCGTGCTGTCCGGGTCGTCCTCCGGCAGCAGCGCCGTCAGCGTTACGAAGACCACGATGGCGCCGAAGAGCAGCAAGGTCGCGATGACCGCCGTGCGTGAGGTCAGGGCAGCGGTGGGCTCGTCATCACCTGGCATCCGCCCACGATAGCGGGCTCGGCCTGCGACCCATCCAGCGGAGAGCGGCTAGGCTGCGGGCGTGCAGCAGCCCATCTCTCGTGCGCCGGTCGTGGTCGTCCTCGTCTTCGGCGTCATCGCCACAGTGCTCATCTTCATCGGCGCCACCCGGCCGACCGCGCCCCCGGATGTGGAGATCGAGACCGCCGGCACGTTCGCCGAGCCACGAGACGTGACCGTGATCATGCGCGACTACAGCTTCGAGCCCACGCCGGTGGTGTTGGTGCCCGGCGAGACCGTCCGCTTCACCATCTTCAACGCCGGGCTGGAGGTCCACGACTTCGTCATCGGTGACGCCGCGGTGCAGCAAGCCTGGTCCATCGCCGACGCCGAAGCCACACCGCCCAACATGCTGGCCACCGCGCCGCCCGCGAGCGTGCCGCCCGGCATCGGCGGCCTGCGCGTCTTCCTTCGTTCCGGCCAGCAGGAGACCGTCACCTACAACGTGCCCACAGACGAGGTGCTCTCACTGCTGTGCCATATCCCCGGGCACATCGAGAAGGGCATGGTCGGTCGGGTGGACCTGCGTGAGCTCGAAGCGGACGTGGAAGCCTAGCCTGCACGCGAGCCTTTCGCGACTCGCGCCGGTCGGCCCCGGATTCCGGGAAGAAGTGCACCCCGGCACCGGTCCATATCGCACACACACTCGCGGAATCGCGGAGTACGATGAGCGCGCTACGTACTGACACGAACCCGGGTCTGACCCGGAGGATCTAGAGCGAAGGAGAGCGCGTCAATGACCTACGTCATCGCCGAGCCCTGCGTCGACGTGATGGACCAGGCCTGTGTGGCCGTCTGCCCCGTGGACTGCATCCATTTCGAGGAGGGTGTCGACCGCACCCTCTTCATCGACCCGGACGAGTGCATCGACTGCGGTGCCTGTGAGCCCGAGTGCCCGACCGCGGCCATCTTCCCCGAGGACAGCGTGCCCGGCGATCAGGCCAAGTACACCGAGCTCAATGCGCTCTGGTTCCAGGACAAGGATGCTGCCCGCGCGATGCTCAACGAGATCAAGCCGGCGTGACGGCAAGCCCCGGCATCGCCGGGGCGTCTGATCCAGGGTCGGACCCCGCGGCGACGCGGGGTCTGCTCATGTCCGGCGCCGGTCGGATCACCCGATCGGCAGATCGCGCGGTTCCTGGCCCTAGCGCGGCGTTCGGATGGCGCCGATGAGTTGCTGCAGCGTGGGTCGCACGCCGTACAGCAGCACGGTCGCACGGAAGATGCGGGCGGAGGCCCACGTCGCGAGCAGCGCGAACAGGGTCAGGCTGGTGAGCGACGCTCCGACCAGGGCCCACGGGATCTCATCCGACACGCCCAGCACGATGAGCATCGAGGTCGGGGTCGTGAGCGGGAAGAGGCAGAGGGCGTAGACCACCGGCGAGCTGATGTCGGCCAGGAAGACCGAGAAGACGATGAAGGGGATGGCCGCGGCGAAGCCGAGGAAGCCCGAATACTGCTGTGCTTCGCGGTTGCCCGGAGCGATGGCGCCGACGGCCGCGAAGATGGCGCCGTACGCGAGATAGCCGAGCACGAAGTAGAGCAACGCCAGCCCCAGCATCGTGGGGTCCAGCTCGATGGGCCCGAGGTCCGGGACCTGGCTCGAGAGCAAGGGCACCGCCACGAGGGCGGAGCCGACCCAGATGGCTACCTGGGTCAACCCGGCACCGCCGAGGCCCAGGATCTTGCCCGCCATCAGCGGCGTGGCCGGGATCGAGCTGAGCACGATCTCGACGACGCGGTTCTCCTTCTCCTCGGTCACCGACTGGAGCAGGTAGCCGCTGGTCATGAAGATGCTGATCATGAAGATGGCCACGAAGACCATGGGCAGCGCGATGCCGGCGGCGATGTCGGCACCGGACACCTCGTCGCCCTCCACCGTCACGACCTCGATGGTCACACCCTGCAGGATGGTGGCGGTGTCCTCGGGCGAGACGCCCGCGGCATCGAGTTGCGAGGCTCGGATGACGTATCGCAGCAGTCCCTCGTTGGCCTCACCAGCCTCGAGCGAGGAGATGTCGAAGCCGCCGGCTTCGATGCGCCTGACCGTCCCGTCCTGGCTGAACGTCTCGGGGATCACGAAGTACGTCTCGATCTCGCCGGCATCGAGCTGAGCCGCGGCCTCGGCCTCGGTCATCGTGCGCAGCGAGGCTGTGTCGGTCTCGAAGGGCTCGATGGTCACGTCCGACTGGTTGACCACTACGATGGTGCCGCTGGCCGCACCGTCGGACTCGAAGCCCGACGTGGAGAAGAAGATCGAGATGCCCATGAGCACAGCGATGCCGAGGGGCAGCAGCAGCGTGCCGAAGAGGTACCCACGCCGGCGCACGGTGCGTGAGTACTCTCGGCGGGCGACGAGGGCGGCCAGGCGGCCGTAGCTCGAACCGTTCTGCTCGCTCATCGCACGGCCTCTGCTCGCGGGTCGCCTGCCACGGTGCGGATGAAGATCTCGTCCAGGCTGGGTGCCTGAACCGCGAACGTCTCGACCTCCGCGCCACCGCTGGCCAGCTCCCGGAAGAGGTCCTGGGGAGATGAGCCTTCGGCGATGAGGTAGCGCAGCGCACCGTCGACCGGATTCACGTCGGTCACGCTGCCGAGCTGATCGGCCGAGTCAGGCAGAGCGCTGCCGCTGACCTGGACCGCGCCGTCACTGAAGGCATCACGGACCCGGTCCACGGTGCCGTAGAGCAGCCGTCGGCCCTTGTCGATGAGCAGGATGCGATCGCACAGCGTCTGCGCATCGCCCATGTCGTGGGTGCTCATGATCACGGCCGCCCCGCGCTCCTTCTGGCTGCGCACCACGCCCTTGAGCATGTCGGCGTTGACCGGATCGAGCCCCTGGAAGGGCTCGTCGATGATGAGCAGCTCGGGGTCGTTGAGGATGGTCGCGATGAGCTGTGCCTTCTGGTGCATGCCGCGCGAGAGCTCGGCCGCCTTCTTCTCGGCGGCGTCGGCCAGCTCCATCTCGGTCAGCAGAGCCATGGCCCTGTCGTGCGCCTGCTTGCGCGACATGCCGCGCAGCGAGCCGAAGTAGGTCAGCGTGTCGATGATCTTGACGTCGCGATACAGGCCCCGGTCCTCCGGCAGGTAGCCGACCCGCGCCTGATGCTCGACACCGGGAGGCTCACCGAAGACCTCGATCTGCCCCTGGGCCGGGCGCACGATGTCGAGGATCATGCGCATCGTGGTGGTCTTGCCCGAGCCGTTGGGCCCGAGGAAGCCGAGCACCTCGCCGGGGTGCACGTCGAAGGACAGGTCGATGACCACGTCCGTTTCGCCGTAGCGCTTCCAGACCTTGCGGACATCGACCGCGGTTGCGGTCATGCTTGCAGCCTACTGCACAAGCGGCCGGCTCTGGGCCCTCCCCGGACAGGTGCGACGAGAGGTGGGACGATGACGTGCCATGCGTATCGTCTCCCTCACGCCATCCGCCACCGAGATCGTCTTCGCCCTGGGTCTGGGCGAGGATCTCGTCGGTCGCACCCACTGCTGCGACCATCCGGCCGAGGCGCTCGACGTGCCGGTCGTGACCGTCGATGACCCCGATGCGCCCCAGCGCCGGGTGGACGCCGCGTTGCTGGCCAAGCTCGAGCCGGACCTGGTGCTCGCCGACGGCTCCGAGGATCATGCGGTCGTCGACTACGCCGAGATCAGCGACCTCGTCGGCAGCATGTCCCGCGAGACCACGCTGGTGGCCCTGGCACCGCACACCGTCGAGGGCATCCTCAACAGCATCTCGACCGTGGGTGCCTACACGGAGTCGGAGTTCGAGGCCGTGGGCCTGGTCGAGATGCTGCGCGAGCGCCTCGGTTCGGTCGGTCTGGGCTACGGACCGGAGACCCGGCGCGTGGTCATCATCGAGAGCCTCGACCCGCTGCTGGCCGCGGGTGGCTGGGTGCCTGAGATGGTCCGCCGTGCCGGTGGCTGGGAGCTGCTGGGTCGAGAAGGAGAGCCATCAGCGCGGACGACCTGGGAGCAGGTGCGTGAGGTCGAGCCGCAGGTCCTGGTGCTCGCGCTCCGCGACACCGATGCCGCGGGCGCTGAGGCCGCTCTCGGATCAGCCGACCTGCCGCCGTGGTTCGACGAGCTGCTCGCCGTGCGGGATGGCGAGTTCTTCGCGGTCGACGGCCGCGGCCTCTTCGTGCGGCCGGGGCCGCGGGTGGTCGAGGGCATCGCCGTGCTAGCCGAGCTCTGCTATCCGGAGGTCTTCGCCGGTGCCGGACCGATCGAGGCCTGGCGCCCGCTGGCGCCCATCGGCCTGGCCGGCGGATACCTGTCCGACGAGACGGCTTCTTCTTCCTGAGACACTAGGGCCATGCCCTTCCGACGGCGCTTCGACTGTCTCTGGTGCGGCAAGACGTGGGGGACGCGCTCCGACGACGATCTCGAAGGTTGGGCCGCCCTCTGCCCCGACTGCCTGGCCAAGGCCGACGACAACGGGTTCCTGCGTGGCCGCGTGCGTACCGCGCTGCGAGATCGTGCCGCGGCAGCCGAGGCCGTGGCGTCCGGGGATGACGGGGCAGCGGGTGACTGGGAGGACTGGTATCTGCGGCGCGGCCGTCATGCCCGCGGTCCTATCCATGACGGTCCGTGGACCATGGAGCTCGACGAGGTCACCCGCTGGATCGACGGCCTGAACCTTGCCGGCACGCTGGTCGAGCTCGGTGCCGGCATGGGCTGGTGGACGGCCCTGCTGGCCGAGAAGGGCGAGCTCTGGGTCTACGACTCCGACGGCGCCTCCCTCGATGCCGCACGTAGCCGACTGATGGCCCACGGCCTGCTCGCCCACCTGCACGAGCGGGACCCATTGGCCCGGGCCGACAAGGAGGTCGACGTCGTCTTCGCGGCCTATCTGCTTGGCTCGGCCGGCTCACCCGACGAGGTCGACCGGCGTCTGCAGCGGGTCGTGTCCTGGCTGCGGCCGGGTGGCTCGTTCGTGTTCGTGGAGGCGCAGGGGTCAACTGTCCTTGACGGCCCGTCCGGAAAGCTCACGAGCTGGGATGCGGAGGCGCTCGGCGGCCACGTCGTGGCCCAGGGCTTCGGGCCGGTGGAGGTCGGCAGCACGCAGCGTGCGTTCGTCTTCGGTGAGGCCATCGCGCCGTCCTAGAATCAGGGACATGACCGACACGCGAACACTTCTCGGCCCCCTCGGTATCTGGGGCCTCGTCTCTGACATCCCCGCGGCTGACCTCCGACCTGCGGTAGCCCGCGTCGCCGAGCTGGGCTACGGCACGCTCTGGGTCGGCGAGGGCGCCGGCCGCGATCCCTTCGCGCAGCTTGCCGCTGTCGCCGATGTCACAGGCTCCATGGCACTGGGCACGAGCATCGTCAACATCTTCGGGCGTGACGCCATGGCCTCGCGCATGGGGGCGATGACGCTCGCTGAGCTGACCGGCGGCCGCTTCGCCCTTGGCCTTGGCGTGTCCCACCAGCACCTCGTGCAGAAGCTGCGCGGCCATGCCTACGACAAGCCGCTCACGCGCATGCGCGAGTACCTCGAGGCCTACGGACGACTGCCCTACCGCGGGCCGGTGGTCGAACGACCCGATGGCGAGGTTGCCGAACCGCCGGTGCTCATCGCGGCGCTGGGGCCGAAGATGCTGGAGCTGGCCGCCACCGCCACCGACGGCACCCTGCCGTTCTTCGTCAGCGCCGAGCGCATCGCCCACATGCGCGGGGTGCTCGATGGTGCCGCTCCCGCGGATCGGCCGCGTCCGATCATCGCCACGGCCCTCGCTGCGTGCGTCGGGGAGGAGGAGGCCGCTCGCGCCGCCGCCCGCACCTGGATGCGGCCCTATGCCCGTGCCGAGAACTACCAGCGCAGCCTCGCCGCCCAGGGCTTCGGTCCCGAGGACTGGGAGCCGCCGTACTCGGATCGGCTCGTGGACTCGCTGGTGGCCTGGGGCTCGGCCGAACAGGTGCGACAGCGCATCGCCGAGTTCCACGCCGCCGGTGCTGAGCACGTGGCCATCCTGCCGCTGAGCGCCGGCGACGGTGGTGAGATGGCCACGGTCGAGGCGCTGGCGCCCGCTCCGTAGCGAGCCACGCCGCCTATACTCGCGAGCGTGTCACCTCTGAAGGAAGCGACCATCGCGATCGTCGGTACCGGCGCGATGGCCGAAGCCATGATCGCGGGCCTGCTCTCGGGCGGGCACGTCGCGGCCGAACAGGTCATCGCCAGCGATCCGCGTGTCGAGCGTCGTGAGGCCGTCGAGGCCAAGTACGGCATCCGCACCACCGGCTCGAACGCCGAGGCCGTCGATGGTGCCGACCTCGTCGTGCTCGCGATCAAGCCGCAGATGCTGCTCAAGGTGGGCCGGGAGCTCTCGAGCGTGCTGGCCCCTGACCAGCTGGTCATCTCCATCCTCGCCGGCTCCACCAGCAAGGCCCTCGGCAACGCCCTGCGCCACGATGCGATCGTGCGCACGATGCCCAACACGCCGGCCCAGCTGGGCAAGGGCATGACCGTGTGGTGCGCGACCGAGCAGGTCACCGAGCTCCAGCGCCAGCAGGCCGCGGCGCTGCTCACGAGCCTGGGGGCGGAGATCTACGTCGAGGACGAGAAGTACGTCTCGATGTCGACCGCGGTCAGCGGCACCGGTCCGGCCTACGTGTTCATGGTCATGGAGTCGCTCATCGATGCCGCCGTGCACCTGGGCTTCCCGCGCCACATCGCCCACGACCTCGTCATCGAGACCCTGCTGGGCGGCACGCTGCTGGCGAAGGAGAGCGGCGACCACCCCGCGTACCTGCGCAACATGGTCACCTCGCCCGCGGGCACGTCCGCCGCCGCCATCGCCGAGATGGAGCGGGGCCGGCTGCGGACGGTGCTCTCGGAAGCCGTGTTCGCAGCCTACCGGCGCACCGAGGAGCTCGGTCGAGAGCTCGAGGAAGAGACCGCCGCCGAATAGCACCACTCGTGCGCTCGGTCCGACTCGCTCGGGTCGGACTGCTCGCACCCGCTGTCCGTGTTCGCACCCACCCGCTGTTCGTGCTCGCTCACTCGGGTGCGGATCGCACCTGTGGTTTGCGCCTCATCCCATGGGGCCTAGGCTGACGCTCGAAGCCACGTCGCCAGCGTCCAGCCATCCCACCGAGCATCGACTGGTCCGCCAAGCGTCGTTTGGCCCAGCTGAGACTCGCCTGACGCTGGGATAGCACCACGACGAAGCCCCCGAGCGTCAACGTAGGCTGGGCAGGATGGGGCACCCGCTTCCGACTGACTCAGGCGCCTGCGGCCTACTCGTCCTCGTCGGGATCGGCGAGGGGAGGGTCGAAGACGGCGATCTGATCGAGCGGCTTGCGGCGCAGGTCCGGCACCGTCGCGCCCTCCGCGGGATAGCCCACGGGGAAGAGCACGAACGGCCGCTCGCTGCGGGGGCGCTCCAGGATCGTGGTCAGGAAGCCCATGGGGCTGGGCGTGTGGGTCAGCGTGGCCAGGCCCATGTGGTGGACCGCTGCGATGAACATGCCCGCGGCGATGCCCACCGACTCCCGCGCGTAGTAGTGCTTCTTGTGGCTGCCATCGGGGAACGTGCCGTGGACCTGCTCGAAGAGCACTACCAGCCAGGGTGCGGCCTGGAGGTATGGCTTCTGCCAGTCGGTGCCCAGCGGCGCCAACGCGTCGAGCCATTCCTCCGACATGCGTGACTCGTAGGCGCGGCGTTCCTCGGCCTCGGCGGCGATGCGGATCCGCCGTCGGGTCTCAGGGTCGCTCACGGCCACGAACGTCCACGGCTGTTGGTGGGCACCGCTGGGTGCGGTCGAAGCCGTCTGGATGGCCAGCTCGATGAGGCGCCGCGGCACCGGATGCGGGCTGAAGGCGCGTACCGAGCGGCGCTCGTCGAGCTCCTCGTAGAACGTCGAGGCACGCGCATCCATCTCCTCGGGCTCCATGCGCACGGGGCGATAGGGGACACGGCGCTCGTCGTCGGGCATCGCCGGATGCTAGCAGCGCCGCGGTCCGTGCCGTCGACGACTCTTGCTCGGGATACTCCCACCCAGTATCCTCCGCTTCTCCCGCACGAGGCTTCCCATGACCGACCATCCCATCGCCGCCGCCCTCCAGCAGGGCGGCATCATCGACATAACCACCACCGGCCGCAAATCGGGCCGACCGCGGCGCATCGAGATCGTCTTCTTCAACGTCGACGACCGTCTCTATATCACCGGCACCCCCGGCACGCGCGCCTGGCTGGCCAACCTGAAAGCCGATCCGCGGATGACGCTCCACCTCAAGCGCGGTCTCAGCGTCGACCTGTCGGCCACGGCGCTCGAGGTGACCGACGAAGCCGAGCGGCGCGCCGTGGCCACGGCTGCGTGCGAAGCCTGGAACCGGCCCGGTCAGGTCGAGGCCTTCGTCGCGGGCTCGCCGGTCGTGGAGGTGATCCTGGACGATCCGTCCGTGCTGGTCGGCTGACCGCGTCGGCCCGGCGCGAGTGCTCCAAGTGCAAGTCCATGGGCGTGACCTTGACGCTCCGGGCCAATAAGGCCGATCGCCTCTTGTGCTCTTCGATCCACTCGGGCCACGATCGCGGGGACTGGGCACAGGGGGCGCCATGTCCGAACAGGAGATCGGAACGAGTCGGGTGGACCGAGTCCGTCGCCGGCTCTGGCTCGACGGCCCACAGCGCACGGACACCAGCGAGGCGCACCGCGGGTTCACCCTAGCCGCAAGCCGGTCGGCTGGCGCTTCCTGCTGGTGGTAGCGGCACTCGGGATCGCCACGGCCGCCGCCTGATGGGCCAGGTTTGATGGATCAGTTCGACCGGCACTCGCGGCAACGCCTCATGGAGAAGGTCGTCGAACACCGGCTGGCGTCCGCTGATCGCGACCGCGACCAGGCACGCCTGATGGGCTACGCAGACGAAGGCATCAGGGTCCGCCGGCCGTTGCTCCTGTTGGTCGTGCTGATCGTCCTCGTGACTCTCGTCGTTGCCGCCCTCGCGGCGATGGGCGGACCCGCTGACGAGCGGCGGGCCGAGACTCTCGGGCCGGGCTGGGGGACGGTCACCCGCGAGGTCACCATCGTGCAGCCCCCAGTCTGGTGGTCGCCCGAGCCCTAGGGTCTGGCCCAGGCCGTTCCCCACGACGAGCCAGAGGAGCCTCGGTCGCACCGTGGATGCCGCCCGGTTACGCCTCGGGCGCGGATGCCCACGCGACCGCCCAGAACCCCCGATGCGAGGCCCGCTCGAGGCTCTCGCGTGGCATAGTCCGCGCACGAACCGACGCTGCGACATCCCACGGGACCCGGATCCGCCCAGGGTCGCGCGCGGTGGAACCGAGGTGAGGAATGGTCGAGGAGACCCGAAAGCTGATGAGCGCCGACGAGATGTCGGCGCTGTCCAAGAAGCACACGATGTTCGACTGGGTGCCGCAGGACGCGGTCGCGCCGGTACCGATCGAGTACGCCAAGGGCTGCTACATGTACACGCCCGACGGCGAGCGCATCCTCGACTTCAACAGCCAGCTGATGTCGGTGAACATCGGCCACGGCGACCAGCGCGTCATCGACGCCATCACGGCCCAGGCTCAGAAGGTCTGCTACGTCCACCCGTACACGGCCACCGAGCCGCGTGCGGAGCTGGGCCGCAAGCTGGCCCAGATCACGCCCGGCGACCTCGACGTCTGGTTCTTCACCAACGGTGGTGCCGAGGCCAACGAGAACGCCATCAGGATCGCCCGTCACTACACCGGTCGCCAGAAGATCCTGGCCCGCAACCGCTCGTACCACGGTGCCGTCGGCTCCACCATCGTGGCCACCGGCGATCCCCGCCGCTGGGGTGCCGAGATCGGTGTCAGCGGCATCGTCCGCGCCCCCGACTTCCACAAGTGGGGTAGGCCGGACCCCGAGCCCACCGACGTGGCCCTGCGCGAGCTCGAAGAAGTGATCATGTACGAGGGCCCGCAGAACATCGCCGGCTTCATCATGGAGCCCATCGTCGGCACCAACGGCATCCTCATCCCGCCCGACGGCTACATGCAGGGCGTGCGTGACCTCTGCACCCAGCACGGCATCATGCTCATCGCCGACGAGGTCATGAGCGGCTTCGGGCGCACCGGCGAGTGGTTCGCCGTGGACCACTGGGGCGTCGAGCCCGACCTGATGTCCATCGCCAAGGGCCTGACCTCCAGCTACGTGCAACTGGGCGCGTTGGGCATGAGCCGGAAGGTCGCCGACACGTGGGGCGACAAGCCCTTCCCCGCCGGACTCACCTACAACAGCCACGCGCTGGCCTGTGCCACGGCCCTCGCAGTCATCGACGTCTACGAGCAGGACGACCTCATCGCTCGTGCCAAGCGCATGGGCCAGGTCATGGCCGGCCACCACGAGCGACTCGCGGAGAAGCACCCCTCGGTCGGGCGTACCCGCAACAAGGGCATGTTCGGCATCATCGAGCTCGTCCGCAGCACCGATCCGTGGGAGCCGATGGCGCCGTACAACGGCACCAGCGACGAGATGAAGGCGGTCGGCGGGTACCTCAAGGAGCACGGCCTCTTCACCTTCCTGCGCTTCGGCATGATCCACACGAACCCGCCGCTGACGATCACCGAGGAGGAGCTGGCCGAGGGCTTCGACATCATCGACGGCGCACTCGACCTCGCTGACAAGGGCGTGCGTTCCTAGCGCGCGACGGGACGACGCACCAGCAGGGTATGAGCGACGAGGGCGAGGTCCAGGGCACGCCCGAGGAGGCAGCCCGAGACCAGGAGCAGGCGACCGACGAACGGCGCAAGCCGATGCCCTACCGTGCCCTCGGCCCGAACACGTCCGCGTACTGGGTACCCGAGCCCGATGACCTCGAGCGAGCCGAGGCCATCGAGGAGGCGCTCGGCGTCGCCGGCGTCGCCGATGACATCGCCCAGAGCTCCAGCGGCGGAGCCGAGGCGGTCGTCGGTCGCTGGTCTTCGCCGGCCGGTCGGCTCGCGCGCACGATCCTCGCCTTCGTCGTCTTCTTCGGCCTCGTCTTCCTCGCATGGGAAGGCTTCAAGTGGCTCTTCGGGGACCCCTGGCGATTCGAGAACGTGCTCGGTACGGGCTGGGACTACTTCCACGAGCCGCCCTTCTACCTGCTCCAGGCCAGCGACCTGCAGCTGCCGCACCAGTGGGACATCCTCTATGCGCTGGTCGAGCCGGTGCAGCGGAACCAGGACGACTCGCTCTTCGTCTATCTCGTGGGCGCCGCCTTCGCGACTTGGCGCAGCGCCGTCATCGGTTTCGCCATCGGTGCGTTGGTCGGTGTCGTGCTGGCCTCGGTCTTCGTCCACTCCAGCCTGGCCGAGCGCGGCCTCATGCCCTACGTCATCGCCAGCCAGGCCATCCCCATCGTGGCCCTCGCGCCGATCATCGCGGCGGCCCTCGGACGCGGACAGTCGGCGGTCATCTTCATCGCCGTCTACCTCACGTTCTTCCCGGTGACCGTGGCCCAGGCCCGTGGCCTGCGTTCACCCGATCCACGTTCGCTCGAGCTGATGCGCTCGTTCGCGGCCAGCAAGTGGGCGATCTACCGCAAGGTGCGCCTGCCGGCCTCGGTGCCCTACCTCTTCACGGCGCTCAAGGTGGCCGCCGCGGCGGCACTCGTCGGCGCCATCATCGGTGAGGGCCCGGGCGGGGTGAAGGACGGGCTCGGCCGCGCCATCATCAACTTCAACCAGCAGTACATCACCGGCCCCGAGAAGCTGTGGGCCACCATCCTCATCGCCGCCCTCACGGGCATCCTCTTCTTCGTGATGGTCCGCATCGCGGAGGTCCTCAGCACCCGCCAGCGAACATCAGGCTCGCCGGGCGGCCAGGCCGGCTCGTCGTCGGCCAAGGGAGCATGACGTCCATGGAGCAAGCAGCCACACCCGCCGTCCGCCTGGCCGGTGTCGAGAAGGTCTTCCCCGTCAAGGACGGCGAGCCCACCGTCGCCCTCACGGACATCGACTTCGAGGTCGGGCAGCGCGAGTTCATCTCCCTCATCGGCCCCTCGGGCTGTGGTAAGTCCACGCTGCTGCGCGCCGTCGGCGACCTCATCTCCCCGACTGCGGGAACGGTCGAGGTCAACGGCAAGCCCGCCCACCAGGCGCGGCTCGATCGTGAGTACGGCATGGTCTTCCAGGCCCCGGTGCTCTTCGACTGGCGCACGGTCGAAGCCAACGTCCGGCTCCCGCTGGAGGTCACCGGCTACCCCAGGGACAAGCGCCAGGCGCTGGTGAACGAGAAGCTCGAGCTCGTCGAGCTGGGCGGATTCGCCAAGCACTACCCGCATCAGCTTTCAGGCGGTATGCAGCAGCGTGTGGCCATCGCCCGTGCGCTGGCGCTGCAGCCGTCGATCCTGCTCATGGACGAGCCCTTTGGCGCCCTCGACGAGATGACACGTGAACGGCTCAACTCGGAGCTGCTCGACATCTGGAGCGAGACCGGCACGACCATCATCTTCGTCACGCACTCCATCCCCGAGGCCGTCTTCCTCTCCTCCCGCGTGGTGGTCATGAGCCCGCGCCCCGGGCGCATCGCCGAGACCATCGACATCGACCTGCCCTACCCGCGCGACGACCAGACGCGCGAGGAGGATCGCTACTACGAGCTCGTCACCGAGGTGCGTGAGGCGCTTCGTGGCCGGCCCGAGGGTGGCCAGGGCCTTGCTGCACGGGCCCGCTCGGACAGCTCGTTCGGATGACCGCGTCCGCGAGCCAGCCTGGCCGCTCCGTCGTGCCGCCCGCGTTGAGCGAGGCACTGCGCAACTGGGCGCCGCCGGTCCTGGTCTTCATCGGCGTGCTCATCGCCTGGGAGATCTACTACGCGGACGGCGGCTTCTTCAACCCCATCCCCACGCCATCGGCCATCTGGACAGCTCTCTTCGAGGAGTGGGAGCTGCTTTCGACCTCGGCCTTGGCCACCATCTTCGAAGCCCTCGGCGGCCTCGTCATCGGCACCGCGGCCGGGCTCATCGTGGGCTTCCTGACCTCGCGCTGGGCCATCGCCCGAGACATCCTGCTGCCACTGGCCATCGGCGCCTCGACCATCCCGATCATCGCTGTCGCGCCCATCCTCAACAACTGGTTCGGCGTGCTCAACCCGTTGTCCAAGATGATGATGGCGGCGCTGCTGGTCTTCTTCCCCATCGTCATCAACGTCACCCGCGGCCTTGTCGAGGTCGGGCCGGCGAAGCTGGAGCTGATGCGCTCGTACGCGGCCGACGAGACCACCGTCATGCGCAAGCTGCGCGTGCCACACATGCTGCCGTTCTTCTTCACGGCCCTGAAGGTGGGCACCACGCTGGCCTTCATCGGCGCCATCGTGGGCGAGTTCTTCGGCGGCACCTCGAACGTGCTCGGGCGCGTCGTGCTGCAGTCCATCAGCAGCGGCAAGTTCGACGTGGCCTGGGCCGCCATCCTGCTCGGCGCGATCGCGGCCATCCTGTCCTACGTCGCGGTGACGCTCATCGAGCGTGTTGTGATCCCCTGGTACTGGCACATCCACGACGAGCCCGAGTAGGGGACGCCCCGAAACGAGCTTGAGAACGCAACCGTGGGCCGAGCCGATGCAACCCGACTGCAGCCCAATACCCACTCGATAACTGCGTGTTTGTGCGCTATGGTTCCACCTTCCAATCGAGGAGGGCACCCGGCATCGGCCCGAATAGCGGGTCAGGGGTGTACCCGTAGCAGAGGTGGGCGAATGAGCAGGACTCGGAACGTCGGCGTCTCCATCGGAGCCGCAGGTCTATTGGCCGCATCATCGATCGGCAGCGCCGCCGCACAGGACCTCACGCCGGCGAGCGTCGTACTCCAGTGGGTGCCGCAGGCGCAGTTCGCCGGCTACTACGCGGCTGACGCACTCGGCTTCTGGGAGGAGCAGGGCCTGGACGTCACCATCGTCGACGGTGGTCCCGACGTCGCGCCGCAGGTCGAGGGCTCCCTGCCGACCGGTCCCGAGTTCGCCGTCTCATGGGTGCCGCGCGTGCTGGCTGTCCGCGACGAGGGCTCGGACCTGGTCAACATCGGCCAGACCTTCCAGCGCTCGGGCACGCTCTCGGTCTCGTGGGCCGACGCTCCTGTCAACTCTCCCGAGGAGTTCGCCGGCAAGAAGATCGGCGTCTGGGACTTCGGCAACGAGTTCGAGGTGACCGCGGCGGCGCGGGCGGCAGGCCTGGAGCCGGGCGAGGACTTCGAGAAGGTCATCCAGCCGTTCGACATGTCGCTGCTCCTGAACCGCGAGGTCGACGCAGCCGAGGCCATGACCTACAACGAGTACGCGCAGGTGCTCGAGACGGTGAACCCCGACACCGGTGAGCTGTACCAGCCCGAAGATCTCGTGGTCATCGACTACAACGAGGTCGGCACGGCCATGCTCCAGGACGCCGTCCACGCGCGTGCCAGCTGGCTCGCGGAGGAGGGCAATGAGGACATCGCGACCAGGTTCCTGGCCGGCGTGTTCAAGGGCTGGGCCTTCTGCCGCGACAACCCCGAGGAGTGCGTGCAGTTCACCGTCGACGCCGGCTCGACCCTTGGTCTGGGCCACCAGCGCTGGATGATGAACGAGATCAACGCGCTCATCTGGCCGTCTCCCGACGGCATCGGTTCGCTGCCACAGGACACCTACGACACGACCATCGAGATCATGCTCGACGCGGGCCTCATCAGCGAGGCTCCGGGTGGAGATGAGCAGCGCAGCGACCTCACCGAGGCAGCCTGGGCGCTCGTCGGTGACGATGTCGACCTCTTCGGTCTCGACTACGTCAAGGGCGAGGTCGAGGTGACCCCCGGCGGCGAGTAGTCGCTACCGGCGGCCTCGGGTCGCACCAAGCTTGAACGGCAAGGGCCGGTCCTTCTGGGCCGGCCCTTCGCCATGCCGCTGGCCTGCCGGGTGGTCCGAGCTCGTGTGTCGCTCGTGGCGGATGGCTTAGGACCGGCGACCGCCGAAGGCCGGGGGCGGGGCATCGGCGTCCACCGGAGGCCGGAGGCGTCGAGTGGGCACGAGCGTCGGGTAGGCGCGTGCCAAGGCGTTGGGTAGGCGCGCTTCGTCGAGCGCCTGCCAAGAACCGGGTGGGCGTGTGCTGGGCGTCGGTGGGCGTGTGCCGGGCTCGGTGGGCGTGTGCCGGGCATCGGTGGGCGTATGCCAGGCGTCGGTGGGCGTGTGCCAGGCGTCGGTGGGCGTGTGCCAGGCATCGGTGGGCGTGTGCCAGGCATCGGTGGGCGTGTGCCAGGCGTCGGGTAGGCGCGTGCTGGGCGTCGCCCTTGTGGACACCCGTCGCTGGAGTCGACGGTAGACCTGCTCGTAGTCACCGCCAAGCCTGTCGGCCGTCGATCTGGAGCGTAGATGGGCATAGCTGCGAGCTTTGGAGGCTTCAGGCACGGTGATTCGGGTGGCCGCGTTGGCCTACCGTCGACTGAGGCGACAAGAGTCCACAGGAACCAGCTGGATCAGCAGATAGCGTCGCTGGGGGCGACGTCGGACTACATCCGGCCACCGAGGACAGTAGTCTGCCCGGCGGTGTCAGCCCAACGTCGACTGAGGCGACACGTGCCCACGCCCACTCGCCGCTGGCGCTGCCTACTCGCCGGTGGCACCGACCACTCGTCGCTCCAGCAGTGTCGCGCCCCGCTGGCGCTGCCGACTCGCCGATGGGGAGCACGACCACTCGCCGCTGGCGTGCTCACTCGCCGCCGCTGCCTACTCGCCGATGGGGAGCACCGACCAGCCGCCGTCGATGGTGATCGTCTGTCCGGTCACGGCCCGCGATTCGGCCGAGAGCAGGTAGAGCGCGGCCTCGGCCACGTCCTCGGCCGCGATGAAGCCGCCCGCGAGGGGCTGCTTCCGTGTGGAGAAGTCCTGCGTGGCTGCGTCCGCCTGCGCGCGCTCCGACATGCGCGAGATCGTCAGCGCCGGCGCGACCATGTTGATACGGATGCCACGCGGCGCGTAGTAGGCCGCGCTGGTGGTGGTGAGAGCCGCCACGGCCCCCTTCGACGTGGCATAGGCGTGGGTGGCGAAGAGCTCCGGGACCGGCTGTGTGGCGAGCACAGAGCCCATGTTGACGATGGCGCCACGTGAGCCGTCACCATCGGGCTCCTGCGCCATCATCGCCCGCAGCACGGGCGCGCTGACGGTCACGTGGGTCGTGGCGTTCAACCGCATGGTGGCTTCGTACGCCTCGGTCGTGAGCTCGTGCAGGGGTCCGTCGCCCATCCGTCGTCCGGAGCCACCGGCCACGTTGAAGAGCCCGTCCACGCGCCCCAGCGCCCCGATCGCGGCCTGGACCGCCCCGATCGCGGCAGGAACGTCGATGAGGTCGGCGCTGAAGGCGTAGGCCCGGCCGCCGGACGCGCTGATCTCCTCGGCCAGCGCCTCGCACGAGGACGCCGTGCGCGAGATGACGGCCACGGTCGCACCCTCGGCCGCGAACCGGCGCGCCGAGGCGGCCGCGATGCCGGTGGCGCCGGTGACGATGATTCCCCGGCCGATCAATCGGTCCATGTCTGGGCTACCTCTGCTCCGTGCTGACGGTCACACCATCCTCGAACGCGGCGGCGGTCTGCGGGTCCGGCGAGCCGGCGCTCTTGGTCAAGGCATTGGCGGTGCCGGCGGCGACACCCTTCACCAGGGCGGTGGTGAGCTCGGCGCCATCCATCAGCGCCAGAGAGAAGGCGGCATTGAAGCTGTCACCCGAGCCCACCGGGTTGACCACCTCGATCCGAGGCACGCCCAGGCGCCATACGGTCTCGGCAGCTGCGGCGGCCACCTCCCGTGCCCCATCGGTCACGATGCCCAGCCGGGCGCCGCCATCGACGAGTGCCATCGCGGCGTCAGCAGCCGAGGCCTCGGTGCCGACGATCCCGGCCTCCACGACCTCGATGCGACCGACCTTGACCACGTCCGGACCCGCCTCGAGCGCCGACAGCAGCCCTGCGGCGGAGGCATCCACAAGCAGCGGTACGCCGGCTCGACGGGCGGCCTCGACGATGGCGCCATGGCTGCCCGGCGGCAGACCCGAGGGGATGGAGCCCGCGACGATGGCGCGGGCGGATGCCGGCAGCAACCGCTCCTCGAGCAGCCGCAGGAAGGCCTCGTACTCACCCAGCGTGGCCGGCGTGGCGCGTTCGTAGACGAGCACGAACTCGCCGGTCTCATCGACGACCACGTAGGCCGTTCGGGCCTCTGCCTTGGCGAATGACCAATGCGGCTCGAGGCCCTCCTCGGACAGCGACTCCACGATCCAGCGGCCGGAGTGTCCGCCGGCGATGCCGGTGGTGACGGCCCGTCCGCCAAGGGCCACGGCGGCTCGAGCAGCGTTGACGCCCTTGCCACCGGGCAGCACGAACATCTCGCGGGGACGAAGCACCTCGTCATGCTCGATGCGCTCGACGTGCGCGGTCCGGTCGATGGCCGGTGCCGGCGTGATGCAGAGCAGCGCGGGACGCGGATCGCGGGTCATGTGTGTCGCCGCCTCGTCGGGATCGCTAGAGGCCGGTACCGAACTGGCGGTCGCCGGCGTCACCGAGACCAGGCTGGATGTAGCCCTTCTCGTTGAGCTGGCGATCGAGCGCGGCGCAGTACATGGCCACGTCGGGGTGGGCCTCGGCGACCGCGGCCACACCCTCGGGGGCGGCGATGAGGTTGACCATCTTGATGCGCTTCGCGCCCCACTCCTTGAGCACCTCGATGGCCGCGGTGGCGGAGCCGCCGGTGGCCAGCATGGGATCGAGGATGAGGCAGGTGTCGACCGTGGTCTGGTCGGGCAGCTTGTTGTAGTACTCGACAGGTCGCAGCGTGCGCTCGTCGCGGAAGAGGCCGAGGTGCCAGACCTGTGACTCGGGGAAGAGCTCGAGGAAGGCGCCGACCATGCCCAGGCCCGCGCGCAGGATGGGCACAAGCCCGATGCGCTCGGCCAGCGCGTGACCGGTGGTCACCTCTAACGGCGTGTTGACCTCGAACTCGTTGAGGGGCGTGTCGGCGAGCGCTTCGTAGCCCACGAGCCAGCTGATCTCACGGACCAGCTCGCGGAACTTCTTGGGCTCGGTGCGCTCGTCGCGCAGGAGCGCGAGTTTGTGGAGCACCGCGGGATGCTTCGATACGAAGAGGTTGGGCTGGTCGGGCACGGACCGCCTCCGGCTGCGTCAGGGTGGCGAGTCCCGATTCTACGGCCCACGCCCGACACCGGCCGGGCGCACCCGCGATACCATCGGGTCGTGCTTGAACAACCGGCCCTCCCGGGCGACAGCAGTGACGCGGCTGCAGAGCCCGAAGAAGCAACCGAGGCCGCCACCCCCCGCAAGCGCAAGCGCAGCTCTCGAACGCGCAAGGGTTCGGCGCCGCCGGTGCTCGTGGAGGTCCGCCGCGGCTCGACCGTGGAGAGCCGCCACCGCGGTCACATCGTGCAGGTCGATGCCCAGGGCAAGGTGCTCCACGCGGTCGGTGCTCCAGCCACCGAGGTCATGATGCGCTCGACGGTGAAGCCCTTCGGCGTCGTGGCCCTCATCGAATCCGGCGCCGCTGACGATCTCAAGCTGACGGCGTCCGAGCTGGCCATCATGTGCGCCTCGCATACCGGCGAGGACAAGCACGTCCGCACGCTGCAGGCCATCTTCCGCCGTGCCAGCGTGACCCAGGCCCTGCTGCAGTGCGGCACGGATGGCGCTCCGGCTGATGTCCAGACCGCGGCCCGCCTCGCGCGCGACGGTGAGACGCCCGGGGCGGTCCGCCACGGGTGCTCCGGCTTCCACGCCGCATCGATCCTGATGAGCGCCTACGCCGGCTGGTCGGTGGGCGACTATGCCGATTCCAGGCACCCCAGCCAAGTGGCCGTACGCGACACGGTCGCCCGCCTGCTGGCACGAGACCCCGACGGGTTGAAGGTCGCGACCGACAACTGCGGCCTGCTGACGTATGAGATCTCGCTGCTGGAGATGGCTCGGGCCTACCTCATGCTGGCCGATCCCGAGGGGCCCACGGTCGAAGACGAACAGGCTGGATCGGCGCCGGCGCTGCTGCGCGTGCGCGACGCCATGATCGGCTCGCCGGAGATGGTCGGCGGCACCTACGACAACCTCGATACGGAGCTCATGCGTCGACGCCCCGGACGACTGGTGGCCAAGGCCGGTGCAGACGGCATCCGCGCCATCGGCCTGATCGCCGGTGCGGGCACCGAGGCTGGTGGCATCGCCATCAAGATCGAGGACGGGGACCAGTCACGTCGGGCCGTCAAGGCCACCTCGGTGGAGGTCCTGGCCCAGATCGGCTTGTTCGATGAGCGTGACCTGCGCATGCTCGCGGGCTATCACCACCCCACCGCCTTCGCGCCCAACGGGGAAGAGGCAGCCACCGCCGTGCCCAGCTTCGATCTGGTCGGGCGGGAGCAGGACGGCTAGCGAGGCTAACGAGCAACCACCCATGGCCCGCGTCAAGCCGGTTCTCGACCCCTATCGCGTGCTCGGCGTCCTGCGTGGTGCCACGCCCGAGCAGATCAAGGCCGCCCACCGCCGGCTGGCCAAGCGGTACCACCCGGACGGCAGCTCCGGGGACGACATCCGGTTCCTGGCGGTGCAGGAGGCCTACCAGCTGCTCTCCGATCCGGCCCGGCGCCGCGAGTGGGATCGGGTCCATGCCCCAGGGCCCGTGCGAGCCGCGGGCAACCGGCGGCGAACGACCGGGGCCGACGCCGAGGCCAAGCCTCGACGGCCGCGCTCCACCCGCTTCCGGCGGCGTGCCCGTTCGTCGACGCCACGATCGCGGACCTGGTCGGCGGAGCACGTGCCCTGGTGGGAGGACTTCCGCCCCGGCTCGCGATCACGTCCCCAGGCACCATCGAAGGCACAGCCCGACGATGATCGAGCGGACGACTTCGACGTCTTCGACCGGTCGAGTGGTGCGGCCTGGTCAGCGGCGGCCAGGCGGCACTTCCGACGCGGGACCGATGACCTTCCATCGCGGGGCGTGTGGCGCTACCGTGGGACACAGGTAGTGACCGGTGCCGAGGCACGCAAGGTCGCGGCCGAAGAAGAGGAGAACCCCGGATCATGACCACGCGCTGCCGAATCGCGCCCAGCCCCACCGGCCCCCTGCACATCGGCACGGCCCGGACCGCCCTCTTCAACTACCTGTTCGCACGCCAGACCGGCGGCACGTTCGTGCTGCGGCTGGAGGACACGGACAAGGTCCGCTCGACGGTCGAGTTCGAGCGGGATATCCTCGACGGCTTGCACTGGCTGGGCCTCGAGTGGGACGAGGGCCCCGAGTTTGCCGGCCGCCCAGCGAGCGGGGATGTCGGTCCGTATCGACAGTCCGAGCGCGGTGCGCTGTACGCCGATGCCATCGAGCGCCTGCTGTCCGAGGACAAGGCCTACCCCTGCTTCTGCACGGCCGAAGAGCGCGCGGCGGATAAGGAAGCCGACCCCGACCTCTCCGGCTACATCGGCCGCTGCGCCGACCTGACCGAGGCCCAGCGCGAGGCCAAACGCGCCGAGGGCCGCGAGTCGGTGACCCGCTTCCGCATCGGTGAGGGCACGGTCGAGTTCGACGACCTCGTGCGTGGCCACGTCAGCATCGACACCGCCCAGCTCGGCGGCGACCTCGTCATCGCTCGCTCGGACGGGAGCCCGCTCTACCACTTCGTGGTCGTCGTCGACGACATGGCCATGGGCATCACGCACGTCATCCGCGGCGAAGACCACCTCTCCAATACGCCCAAGCACGTGCTGCTGTTCCGGGCCCTGGGCGCGGAGCCGCCGGTGTTCGCGCACCTGCCGCTGATCCTCAACCCCGACCGTTCCAAGATGTCCAAGCGCAAGAGCCAGACCGCGATTGACATCTATCGTGAGCAAGGCTACATAAAGGAAGCCATCGTCAACCACCTCGCACTACTCGGTTGGAACAGCGGCGAGGACGAGGACCTCTTCAGCCTCGAGGACCTGGAGTCGCGCTTCGATCTGGCCCGTGTCCAGCCGTCAGGCGCGATCTTCGATGCCGAGCGCCTCGAGTGGCTCAACGGGCAGTGGATCCGCCGATTGCCGACGGATGACGTGGTCGAGCGCGCCCTGCCGTTCCTCGTGAGCGCCGTGCAGGCCGCGGAGGCAGAGGGACACCGAGTGCGCATCCCCACCGCGACTGATGTGGCGCCGCTGCTGCCCATGGTCATCGAGCGCCTGCCGCGCCTCGACGCCATCGGGCCCATGCTCGACTTCGTCTTCATCGAGGACCTCAGCGTAGATCCGGCCATCCTCGTGCCGAAGCGCTGGGATCCGGCTACGACCGCGAGCGGACTGGCCGAGTCGGCCCGCGTCATCGAGGAGCTGGGCTTCGACGGCTTCACGGCTGAGGGGCTGGAGGCACCGTTGCGAGCGCTGTGCGAGGAGCATGGTTGGAAGGTGGGCGACCTGTTCATGGCCATCCGCGTGGCCATCACCGGGCGCAAGGCCACCCCGCCGCTGTTCGACGTCATGGTCGCCATCGGCTATGCGACCACGCTCGACCGCCTCAAGGCCGCCACTGCGCAGGCCGCCGACCTGCCCACCAAGGAGTGACATGACCCTGACGCGCGACGACTTCGCGAGCTGGCTGGACCGCTACATCGCGGCCTGGCGTAGCGGCGATGCAGACGAGATCGGTGACCTCTTCAGCGAGGACGTGACCTACAGCCAGACCGGTGGACAGTCGGTCGTCGATGGTCGTGAGGCCGTGGTCAAGGACTGGCTGGAAGCCGCATACGAGCCCGAGCTCGATTGGGAGGCCGCGTACGAGCCCCTCGCCATCGAGGGCCAGGTCTGTGTGGGCGTGGGCTCCACGCGTTACTTTCGCGAGGCGGGACGCGAGGACTTCAGCAACATCTTCGTCTGCCGCTTCGACGATGACGGCCGTTGCTGCGACTTCCGTGAGTGGTGGATGCGGGCGCCGAGCCCGGTCGAGCGGCTCGACGACTGACGTTGGCGCGCACGATCCTCGTCGTCGATGACGAGCCCACGCTCCGCGAGACGCTGGCCGAGGCCCTCGAGCAGGACGGCCTCGACGTCGTCACCGCCGCGGACGGCAAGGAAGCACTGGAGCAGTTCCGGGCGGTCGACCCCGACCTGATGCTGCTCGACCTCATGCTGCCGCAGGTGGGCGGTATCGAGGTCTGCCGCATCGTGCGCCGCGAGTCATCGCTGCCGATCATCATGCTCACGGCCAAGGATGGCGAGATCGACAAGGTCGTCGGCCTTGAGCTTGGTGCCGATGACTACGTCACCAAGCCCTTCAGCCTGCGAGAGTTGATGGCGCGCATCCGAGCACAGCTGCGGCGGCTCGACGCGGCTCCGGCGGCCACCTCCGAGGCCTCGCCGACCACCGATCCTGATGCGGCGCTCCTCCACCTCGATGCGGTCACCATCGATCTCGCCGGCCACCGCCTGGTACGTGACGGGGTCGACCTGTCGGTCAAGCCCAAGGCCTTCGAGCTGCTGGCCTTCCTCGTGCGCAATCCGGGACAGGTCTTCAGCCGCGATCAGCTGCTGGAGAAGGTCTGGGGCTACGACTATGCCGGCGAGACGCGCACGGTGGACGTCCATGTCCACTGGCTACGCTCGGCCATCGAGGCCGATCCCAGCCAGCCGCAGTACCTGCAGACCGTCCGCGGCGTGGGCTACGTGCTGCGGCTGCCCGAGGACTGACAGGCTCGTGCCAGACGCCCTTCCCGACCATCTCGCCGCGGAGATGGTCGAGATCGCCGACCAGGCCTCCATCGGGCTGATCCGGTTCGGTCCCGACCTGCGGGTCCGCATCGCCAACGTCGCGGCCCACCAGGCGCTCGAGCGTCGGCCCGGTTCGCTGCTCGGGCGTTCCGTGATGCAGACGTTCGTGGACCATCGGCTCGAGGCGCTGGTGCGCGCGGCCGGCCAGGGGCAGAGCGGCTCGTATCAGCCGGAGGCGACGGACCGCGCCAGCCTCATCGTGTGGGCCCGGCCGGCGGTCGGTGGCGGTGCCTGGGTGACGATCGAGGACGTGACCGAACTGCAGCGCCTGCGGCGCATCCGCAGCGAGCTCATCGACGACCTCAGTCACGAGCTGCGCACACCGCTGGCCAACATCCGCCTGCTCACCGAGATGCTCATCGACGAGCTGGCCGAGGCCGAGGTCCCTGATCGTGTCCGCGAGCGCGTCGCCACCATCGACGTCGAGAGCGGCCATCTGGTGCAGATGATCAACGAGCTGCTCGACCTCTCGCGCATGGAGAATGCGGCCGTGCAGGTCCGCGGTGACGAGGTCGAGCTGCGTCCGCTCGTCGAGGCCAGCCTGCGGCACGTCGAGACCTTCGCCGATCGCCAGGGGGTCAGCCTCAGCGTGCGGGTCCCTGACGATCTGCCGCCGGTGCGCGGCGACGAGGAGCGCCTCGATCAGCTGCTGCTGAACCTGCTGCACAACGCCATCAAGTACTCACCTGATGGTGGCGAGGTCATGGTGGCCGTCGACGAGCATCCCGACTCGGCCGTGGTCTCTGTCGTCGACCATGGGGTCGGCATCGCGCCCGAGGACCAGGGGCGCGTGTTCGAGCGCTTCTACAAGGTCGACCGAGCACGCCACCGGGGCCAGGGTGGGACCGGTCTGGGGCTGTCGATCGCTCGACACATCGCGGAGGCCCACGGTGGCACCATCTGGCTCGAGTCCAGCGAAGGCGAAGGCTCGACCTTCAGCTTCTCGCTGCCCTTCGCCTAGCTTGTCGTCAGCAGGTCCGGCGGTACCAGCCAGCGCAGCTCACCCTCGCCGTCTCCGAGCTTGGTGTGCAGGTCGACCGTAGCCAGTGTGCCCTTCTTCATGCTCATGCCGGCGGCGTCGATGAGGTAGGTCAGCAGCATCGAGAGATCGGGGTCGTGGCCTACGAGCAGGATCTCGGGCGCGCCGGCTTCGTCGAGCAGGGCCCACAGCTCGCGCTGGCCGAAGCCACTACCCAGGCGCCGATCGACCTTGATGGTCATGCCCAGGGCCTCGGCCACGATCTCCGCCGTCTGTCGCGCCCGCACCAGGGGGCTGGTGAAGATGACGTCGGGACGCACCGCGTGTGCCTCGAGGAACGCGCCCAGGCGCTCGGCCTGTCGCCGGCCCTTCTTGGTCAGCGGCCGCAGGTCGTCGTCACCGATCCACTCGAAGGCATCGCCGGCGTGGGCGTGACGCAGCAGATGTACACGGACGTTGCCGCCGATGGCGGCTGGCTGGTCGGGCATGCGACCTAGGGTGGCAGGTCCGCAGACGCCGGGAAAGACCGAAGCCCCTCGCAACCGGAGGGGCACGTGCAGAAAGGAGAGGGCTAGAGCTAGGGTTCGGCCGTCGCGCGCTTGTCGGTCGCGTTCATGAAGAGGTCGATGCGTTGGCTGATGGCGGTGAAGACTCGCTCGAAAGCAGCCAGGCGCTCCTCCTCGGTGCCCGTGGCGACAGACGGGTCGTCATAGCCCCAGTGGAAGCGGGCACCCTCGCCGGGAAAGACCGGACAGCTCTGGCGTGCCGAGTCGCAGACTGTGATGACGTAGTCGAAGGTGCGGCCCAGGTACTCCTCGAACGACTTGGAGCGCAGGCCCTCGGTGGGCACCCCGGCGTCTTCGAGCACCCTCAGCGTCAACGGCCGGACCTCCGTGGCCTCGGTGCCGGCCGAGAATGCCTCGTAGGCCTCGCCGCCCTTCGCGCGGAGCAGCGCCTCGGCCATGATCGAGCGGGCCGAGTTGTGCGTACACACGAACAGCACGCTGATCTTGGGCACGCCGTCGTCGTGACCCGGCGCGACGTCGATGCCGGCCATCTACTCGTTGAGCTCCGTGACCTCGCCGGTGGCGAGGAAGACGACATCCTCCGCGATGTTGGTCACGCGGTCACCCACCCGCTCGAGGTAGTGCGCGGCGAAGATGATGCGCATGCCGGGATCGACGTTGGCCGGGTCGGCGCGCATGAGGTCGAGGACCTCGGCGAAGATCGCGTGATACAGCTCGTCGACGTCGTCGTCACGCGCCGCCACGGCCTTGGCTCGCTCCGCATCGGTCTCCACGACCGCCTCGAGGATGTCACGCACGAGCGCGGCCGCCAGGCGGCCCATCCGAGGCAGGTTGACATAGTCCTTGAGCGGCGGATTCGGCGCCAGCTTGCGCGCCTGCTTGGCCACCGAGCCGGCGTAGTCGCCCATGCGCTCGAGGTCGTAGGCCACCTGCGCCAGCGTGAGCAGGAAGCGCAGGTCGCGTGCGACCGGCTGCTGCGTGGCGATGGTCAGCGTGATGAGGTTGGAGACCTCGTGCTCCAACTGGTTGATGTCACGATCGTTCTCGATGACCCAGGTCGCAGCGTCGGCGTCGTGGTTCTCGAGCGCCACGATGGCGGCGATGATGCGCTCGGCCACAAGGCTACCCATGCGCAGGATGCCGTCCTTGACCTGACTCTCTTCCAATTCGAGGGCTTCGCGGGTGTACGGGCGCGGGACCTCGACCGCAGGATGGACCTCGAGGTCGGTGCGCTCGCCCTGTGGCTCGTCCTCGCCCGGCGGCGGGACGGGGTCGGCAGGCGGGCGGCCGGTGGGGTCGGTCATGACAGCCTCCTCAACCGAAGCGACCGGAGACGTAGTCCTCGGTCAGCTGGTTCTTGGGGTTGGTGAAGATCTCGGCCGTGGGGCCCTTCTCGACGAGGTAGCCGGCGCGGTCCTCGCCCATCGTCAGGAACACCGTCTCGTCGGAGGCGCGGGCGGCCTGCTGCATGTTGTGCGTGACGATGACGATGGTGTAGTCCTTGCGAAGCTCGAACATCAACTCCTCGATCTTGAGGGTGGCCACAGGATCGAGCGCCGAACAGGGCTCGTCCATGAGGATGACGTCGGGCTCGACGGCGATGGCTCGGGCGATGCACAGCCGCTGCTGCTGGCCGCCGGAGAGCGCGGTGCCGGGCTCCTTGAGCTTGTCCTTGACCTCGTCCCAGATGGCCGCGCGGCGAAGGCTGGACTCCACGAGCCCTTCCATGTCGCCCTTGAAGCCGGCGATCTTGGGCCCGAAGGTGATGTTGTCGTAGATCGACTTGGGGAAGGGGTTGGGCTTCTGGAAGACCATACCGATGCGCCGGCGCACCTCGACCGCGTCGACCTTGCTGTCGTAGAGGTCGATGCCGTGATATCCGATCCGGCCCGAGATGTGCGCCCCCGGCACCAGATCGTTCATGCGGTTGAAGCAGCGCAGCAGTGTGGACTTGCCGCAGCCCGACGGTCCGATGAAGGCGGTGATGCGGTTCTCAGCGATGTCGAGGTCGATATCACGGATGGCGCGGAAGTCGCCGTAGTAGGCGCTGAAGTCGCGCACCTCGAAGACGTTCTTCGTGCCCCTCGGCTGGGTCGAGGCGGTGGTCACACCGGCCACACTGAGCGAGGGGCCGGTGCCGTCGCTGGCCGGGATGGCGGAGGTCGGCCGTGTTTCGCGCGGTGTCGGTCGTTCGGTCGTCATCGTGGGTGTCTCACTGGGCATGTCTACCACTTTCTGGCGTAGCGGTTGCGGAGGATGATCGCGATCGCGTTGATGAGCAGGACCATCACCAGCAGCACGATGATGGCGGCGGCCGTCAGCTCACGGAACTCGGCCCTGGGCTGCCGAGCCCAGCTGAAGATGATCGTCGGCAGCGCCGTGTAGGGACCCTGCAATCGCTCCAACAGCGAGGCGTTGGCGGCGACCGCGAAGCCACCCGTGACCGCACCCACGAGCAGCAGGGGCGCGGTCTCGCCGAAGGCGCGACCGATGGTCAGGATGGTGCCGGTCAGGATGCCGGGCAGGGCGTAGGGCAGGACATGGGAGCGGGTGACCTCCCACTTGGTGGCCCCCACTCCGTAGCCAGCCTCGCGGATGGAGGACGGGACCGCGCGCAGCGATTCGGCAGAGGTGATGATGACGATGGGCAGCACCACGATGGCCAGGGTGAAGCCGCCGCTGATGATGGAGCGGCCGCCGGTCAGGTCCCGCAGGATGACCACGAAGACGGCGATACCCAGCAAGCCGTAGACCACCGCCGGCACGCCGGCGAGGTTGCGAACGGTGGTGTTGATGATGCGCGTGAGCCGATTGTCGCTGGCGTACTCCTCGAGGTAGACCGCAGCCGCGATGCCGATGGGGATGGCCAGGACCGCGGTGAAGACCATCAGCACGATCGAGCCCCAAAGGGCCGGGCCGATGCCTGCTCGCTGTGGGTTCGAGGACATGGGCCCGGTGAGAAAGTCCACCAGCCCGCGTTCCTGGAACACCGGCAGGGCGCGGATGAAGATGTCGGTGATGAGCCACACGAGCACGCCCAGTGCGACCAGCAGCGAGGCCACCAGGGCCAGCTCGAAGACGACGCTGCGCCAGTCACGCCGGTGGCCCGTGAGCGCCTGTTCTACGGCCTCGGTCGCCGAACGCGGTGGCGGCAGGGGGCGAGTCTCAGCGGTCATCGACTAGTACCCCTTGCGCATGCGTCGCACGAACATCTCGCTGATGGTGTTCAGCGCCAGCGTCATGAAGAACAGCAGCAGGCCGATGAAGAAGAGGCTGTTGAAGGCGACGCCGCCGCCGACCGCGTCGGAGCCGATGGCGATGACGGTCATGGCTCCGGTCATGGTCTGACCGGGCAGGCAGGGGTTGATGCTGAAGACCGCGCCACCCACACCGCCCGCGGCGATGGCCACGATCATGGTCTCGCCGATGGCTCGGCTGAAGGCCACGATGAGCGAGGCCACGATGCCGCTGACCGCTGCCGGCATCACCACGCGCAGGCTGGTGGTGCGCTTGGTGGCGCCGAGCCCGTAGGAGGCCTCGCGCAGGTTCTGGGGGACCGCGTAGAGCGCGTCCTCGGAGATCGAGGCCACCAGCGGCGTGACCAGGATGCCGACGGCCACACCGGCGCTCGCGAGCGTGAAGGGGAGGGAGTTGCCGCACAACGGCTGGACTACGGCCGGCGAGAGGACGGTCAGGGCGAAGAAGCCGAGGACCACGCTGGGGATCGTGGCCAGGATCTCGAGGATGGGCTTGAGCCAGCCGCGCATCCGCGGGCTGGCATACTCAGCGAGGTAGATGGCCGCACCGAGGCCCAGGGGCGTGGCCACGATCATGGCGATGAGCGCGATGACGAGCGTGCCGCTGATGATGGTGGCAAGTCCGTACTCGCCGTTGCGCGGTTGCCAGACGTCGGCCAGCAGAGCGCCTGGCTCGATGCCCTGCAGGAAGGTGATCGTATCGCCCAGCAGCGAGAGCACGATCGCGACCGAGATGACGATGGCCAAGGCCGCTGCCACGAAGAAGGCCGCGCGGATGAGGCCCTCGCGGCGACGTCGGGCGGCGCTGCCGCGCAGGTCGTCGATGGTGATCCGGGTGTCGTTGGTCATGTGCGCGCGTCGGTCATGTCGGCACTGCTGATGCTAGTAGAACGGTCGACCGCAGGAATGGCCGGAGGACCGGACCCCGGGACATGGGTCCGGTCCTCCAACGGCCGTCAGGGAGAAAGCGGTTCGAGGGGTGCTACGCGCCGACCTCGGCCTTGGCCGCTTCCCAGGCAGCCTGGGTCTCGGCGAGGGCGTCCTCAGCCAGCGGCACGTAGCCGGCGACCGACACGAGCTCCTGGCCTTCGGGGGTCACGTAGAAGTCGACGAACGGAGCCAGCGCCGGGTTGTAGGACTCGGACGCGGGATCGACCCGACCCTGCGCGGGGTAGATGAACAGGTCTCGGGCGATGGGGTAGGTGTTGGCCGCGACGGTCTCCTCGTTGGGAGCGATGCACTGGCCGTCGCCACCGTCGATGGGGATCATGCGCACACGGTCGCTGTTGTTGACAGCGTAGGCGTAGCCCACGAAGCCGATACCGTTGGGATTGCCGCCGACGCCGTCGATGATGACGTTGTCGTTGGGGGAGGCCACGTAGATGTCACCGGGCTGGCGCGTATAGGGCTCGCCCGCGGCGGCCGCGTTGCCGGCTTCGGCGCGTGCATCCTGCAGGTCCTCGAGGGCGATCTCGATGAAGGAGCCCCAGGTGCCGGACTCGTCGCCCGGTGCCGTGATGGCGATGTCGCCACTGGGCCAGCTGCTCGTCTCGGAGCCCAGCTCGGCAGCGAAGGCTGCGGCCTCCTCCCACGTGCGCACGTCGTCGGACTCCACCCCGAAGATGGCGTAGAGGTCCGTGAAGTTGAGGCACTCGAGGCTGTCGTTCTGGGTGCTGACGATGACCGCCAGGCCGTCGATGCCGATCTTCAGCTCGACCGGGCTGATGCCATTGGCGGCACAGTTCTCGATCTCGCTGTCCTTGATGCTGCGCGAGGCGTCGCTGATGTCCGTCTCGCCGTTGCAGAACTGTTCGAAGCCGGCAGTGGTGCCCGGGCCGTTGACGACGTACGTCCAGTTGGGGTTCATGAAGTTGAACTCTTCGGCTACGAGCAGCGAGACGGGCTCGACCGTCGAGGAGCCCGAGATGTCGACGAAGCCTTCCACGTCTTGCCCCAGAGCACTGCCGGCGAGGCTGGTCGAGAGGACGGCGGTGCCGATGACGGCTGCGCCTAGGCGCTTGGTGTTGCGCATGGCAGGAACTCTTCCCTCCTGGTTGCCTGGGTGTAGAGCCGTCCCAGGCTTCTGTTTCTACGGGCCTACCTTCGAGGCCCGTCGTGAACAGCCGGTTGCTCGTTCGTTAACGCTTGGTTAACGGCGCATACGAGGACCGGCGCTGAGTCCGTACAATGACGACCCGCCTACGCGGGAGTGAAAGGGACACCCATGGGCAAGAAGAAGGCCCGCGCCAAGGACAAGCGCACCCCCAAGCCCAAGTCCTTGCGCAAGCAGCTGCGCGCAGCTCAGGCCGATCTGGGCAAGGCCGCCGCCAAGCGCGACCGGGCACAAGCACGTGTCGACGCGCTCTCGATCATCGCCGACGAGATCCGCGCCCAGCTGGCCGAGGCCGAGAAGGCCGACGCCGCCGGGAAGGACGCCGCCGGGAAGAAGGACACGGCCTCCGACTCCAAGGCCAAGGGCGCCGCGGATCCGAAGGGCAAGGCGGACGAGCCGGCCACGTCCGATGCTGCGGGAGCCAAGGCACCGGCCAGGAAGACCGCAGCCAGGACGCCCGCTGTTGCCAGCAAGCCGGCGGCCACGGTCAAGCCACCAGCAGCCAAGAAGGCCGCAGCCTCAGCGGGTACCAGGAAGCCGACCACAGCGCGGCGACCAGCGGCGGCTGCATCGAAATCGGACACGGCCACGACGCACAAGAAGACGTCCACCCGCACGAAGACGGAATAGGTCCCCAGCGGCCGACGCGCCGCCGGGTCGCGCTAGCCGATCTGCGTGATCGAGAGGCCCAGCGCCTTTCGGAACGTGACGCCGGTCATGCGCTTCCACACCGGCCGGAAGCTTCGTCGCAGCTGCTCGACCGTGGCCTCGCGGGAGTCGAGGTAGAGCCCGACCGCCTCTCGCGACGTCGAGGGCAGGTGGGGCGCGTGCAGGTTGAGCCACTCGCGTGTCGCCGACGCCGCCACGTCGGCATCGTTCATCAGACCCAGGTGGTCCTGCAGCTCCGTGACCTGCGCGATGAGCTTGCGCGACGTCACCGGCATGACCTCGCTGAAGTACTCCATCGTGTAGCGCAGGCGCTTGGCCTCGATGCGCAGGGCGTGCAGGGTGGCCACGTCCGCCCAGGTGATGATCGTGTCGTATGCACGCATGCGCTCGTAGGCCGCGAGGATGCGCGAGCCGGCGTTGTCGCGCACGAGGCTGGGTCGGCCCAGCGGCGTCAGGATCTCGGCCGCGCCGGGTGATTCGGTGAACTCGAGGCAGTCATCCACGAAGTCGCGGTAGGCCTTGGAGTCGAGCTTGGCGTTCATGCGCCCGCGCGCGATCTCGCGCTGCCGTCGCCAGGCGGCGCGCAACGGCTCCACGGCATCGCGACCGGGTCGCGGCAGATCGGTGATGTAGCCGTCGAGGTCCTCGAGCAGGACGTCGATGTCGCGCACATCGCCGAGCACTCGGGCGATGGAGCGCAGCTCCTTGACATAGCGGCGCTGGACCTTGGGTCGGTAGGCGCCGTCGAATACGCGCCAGGCCGCGCGCAAGCGGCGGGTCGCCACACGCATCTTGTGCAGGTCCTCGGGATCGTCACCCGAGCGCGCGCCAGCCTCGAAGTGGAGCATGCGCGCAAGGTGCAGGCGCAGGACCTTGCGGCCGGCCGAGCCCAGCGAGTCGTCGGCCTTGACCCCCGTCGACGTGGGCACCGGGGGCAGCCTGTGGTTGCGATCCTCCGCGGCCTGGGCCACGTAATGACGCGCGATCTCCTCCTTGGAGCGCGGCTCGGGCAGCACGTAGCCGGTGGCCTCGACGAGAGCGGCCAGCCGGTTCAGATCCGCGCCGCTGCCGCCGCTCACCTCCAACTCCAGCACCGAGAACGAGGCCAGTGGCCGGCCACCCCGGAAGACCGCCACGCGGTCGAGCGCCAGCTGTACGGGCCCGTCGTCGAGCGCGAGCGTCTTCTTCTCGCGTCGCTGGTTGATGGTGAAGAGCAGCCGCAGGCGGGCGCCGTCGCGGACCTTGTTGATGAGTTCGCGGGCGGCACTGGACGGCCAGGTGTCCGGGTCCAGCCGCTCGCTGGCCGGTGCCTCTACCTCCACCCGCTGCGAGAGCGCCTTCGATTCCCTCTCGCCGCCGGCTTCGTCGGCCGGGCGCTCGTGCGACGAGGATTTGACCGTGACCGTGTAGGGCCCGTTGTCCTCGCGGCGCAGGCGGGCGCCGAAGCCGGCTTGTCCGAGCGCGCCATAGGCGGTGTCGATGTAGCGGTCCTCGACCTCGACCGTGCGTTCGTTGCCGAACTCCATCCCGTCGAGTGCTCCGCCCCAACCCTTGTCCAGCCAGGCTCGTAGCGCCTCCACATCGCGCACGAGGTACTTGAGCTCGACCTCGCGCGGGATCTGCGGTTCCTTCTTGCCCAGTCCTACGAGGGGCGGTATGGCGCCGCCGGCCAGATCGTCGTCTCGGCGCGTCCCGGTCACGAAGCCGCGCTCTCGGCGGCGTCCGCCATGAGCGCCGCGAAGGTATCGGTCGTGGGTTCGCCGTCGATGGTGCTCGCGACGCGCGTCCACTCGCCATCAGCGCCCAGCGTCCAGGCTCTCCGGTCGTCGCGCCGCATGATGGCCAGGATCTCGCTCAGGCGCTCGGCCAGCGCCGGGTCCTTCACCGGCGTCATCGCTTCCACGCGTCGGTCGAGGTTGCGCTCCATCATGTCCGCTGAGCCGATGTAGTAGCGCTGACGATCGCCCTGCCCGAAGCAGAAGATGCGAGAGTGCTCCAGGTAGCGACCCACGATCGAGCGCACCTGGATCGACTCGCTGAAGCCCGGCACGCCCGGCTGCAGCGAACACATGCCGCGCACGATGAGGTCGATGGGCACGCCGGCCTGGCTGGCCTCGTACATCTTCTGGATCATGGGCGGATCCACGAACGCGTTGCACTTGATGATGATGCGGCCGTCGCCCTGCTCGCGGTGCCGTGCGATCTCCTCGTCCACGAGCTCCTCGAGGCGGGGGCGCATGGACTTGGGCGCCACCGCCAGCTCTCGGTAGGCGTCCTTCTTGGCCACCCCGGTGAGCACGTTGAAGAGGTCGGTCACGTCGCCGGTGAGGGTGCGGTCCGCGGTGAGCAGTCCGAGGTCGGTGTAGAGGCGCGCCGTCTTGTGGTGATAGTTGCCGGTGCCGATGTGGGCATACCGCCGCAAGCCACCTGACTCGCGGCGGATGACGAGCGCGATCTTGGAGTGCGTCTTGAGGCCCAGCAGGCCATAGGCCACGTGGGCGCCGGCACGCTCCAGGGCCTTGGCCCAGACGATGTTGGCGCGCTCGTCGAAGCGGGCCTTGATCTCCACCAGGACCACGACCTGTTTACCGCTCTCAGCGGCCCGGATGAGCGAGTGCACGATGGGCGAGTCACCGCTGGTGCGGTAGAGCGTCATCTTGATCGTCAGCACGTCCGGATCGTCGGCGGCCTGAGCGATCAGCCGCTGGACCGAGTTGGCGAACGACTCATAGGGATGGTGGAGCAGGATGTCGCCCTCGCGGATGCGACCGAAGACATCGACGCCGCCGACCTCATCCTCTTCCTCCCGCCGCGCCAGACGCGGCGGGGTCACCGGCTTCCACGGCTCGGGCTGCAGCTCGGGGATGTCGAGGTCCGCGATGGTACCCAGGCCGCGCAGGTCGAGCATGCCCCGGATCTCGTAGACGTTGGCTGAGTCGAGGCCCAGGCCGCGCTGCAGCAGGGTGCGCGTGTCGTGGGGCATGGAGCGCTCGACCTCCAAGCGCACCACCGCACCGAAGCGTCGGCGCCGGAGCTCCTCCTCCATGGCCAGCAGCAGGTCGTCCGCCTCGTCCTCCTCGATATCGAGGTCTGCGTTGCGCGTGACCCGGAAGAGGTAGTGCGATTCGACCTCCATGCCCGGGAAGAGCACGGCCATATTGGCCGCGATGATGCGCTCGAGCTGGACGTAGGTCCGCGGCGCCACCTCCCACAGCCGGGGCAGGACCGGGGGCACCTTCACCCGGGCGAACCGGCGATCGCCGGTCGATGGGTCGCGCACGGTCACGGCCAGCGACAGCGAGAGATCGCTGATGTAGGGGAACGGGTGCGAGGGATCCACGGCCAACGGCGTCAGCACCGGGAAGATCTCGTCGATGAAGCGCTCGCGCAGCTCGTTGGTGCGGGCCCACTCCTCTGGCGCGATGATGCGGATGCCCTCCTCGGAGAGCTCCTCGCGCACCGTGTTCCAGACGTCGGAGTGCTGGGCCTGGAGCTGCAGCACGCGACCGCGGATGCGGTCCAGCTTCTGGTTGGCCGATAGCCCGTCCGGCGTAGGCCGGCTATGGCCGGCCGCAACCTGCTGCATCAGGCCCGAGACTCGGACCTGGAAGAACTCGTCGAGGTTGCTGGCGAAGATGGACAGGAAGCGCACGCGCTCGAGCAGCGGGTTGCCCTCGTCCTCCGCCTGGTAGAGGACGCGCCCGTTGAAGTCCAGCCAGCTGAGCTCCCGCGTGATGAACGGGAAGCTGGGCTTGCGGCTCTTGCGTCGGGCCGCTCCGGGGCGTGCGGTATCAGGGGTCGTCGTCACCCGTCGATGCTATCAGGGCCGCCATACGGACCGATAGGGCCCGATGGTCAAGACCACCTCACGGACTGGTGCCGAGCCGCCTTAGCCGTGCGTGTGCTCGGGTGCGCCTCCGGCGGCCTCGGCGGCAGCCTCGGCCTCGCGGCGAGCGGTGTCCTCGGGGCAGGGGCAGTTGCGACGCAGGTGCTCGAAGGAGTAGAAGCCGCTGCTATGCCCGTCGGCCCACACCGGCTGCAGGGCGTAGTTGCCGGTGAGCGACATGTCGGCCAGCTCGAGCTGCTCCTCGGTCAAGGTGGGGTTCGAGTCGAGCCAGCCGGGCTGGCCGGCCTCACCGCGGCAGAAGGCGCAGGGACAGAGCCAGCGCAGGACGGTCAGGTCGAAGGCACTCTGGTGGCCGTCGGCCCACTCGATGGTGAGGAGTCGTGCCGGGCGGTCGGCATGGATATTCGTGGGCTTGATGGCGTCGCCGCCGAATTCGGTGGTCATGGACTCGACTCTGCCACAGCCGCTCCGCCTAGTCGCCTTGGGGATAGACCGAGGGCACGAACTGGAAGTCCGACGGATCCGGCAGCTGGTAGTCGCCGGCCTTCTGGCGCCGCGGCAGCTTCAGCTTCGTGGGCGTGAGGTCCTTGTAGGGAACCTGGCTGAGCAGGTGGGAGATGACGTTGAGCCGGGCGTGGCGTTTGATATTGGCGTCGACGATGTACCACGGCGCATGCTGGCTGCTGGTGTGGGCCAGCATGGCGTCGCGGGCTCGGGAGTAGTCGACCCAGCGCCTGCGTGCCTCGAGGTCCATGGGCGAGAGCTTCCAGCGTTTGCGTGGGTCGTCGATGCGCGACTTGAACCGCTCTTCCTGCGTCTCATCGGCGATGTCCAGCCAGTACTTCACGAGGATCGTGCCCGAGCGCACGAGGGCCTGCTCGAAGCCGTTGACCGTAGCCATGAACTCGTCGTACTCGGCCTGCGTGCAGAAGCCCATCACCTTCTCCACGCCGGCTCGGTTGTACCAGCTGCGATCGAAGAGCACGATCTCGCCGGGCGAGGGCAGCTGCGACACGTAGCGCTGGAAGTACCACTGGCCGCTTTCCTTTTCCGTGGGCTTCTGGAGCGCCACCACGCGTACGACGCGCGGGCTCGTGCGGTAGGTGATGCGCTTGATGACCCCGCCCTTGCCGGCCGAGTCGCGTCCTTCGAAGAGGACGCAGACCTTGAGGCCCTTCTCGGCCACCCAGTGCTGCAGCTTGACCAGCTCGACCTCGAGCTTCGCCAGCTCGGCCTCGTAGTCCTTGCGCGACATCTTCTGGGTGTCGGTGCCCGGCGTGAACGGCGGCCGCGCGATCCCCGGCCCGACCCTGCTGGCGGCGGTCGTACGCTTGTCGGCTCCGGTCTTCGTCTTCTGCTTCTTCTTGCCCACGCTGGTCCTCCGAGTCGTCCTGGCGGCCCCTCCGGTCCGATGTTCCCACGGACAGGATCATCCGTGGTGGCCGAACGTGGCCGCGTCATGCCCATGTGGCCCCTGCTCGTCGGAGGCACAATGTCGCTCCTACAAGGATGGAGCGGCTGGTGTCAGCCGGAGAGGAAGGAACATGAGAGTCGTCGTCGCCCTTGGCGGGAACGCCCTGTTGCGTCGCGGTCAGGCCATGACCGCCGAGAACCAGCGCGAGAACGTGCAGACCGCCTGCCGGGAGTTGGCCGCGGTGGCCCAGAAGAGCGAGCTCGTGGTGGCCCACGGCAACGGGCCACAGGTTGGCCTCTTGGCGCTGCAGAGCGCGGCCTACAAGGAGGTCCCGTCCTACCCGCTGGACGTCCTCGGTGCCGAGAGCCAGGGCATGATCGGCTATCTCGTCGAGCAGGAGCTGGGCAACCTCGTGCCCTACGAGCGCCCGGTGGCCACGCTGCTGACGATGATCGAGGTCGACCCCGAAGACGCGGCCTTCAAGGATCCGACCAAGCCCATCGGCCCCATCTACGACCAGGAATCCGCGAGCGCCATGGGCAAGCAGCGCGGCTGGACCTTCAAGGCCGACGGCGATTACATGCGGCGCGTGGTGCCCTCGCCCAAGCCCATCCATATCTTCGAGCTGCGGCAGATCAGGTGGCTCCTTGAGCAGGGCTCGATCGTCATCTGCGCCGGCGGCGGCGGCATCCCCGTGATGTACGTCGATCGCCCCGCCCCCACGGCTTACGGTCCCGAGAAGCAGCTGGTGGGCGTCGAGGCCGTCATCGACAAGGATCACGCTTCGGCCCTCCTCAGCGCAGGCATCGAGGCCGACTATTTCGTCATGGCCACCGACGCCGACGCCGTCTACACCGGCTGGGCCACGCCCGAGCAGCGGGCCATCGCCACCGCGCACCCGGACGCGGTCCTCGAACTGTCCTCGCACTTCGCGGCGGGCTCGATGCTGCCCAAGGTGCAGGCGGCAGCCGGATTCGCCACCAAGACCCCCGGCAAGCGCGCCGCCATCGGCGGGCTCGACGACATCGACGAGATGCTCGAGGGCCGGGCCGGCACCATCATCTCGACCGAGTTCGACGGCATCACCTACCGTTAGGCCACAACCCCGATCGCGCCCTCGCGCCCGACCCACAGGAGAGACCCCTCGTGCCCTACAACCTGCGCAACCGCAGCTTCGTCAAGGAGATCGACTTCAGCCCGGCTGAGCTGCGCTACCTGCTCAAGCTCTCGGCCGACCTGAAGACGGCGAAGTACGCAGGCACCGAGCAGCAGCGCCTGACGGGCAAGAACATCGGGCTCATCTTCGAGAAGACCTCGACGCGCACGCGCTGCGCCTTCGAGGTGGCCTCCTTCGACCAGGGCGCGCACGTCACGTACCTCGACCCCTCCGGATCGCAGATGGGCCACAAGGAGTCGACCGAGGACACGGCTCGCGTGCTCGGCCGCTACTACGACGCGCTGGAGTACCGCGGCAAGAGCCAGGAGACGGTCGAAACGCTGGCGGCCTTCTCCAACGTCCCTGTCTACAACGGCCTCACCGACGAGTGGCACCCCACGCAGATGCTGGCCGACTTCCTGACCATGGGCGAGCACAGCGGGGTGGAGTACGGTGAGCTCTCGTTCGCCTTCGTCGGCGACCAGCGCTTCAACATGGGTCGTTCGCTGCTGGTCACGGGCGCGCTCATGGGCAGCGATGTGCGCATGGTGGGACCCGCGCAGCTGGCCCCGCCCGATGACGTCGTGGCCATCGCACGTGACATCGCAGCCGACACCGGGGCCAAGATCACCATCACCGACGATATCGACGCGGGCGTGGCTGGTGTCGACTTCATCCACACCGACGTGTGGGTCTCGATGGGCGAGGCCAGGGACGTCTGGAACCAGCGGGTGCAGCTGCTGCGCGACTATCAGGTCAACGTCTCGCTGATGGAGCGAGCGGGCAACGCCAACGTCAAGTTCATGCACTGCCTCCCGGCCTTCCACGATGCCGGCACCACCGTCGGCGGCGAGGTCATGGAAGCCACCAACATGCCCGACGGGCTCGAAGTCAGCCACGACGTCTTCGAGTCGCCCGCGAGCATCGTCTTCGACCAGGCCGAGAACCGGATGCACACGATCAAGGCCGTGATGGTTGCGACGCTGGGCGCCTAGGCCCGAACGACGAGGAGGAGCCCATGTCGGAGTTCGGTGCGTACTCCGAGGTCGGGAAGCTACGCAAGGTCATCGTCCACCGGCCCGGCCTGGAGATGCGACGGCTGACGCCGACCAACGCGGCAGAGCTCCTCTTCGACGACGTCATCTGGGCGCGCAAGGCGCGCTCGCATCACGACGGCTTCGTGGACCTCATGCGCGAGGAGTTCGGGATCACCGTCTACCGCATCCACGAGCTGCTCAAGGACGTGGTCGACGATGCCGCGGGCCGGGCCTACGTCCTCGACCGCAAGCTCATCCCCGACGAGGTCGGCGTGCGTGGCCTCACGGAGCTGCGTGCCTGGATGGACGAGATGGAGTCGAAGGAGCTGGTCAGCCACCTCATCGGCGGTGTGGCCGTGAGCGAGCTGCCGGACGACTTCCGGACCTGGGTGCAGCAGGCCTACTCGCCCTCGGACTTCGTCATCGCGCCATTGCCCAACCAGCTTTTTGCGCGCGACAGCTCGGCCTGGATCTACGGCGGCGTCAGCATCAACCCCATGTTCTGGCCGGCGCGACGGGCGGAGTCGCTGCACCTCGCGGCCATCTACAAGTTCCATCCCGCGTTCCGCGATGGCGACTTCGAGATCTGGTGGGGTGACCCCGACGACAGGCATCACGGAAGCGCCACCATCGAGGGCGGCGACATCATGCCCGTGGGCGGGGGCGTCGTGCTGGTGGGCATGGGCGAGCGCACCACCTACCAGGCCGTGAGCCAGCTGGCGCTGCGCCTGTTCCAGGCCGGCGCGGCCGAGCGGGTCATCGCCGCCAAGATGCCGGCCGATCGCGCGTCGATGCACCTCGACACCATCTTCAGCTTCTGCGATCGCGACCTCGTGACCGTCTACGAGCCGGCCGTCGAGGCCATCCAGCCCATCAGCTACCGGCCCGGCGAGCACGACCTCGAGGTCACCGTCGAGAAGCACGACTGGATCGAGACCGTGCGTGAGGCCCTCGGGCTCAAGGAGCTACGCACCATCCCCACCGGCGGTGACGCCTTCCAGCAGGAGCGCGAGCAGTGGGATGACGGCAACAACGTCGTGGCCCTGGAGCCCGGCGTGGTCGTGGCCTACGACCGCAACGAGTGGACCAACACGCGCCTGCGCCGAGCGGGCGTGGCCGTGATGGAGATCAACGGCTCCGAGCTGGGCCGCGGTCGTGGTGGCGGCCACTGCATGACCTGCCCGGTCTGGCGCGAGCCGGCCTTCGACTAGAGCCCGATGCTTGTCTCGGTGCGGGGCTAGACTCGAGATCATGCCGAAGAAGCCGACCCCCCAGGACCTCGCCTCGCTGCGGGTCCCGACCGATGTGCGCCTGTCTCCCGACGGGCGCTTCGCCTGTTTCGTGGTCAAGGAGAACGCGCCTGACCTCGCCGGCTACCGCACCTCGCTCTGGCTGGTGCCGGTGGATGGCTCGGAGCCCGCGCGCCGCCTGACCCTGGGTGCGAACCACGATAGTGCCCCGCACTGGAGCCCCGATGGGCGGCACCTCGCCTTCCTCAGCGACCGGGGTGCCGTGCTGCGCGCCGGCGGTGCCGCTCGCGACAAGGCCGATCTGAAGCTGGCCTCGGCGCCGGCGACGGGCCTCAAGGACATCGTCGGGCGCGACCTGCCGCACGGCCTGCTGCAGGTCTGGCTCCTGCCCATGGCTGGTGGCGAGGCCCAGCTCCTGACCGATCTGCCCGAGGATGTCACCGACCTCAGCTGGAGCCCCGACAGCGCGCAGCTGTGTGCCGTCTCCTCGGCCACCTCGGCCAAACGCTCCACGCCCAAGCCCGAGGATGCCGAGATTCCGCGCCGCGATGCTCGCCTCATCGACGAGTTGAACTACCAGCTCAACGGCGCCGGCTTCATCTACGAGCAGAGGTCCAATCTCTGGGTCGTGGACGTGGCCGATGGCGGCGCGCGCCGCCTGACCTCGGGTCGCAGCCGCGACGTCCAGCCGGCCTGGAGCCCCGACAGCAAGCGCATCGCCTTCGCCTCGGACCGCGGTACCGACCCCGACCTCAACTGGCGCACCGGTATCTACATGGTCGATGCTGCGGGCGGCAAGCCGGTGCTCGTGAGCGCCGGCGAGGAGCGGGCCTTCGAGGCGCCGGCCTGGAGCCCCGACGGCAAGCTCATCGCGGCCGTCGGCCACCGACTCGAGTCCGGCAACCCCACCCGCGGTGACGTCCACGTCTTCCGGGCGCGGGCCGAGCAGCAGGGGCGCAACCTCACGGCCGAGGCCGATCTCTTCGTCGACGCCATGATGGGCAGCGACATCTTCGGCACCCCGCCGGCCGGCGCACAGTGGTCGCCCGATGGCGCTGACATCTACTTCAACGCGCCCATCGACGGCTCGTTCGAGCTCTGGCGCGTGCGCCTCGCTGACGCCCGCGTGGAGCGGCTGACCAAGGGCCAGCACCACCTCGTGCGCCCGAGCATCGGGGTCTCTGGCAAGGGCCTCGTGGCCGCCGCGGTCCGGGGCACGGCCACCGCCCCCGCCGATGTCGTGGCCTTCGACGTGCCGGCCTCCAGGAAGAAGCCGGCAACGCCGGTCAAGCCCCGGGGTATGCGGGGGCTCACCGACCTCATGGGTGAGGCCTGGGCCGGCATCGAGCTCGTGGCCCCACAGGTGATCTGGACCAAGGTCGACGGGCGTAAGGTCCAGGGCTGGTTCTATGAGGCGCCCGCCAAGCGCGGGGTGCCGGCCCCCACGGTCGTCGAGATCCACGGCGGCCCGGCCACGCTCTACGGCTTCAGCCTCTTCTGGGAGTGGCAGGTCATGGTCGGCCAGGGCATCAGCGTCTTCGCCTGCAATCCGCGCGGCTCGACCGGCTACGGTCAGGCGTTCGCCAAGGCCAACTTCCGCGACTGGGGCCCCGGCCCTCAGGCCGACATCGAGGCCGGCCTCGACAAGCTGAACAAGGCCGGCAAGGTCGACCCCGAGCGCATCGGTGTCACCGGCGGTTCGTACGGTGGCTACCTGACCGCCTGGATGGTCGCTCACAGCGATCGCTACAAGGCGGCCGTGGCCTGCCGCGGCGTCTACGACCTTTCGGTCGAGATGACCAGCGGCGATCTCGGCGGCCCCCTCTTCGGGCACCACGAGCTTGACGCACAGCCGTGGACGCATCCGGAGCTCTACCGCGAGATGAGCCCGTTGACGTACGCCGACGCCATCGACACGCCGCTGCTCATCCAGCACGCCGAGCAGGACATCCGCTGTCCCATCACCCAGGCCGAGCAGCTCTTCAGCGTGCTGCGTTCGCTCAAGCGGCCGGTGCGGCTGATGCGCGTGCCCGGTGAGACCCACGAGCTGACGCGCAGCGGGACGCCCTTCCGGCGCATCGAGAACATCGAGCGCATCAGCGACTGGTTCGTCCACTACCTCGTCGACGGAGCGCGTACCCTTCCTCGTACGTAGCGCGGGGTACTCGACATGGCAGACGAGGTCCGGATCACAGCCGCCATCGATGTCGGCAGCAACAGCATCCACCTGCTCCTGGCTGAGATCGAGGGCGAGGTGCTGCGCGACGAGTCGGAGCTCCTGGGCCTGTGGGCCATGGTCGACATGGAGGGGTTCATCCCGGACCATGGCCTCGCGGCCATGACCGACGTCCTCACCCGCTACGTGAACGAGGCCAACGAGGCCGGAGCGGAATCGATCACGCTGGTGGCCACCGAGCCCCTGCGTCGAGCCTCCAACCGGACCGCCGCGAAGAAGGCCGTGCTGGCCGCTACCGGCCTCGAACTGCACATCCTGAGTCACGAGGAAGAGGCCCTCCTCACGGTCGTCGGCGTGCTCGAGGGTGAGCCGGCGACGGAGGCGACGATGGTCATCGACATCGGCGGAGGCTCGTCGGAGGTCGTGCTCCTGGAGCCCGGCGCCGATCCGGTCATCGGCGTCGTTCCCGTGGGCTCGGCGCGCCTGACCGCGCAGCACGTGGAGGACGACCCGCCGACCGAGGCTGAGGTACTCGAGCTGCGCGCCGAGTCGCACCATCTCTTCAGCAGCCTGCCCACCGGCCACCCCAAGCGAGGCATCGTCGTGGGCGGTTCGGGCACGAACCTCATCAAGCTGACCACCGACGAGGGCGACGAAGATGCGCCCGATCCCGGCCTCATCGACACCGACCGCACCGCCCGTGCCATCGAGATCGTGAAGGCCACCCCATCGGCTCAGCTCGTGCAGGCCTTTGGCCTGCGGGAACGGCGCGTGCTCCAGATGGCCGCGGGGGCCAGCCTCATCGAGGCCGCGCTCGATTGCTATAACCTCTCGTCGCTCGAAGCCTCCGACGCGAGCCTGCGCGAGGGCATCGTCATCGCGCGCGAGTTGGCAGGTGAGGCCTGGCTCGACGAGCTTCCGACGCTCGTGTCCGGTGATTGAGGTAGCACTACCCTCAGGTACCATCGCTGCACATCCGCCATCGGCGCGGAAGGTCGGACATCCGACATGATCGTGGAGAGTGACACCTTGACGCAGACCTCGGGCTCTGATGGACGAGCCGCATTCCAGCTGACTCCGCAGGAAGCCCTGGACCAGGCCGACGTCGATGCCAAGGTCGGACTGAGTGCCACCGAGGTCACTTCGAGACGGGCGCAGCACGGGCCCAACAAGTTCGCCGAGGGCGAGAAGGAGCCCCGCTGGCAGGTCTTCGTGCGCCAGTACAAGGACCTCATGCAGGTCGTGCTGCTGGTGGCCGGCATCGTCAGCATCTGGCCCGTCGAGCAGTACTCGACGGGCATCATGCTCATCGGGCTGACGGTGCTCAATGCGGCCATGGGCATGGCTCAGGAGGGCAAGGCCGCCGCCGCCGTGGCGGCCCTCCAGGAGATGATGATCGTCAAGGCGCGCGTGCTGCGTGATGGTGACCTGGTGGAGGTGCCAGCGGAGGACCTGGTGCCCGGCGATGTCGTCTCGATCGAGGCCGGTGACCTCATCCCCGCCGATGGCCGCCTCATCACGGCGGCCACGCTGGAGGTCGACGAGGCACCGCTGACCGGTGAGTCTCTGCCGGTCGCAAAGGACGTGGCCGCACTGACCGATCCGGAAACGACGCTGGGCGACCGCATCGACATGGTCTTCATGAACACCAGCGCGACGCGCGGCTCAGCCACCTTCGTGGTCACGGCCACGGGCATGGCGACCGAGGTCGGCCACATCTCCGACCTGCTCTCGAGCGCTGAAACGACGACGACCCCGCTCACGCAGCAGCTGGAGAAGCTGACCCGGCAGCTCATCGCCATCGCCGGCGCTGCGCTCATCGCCTCGATGCTGCTCGGCCTCATGCGCGGCGAGGCCTTCGACGTGCTCTTCGTGTCCGCCATCGCTTTCGCCGTGGCGGCCATCCCGACCGGTCTGCCGGCGGTGGTCACGACCATCCTCTCGATGGGCACCAGGACGCTCGCCGAGGCTGGTGCCATCGTGAAGAACCTGCGCTCGGTGGAGACGTTGGGTTCGACCTCGGCCATCAACTCCGACAAGACCGGCACCCTGACCTTGAACCAGATGACCGCGGTCGAGATGGCCACGGTCGGCCGCCGCTACGAGATCAGTGGTACGGGCTACGGCATCAGCGGCAAGATCATGCGCGAGGGCGGAGATCTCGACGACGAGAACCTCGAGCAATTCCTGCTGCCGATGGTGCTGGCTTCGGACGCGGTCGCTCGCAACGGCGAGCTCGTCGGCGATCCCACCGAGGGCGCACTGGTCGTCCTCGCCGGGAAGGGCGGCGTCGGCACCGAGGTTACGCGGGAGCGGTATCCGCGCTTGGCCACCTTGCCCTTCGATGCGGCCTACAAGCTGATGGCCACCTTCCATCGCTGGACCGATGAGAAAGGCAAGGAGTTCGTACGCGCCTACATCAAGGGCGCTCCGGACCAGCTCCTCGATCGCGCCTCCGAGCTCTATTCCCGCGACCATGACCCGGTCAAGATCAGCGACGATGTCCGTCAGCGGTACATGGCTGAGAACGACCGTCTGGCCTCGAAGGGCCTGCGGGTGTTGGCGACCGCGCGCAAGGACCTGCCCGCGGCGGACTTCGATGCCGGCGGCGATCTGCTCGCACAGATCGAGGGGCTGACGCTGATGGCCCTGGTGGGCATCGTGGACCCCCCGCGCCCGACCGTGAAGGACTCCATCGCGACCGCCCACCGTGCCGGCATCCAGGTGCGCATGATCACCGGCGACCACGTCGTCACCGCCGAGGCCATCGGCCGCGAGCTGGGCATCACCGGTCGCGCCATCAGCGGCGCCGACTTCCGGGCCATGTCAGACGATCAGGCGACCCGCGAGATGGACGACATCGGCATCATCGCCAGGGTCACCCCGGAGGACAAGGTCCGCCTGGTGCAGCTGCTGCAGCGCGAGAAGCGCATCGTGGCCATGACCGGTGACGGCGTCAACGACGCGCCCGCACTCAAGCAGGCCGACATCGGCGTGGCCATGGGCATCACCGGCACGGAGGTCTCCAAGGAGGCCGCGGTGATGATCCTCACCGATGACGACTTCAGCACCATCGTGCGGGCGGTGCGCCTGGGTCGCAGCATCTATGACAACCTGCAGCGCTACATCCGCTTCCAGATGGCCGGCCTCTTCGGGTTCATCGCCACGTTCCTGGGCTCGAGCATCTTCTGGATCGCGGGCGGGCTACCGTTCCTGCCCGCGCAGACGATCTTCATCAACTTCAGCGTGCAGGCGGCTCAGGCCTTCGGTCTCGGCTTCGGCAAGGCCACCCCGGGCCTGATGGAACGTACGCCGCGGCCGTCGGGTGTGCCCATCCTGGGGCCGATGATGCTGGCCTGGCTGGCTATCGCGGGCGTCTACATCGGGGCCGGCACCCTGCTGGCCATCCAGCTGGGCAGCGGCGAGCTCGGTGAGTGGGGCTCGGGGACCCTCAACGAGGACGTCGGTCGCACGATGGGCCTGGTGGCCTTCGCGATCTTCAACATCGCCATCTCCATCGGCACCAAGGCCGAGGACCGCAGTTCGCTGAGTCTCGAGGTGCTGGCTGATCGCAGCTTCGTCATCGCGACGCTCATCAGCGTCCTCATCACCGTGGCCATGACCGAGCTGGGTATCCTCCAGCGACTCCTGGGCACGGTTCCCCTGGACTTCGAGCAGTGGGTCGTATGCGTGCTCATCGGCCTCTCGTTGCTGGTGGTAGCGGAGGTGCGCAAGGTCATCTGGAAGATCCCTGTCGACGAGGTCCCCAAGGACGATGTGGTCGAGGCGGGGAAGGCGTCCTCTTCCTGATACGGCCTCACTGACGGCTCCCTGACCGTGGGATCCGCGCGGGGCCTCATGGCACGCTGCCGGCGACAGGATGGCCCACGGTGACCGGCCCTCGATACAGCGGCAACACGGCACCGAACATCGGGATCGCCCTCGTCGGCGCGCTCGGCCTGGCGGCCCTTGTGCCAGAACTGCGCTTGCCGCTCGTTCTGGTACTGGGGCTCGGTGTCGTACTGGCTCCGGCACGCTCGGCCGCACGCTGGGCGATGGCGGCCGGATTGCCCGTGGCCGTGGTCATGGCCTGGGCCACCTTCGTCGCGGACCGACTCCTGGTCCAGCCGCTCGAGTGCGACGACCTGCTCTCGCCCGCAGCCTGGCTTCGCGCCGCCGCGGCGCTGCTGGTGTGTGGGGTCGTGGTCGGGCTGGCGCGCTATCTGCGCACGAGCTTGAGCCAGATCGGACTGCGGAAGCCGTCGCGGAACGAGGTCCTGCTCGGCCTCGCGGCGGTCCTGCTCATCCCCATCCCCAGCCTGTACCTTGGCGCGCTCCTGGCCGAGCCGTTCTTCGGCGAGATGCGGCTCGACCTGTCCCAGCCGCTGGCGATCGCGCCAGCCCTCGTGCTCGCGGTGGCCAACGGGACGATGGAGGAGCTGGCCTACCGCGGTGCGCTCATGCACTGGCTCTCGCGCGCTGCCGGACCCGTGGTCGGGCTGGTCGGCCAGGCCGTGGTCTTCGGACTCGCGCATACCGGCCCGGATTTCACCGGACCGATGCTTCCGGTGGTCCTGGCCATCATGGCGGGAGGTCTTGTCGCCGGTCTGATCGTGCGTCGGACGGGTTCGCTATGGCTGCCGATCATCGTTCACATCTGTTTCGATGTCCCGCTGTACTACGCGGCTGCGTGTCGCGCCTGAGCCGGAACCGGCGCCTCGGTGACCGTGCTGCGCGCGGATGACGCGCTCCTGCGCGGCGCTCAGACGCTGTCGCTGCTGACCTCGTCCACGATGCCGATGACGACCGTGCGGATGGGGGCGCCCGGAGCGTCGAGCACCTGGCGTGCGCCGTTGCCCTCGTCGAGCAACAGGACGGTCTCGCCGGCGCCAGCGCCGATGCTGTCGACGGCGATCTGGTATCCGCCCGACGGCGCCCCGTCCGGACCCACCAGATCGACCAGCAGCAGCGTGCGCTGTTCGAAGTGCGGCGTGTTGATGGTGGACACGACGTTGCCCACGACCTTCCCAAGCTTCATGTGCCGCCCTCCGCGCCCGGCAGCATGGTGACCTCGTCGACGATGCCCACGATGGCGTGGTCGACGGGCACGAACGTCTCTTCGAGTGCCTGCGCCGCCTCGCGCGAGGCTACGAAGTAGACCAGCTCCCCGGGACCGGCCATGTGCACCGCGTCGGCGGCCACGACCGGCTCACCCTTGGGCTGCTGCCAGCGGTCCAGGGGCTGGATGATGAGCAGCTTGACGCCCTCCAGCCCGGGCACCTTGGTGCTGGCCACGACCGTGCCGGTGACGCGTGCGAGCTGCATGGCTACTCGGCCACCCGCGAGGCAAAGCGGCCGTCGGCGGCGAGCTCATGAGCCATCTCGGTGTGTAGCTGGGCGATGACCCGGGCGTGCAGGCCGCGCGCCTCACCGACCGCGGCGGTGCCGATCTCGACGGCTGCCTCCACGTCCGTGACCGAGCCGTCAAAGAGCAGGTAGCCCTTGCCTCCGAGGTCGTCGGCGAGGTTGAGCTCCAGGAGCCGAACCTGTGCGCCCTTCAGGCCGGCATCAGCGGCGCGGATGATCGCCGGCACCGTGGCCGTCTCGATGATCCCGAGCGCTTCGTCCTGTGCGACCTGGCGGCGCCCGCGCACGCCCTCGACGACATCGGGATGGATGTTGGCCAGGAAGGTCGTGTCACGGACGGCCAGCCCGCCGGTCTCCGTGCCCGCCTCGAGGGCCTCCTGCACGTCGGCCACGTCGCCACCGACGAGCACGAGGTACTTGCCCGGGTGTACGGTCCCGGCGCGCAGCACCTCCACGGGTGCGCGCTTGACCATGGCGTCGCCGGCTTCGATGCCGGCGGCGATCGACTCCAGCTCCAGCAGCCCCAGCGCGGGTTCGATGGCGGCAGGCGGCACTAGACGATCCTCAACGCGCCGACCACGGTCACGCGGCGCTCGCGCGAGAACGTGCGCGGCCGGGTCAGGCCGTCACCGGTGGGGGAGGCGATGGAGAAGGAGGTGAAGCCCTCGCCGTCGGCGCCCAGGCCACCGAGGTTGGGGCCGTTGGCCACGAAGATCGAGCAGTTCATGGCCCGCGCCATGCGCGTGATGATCTCGACGTTGGTGGAGTGGATGGAAGCGGTATGGCGGAAGCCGTGCTCCATGCGCACCGCCAGGTCGATGGCGGAGTCCACGTTGCCCACGCGGACTACCGGCAGCACCGGCATCATCTGCTCGGTCCAGGCGAGGCTGTGCTCGCGGGGCACATCGGCCACCAGCAGGCGCGGCTCGGGCTCGGCCTGCACGCCGATCTCTGCCAGGATCGCCGACGCGTCCTTCCCGATCCAGGCGGGGTTCATCACGCCCGGCCGGTTGGGCGCGCCCAGCTCCTTGAAGATGACGCGCTCGAGCTTCTTCAGCTCGTGCTCCTTGAGCAGGTAGGCGCCGTTCTGGCTCATCGCGCGCAGCAGCCGGTCGGCGATGGTATCGACTGCCAGCACGACCTTCTCGTCGATGCAGACGAGGTTGTTGTCGAAGGACGCGCCACGCACGATGTCCGCGCCGGCACGCTCGATGTCAGCGGTCTGGTCGACCACGGCCGGCGGGTTGCCGGGACCGGCGGTGATGGCTCGCTTGTCCGTCTTGAGCGCTTCGCGCACGACGCCGGGCCCGCCGGTCACGAGCAGCACGCGGATGCCGGGGTGGTTCATCACGGCCCGGGCGCTGTCGATGGTGGGGACGGCCACGCCCGTGACCAGGTCCGGCGGCCCGCCGGCGCCCACGATGGCGCGGTTGATGAGCCGGATCGTCTCAGCCGAGCAGGCCTTGGCCGAGGGGTGGGCGTTGAAGACCACCGCGTTGCCGGCGCTGACGATGCTGATGGTGTTGTTGATGATCGTGGACGTCGGGTTGGTCACCGGCGTGATGGCGCCGACGATGCCGAAGGGCGCCCACTCGGTGACCATCATGCCGTTGTCGCCGCTCACCGCCAGCACCTCGAGGTCTTCGGGGCCGGGGGCCTTGGTCGTGACCAGCCGGTTCTTCACGACCTTGTCGTCGTAGCGGCCGATACCGGTCTCGCTGTGGGCCATGCGTGCCAGCTGCTCGGCTGCCCTGAGCATCGACGTACGGACGGCCTCGATGACGGTCCTGCGCCGCTCCAGGCCCGCGTCGCCGAAGGCGCGGAAGGCTCGCGTGGCGGCGGCCACGGCGTCATCGACGGTGGCGTGGATGCCATCGCCCAGCTGCACCTCGGCAGCCTTGGCTACCTCCGCTCCGGCCTGCAGGCCGGTGCCCGGGTGGGAGCTGTCGGCCGTGGCCAGGCGGCGCTGCACCCGCTCGATGATCTCGGCGATCTCACGTTCGTCCATCTTGCGTGTCCCGCTACTTGCGGTAGACCTCCCGGCCCTCGATCTCCCACTGGTCGACGATGGCCATGATCACCGCGTCACAGGGCTTGTCCTTGGTGGTCTCGGTGTTGCGCGCGGAGCTCCCGCTCGCGTACAGCACGACCTCGCCCACGCCGGCCCCGACCGCATCGGCCGCGACGACGTAGCCGCCGGTCTCCTTGTCCTCCGCGTCGAGCTGGCGCACGACGAGGAGCTTCCAGCCTTCGGTCAGCGGCTCCTTGCGGGAAGCCACGACCGTGCCGGTCACACGTCCGAGCAACATCTGCGTTCTCCGTCAGGTGTGGACGCCGAGCCGTGGCCCGGCGTCCGATCGCTGGTCGCTACTTCTTCTTGGTGCCGGCACCGGACTCGGCCTCGGCCTCGTCGAGGCGACCGAGCGGCAGGACCAGGTCCACGTTCGTGTGCGGGCGGGCGATGACGTGGCTGCTCACGACCTCGCCGACCTTCTCGGCGTTGCGCACGCCGGCCTCGACGGCAGCCTTCACGGCCGCCACGTCGCCACGCACGACGGCGGTGACGTAGCCGCCACCGGTCTTCTCGTAGCTGACCAGCTCCACCTTGGCGGCCTTGACCATCGCGTCAGCGGCCTCGACCACGGCGGTGAACCCGCGGGCCTCGATCATTCCCAGTGCTTCAGCCATTCCTTCGTTCTCCCTTGCTCGTGCCTGTCTTGAGTGCGGTTTCGTGTGTGGTCTCGGAGGTCGCTACTTGTCGCGTCCCTCCAGGCCGTCGACCGCGGCCAGGGCCGCGCGCCAGCCGACATCGATGTCCTGCTCTTCGCCGCCGAGGTAGATGCGGCCCATGGAGCCGAAGTTGCGCACCTCGAGGACGTTGATGTCCGCGGCCTTCTCTGCTTCGTTGGCGGCCAGCGCGGCGTAGGCCGCGGGCTCCATCTCGAGCACGTAGAGGGTCTGGCCGGGGATGAGCATCTGGCCGTGGCGCGTGCGGTTGATGAGCTGCGCCTGGTGGTCGTCGATGCGACGGATGATCTGGCTCGAGGCGACCTTGGGCTTGATGCGGTCGGTCTCCTTGAGCCCGATCTCGTCGAGGATGGCGGCGCCGGCGGCGCGCACCTCCGACTGCTCGGGGGAGTGGATCTCGAGCATGCCGTAGTAGCGCTCGATGATCTGCATGCCCGGCTTCACGTTCGTCGACTTGAGGGCCACGTCGGTGAGCCGGTTGATCTCGATGCCGGGTGAGATCTCGATCGACAGCGAGGCATCACCGGCCAGGGGCAGGAAGCCCTGCGCGACGGTGCCCAGGAAGGCCGCGTACTGGGCCTGCAGGCTGTCGATGAATGAATATGCCCTTAGCTCAATACCCGCCACTGGCGCCTCCCGTCTGTCCGCTTACGATCTTGACGCCGGCCGAAGCACCGATGCGGGTGGCACCGGCCGCGATCATCTCCTGTACATCCTCGGCCGTGCGGATCCCGCCGGCCGCCTTGACGCCCAGCTTGGGCCCGACCGCCTCGCGCATGAGCGCGACGTCGTAGATGGTGGCTCCGCCCTTGGCGTAGCCGGTGGACGTCTTGACCATGTCGGCCTTGGCTTCACGAGCCAGGCGCGAGGCGATGATCTTCTCCGCGTCCGACAGCAGCGCTGCCTCGATGATGACCTTGTTGATGGCGCCCGACTCGTGGCAGGCGTCGCTGACGCGCGCGATGTCCGAGCGCACCAGGTCGTGGTCGCCGCTCTTGAGCGCGCCGATGTTGATGACCATGTCGATCTCTCGCGCGCCGTCACGGACCGCGCGCCGGGTCTCGAAGGCCTTCACGTCCGACGGCGTGGCGCCGAAGGGGAAGCCGATGACCGAGGCCACCGCCACGTCCGTGTCGCGCAGCCGGTTGGCCGCGCGTCGCACCCAGGTGGGGTTGACGCAGACCGAGGCGAAGCCATGCTGGGCGGCCTCGTCGCAGAGCTTGTCGATGTCAGCCGCGCTGGCGTCCGGCTTGAGCAGCGTGTGGTCGATGAAGCGCGCCAGGTCGAGGGGCACGGCGTCCGCCTCGCCGTGGTATTCGATGCGGTCGGCGCCGCTGTCCATGAGCGTGCGCACCTTGGTCGCGCACTGCGCCGCACAACCCTGCAGGCAGCTGGCGCAGGGGTCGTCGGGGCTGGCCCCCTGGCCGCCCGCACCGAGCGCTGCCAGCACCTCGCGGGTGATGGCCTCGACGAGTGCGTCGCGGTCGTTGGTGGTGCTAGTCATCGGTCCTTTCCCCCGGGGCTGCCGGTGTAGGAGTGTTCGATCGCGCTGATCTTCTCGACGCGGCGCCCGTGACGTTCCGCGCCCCACTCGGTGTCCAGCCAGGTCTCGACGATCTGGAGTGCCAGGGCGTTGCCCAGGAAGCCGGACCCGAGCGTCAGGACGTTGGCGTAGTTGTGTTCGCGGCTGTTGCGAGCCGAGGAGATGTCGTGGCAGTTGGCGGCGCGCACGCCGGGCACCTTGTTGGCGGCCATGGCCGAGCCGATACCCGCGCCATCGACGACGATGCCCCACGTGCACGATCCATCCGCGACCAGCTGGGCCACGGCCTGAGCGAAGTCGGGATAGTCGACCGCGTCGTCGCTGTCCGTGCCACAGTCCCGTACGGCATAGCCGTGCTCCTCGAGCCACCTGCCGATGGCGTCCTTCATGCGCCAGCCACCGTGGTCGCCGGCGATGGCCACTGCGATCCGGCCGTCGCCGGCGGGGGCGGCCGGGGGCTCCGAGTCGAGCGTCTGGTCGACGATGCGCTGTACGAGCGCGCGGACCTCGTCGGCCGAGGGTCGGCGTGGATCAGTCATGTGCGAGCACCCATGTAGCCGTGGCCTCATCGGTCACGAACGTCTTCATGCAGGCGGCACGCAGGGCCCCGAGGGCGACCGGGCCGCGGCCGGGACCGGCGGCCAGGCCCACGGTGCGCTTGCCGCAGAGCTTGGTGAGAGGCAGGCCGACCGTGCGCTCGTCGAGCGAGGGCAGGGCGATCCGGCCGTCGATGGTGATGAAGCGACCGAGCACGTCGCCCACGGCGCCGGCCTTCTGCAGGCGGCGCTGGTCGCGCTTGTCGAGGTAGCCCGAGGTGACGTGGACCGAGTCGGTGCCCATGACGCCCATCCCGAAGACGGCGCTGCCGGCCTTCCGCGCGGCCTTGAGCGGGACGGCGACCGACGGGTCGGCCTCCAACGCCGCTCGCAGCTCCGGCGTGCCCACGATGGCGGGTGCCGGCATCAACTGGATGGCGGCACCGGTGGTGGTGCCGAAGCGCTCGACGACCTCCTGGTAGCGCGTGGGCCGCGCGGAGCGGCTGATGGCGCCGTTGAGCTGGACGATCTGGTCGGCGCTGGTCCAGCCGGGCTGCAGCCGAGCCGCCAGCTCGATCATGGTGCGGCCCCAGGAGACGCCGATGACGCCGGTGGGGGCGATGGCGGCGAGGTGATCCGCGGCGGCATCGGCCACGCGCTCGCGGGCCAGCTGCTCATCTTCTGTGTCCGGGACATCCACGACCACCGCGTCGGTCAGCCCGAAGCGCTCGACGAGCGCGTCTTCGAGGGCTACCAGGCGGGCGGCGGGATGGACGATCTCGATGCGCACCGCCTGCTCCTTCAGGGCGCGGTCGAGCAGGCGGCCGACCTTGAAGCGACTCACGCCCAGGCGCCTGCCGATGTCGTCCTGGGTCAGGTCCGCGTGGTAGTAGAGCTGGGCAGCCCGAAGCATCAGGCGCGTATCACCCGCCGAGGCCGAGATGCTCATTCGTGCAAACCACTGCTCATATGTGCGTAGGGTAGCAGCGGAGGGCACGCTGTCAAGACGGGTCCGGGTCGCGAACTGCCCCGCTAGCATGGCCGCATGCCCCCAGCGCCGCCGCCGAGTCCGCCTGAGCGCGAGGAGCCAGGCCTGCGCGATCTGGCGCGCGAGTTCACCCGACTGGGTGTGACCGCGTTCGGTGGCCCTGCCGCCCACATCGCGATCATGCAGCGCGAGTTCGTGGAGCGAAGACGGTGGCTCTCACGTGAGCGATTCGTCGATCTGCTCGGGCTTTCGAGCCTGCTGCCGGGCCCGTCCTCGACGGAGGTCGCGCTCGGCATCGGCTACGAACGGGCGCGGTGGCCCGGCCTGCTCATCGCGGCCTTCGGTTTCATCGTCCCGGCCAGCCTCATCGTCCTCGCCATCGCCATCGTCTATGTCGAGCTCGGCGCGCTCACGTGGGTCATGAGCCTGCTCTATGGCATGTCTCCGGTGGTCATCGCGGTCATCGCCCACGCCATGATCAAGCTGGCCCCGACCGCCTGCACCGACGTGCTCACCTGGGCCATCGGCATGGGGTCGTTCGTGGTGGCGCTGGTGTACCTGCAGCCGATCGCCATCCTCATCGGGGCTGCACTCGTGGCGCTCATCGTCCGTCGCGGGCCTGCCCTGATCAAGCGTTTCCGTGGTGCAGGAGCCGCGCTCGTCCTTCCTGCCGGGCCCGGTGCGGTGCTGGCAGTGGAGGCTGCGACCACACTGGGCCTGGCCGGCATCTTCTGGACGTTCCTGAAGATGGGCCTCGTCGTCTTCGGCAGCGGCTATGTACTCGTCGCTTTCCTGGGCGCGGAGCTGGTGGCGCCCGGCTACATCACCGAGCAGGAACTGCTCGACGCCATCGCCATCGGGCAGCTCACGCCGGGTCCGCTCTTCACCACGGCCACGTTCCTGGGCTACCTCATGGCCGGGGTCCCGGGCGCGATCGTGGCCACCGTAGGCATCTTCCTGCCGGCCCTCGTGCTGGTGGGTGTGGCTCACCCGTTCCTCACGCGCATGCGCGCGAACGAGGACCTCTCCGCGGCCATCGACGGTCTCAACGCCGCGGCCGTCGGGCTCATCGGCATCAGCGCCTACCTGCTCGCGCGAGACACCTTCCTCGTCGACCGTGGTGTCGACCTGTTGGCCGTCGTCCTGGGCGGGGGCGCGTTCGGCCTGCTGCTGTGGGGCCGGATCGGGCCGGTACCACTGCTCGTCGTCGGCGCGGCCGTGGGTCTCGTCAGCCAGACGCTCGTCGCCTAGGGAATCGAAACGGCGCCCGCGGCAAGGCGGACGCCGTCGTGCGAGCCGAAGGCTCGGCTACATCGTCAGCTGCGAACGCAGCATCCAGGCGGCCTTCTCGAGCTCGTCGGTGGCGCCGATGAGGATGTCCTGGCTGATCGCGTCATCGTCGCCCACGGCCGCGATGCGCTCCTTCATCCGCAGCGCGATGGTGTCCATCACCTGTGTCACGCGCTGGACGGTATCGGTCGCGGCGATGAAGCCCTCGGGGAAGGGCGGCAGCTCGCTGGTGGTGCTGATGGTCTCGGCGCGGCCGTCGGGGGCGACGCCGATGGTGGACAGGCGCTCGGCCACGCGGTCGTACTGAACGCGGGCCAGATCGACGATCTCGTCGAGCTCGAGATGGATGGAGCGGAACTGCGGGCCGACGACGCTCCAGTGGGCCTGCTTGCCGATGAGGGCCAGGTCGATGAGCTCGACGAGGGTGCCCTGCAGGGCCTTGGTGACGGTCTCGTTGGGTGCGTTCATGTGATCTCCTCTGCGCCGTGGCGCACATGGTGAGTCGGGGTCGGGGGAAGCACCCCTATCGTACGCCGGATCGCGACTACTTGCGTATCGACGCAACTAGTCGCTGAGCCGTCGAAGCAGGATCTCCGCATTCAGCGCCATCTGTCCATCGTCGTCATGGCGGAAGAAGGCGAAGGCGTCGGTGCCGGCCTCGAGCATCGGCTGCAGTCGCGTTGCCCAGCGCTCGATGTCGGCCTCGGAGTAGGCCTCACGTCGCAGCCGCAGATAGGTGAAGCCGCCGCCCTCGTGCAGCTCGGGCTCGTCGCGGCCCTCGAGGTCGGTCGCGACCAGGGTCACGCCTCTCGCCCTGGCCTGTTCACGCACGTCGGGCACGTGCCAGCTCGGATGCAGCAGCTCCAGCGCCAGCGGCACCGTCGTGGGCCAGGCGGCCAGCGCGCGCTCGAGCGCCTCGTCATCACGCTGCAGCGACGCCCGCAGTGAGAGCAGCACGCTGCCGAGTCGTTCGCCGAAGCCTTCGAGGGCATCGGTCAGCCAGCGGATCGAGTCGGTCGGATCGGGCTCGGCGAAGGCGCGCCAGGATGTCGAGCGCTGGGCCTTGGGACAGAAGCGGAAGTCGGCCGTCGTCTCGCGCATCCACTTCTCGATCTGCTGCTCGTTCGGCCGCCGGAGGAACGTGTTGTGCAGCTCCACCGCGGGCAGCCGCGTGGCGTAGGCCGCGAGCAGCTTGCGGCTGGCCTTGCCGGGCACGTAGAACCTGGGCACCCACCCGGGGTACGAGAAGCCACTGGTGCCGACGTAGGGTCGGCCGGGGTCGTTCGCCACGAACACAGGGTAGGGGCCTATGCTGCGGGCGTGGGCCAGCAGACCGATCGACGACGCCTGATTCCCCTGCTCATCGCGGTCGTGGTCATCGCCGTGCTCTGGCTCATGCCGGATATCGAGCGCGAGCCCATCGACGCGGGACCGACCGCGAGTGACGCCTGGCGAGCCGTCGTCGTCGACCCGGCTCCGCCCATCGATCTGGACGACCCCCTCTCGCAGGGCAACGACATGCTGGTGGAGATCAGCGAGGGACCGCGCGCCGGCGAGCGGACCCTGGCTCGGTTGACGTTGCTCACCGGCACTGCCGCCGCTGGGGACCTCGGGGTGGGCGACGAGGTCGTGGTCAGCCTCACCGAGTCCTTCGACGGCACGGAGTTCCTCGCGGTCAGCGAGCCCTATCGCCTCCCGGCCCTGGGCCTGCTCGTGCTCGTCTTCGGCCTGGTCATGATCCTCGTCGGTGGCTGGCAGGGCCTGCGGGCGCTGGTCGCGCTCGGGCTCACGGTCTTGCTCGTGGCCAAGCTCTTCATCCCGTTGATGCTCACGGGCGTGCCACCGGTCCCGCTGGCGATCGTGCTGGCGGTCCTCGTGACCACGACTACGATCCTGCTCACGGAGGGGTTGTCTCGCGTCAGCCTGGTGGCGATCACGGGCACGGTCGGCGGCCTGGTCGCGACGGCCGTGCTGGCGGCGCTCTTCTCCGCGGCGGCGGACTTCAGCATCTTCGCCGGTGGCCAGCTGTCCTACTTCACCCTGCCCTCGGGCGAGCTGCTCGACGTCAGCGGCATCCTGCTCGCGGCCATCATCCTCGGTGCGGTGGGTGTGCTCGACGATGTCACCGTCACGCAGGCCGCGACGGTCGACGAGCTTGCTGAGCGCCACCCGCAGCCACCCGCGATTCTCTGGCGACGCGCCATGCGTATCGGTCGCTCGCACATCGCGGCCACCACCAACACGCTCTTCATGGCCTACGTGGGCGCCAGCCTGCCGGCGCTGATCTTCATCGTGGTCGTGGCCGAGCCGGCGTTGCTGACGCTCAACCGCGAGCTGCTCGCGCTCGAGATCGTGCGCACGCTCGTGGGCAGCATCGGCATCGTGTTGGCCATGCCGCTGACCACCGCCATCGCCGCCTGGGTCTTCGGAGGTGGGGGTCCGGCGGAGCGGACCGATGCCTGAGACCGGCGCCGATCGGCAGCTCTACGAGGGCCGGGTCAACGCGGCCATGGACTACGTCGAGACCCACCTCGGCGACGAGCTGACCGTGGAGCGGCTGGCCCGGGTCGCGCACTTCTCGCCGTTCCACTTCCACCGCATCTTCAGCGCCGTGACCGGCGAGACCATCGGGGCTTTCGTGGGCCGGGTGCGCCTCGAACGCGCGGCGACGCTGCTGTCAGCGCGCCCCGACCGTCCCGTGACCGAGGTCGCCCTCGAGACCGGTTTCGCCAGCCCCTCGTCGTTCAGCCGGGCCTTCCGAGAGGCCTACGGCGTGAGCCCGACCGAATGGCGTACCAGTGGTCGTCAGCGGTACGAGCGCCGGTCCCAGGACCCCTCGGCCGACGTCAGCGTGGAGACGCTGGCCCGCTGCGGCCGGTTCGCGGTCACCGGCACGCGTCTGTCGGTCGAGACCGGCCGCACGGTCTGGGACGTGTCAGCCGGCACGCTGGGCGCGGTGACCGTGCGTGTCGAGCCGCTCTCGCAAACCGAGGTCGCCTACGTTCGCTACACCGGCCGCTACCAGGGCATGGGTGACGTCTTCACGGAGCTGTACACCCGCCTCATGACCTGGGCCGAGCCACGCGGTTTCGTGGCTCCGAACACGCCGCTCTTCAACCTCTACCACGATGATCCCAGCCTCACCGATGACGACCGGCTGCGCGTGAGCGCCTGCATCCCGGTATCGCCCGAGACGCCGGCTGAAGGCGACATCGGACGCATGTCCATCTCCGCCGGTGACGTGGCCGTCGGTCGCTTCGAGCTGGGGGTCGATGACTACCCCGAGGCCTGGTACGCCATGGCCGCCGGCTGGTTGCCCGACAGCGGCTACGAGCCCGACGACCGACTGCCCTTCGAGCGCTACGTCATCGGCCGCGAGGCGCGGCGCGAGGATGCCGAGGTCATGGACATCGGCATCCCGGTGCGGCCGCTGCGACGCTACTGAGCGTTCTCGAAGACCGCGCCCCAGTCGAACGTCATCGAGTCCTCGTACCACTCCGGCCAGGTGCGGCACCAATCAGGCACGCTGACCTCGCGGATGCGGTCGACCGCAGGGTGGTAGGGCTTGATGTCGAGCACCGGCGTACCGGGTTCGGCATCGATGAAGGGGATCGCGATGCGGCCACCCTCGAGGTCGAGGGCCAGCACTGGCACCGGCGTAAGCGCCAGCGGGTTCGGTCGCACCGGCGAGCGGGTAGCGAAGATGCCCAGGCGGTCGGGCGCATCCCGGTAGGGCTTCTCCGACACCATCACCGCTCGGTGTTCGGGCGCGTCGAGCAGGTGGAACCACCAGAGCACGTTGATATGGCTGAAGCCTTCGAGGCCGATGAGCGCGTCGCGATAGCGCTCGTCGACCGCGATGGCGAAGCCGTCGCTGCCGGCCTCGACGCGGCCGATGGATCGGAGCTGGAAGCTGGACTCGGACATCTGATCCCTCCTCTGGGTCGGTGACGCCTTCGAGCCTGCGCCGGGTGTCTTCGTCGGCTCTATCCCCGGCTTGCTTTGGGGTGTGCGCAGCTTGCGGTCCGTGCTCGGTTCGGTCAGTCGATGTCGGAGGCTGGGTGGCTCCGTTCGAAGAGTGGTCTCTGGCCCACGTTCGCGTTCACCAGGATGACGCCGCCGATGACGAGGCCGGCGCCGACGAGCTCGATCGGGCGCAGGCGCTCGTCGAGGAAGACATAGCCCACGACGATGGCTACGAGCGGGATGACGTAGGTCACGAGCGTGGTGCGGGTGGCACCCCAGCGGACGATGAGCCGGTAGAAGATGAGGTACGCGACGCCGGTGCCGAGCGCGCCGAGCCAGATCACACCGACCCAGGCGCCGACGGTCTGCGGAACCGTGAGAAGCCCGCCGTCGGGGCGTTCGAAGATCACGGCCAGCGCGGTGATCATCAGCAGTGCCGTGGCCGTCGTGCCCAGTGAGATCTCCACCGGCAGCGGCGCACGCGTCGACCCGTCGGGCTGTTCCACGATGGGCATGCCCGTGATGCGACGGCGCACGTAGACCGAGGCCACGGCGTAGAAGAAGCCGGCCACCGCCACCGCCGCCATGCCCACGACCGCGGCCGCGGCATCCTCGTCGGCGCCGGCCGCGCTGAGGTTCGGTGAGGCCAGCACGATCACGCCCAGGAAACCCACCGCCAGCCCGCTGAGCTTGGCAAGCGTGATGTGCTCGTCGGCCAGGAGGGTCGCCGCGAGAACGATGGTGAAGAGCGGGACGGTGGCGTTGAGGATGCTGGCCATGCCGCTGGGGATGAACTGCTGACCCCAGCTGATGAGCGCCATGGGGACGACCATGTTCAGCGCGCCCAGCGCGAACATCCGCTTCCACAGGTTCCAGCGGAACGGCAGTCGCCCGCGGCGGTAGAGGAGTACGCCCACGAGCAGCACGCAGGCCGCGAGCGCACGCCAGGCGACGATCGTCATCGGTGGGATCCCGTCCTCGAGAGCCACGGTGATCCACATGAACGAGCTGCCCCAGATGGCCGCGAGGGACAGGAACATGGCCCAGGACCGGGCGTCGTCGGAAGAGGTGTCCGATGGAGAGGTGTGGGTGGTGTCGGTCACTAGTGGCTCCAAGGCTACGCGGATTCCGACCGGCTGCCCTCGCGCCCGCGCTACCATCGGCCCGTGAGCCAGTACGACCCCACCACGGCCCTCATCGTCGTCGACGTCCAGAACGATTTCGCCGATCCCTCCGGCGGGCTCTCGGTCGCGGGCGGGACGGAGGTCATCTCCGTCATCAACGCCCAGATCGAGGCCGCGCTCGCGGCCGGTGGCCGGGTCTTCTACACCCAGGACTGGCACCCGCGGTCGACCCCCCACTTCGAGAAGGACGGGGGCCTCTGGCCGGTGCACTGTGTGGCCGACACCTGGGGCGCGGAGTTCCATCCCGACCTGCGCGTGGAGGGACCGATCGTGCGCAAGGGTGTCAACGGCGAGGACGGCTACAGCGGCTTCACCACACGCGACCCCGAGAGCGGCGAGACGCAGCCCACCGAGCTGCACGACCTGCTCCAGACGGCGGGCGTGGAGAAGCTCGTGGTGGCTGGGCTGGCGACCGACTACTGCGTCCTGGCTACCGCGCTCGACGCGCGCACCCGCGGGTACCCCACGACGGTGCTGGCGGCCGGCGTGCGGGCCGTCGACCTGAACCCCGGCGATGGCGAGAAGGCCCTCGCGGAGCTGCGGCTGGCCGGCGCCTTCGTCGACGAAGGCTGACGCGGCAGCATGCGCACGTCCGAGCAGGAAGCTGCCGTCGGATCCGTCGCTGCCTCATCACGGTCAGCGGCGAGGAGCACTAGACTGCCCCGCATGACGACGACCGACGAACGACCCTACTCACCCGGTCTTGCCGGCGTCCTCGCAGGGGAGACCGCACTCTCACTCGTGGACGGCGCCAATGGCCGCCTGCTCTATCGCGGCTACCCCATCGGTGAACTCGTACGCGAGGGCAGCTTCGCCCAGGTGGCCCACCTGTTGTGGGCCGACGAGTGGCTGACCGAAGCCCACCTGCCGTGCGCGCCGCTATCGGAGCCCATCCTTGCCGCCCTGCGGGACCTGCCCGAGGGTGCGCACCCCATGGACGCCTTGCGCACGGCCTTCTCCGTGTGGGGTGCCAGCAACCGCACCGTCTGGCCGCCGACCGTCGAGCAGGCGCGCGAGATCACGGCCATGGCACCGTCCGCGCTGGCCGCCTTCGGTCGCCTGCGCCAGGGCCTGGAGCCCGTCGATCCCGATCCGTCGCTCGGCACCACGGCCGGCTTCCTCTACCAGCTCAACGGTGAGGTACCCGACGAGGCCTCGGCCCGCGCGCTCGACGCCTACTTCATCGTCGGTGCCGACCACGGCTTCAATGCCTCCACCTTCGCGGCTCGCGTCATCACCGCCACGCGCTCGGACATCGCCAGCGCCGTCTCGGGTGCCACCGGTGCGCTCAAGGGCCCGCTGCACGGCGGCGCCCCCTCGGAGGTCGTGAGCCAGCTCAACGCCATCGGCTCGCCGGAGGCCGCCGAGGAGTGGATCAACGACGCCATCGACCGCAAGGAGCGGCTGATGGGCTTCGGGCACCGCGTCTACCGCGCCTACGACCCCCGTGCTGCCGCGCTACGTGATGTGGCCGAGCAGATGAGCTCCATCGCCGACTGGCTGGAGCTGGCCGTGGCCGTCGAGGACGTGGCCTTGCGCGTGCTCGAGGAGCGCTACCCCGACCGCCCGCTCAAGACGAACGTGGAGTACTACACCGCCGCCGTCCTGCAGGGCGTGGGCCTGCCGCCCGACCTCTTCCCCGCCACCTTTGCCATGGCCCGCACCGCGGGCTGGACCGCCCATGCCATCGAGCAGGCGGGCGTCGACAAGCTCATCCGGCCGGACGTCATCTACACCGGCCCCGAGGAGCGACACCTGCCCACCGGCTCCTGAGCGCGGCTTCCGGCGCCGAGGCGAAGAGCTAGCCATGGCCGTCAAGATCTCCGGGCTCATCAACACCTGGAACGAGGCCGAGACCATCCGCTACGCGGTGGAATCGCTCAAGACCTGGTGTGACGAGGTGCTCGTCGTCGACCAGCAGTCGACCGATGACACGCAGCGCATCGCGAAGGCTTGCGGTGCCAAGGTCATCGAGGTCGAGTCCACTGGCTACGTGGAGATCATCCGCGAGATGTCGGTGGGCATGACCGAGCACGAGTGGGTGATGGTGCTCGACTCGGACGAGGTCGTGCACCCGAACCTGGGGCAGCGCCTGCGCCAGATCGCCGAGACCGGAGAAGCGAACGTCGTCCGCATCCCTCGCCGCAACATCATCCTGGGGGTGGAGATGAAGCACGGCCAGTGGTGGCCCAACGCCAAGCGGCGCTTCTTCCACAAGGACTCGATCGACATCCGGGTCGAGATGCACGGCGGCTTCCACGCGGCCGAGGGCGCGACCGAGATCATGCTGCCCATGGATCGCGAGTGCTGTCTCTGGCACTACAGCTATCACGACATCGCGGACGTGGTCTGGAAGTCCCAGCGCTACACCACCGTGCAGGCCTGGCAGCGTGCCCGTAGTGGCAAGACGCCGCGGCCGCGCCGCTGGTTCCGCGTGGCGCTCCGACAGGCGTGGAAGGAATTCGTCACCGGCCGCGCCTACCGCGACGGACCGGCCGGTATCGCCGTCTCGGTCATCCGCATCATGGATCGCTTCCTGGTGCAGGCCAAGCAGTGGGACGAGATGGCCTCCCATGGCCGCGCCGAAGAGTACCAACGGATGAAGGAGGAGATGCTCGGATTGGAGCATGATCCCGACCTCGCCCCCATCGACCACTCCGAGCAGGAACGGTTGGAGAAGGCGCCCGAGGCGGTAGGGGAGGTGCAGTTCTAGATGGCCAGGATCAGCGGCGTCGTCATCGCCCTCAACGAAGGACATCAGCTGCACTACGCCCTGTCCACGCTCACACCCTGGTGCGACGAGGTCATCGTCGTCGACCAGCACTCCGAGGACGACACCGCGTCGATCGCCGAAGAGATGGGCGCGATCGTCTACCAGCACGACCGCACCGGTGGCATCGCCGACCCCGCCCGCCGCTTCGCGGTGAGCAAGGCCACCGGCGATTGGGTCTTCATCCTCGACGCCGACGAGATGGTCCCGCCGAGCCTGGCCACGCACCTGCGCGAGCTGGTCGAGCCCGACCCCGACATCGACGTCGTACTCGTTCCCCGTGCCAACCTCATCCTTGGCCGTTGGATCAAGCACGGCAACAACTGGCCCAGCCGCCACTCGCGCTTCTTCCGACCCGGCTCACTGCTCATGACCGACCGCATCCACAAGTCGATCGCACCGGCTCCGGGCACGCGCCGCCACAAGCTGGCTGCCGACCCGGCGCTGGCCATCTGGCACTTCCCCGGCGGGAACCTGTCCGACCTCGTGCGCAAGGTCGATCGCTACACCGACATCGAGGCGCGCCAGGCCTACGCTCGCGGCCGGCGGGTGAACGGGCCGCTCGACCTCTTCGGGGAGGCGGTCAGGTACTTCTGGCGCCAGTACGTGAAGGGCCGCGGCTACCGCGACGGCACCATGGGCCTGGCCGTGGCCATCACCCGCACCTACTACCGCGTGCTGACCGCGGCCAAGCTGTACGAGCTGCCGCGCAAGAAGGCACGCAAGGAAGAGGTGCGGCTGGTGCGCGAGCGCATGCTCAAGCGCTGGGCCGTCGACCCCCGCTCGGACGACGCTCCGCCTGAGGGGTAACCCGGCTCCGTGTCCTGGGCCGGCCCCCTCGGGACGGGGAGTGGACAGGCCCCACCAGCGCCTTCGGGACCGATGGCCCCCTTCAACGGCACGCACCGGCCCATCCGTGAGCGGCTGCTCTCGCGATAGCCTCATCAGTGATCACGACGACGACGTACGCGAGGCCGTGTCTTGATGTCTGTCGCGTTTGCTGCTGACCACCAAGGGGGTCGACGATCTGATGCAGTACTCGCATGGGCGGAACCTGGCGTCGCAGACGCGGGGCAGGAGGATGCGCTGACATGGACGTGATCGTTCTGGTCAAGCAGGTGCCCGATGTCTCGAACATCCCCGAGGAGGCCTGGGACCGGGAGAAGGGGACATTGCGTCGAGCGATGCTCGACAGCGTCATCAACCCGCTCGACCTGCATGCCCTGACCTTCGCGGAGGAGCTCGTACGGGACGACACCGACGCCCGTGTCGTGTTCCTGACCATGGGCCCGCCAGCCGCTCGCGAGATGCTCGTCGATTGCCTCAGCCGGGTACCGGGTCAGGCGATCCTGCTCACCGACAAGGCCTTCGCCGGTGCTGACACGGGTGCTACCGCCTACTCGCTGGCCCAGGCCATCCGTCGCATCGAGAACGAGATGTTCGACGGCTCCCGGGACTACGCCATCGTCACCGGCATGCAGTCGGTCGACGGGGACACCGCGCAGGTGCCGCCGCAGATCGCGGAGGAGCTGGGCATCGCCCACATCGCCTACGCGCAGGGTCTGCAGAAGGAGCCTGAGCTGATCATCAGGCGCATCGCCGCCGAAGGCACGGAGGATGTCAAGCCCACGATCCTGCCGGTGCTCATCACGCTGACCGCGGCCACCAAGCCGCTGTTCCGCTCGTTCGCCGCTGCACGCGAGGCGCACATCGCCAAGATCCACCGATGGGACGCCGACTCGGTCGAGGCCGACCGCACTCGCACCGGCCTGAATGGCTCGTGGACGCAGGTGCACCACCTCTTCAGTCCCTCGGAGGCTCGCACCAAGGAGTGCGACTTCGTGACCGACCCCGCCGAACTCCTGAGCAAGATGAAGGCCGCCTACGAGGTCGCGGGCACAGCCGAGGCCATCTCTCGCGACGAGGAGACCTACGACATCGGCGACCGCGAACCGACCTACCGCGGCGAGTTCTGGGTCTACGCCGAGCCGGAGGGTGATGGCGTCCGCTCGGTCTCGCTCGAGCTGCTGGGTGTCGCTCGTCGCCTCGCTGCCTGCCTGCACGAGCAGGTCGGAGCCATCCTCGCCACCGTCGATGCTGGTGATCGTCCGCAGCAGCTGATCGCGGCCGGTGCCGACAAGGTCTACGTCATCGAGCACCCTCTGCTGGCGGGATTCGACCCCATCACCCATAAGGAGGCCCTGGCGCAGGCCATCAAGCAGTTCAAGCCACAGGCCATGCTCTTCGGCGCCAGCCCGCTCGGACGTGAGTTGGCTCCTCGCGTCGCCTACGCCTGCCGCTGTGGCCTTACCGCCGACTGCACCAGGCTCGAGATCGGGGACTACCAGAAGGGCTCGATCAACCTCGTGGGCATCGTCGAGCAGACCCGCCCCGCGTTGGGCGGCAACGTCATGGCCACGATCATGACCAAGGACAGCCAGACCCAGATGGCCACCGTGCGGCCCGGCGTCTTCAAGGTGCCACCGTCCGATCCGGAACGCAGCGGTGAGGTCATCCGCCCGGAGGTGGACCTCGAGATCTGCAACATCTGCCTCGAATCGACACCCGTGGAGTCGTTCGCGAGCAAGGTCTCCATCCGCGACGCGGAGGTCATCGTCGCTGGCGGCCACGGCTTCCGCAGCAAGGCCGACTTCGACCGACATCTCACCCCACTGGCCGAGGGCATCGGGGCGTTGCTGGGCGCGGACACCAAGGTGGCTGCCTCACGCATGGCCGTCGAGGACGGCTGTACCACGCATGACTACCAGGTCGGCCAGACCGGCCAGACCGTGCAGCCGCGGCTGTACGTGGCCATCGGCATCTCCGGAGCCATCCAGCACATCACGGGCATGCAGGGCTCGGACGTCATCGTCGCCATCAACAAGGACCCCAAGGCGAAGATCTTCAACTACGCAGACTTCGGCGTCGTCGGTGATATCGAGACGGTCATCCCCGCCTTGACCAAGGCACTGGAGGTACGGGCATGAGGGCGCCGCTCGATGTCCTCGTCGTAGGTGCCGGGCCGGGCGGCCTGGCCGCGGCCATCAAGCTCAAGCGGCTCGCCGACGAGGCTGGGCACGAGCTATCGATGGCGGTCATCGACAAGGCTTCCCAGCCGGGCTATCACAACCTCTCTGGGGCGGTCGTCGACCCGGCGCCGCTCGACGAGCTGACCCCGGGCTGGCGCGAGGACCGTCAGATGGCCAAGCGGATCAGCGCGGTGGAGCAGGACGACATCTACTTCCTGCTGGGCACGCACGCCATCAAGGTGCCTGAACTCGTGGCGCCCAGCGCGATGGACCACAGCGACGACGTCATCGTGTCGATCTCGCGGCTGGTGGGCTATCTCGCCGGTGTCGCTGAGGCTGAGGGAATCGAGGTCTACAGCGGCTTCAGCGCGCGCGGACTGATCGTCGAGGACGGCTGCGTCAACGGCGTGCGCCTCGGCGAGGTCGGGCTGGACGCCGACGGCGGCCAGATGCCCAACTACCGGCCGGCGGAGGAGATCCGCGCCCGCGTGACCGTCCTCGCCGACGGTACCCGCGGCGTGCTCAGCGAGCAACTGCGCGATCACTTCGGCGCGGGGCAGAACCCGCAGGTCTACTCGCTGGGCATCAAGGCCGTGCTGCAGTTCAAGGATGAGCATCCCTTCGGTGCGGGGCACGTGGCCCACTTCCTGGGCTACCCGCTGCCGCAGGACGTCTTCGGTGGCGGGTTCATGTATGCCACCGACTCCACGACCATCTCGGTCGGCCTGATCATGGCGCTCGACTGGAAGTACGGCGATCTCAACCCCCAGAAGGAGCTCGAACGCTTCCGCCAGCATCCCTTCGTGGCCGAGCAGATCGAGGGCGGCGTGACCATCGCCAGTGGTGCTCGCACCATCCCCGAAGGCGGCTACTACGCCATCGGCAAGATCAACGTGCCCGGCGCGCTGGTCGTGGGCGATGGCGCCGGCTTCGTGAACATGCAGAAGATCAAGGGCATCCACAACGCGATGTGGTCGGGCATGGCCGCGGCCGAGACCATCGCCGCGGGGTTGGCCCAGGCCGGTGATGGCGAGGTCGAGCTCAAGGGCTACCAGGAGCGTCTCGAGGCGGGCGGCGTGCTGCCCGAGATGCGCCGCGCGCGCAACTATCGGCAGGTCTTCAAGCGAGGCCTGTACCTGGGCACGCCCCTGTCGCAGATCTCACACCTCCTGCCGATGCGCCTGGGCATGGAGCCCGACCGCGAGGGCACCAGCGCCGGTGCGCGGCTCGGTCGCGAGGATCCGGGCGGCCTGGACGGCGCGACCTTCGTCAGCCTCACCGGCGCCCTGCACCGCGAGGACGAAGCGGCGCACATGGCCATCGGCGACCCATCGAAGTGCATCGACTGTGCCGACGAGTACGCCGCCTCATGCCAGTCGTTCTGTCCCGGGCAGGTCTACCGCTGGGATGGCGAGAAGGTCGTCCTGAGCCCGTCGAACTGCCTGCACTGCATGACCTGCGCGGTGAAGTGCCCCAAGGACAACATCACCTGGCAGCCGCCCGAAGGCGGGGAGGGTCCGCGCTTCGCGCAGATGTAGACGCCGGGCATCGAGATGAGCGCCCGATCGGCACCGAGCCGGCCGGCCGTCTTCTCGTGTGTGGGAGGGTGCTACGCGTTCTCGTAGTGGCTGAGGCCGGCACCCCTCGGGCCGACGGTGAGGCAGTCGCAGGTGCGCTCGCCGGCCTCGTCGGTGATGCGCATGCGGTGGTTGATGGCGCAGTCGCCGGTGGCGATGGTGGCGCCGACCATGCAGTACGTGCGGGCCGACAGCTCGATCGCGCGCGAGACGGCTTTGTCCGAGACGTTCGTTCCCTGGACGATGTGCTCGACGGTGATCGAGCTGTACGACTGCGGGTAGGCCTCGCGCTGCTCCGCGCTGACCTCGACCTGGTACGAGTCGAAGTCGACCTTCTTCTTGGTCATGATGCTGACCACGTCCATGCCGGTACAGCCGCCCACGGCAGCGAGCAGCATGAGGCTGGGGCCGAAGACGTCGTCCTTGGGGGACATGGGCACGATGGCGCCATCCTCGTCGGTGGCGTCGAAGTCGAGTTCGCCGTGCCAGCGAACGGTCGCATGCTTAATCATGTCCCCAGCATGCCCGAAGATCGGATGAAGAGACTGCCTTGGCGACGCGCGCGTCCCACAGACGAGCGCGAGGAGTGGATGGCCACAGCCGCCGGCTTTGCCGTCCGACTCACCGAGACCGGCTCCCGCTGCCACCTCAACGACGGCAGCGTGCGCTTCTGCCACTGGCAGGCCGAGGGTCTGTCTGATGGTCGCGTCGGCGTGCGTTGCACCATCCACCCCGGCGGCCGCTACCTCGACGCCGGCGCCAGACTGGACCCGGAGGACTTCGCTCCCACACGCGAGTAGGCGGCCCGATCGTCGACGCACGGCTCGACAAGGCCCCTTGGGATCTAGCTGAGTCCTGGGGCCGTGGCCTCGAACTGCTCGTGGTAGAGCTGCGCATAGACGCCGTTCTGCGCCAGCAGCTGGGCATGCGTACCCCGCTCCACGATGCGCCCCGCCTCATAGACGAGGATGAGGTCGGCCCGCAGGATCGTCGAGAGCCGATGCGCGATGGCCAGCGTGGTGCGACCGCGCATGGTGGCCTCGATGGCCCGCTGGATGAGGCGCTCGCTGACCGTGTCCAGTGCGCTAGTGGCCTCGTCGAGCACGAGGATGCGCGGATCCTTCAGCAAGACGCGGGCCAGCGCGATGCGCTGCTTCTCGCCACCGGAGAGCTTGTAGCCGCGCTCGCCCACGACGGTGTCGTAGCCCTCGGGCAGCTCGCGGATGCGGTCGTGGATGGCAGCGAGGCGTGCCGCCGCCTGCAGCTCACGGTCGGTGGCAGCGGGCTTGGCGTAGGCCAGGTTCTCGCGCACCGTGGCATGGAAGAGGTAGGCCTCCTGGGTGACGAAGCCGATGACGTCGCCGAGGCTCGCCAGCTGCACGTCGCGCACGTCGTGGCCGTCGATCTCGACCGCGCCCGACGCCACGTCGTAGAGTCGCGGCAGCAGGTACGTCGAGGTCGTCTTTCCCGAGCCCGAGGGCCCCACCAGCGCCACCAGCTGCCCCGGCTCGACCTCGAAGTCGATGTCCCGCAGGTTGAACGGCGTGCCACCGGTGGGAGCGGCTTCGTCGGGCGCCTCGACGGGTACGTCGGGGTAGCTGAAGAAGACGTGGCGGAAGCGCACCCGCCCGTCGAGCGTACCCGCCCGTAGCGCCCGAGCATCGGGCTTGTCGACGATCTCCGGCTCCATGTCGAGGTACTCGAAGATACGGTCGAAGAGCGCCAGCGCGCCCTGCACCTCCACCTGTACGTTGAGCAGCTGGCCCAGCGGGAAGAAGAGTCGCGCCTGCAGCGTGGTGAAGGCCACGATGTCGCCCACGCTGGGTGCACTGGGGTCCCCCTCGATGACCAGCACGCCGGCGATCCAGTAGACCACCGCGGGCATGACGCTGAAGACCGTCCCCACGAGCATGAAGAACCAGCGGCCCACGAGCGACTGCCGCAGCTGCAGTCGCGCCAGCTTGGCGTTGGCCTCGCGGAAGCGCTCCACAGCTGCGCTCTGCTGTCCGAAGGTCTTGGAGAGGAGGATGCCGCTGACCGAGAGGGTCTCCTCGGTGATGGCGGACATGTCGGCCATCGACTTCTGGGTCTGTTTCGAGGCCTCTCGCCGGACCTTGCCCACGCGGAAGGTGAGGTACATGAAGAAGGGCAGGATGGTCAGCGAGACCGCTGTCAGGCGCCAGTCCAACAGGACCATGGCCAGCAGCGTGATGACCACGATGGTGAGGTTGCTGAAGACCGAGCTGGCCGTGTCGGTGACGACCGACTGGACCCCGCCGACGTCGTTGGCGATACGGCTCTGGATCTCGCCGGTGCGGGTCTCGGTGAAGAAGCGCAAGGGCATGCGCTGGAGGTGCTCGTAGACCGCATCGCGCAGGTCCTGCATGACCGATTGGCCGACCCGGTTGTTGACGTACGTCTGGCCGACGCCGATGAGCCCGTTGACCACGGGGATGACGATCATGAACACGACGAGCACGTTGAGCAGGAAGAAGTCCTGCTCGGGGATGGCCACGTCGAGCAGCAGCTTGAGCAGGAAGGGCGTGACCACGCCCAGCAGGCTCGTCGCGGTGATCGAGACCAGCACCAGCAGGACCTGCCAGCGGTAGGGGGCGAAGAAGCCGGCGATGCGCCGCACGGTCTGTCCGCGCCGCTCGGCGGGCACGGGTTCGAAGTCGGTCCCGGCGAAGCTGCCACGTCCTCCTCGGCCGAAGCCCATCAGTCGGCCACCGCTAGACTCGAGAGGACGTGGACGAACGACCGGATCGGCTCCCCGGTGAGCCCGAAGCCATCTTCATCGTGGGTGTCAGCCGCAGCGGCACGACCCTCATGCGGCGCATCCTCGACAAGCACAGCCGCATCGGCATCATCACCGAGAACCACTTCCTGGGGCACCTGCTGCCGTGGGAGGGCACCCGTCATTACTTCCGACGGCTCGGCGACCTTCGCGACGACGCCAACGTGCGCGCGCTGGTCGAGCTCATCTACTCGGGCGAGCTGCAGCGACGCTCGAAGCTGCGTGAGCTGAGCCCGTACTGGCGCTGGCTCACGCACAAGGTCCCGCGTGAGGACATCGAGGCCTACCTGCTCGCGTCCGATCGCAGCGAGCGCGGTCTCTTCGAGGCTTTCATGCGCATCTACGCCGATCGCCGGGGCAACGCCATCATCGGGGAGAAGACCCCGGCCCACCTCGACTACGTGGAGACGCTGCTCGAGTGGTTCCCCGACGGGCGGGTCATCCACTGCGTGCGAGACCCACGCGCGATCTACGTCTCCGAGCTGCGGCGGCGTGCCGACCGCGCGGTCGGCTTCCCGTATCGCCAGCTTGCGGCCGTGCCACCACTGCTGTCGCGCTTCGTGCTGCTGGAGGTGGTGTGGGCCTGGGCGCGCGCCGTCCATCGACACCGCGTGCTGGCGCGTCGGTTCCCGGGGCGGTACGGCGTGGTTCGTTTCGAGGATGTCGTATCGGCCCCCGAGGAGTCGCTCGATGACGTGTGTGCGTTCCTGGGCGTGCGCGCGGAGCCGCGCATGCTGGAGCAGAAGGTTACCTCGAAGGGTGCGCGCGTCGGCTCCGCCGGCTTCGACGCTGGTGCGGCCGAACGCTGGCGCGACGACATCGACCCTGGCGCGCAAGCTGCCATCGAACGACTGCTGGGGCGTCGCCTCACTGAGATGGGCTACGAAAGGGGCTGACCCAAGCCACGGTCGCCATCCGCGGCCGGTCCGCCCTTCGCTACGGGAACCCGCCGGCCAGGACAGATGGCGACCTACGAGTCGAAACCAGCGTCCGCACCAGTGCGGAGCTCCTCCGGCTAGCTCTGGGCCAGTGAGACCGCCTCGCTCGCGCCCGGGGTCGTCGACTCCGTCTCGTCCTGGTCGGCCAGCCAGCGTTCCGCGTCGATGGCGGCACGGCAGCCGTCACCGGCGGCGGTGACGGCCTGGCGATAGCGATGATCGTGGACGTCGCCGGCCACGAACACGCCCTCGACATTGCTCAGCGTGTGGTCGGTGACCTCCAGGTAGCCCTTGTCGTCGATGTCGAGGTACTCCTTGAAGACATCGGTGTTGGGCTTGTGGCCGATGGCGATGAAGAGGCCCTCGATGGGCATCTCGCGCTTCTCACCGGACTGGGTGTCGGTCAACTCCAGCCCCTCGACCTTGTCTTCGCCGAGGACGTCGGTGACCTGCGTGTTCCACTCGATGCTGATCTTCTCGTGGGTCCTGGCGCGGTTCTGCATGATGCGGCTGCCGCGGAACTCGTCACGCCGGTGGATGAGCACCACTTCACGGGCGAACTTCGTCAGGAATAGCGCCTCCTCGAGCGCGCTGTCGCCGCCGCCCACGACCGCGATCCTCTTGTCACGGAAGAAGAAGCCGTCGCAGGTGGCGCAGGCCGACACGCCGCGGCCGCGTAGCCGCGTCTCGTTCTCGAGGTCGAGCCAAATGGCGCTGGCGCCGGTGGCCACGATGATCGAGTCGGCGGAGTATCGCGTGCCGCCAGCGGTGACCCTGAAGGGACGCTCGCTGAAATCGACCGACTCCACGTCCACGTCGTACATGCGGGCACCGAAGCGCTCCGCCTGGGCACGCATGTCGGCCATGAGCGCGGGTCCATCGATGCCCTCGGGGAAGCCGGGGAAGTTCTCGACCTCGCTGGTGATCATGAGCTGGCCGCCGGGGACGAAGCCGGCGATGACCAGGGGCTCCAGGTCGGCGCGTGCAGCGTAGATGGCCGCGGTCAGGCCGGCTGGACCGCTGCCGATGATGAGCACCTTCGCGTGGGCCCCTCCGGACGAGCCCGCCGCCACCGGAGTGGCGTCAGCCGGCTGCTCCATCGCGATCGGGGCGATCGGAGCCAGTGGCGCCGCTTGGGCGTCGCCGTCGTCGATGATCTGCAGGCCCCCGAAGCCTGCCTTCTTGTCGTCGTTCATCGGCTCTATCCTATACCTTCCTTCATACTCCCCGGGAGTATCTTGTGGTGGTCGTGTCAGCGGTGTGACGGAGATCCATCAGCTGATGGGAGAGGGTTCGCCGATACCGCGCAGCTGCGGGATGACGTCGCGGCCGATGAGCTCGAGCTTGGAGAGGTCCGCCACGTCACGCACGCCCACGATCGCATGCTGCGCTCCGGCCTCGGCGGTACGGCCGAGGCGTTCGACCAGGGCGTCGGGTGTGTGCGAGCGACGGGCACCATCGGGCGTGATGGAGACCTCCGTCAGGAACGACTTCTCGATCTCGGCATAGTCGCGTCCGACGGTCTCACAGTGGCCTCGCAGGACGTCGTACTTGTGCCGCAGCTGGGCCACATCGGTGCCGAAGACGTTGCAGGCATCGGCGTACTTCGCCACCAGCTTGAGCGTGCGTCGCTCGCCACCACCCCCGATGAGGATGGGCGGGCGCGGCTTGCTCAGCGCCTGCGGGGCGTTGAGCGGATCGCCGGCCTGATAGTGGCGGCCTTCGAACCGCTCGCGCCTGCCTTGCTCGCCGGTCCATGCCGCACGCGCCAGCTGCAGCGTCTCCTCCAGCATCTCGAAGCGCTGCCCGAGCGGGGGCATGGGGAAGCCCCAGGCCTGCGACTCCTGCTCGTTCCAGGCCGCGCCGATGCCGAAGTACGAGCGGCCGCCGCTGAGCACATCGAGCGTGGTGGCGGCCTTGACCCATAGCCCCGCGGTGCGATAGTGGATGCCGCCGACCATCAGCCCCAGGCGTGCGCGCCGGGTCAGCGCGGCCGCGTAGCCGAGGGTGGTCATGCCCTCCAGCATGGGTTCCTCGGGCTTGCCCACCGAGCCGATCTGGAGGAAGTGATCCATGACCCAGATGGAGTCGAAGCCGGCCTCGTCGGCCGTGCGCACGATGTCCGCGAAGGTGCCGGCGATGGCGGCGTCGCCACCGCTCCAGGTGAACTTGGCGATCTGCAGTCCGAGCTTCATGCCCGCAGTCTAGCGAGGCCGGCCCATGGCCTCCATCACCGCGCTAGCGGAAGAGGTCCTGCTCGGGGGGCATGACCACGTCATCGGCGACCGACCCCGATCCGGGTGGCAGCTCGACACCGCGGATGAGCACGACCGGGCGTCGGCTGGTCTTACCGCTGGCGAGCTCCGCGGTCGAGGCCAGTTGGTCGGCCACGGCGACGACGGTGGCCTTCATCGCGCGACCCTCGGTATCGACCTCCCCGCGCAGGTCGGCAAGCGGCGCGAAGCCTGACACCCCGAGTGCGATGTCGGTGATGCCCAGCCGCCAGGGCCGGCCGAACGAATCGGAGACCACCACGCCGATGTCGATGCCCAGCTCTTCGAGGAGCGAGTGGCGCAGACCGAGCGCGGAACGGTCGGGGTCGTCGGGCAGGAGCGTGACCACATCCCCGGCACCGACGTTGGAGGCATCGACGCCGGCGTTGGCGCAGACGAAGCCATGGCGGGTGCGGCTGATGATGACGCCGTGGTCCATGCGCACGATCTCGGCCGACTCGCGCAGGACCACCTCGATCTGCCGTGCGTCCTTGCCCCACTGCCCCGCCCACTCCACCGCTTCGGGACGTGGCTCGATGGTGGCGAGGTCGACGATGCGTCCCTCGGCCTTCGAGACGACCTTCTGGGTCACGACGATGACGTCTCCGACCTGGGGCCCTAGCGCGGCGTCCTCGGAGATGAGCGCCCACCAGGCTTCAGCGATGAGGCGCCCCAGGTCGTCTCCCGGGCGGATCTCGGGCAGCGCCGGCAGCGCCACCGCGGTCAGCCGACCGCTCACACGCCGACTCCGTCGACAGCACCGCGCCCCAGGGCGGTCAGCGCACGCAGTCGTTCCTGGTCCAGCCGCTCCAGGTCGTCGGGCGTGTCGAGGTCGAAACCGAGCACGGCGTCGCTCACGACCTGGACCGCGGCGCCGGCGGCCTCGGCTGCACGCAGGTGCGCCTCGAAGCTGCCGGGTCCGAAGGCCGGCGCGATGGCATCCGGCGGTCGCAGCAACAGCGCGTTGGTGCCACCACCGGCATCCGACGGCACGATGGCCATGAGCGGTCCACCGGCAGCCGCGACCACGCCCGCGTCAGCCGCGATGAGCAACTCGTCGAGGGCCTCGACCGAGAGGTATGGCAGATCGCCCGGCAACACCAGCAGGCTGGCCGCGTCTTCGACACGTGCCGCGCTGATGCCCAGGCCGATGCCTTCGTTGAGTCCCTCGCCCTCCTGCCGCAGTACCGACACGTCCACGCCCGCCTGGGTCGTGGCTGCGCCCAGCACCGGATCGGGGCTGACGAGATGGATGCGATGACAGATGGGCCACGCGCCGAGCACGGCCAGCGTGTTCAGCAGCAGGCCCAGCACCAGCTCCGCGCGTTCCTCGGCGTCGAGGGCCTCACCGAGGCGGGCCTTGCCACCCGACACCGTGCGCATGGGCAGTACGACATGGATGGGCTCGAGTGCGGTCGTGGGGGTCGGTCGGTCGTCGGTCATGGGTAGGGGAATGGTAGTCGGGCTCGGTGCCTGGTCAGCCGGGAAGGTGGGCGTCGAGGATGGCCTGTGCCAGCGCCTGGCGGTCGTCATACGAGCGCATGACCGTGGGCAGCAGCTCGATGCGGGCGCCGGACGCCTCCAGCGCCGGCACCTCGGCGGCATCGGTCTCGTCCAGCACGAAGACGTCGACGAGGTCGGGGTAGCGCTCGCGATAGTGCACGACCACGCCTGACGCGGAGGCGGTCCCGCCCAGCGAGCGCAGCATCTTGTCGGCTGGACCGCGGAGCGCCGCGCCGCCGACCACCGGGCTCACGGCCACGACCGGCGCTGCGGCACCCCGCAGTGCCTGGAGCATCCCGGGCAGGGCCAGGATCGTGCCCACCGAGACGAACGGGTTCGAGGGCGCGATGACGATGAGCTCCGCGCTCGACACCGCGGCGAGCACCTGCGGGGTCGGTCGGGCCTCCTCGACGCCCAGCCGACGGATCTCCAGGACCTCGTCCTCCTGCCCACGCTTGACGAAGTACTCCTGGAACTCGAGCCAGCCGTCGGGGGTGCGGATCTCGGTGCGTACCTCGTCATCGGTCATCGGCAGCAGGGTCGCGGGCACGTCGAGCCGCGCAGACAGCTCGGCCGTGGCCTCGGTCAGTGTCGCCCCGCCGCGGCGCAGTTGGGTCCGCCGGATGTGCGTGGCCATGTCTCGGTCGCCCAGCCCGAACCAGGTCTCCGCCCCGTATCGCTCGAGCATGGCCCCGGTCGACCACGTCTCGTCGCGCAAGCCCCAGCCGGTCTCGTCGTTGGCCAACCCGGCGAGCGTATACATGACGGTGTCGAGGTCCGGCGAGACCGTCAGGCCGTGCAGCTCGAGGTCGTCGCCGGTGTTGACGATGACCGAGAGGTCCAAACGCGATCCTCCGGCAGTCTCACGAGCCTCCGAGACGAGCGCCAAGCCATGGCTCAGCTTGGCTCCGCCGTAGCCTCCAGCGAGGACGACGATCCGGGAACGCTGGTCGTCACTCAAGCGTCGGGGTGCTCGGTGACACGCTCGACGTGGATGACGAACGTGATGCGTTCCTCGGCCTCGAAGGCGGCGATCATGCGTTCGGCCCTGGCCGGGTCGCCGGCGTTGTAGCGGCGGGCCATCTCGGCGATGTCGGCCTGTGCGGTGGCCCCGTCGGTGACGGCCTCTGCCCGGCCGCGGACACCGACCCAGTCGTAGCCGTCTTCGACGACGAGGCTCACGCGTGGATCGCGCAACACGTTCGTGGGCCAGACACGGCCGACCCTGGAGTTGACGACCAGCGTTTCACCGCGGACGAGGAACCAGACGACGGCCTGGAAGGGCGAGCCGTCGGCCGAGATGGTGGCCAGCGTCCCATAGACGTCCCCTCGCTCGAGCATCTCCCGGGCCCACCCTTCGATCCGTTCTGCCACCACGACCTCGCTTCACGTTGCGTACTTGTGCTTGGGATTCGATTCTACGGCGCGAGGCGGGCTAGACTCTGCGCCTGTCGGAGAGAGCCACGGCCGCTGCCGGGGGAGAGATACATGACCCAGATCCATCTGCGCGCCGAGGTCGGCGACTACGCCCCGCTGGTGCTGCTGCCGGGCGATCCCAATCGCGCCACGCGTATCGCCGAGCTGTTCGACGGCGGCCTGGAGCAGTCCAGGCTGGTCAACGACCACCGTGGCATGCTCGGCTACACCGGCACCTACCAGGGCAAGCCCGTCAGCGTCCAGACGACCGGCATGGGCACGCCCTCGACCTCGATCATCGTCGAGGAGCTGCTGAACCTCGGTGCCAAGCGGCTCGTGCGTGTGGGCACGACCGGCGGCATCGGACGCGGCGTGCGCTCGGCCGATCTCATCGTGGGCACCGCGGCCACGCCTGACGACGGCTCCACGGCCACGTACCTGCACGGTGACGCCTACGCGCCGGCGGCCGACTTCGACCTCACCCGCGCGCTCGTCGATGCCGCTCGAGCCCAGGACGCCAACGTCCACGTCGGCCAGATCCTGACGGTCGACGTGTTCTATAACCCCGACCCCGACTACGTCCCCAAGTGGCGGGCGCGCAACATCCTCGGCGTGGAGATGGAGGCGGCGGCGCTGTTCACACTCGCGTCACGGGCGTACGCCGCGGGCGATGATGTCCGTGCGGCCTGCATCCTGACCGTCTCGGACACGATGTCCGAGGAGGAGGAGATCGGTGACACCTACCTATCTCTGGACGCACTCGAAAAGGCCACCGACGTCATGATCCGCGTGGCTCTGGAGGCGGGGCTCTCGATCTAGATGGCCGCACCCCTGGCCATCCCGGTCGGGCTCAACCCGACGGCCATCGGGGTCACCGGTGCCTGGTGGATCGAGGCTGCACGCCGGGCGGAGGCCGCCGGCTTCAGCACGGTCTGGATCTGGGACCACTTCATCAGCCGTGGCGAGCTCGACGACCCGCTGCTGGAGTGCTTCACCACGCTGACCGCCGCGGCAGTCTCGACCGAGTCCATCGGCGTCGGCTCGTTCGTGGTCAACAACGTCAACCGGCACCCGGCTGTGCTGGCCAACATCGTGGGCACGCTCGCGGAGTTCGCGCCGGGACGCGTCGAGCTGGGCATCGGCATCGGCGGCCATCCCGTCGAGCACGAGAACTACGGCATGGACTTCCCGCCCGCCGGGGAACGCGCCGAACGCCTGGAGGAGTCGCTGGTTGTCCTGCGGGCGCTCTTCGCTGGCGGCCCGGCCGACCATGACGGTCGCTACTACGAGTTGCGCGGGGCCCGCTCGTTCCCGGTACCCGACCCGCTGCCACGCATCACGGTCGCGGGCATGCGGCCGGCGGGGGCTCGCTTGGCGGCCCGGTCCGGTGATGCCTGGACGTGCTTTGCCGAGGGCTACGCAGAGCTACGACCGGTGTTCGACGAGGAGCTGGCCAGGGTAGGCCGTGCGCCGGTGAGCGTGGGTGTCATCGTCGGCATCGAGCAGGCAGAGGTCGACGAACCGCTCGCCGACCTGGCTGCGCGCTGGCAGCATCGCGGTGCCAGCGAGCTCATCATCCATGACGTGGGACCCGACGAGCTGGACCGGATCTTCAGCCTTGTATGAGCACGCCGCTGACGATTTCTGCCGGTCCGCGCTAGATTCATCTTGATGACTGGGTCTGCGACCCCGACCGAAGCCCCGGGCGATAGCGGCTTCCTTGCACCCAAGCCGGACGCACAGCCGGTCGACCATTGCTTCCGTTGCGGAAAGGAGACGCCCGCTGGTGTCGGCCTCTGCGACGAGCACAACAAGGGCAGACTGGCAGGGCCCAGCTCCACCCAGATGCACGCCACGATCTTCATCGGCATCGTCATCGGCGTCATCGGCTTCTTCGTCATCGCCGGCCTGGCCGTGACCACCACCGGCCCGTACGCGTCGTCGGTGACGAGCGCGACCGGCGGCCCGGACGGCTCGGTATCACTGGTCTTCACCGTCACCAACGAGGGTGAGGACGAGGGCGTGGCCGACTGCCGTGTCACGCGTGACGGCGTCCCGCGTCCGGAGGACCTCGCGTTCCGCACCGAGCGACTGTCCGGCGGTGACACGGTCACCTTCGAGCGCGACCTGACCGCTCCGGAGGTCGCCCCCGCCTACGACCTCGAGTCGCTGACGGTCGACTGCGTCTGATCCTCCCGGTCGGAGATCGCCCGACCCGCTAGCATCAAGTGGTGCCCGCCCACGACCTGTCCACAGAACTGGAGACCGCTGTCGAGGCCGCGCGTCAGGCAGCGCGGATCCAGATGGACCTCTACGAGAACCTTGAGAGCGTCGACTTCAAGTCCGAGAAGGACGTGGTCACGATCGCCGATCATCGGAGCGAGGAGGCCATCCTCGAGACCATCGGAAAGGCCTTCCCCGGCGACGCCTTCCTGGCCGAGGAGTCCGGTGCGTCGGGCGAGACCGCCGATCGTCTGTGGGTCATCGATCCCCTCGACGGCACGGTCAACTACGCCAACGGCATCCCCTTCTTCGCGGTCAGCATCAGCCTCTGCGTCGATGGAGAGCCCACGCTGGGTGTCGTCCTCGATCCCACGCGTGATGAGCTCTTCACCGCGGTCCGCGGGGGCGGTGCGTTCCTGAACGGAACGCCCATCCGCAACCCCGGGCGGCGCCTGAGCGATGCGGTCGTGAGCCTGGGCCTACCGAGCAAGGGCTTCGGGCGCCAGTACCGGGAGATCCGCCGCCGCGTGCGCATCACGCGCGCGATGGGGAGCGCGACCCTCTCGCTGACCTACTGCGCCAATGGTCGCTTCGACGCCTACGTGCAGTGGACCAAGCTCTCGGTGTGGGACATCTGCGCCGCCGGCGTCATCGCGCTCGAGGGCGGTGTCAAGGTCACATCCGCCCTCGGCAACGACTGGTTCGGCATCGGCATGCCCAGCAAGTCCATCGGCATCGCGGCCGCCGCACCCGAGCACCACGGCACCATCCTGAAGCTGCTCGCCGACGGCTGAGCCGACGCGCGGTGCTCGCCCGCGAGCGGGTAGCCGAGGCTGGACGGAAGTCGCCTCTCTAGTTCTGGGTCGGGACCCGCTCCAGCAGGCGAGCGGAGCGCAACTTCCCCGCCATGGCCTCGAAGGCGGCACGGTCCACACCTCGCCAGCGCAGCTCCTCGGGATCGGTCTGCGGGATGGGTGCGTCCGTACGCAGCGTGGCCAGCTCGCGGAAGAGGAGGGCGTCGTCACGATGCTCGGCCAGCGACTTGGCCAGGGACGCGGCGCCACGCACCTTCAGGTCCCAGGCACTGACCGAGTCGGGGATGTCCTCGAGGTGCGGGTAGCGGGAGAGCACCGTCGCGGTCGATTTCGCGCCCCAGCCAGGGATCCCGGGGAAGCCGTCGGCAGCGTCGCCCACGAGCGCGAGGTAGTCGGGGATCGACGCTGGGCGCACGCCGAACTTCTCGGCCACGCCGTCGGCATCGAAGAAGCGACCCTCGCGCCGGTTGAACGTCACCACCCGGCCGTCCTCGCGCACGCACTGGGCCATGTCCTTGTCGGGCGAGAGGATGATCACGCGCTCGACATCGGGATGGTCGGCGAAGCGTGCGGCCGCGGCGGCCAGACCGTCATCGGCCTCGAACTCCTCCATCGGCCACACGACCACGCCGAGCGCACGCAGGGCCTCCTCGACCAAAGGGAACTGGGTCAGCAACTCGGGCGGCATGCCCTCGTCGGTCTTGTAGCCGTCGTAGCGGTCGTTGCGCCAGGACCAGATGACGTGGTCGGTGGCGCAACCGATGTGGGTGACGCCGTCCTCGCGCAGCAACGAGAGGACCGACTCGACGACACCGACCGTGGCGCCCACCGGCTCACCATCGGCCCCGCTCCGTGGTGGACGGCCGAAGTGCGCGCGGAAGAGCTCGTACGTGGCGTCGAGCAGGTGGATCTGCATCCGGCCGATCCCGCGCCCGGCCTAGCCGCGCTTCTTGGCGGTGGTCCCGCGGGTGGAGCGCCGTCGCGGCGCAGGCTTCCTGGCTGCCGCTTCCTCGTGGGCGGCGAGGCCGGCCGCGTAGGCCGCGCCGATGATGCCGGAGGTATTGAGGTACTCGGCCTTGACCAGGTCGGCGCCGGACTCGAGGTACTCCCAGTACTTGGCCGAGCGCTTGCTCACGCCGCCGCCGAGGATGACCCGGTCAGGCCAGAAGTAGAAGTCGAGCATGGCCAGGTACTCGTTGAACTCCTTGGCCCAGGCCTTCCACTTCAACCCGCGCCGCTCGCGGGAGACGCCGCTGATGAGGGTCTCGGCGGCCTGGTCGTGCAGCTCCAGGTGGCCCAGCTCGGTGTTGGGCACGAGCCGGCTCTCGCTGATGACGGCGCTGCCGATGCCGGTACCGATGGTCAGCAGGATGGTGGTGCCGTCATGGTCCCGGGCTTCGCCGTAGGCCAGCTCGGCCATGCCCGCGGCGTCGGCGTCGTTGATGACGTGGACCGGCCAGCCCAGCTTCTCGGTAAGCACGCCGGTGGCATCGAAGTCGACCCAGCCCTTGTCGAGGTTGGCCGCCATCTTCATGCGCCCGTACTTGATGGGGCCGGGCAGGCCGCAACCGATAGGCAGGTCCTTGACCGGGCCGTACTCCTCGAGCACGCGACCGACGATCGATCCGATGACCTCGATGACGGCCTCCGGCTCCGACGGCTGTGGCGTCTTCTCCCGGATCCGTGACGTCACCAGCTCGGCCGTGGCCAGGTCGATCATGGCGGCCTTGGTGCCGGTGCCGCCGACATCGATGCCGAGGGCTACGCCCTTGAGCGGGATGGCCTTGGCGGTGGCTGCGGCAGGTGCGGCTCCTGCACTGGAGGGGCTGGTCTTGGTGGAGGCCGCGGAGGCGGCGCGGTCGGTCGTGCTCATGTCGTGCGCAGGATACGCCGCGCGCACTCGCCCGTGACCGTGACTTCGCGCGCCGACGAGGCGATACCATCGTCCGCGACGGTGCCCCGCACGGATACCCGCTGCATCGCCTACGATTCTGCCGATATGTTCGATCCCTACGGCGACTTCAAGCTTCTTCCACCCGACCCCGATCCCGATGAGACGACCGACTGGATCGCCTCGCTCGACGCCCTCGTCGACGACCTGGGCAAGGAGCGGGCCCAGTTCGTGCTCTACAAGGTCCTCAAGCGTGCCCGGCAGCTGCACATCGGCCTGCCGCCGCTGACGCAGACCCGCTACATCAACACCATCAGCCCGGAGCAGGAAGCGCCGTTCCCCGGTGACGAGGAGATGGAGAAGCGCATCCGGCGGCTCGTCCGCTGGAACGCCGCGGCCATGGTCCTTCGCGCCAACACGGCTTCGCCCGGCATCGGCGGCCACCTCGCCAGCTTCGCCTCGGCCACCAGCCTCTACGAGGTCGGCCACAACCACTTCTTCCGGGGCAAGGACGCCGAGGGCATGGGCGACCAGGTCTACTACCAGGGCCACGCCGCGCCCGGTATGTACGCCCGCGCCTTCCTCGAGGGCCGGCTGACCGAGTCGCAACTCGATCATTTCCGCCGCGAGGTCGTGCCCGGTGAAGGCCTCTCGTCGTACCCGCATCCGCGGCTGATGCCCGACTTCTGGGAGTTCCCCTCCGTCTCCATGGGCCTCTCCCCGCTGGCGGCCATCTACCAGGCGCGCTTCAACCGCTACCTGCACCACCGGGGCATCAAGGACACCAGCAACAGCCGCGTCTGGGCCTTCCTCGGCGACGGCGAGACCGACGAGCCCGAGTCGCTCGGATCGCTCTCCATCGCGGCCCGCGAGGGCCTCGACAACCTCGTCTTCGTGGTCAACTGCAACCTGCAGCGCCTCGACGGCCCGGTGCGCGGCAACGGCAAGATCATCCAGGAGCTGGAGGCGAACTTCCGTGGCTCCGGCTGGAACGTCATCAAGGTCATCTGGGGCCGCGAGTGGGACGAGCTGCTGGCCCGCGATCCCGAGGGCGTGCTCATCGGGCGCATGGCCGACGTCGTCGACGGCGAATGGCAGAAGTACTCGGTCGAGCCGGGCTCGTACATGCGCGAGCACTTCTTCGGCGTCGACCCGCGCCTGCAGGCCATGGTCGCGGACAAGACCGACGACGAGCTCAAGGCCCTGCGTCGCGGCGGCCACGACTACCGCAAGCTCTACGCGGCCTACAAGAAGGCCACCGAGCAGAACGGGGCACCCACGGTCATCCTGGCCAAGACGGTCAAGGGCTGGACGCTGGGCTCCTCGGTCGAGGCGCGCAACATCACCCACCAGGCCAAGAAGATGCACGACGACGAGGTCCGTGTCTTCCGCGATCGCCTCGAGCTGCCCATCCCCGACGAGCAGCTCAAGGACGTGCCCTACTTCCATCCTGGCCCCGACTCCCCCGAGATCAAGTATCTGCAGGAGCGTCGCGCCGAGCTGGGCGGTCCCTCGCCTCGGCGCGTGGTCATCAGCAAGCCCCTCGACACGCCGGGCGATGACGTCTACGGCGAGTTCAAGGACGGCTCAGGTGGCCAGGAGGTCTCGACCACGATGGCCTTCGCCAAGCTGCTGCGCAACCTGCTCCGCGACAAGGGCGTGGGCGAGCGCATCGTGCCCATCATCCCGGACGAGGCCCGCACCTTCGGTATGGACTCGCTCTTCCAGGAAGTCGGCATCTACTCCGCGCTGGGGCAGGTCTACGACCCGGTCGACTCGAACCTCATGTTCTCGTACCGCGAGGACAAGGCCGGCCAGATCCTCGAGGAGGGCTTGACCGAAGCCGGCTCGACCGCCTCGATGCAGGCAGCGGGCACGGCCTACGCCACCCACGGCGAGCCGATGATCCCGTTCTACATCTTCTATTCGATGTTCGGCTTCCAGCGCACCGCCGACGAGATCTGGGCCTTCCAGGACGCTCGCGGACGCGGCTTCATGATGGGTGCCACCGCCGGCCGCACCACGCTCAACGGCGAGGGCCTGCAGCACGAGGACGGCCACAGCCTGGTCCACGCCTCGTTCTTCCCCTCCTGCCGCGCCTACGACCCGGCCTTCGCCTATGAGACCGCGGCCATCGTCAAGGACGGCATCGAGCGGATGTACGGCGAGGATCCCGAGGACGTCTTCTACTACGTCACGCTCTACAACGAGAACCACGTCATGCCGGAGCGCCCCGAGGGCGTCACCGACGAGGACATCATCAGCGGCATCTACCGCTACGCGGAGGCACCCGCGCTCGGCGCCGATGCTCCACGAGCCACCATCCTGGCCTCGGGCGTGATCATGCAGCAGGCGCTCAAGGCCCAGGCCCTGCTCGCTGAGCAGTACGGCGTCGCAGCCGAGATCTACAGCGCTCCTTCGTTCCAGCTCCTGCGCAACGAAGCGCTGGAGGTGGAGCACTGGAACCTGCACAACCCCGGCGAGGAACGGGTCCCGCACGTGACCGATGTGCTCCGGGAGTCCGCTTCCGCGGGCCCGGTCGTGGCCTGTTCCGACTGGATCGCGTCCTGGCCGGACCTTGTCAGCCGCTGGGTGCCGACGAAGGCCTGGCGATCGATGGGCACCGATGGCTACGGTCGCAGCGACACCCGCGAGGCCCTGCGCCGGTTCTTCGACATCGACGCTGAGCACATCGCCGCGGGCGTGCTCGTCGAGCTCGGCCGACTGGGTTCGATCGATGGTGAGGTCGTGGCCAAGGCCATGACCGAGCTGGATCTCGAGCCCGAGGCCGCCTTCGGCATCGACCGCTGACGTACTGGCTCGGAACGTCCGGCCCAGTACGAACGGACTGGTGCCACCACCCCGGTAGCTACCGCTACCATCGGCAGGACATGACCGGGACGACGTTCGCTCCGGGCGAGCCTGCCGATGCCGCACTGGTCGAGGCCGCTCGTCGCGGTGACCTCCATGCCTGGGAGCGCCTCGTGCGCCGGTACCAGGAACCCGTCTTTCGCGTGTGCTGGCTGATCGTGCGTGACTCCGATCTGGCGCAGAACGCGACGACGTCGACGTTCGTCCGCGCCTATCGCGCGCTGCCTTCGTACGAAGGGGAGCTGGGTCTGCTGCCATGGCTGATCCGCATCGCTGCGGGTGAGTCACGCCAGCAACGACGCGAGTCTGGCCGTCCGACCCCTTCCGACAGACCTGTCGAGCGCCAGCAGATGCCGCAGTTCGCTGCCACACCCGTGCCTGGCCTGGCCGGTTCTGCGCCGATGACGCCCCTCGAGCGCCAGGCACTGGCCGAGGCCTTCGACCGCCTGGGTGAGGAGGACCGCCTGGTCATCGCTGCGCGCTACCTCTTCGGGCTCGACCGCGACGCGGCGGCGAACGCCCTGTCCATCTCGTCGGGGCTCGTCGATGAGCATCTCGACGGTGCGGTCAAGCAGCTCCGTACCCGACTGGCGGTGGGCCCATGACGGTCGAACGCCACCCGGGCTCCATGTCCGGCCTGCCCGACGATCAGCTGGCCACGGTCGCCGTCTCCCTCGTCATCAGTGAGCTGCAATGGTCGCCAGACGTCGCCCCTGCCGTGCTCGACCGCATCTCACGCGATGCCGTGGCCTATCCCGAGCAGTTCGACCGACGCGTGGCCATGCCGGCGCCTCGTCCGTCCGCCCAGCCCATCGAGCGCTCCGCCAAGCGCACCGTCGGCCGACTCGCTGTCTTCGGCGCCATCCTCGTCATCATCGTCGGGCTCGTGGCCTTCGCCGCGACCGCCAGTGCCTCCGCCGCCAGCCTCGAGGGGTTGCGCGTGGAGTTCGAGGAGGTCGCCGCCGGCTTCGACCAGCCGGTCCTGGTGACCCACGCGGGCGACGGCAGCGACACGCTCTACGTCGTGGAACAGACCGGGCGGATCTGGCCACTGACGTCAGGTGAGCGGGCACAGCAGCCCTTCCTCGACCTGCGTGACGCCATCGTCACGTCGTACGAGCAGGGATTGCTGGGACTGGCCTTCCACCCCTCCTTCGCCGACAACGGACGCTTCTTCGTGAACTACTCGCGCATCGGCGACGGTGCCACGGTGGTCAGCGAGTTCAGCGCTACCGGCGATGCCACCGATCGCGACAGCGAGCGGCAACTGCTCGTCATCGAGCAGCCGTACGCCAACCACAACGGCGGTCACCTCGCCTTCGACGCCGCGGGCATGCTGCTCATCGGCACCGGCGACGGCGGTGGCGGTGGCGATCCCCTCGGTGCGGGGCAGGACCCTGGCACCTTGCTGGGCAAGCTGCTGCGCATCGACGTGGACGCCGCGGAGCAGCCGTACGGCATCCCGGCCGACAACGGCTTCGCCGGCAGCGAGGCCCATCGACCCGAGATCCACGCGCTCGGCCTGCGCAACCCGTGGCGCTTCAGCGTCGACCCCGTCGGCGGCCACATCTACATCGGCGACGTCGGTCAGGGTCGCTTCGAAGAGGTCAGCGTCGTGCCGGACGGCAAGGGCGGGCAGTCGTTCGGCTGGAACCAGGTCGAGGGGCCTGAGTGCTACCTCGATGGCTGCGACCTCGAAGTGCACACCGCGCCGGCGCTGAGCTACGGGCGCGACGAAGGGTGCACGGTCATCGGGGGCCACGTCTACCGCGGCTCGGCACAGCCGGACCTCGAGGGCGTGTACGTGTTCGGGGACTACTGCACCGGCGCGATCTGGGGCGCCGAGGCTGCGGCGATGGTCGAGGGTGAGGCGGTCTCTGTGCCGATCGCGCGGATAGATGGCACGCTGGTGTCGTTCGGCGTCGACCAGAGCGGCGAGCTCTACGCCGTCGGGCAGGAAGGCCGGATCCTTCACGTCGTCACGGAGGCCTCATGACCCAGTTCCATATCCGCTTGCCCGGACTGGGTGCCATCGCGCTGACGGTGGCCCTGGCATTCGCAGCCATGATCCCCGCTGCCGCCCTCGCGCAAGACGAAGCCGCGCCGGACACCGAACCGGCCGAGGTGGTCGAGCCAACGCCGGAGCCGACCCCGTTTTCCGAGTTCGATCCCGACAGCGTCACCCTTCGGCTCGACCTCTTCGCCGATGGCTTCGATGCCCCCGTCTACATCGCCGATGACGGCATCGGCAAGCAGAGGTGCCGCTACGTGGTGGAGCGGGGTGGCCGCGTCAAGGTCATCGAGGCCGATGAGACCACCCGCCTGCGGCCCTTCCTGAACCTCGAGGGTCGGCTCAAGGGCGTCGGACCCGAGCAGGGTCTGCACTCGATCGCCTTCCACCCCAAGTTCAAGAAGAACGGCCGCTTCTTCGTGCACTACACGACGGCCAAGAACGACTCCATCGTGGCTGAGTTCAAGGGCACGCCCTGCAAGTGGGCCGCCAGCAACAAGCCGGTCAAGACGCTGCTGAACATCTCGCAGGAGTACATCAACAACAACGGCGGCTGGATCGGCTTCGGGCCGGACGGCAAGCTCTACATCGCCACCGGTGATGGCGGCGGCCCTGCACCGGGCGATCCCGACGGCCTGGGCCAGACGCCCTCGACACGCCTGGGCAAGATCCTGCGCATCGATGTCGACACCAACGACCGCCTCTACGGCAAGCCGCTCGACAACCCCTACGTCAAGAAGGCCAAGAACGGCAAGGTCAAGGCACGCAAGGGCTTCGCCCCCGAGACCTGGGCCTACGGCCTACGCGATCCACGTCGCGCCAGCTTCGACCGCGAGACCGGCGACATGTGGATCGGGGACGTAGGCCAGGATCGCTTCGAGGAGATCAATCGCATCCCTGCCGGCGAGACGGTCAAGAACGACGCCTTCAACTTCGGTTGGTCCCACGTCGTCGGCGCCGACACCTGCCACAACATGCCCGACTGCGATCCCTCGCTCTACGACGCACCGGTGTACTACTACGACAAGGTCACTCCGCACCGTGGCGTGACCGGCGGCTACGTCTACCGCGGCAAGGTCTTGCAGGACCTTGCCGGCTTGTACCTCTTCAGCGACGTCGCCAGCGGCTTCATCTGGGGCATCGATGCCGACGCTGTCCGCGAAGGGCTCGACGTGCCGGCGCATCAGCTACTGGACGCGCCCCGCGGCATCGTCTCGTTCGGCGAGGACGACCCGGGCGAGCTGTACGTGGTCTCCCTCGAGGGCAGCATCTACCGCGTCGACCTCTTCGACTCCTGACCGGCGCGGTCCGGACCAGATGAGCGAGCAGCCGCTCGATCGCGACGCGCTCCGCTATCGCCATCACTGGGAGCCGGTCCTCGCGGGTCCTGCGCGTCGGACGCTCGACCGCATCGCACCCGAGCCGGCCACGCTGCTGGACCTCGGGGCGGGCACCGGCTCGCTGACGCTGTCGGCCCTTGGGCGCTGGCCCTCCACGCGCGTCAAGGCGCTCGATGCCTCCGGCGCGATGCTGGCGCTCGCGCGATCCCGCGTCCCCGACGGCGAGCACGGGCGCGTGGAGTGGTTGCCCGCTGACGCCGCCGATGTCCCGCTCCAAGACGCCAGCGTCGAGGCCGTGGTCAGCTCCTTCATGCTGCAGGTCGTGGCCGATCGGCCGGCGGTCCTGGGCGAGGCCTGGCGCGTGCTCCGGCCCGGCGGCTCCATCAGCTTCGTGACCTGGTTGGCCCAAGACCTCGTGCTGCCGGCCGACGCCGTGTACCACGAGGCGCTCGGAGACATCGACGAGGAGGAGGACGACGGTTTCCGCTCGCCGCGCTCGGGTGACTACGTGACCCTGGAGCAGGCCCGCGACGAGCTGGCGCAGGCCGGCTTCGAATCGGTCGAGGTCGTTCGCGACGAGCTCGCCTACGCCTGGACGGCCGACTCCTATCTCGAGTTCAAGCTGCACTACGACGACCACGAGCGCATCGACTCTCTGTCCGCTGCCGAGCGTGCTCGACTACGCGACATGCTCGGCGGTCGGCTCGCTTCTCTCTCGCCCGGGGACTTCGAGGTGCGCGGGCCGCTGCTGGCGGCGACCGCTCGACGCCCGCTCCGCTAGCGCCAGCGCCTACGCCGCGAAGGGCGTGCCCTCGAGCGGCTTGCATACCTTGCATGGCCGATAGCCTGCATCCCGCGCTTCCTGCGCGCTGCGGAACCGGACTTCGTGCCTGGCGCTGGTACGGCGCGCGTGGCGGCAGGAGGGATAGCAGTAGATGTTCGTGCTGTCCGAGCCGGTGTAGCGCATACCAGCGCCCGCCGATCGCTCAAGGTCGCCGACGTCGATGCCCTCGAGTTCGAGCACCTCGCGCTTGGCCTCCGGTCCACCGGCGCCGTAGTTGCCGATGTGACCGTCGGCTCGCACCACGCGATGGCAGGGGATGACGAAGGTGATGGGGTTGCCCGCCAGGGCCGAGCCCACGGCCCGCACCGCCTTGGGTCGTCCGATCTCGCGCGCCACCCAGGAGTACGGCCGGACCTCGCCGTAGGGGATCTCCATCGTCTTGAGCAGGACCGCCTTCTCGAACTCGGTGAGCGTATCGAGGTCGACCCTGGGACCCTTCGTGCGCTCGCCCTCGAAGCGCTTGTGGATCTGCGAGAGCAGCGCCTCGGGCATCTCTGGCACGCGCCGAGCCGGCCGCCCGTGGCGCAGCTCGTATTCGGTCTCGAACCCGTCAGGATCGCCCGAGCGCTCGGCGGCGGTGATGCCGGTCGTCTCGGACCAAGCCACGAACAGCGGCCCGATGGGCCCCTCGATCTCGGTCCACGAATCGACCAGTCCGACGCCGGCCAGCACGTCATCGGCCAGCCCCTCGGGCGCCTTCGCTTCCGTCGCTCGCAGTGCCTTGACCATCGCTCTCGCCTCCCGCATGTCCATCACACCACCTCGTGGCTTTCGTCGTTCATCTCGTCGAGGTACGCCTTGCGCAGCAGTCGCACGCCCCGGTGGACGTCCGACTTGACCGTGCCCAGAGGCCGCTCCAGCGCCTCGGCCAGCTCCGGGTAGGAGAGGCCGCTGACGTGTCGCAGCTCGACCGCCCGGCGGTACCTCGTCGGCAGCAGCTCCAGCCGTCGCCGCCAGGCCTCCGCCGATTCACGTCCTTCGGCGAGACCTTCCGGGCCCGGAGCATCGTCAGCCCGCGACTCGACGGCGACCTCGAGATCGGCCGTGGCAAGCGCCTTCCGCCGGGCCCGGTTGCGCCCGAGGTTGCCCACGATGGCCGCCAGCCAGCCCTTCGGACGCAGCTCGCGGATCCGCTTCGGCGGGTAGTCCAGGAGCGCCCGATGGGCGCGGATGAAGGCCTCTTGTGCCAGGTCCTCGGCATCGGCCGGCCGCTTCGTCGAGCGCAGGGCGATGCCGTAGACCAGGTCCTGGTGGTGGGCCAGGAACCGCGGGAACGCGGCCTCGAGGTCGTCAGCCAGCCGGCGCGGGCATTCAGTGCACACGCAAGCAGGAACACGCGTGGGTCGTCATCGGTTGCAGTGTGCCCGGCGGACGGTCATCCTGCGCAGCCTGGAGGTGACCATGGCTGGGCTATGGCTGGGGGCTGTACTGGGGTCCGCGCTCGCGATGACCATGTCGACGGCTGCCATGGCACACGCTGACCAGCCGGCGCCATTGCTCGAGGCGCTGGCGTACGTACCGTCCGACAGCGAGCCCGCCAGCCTCGACTTCGTCGACTGGGCTCAGCTGCGCGAGCTCCACGGCGGCGCGCATCTCACCGGCGATAGCCCGCTTGCCGAGCGACAGCGGCTGATGCTCGAGATCGCCGGCGCGGAGGCGGCGACCATGCCACTCGGCTTCGATCGCCTCGCCGCCTGGCGCGACACCTGGGGTTGGGGCAATGCCGATCTCGAGTGGGAGGCGAGGGTGTACGGCGAGTTCGCCGTCATGCGCTTCGGAGAGCACTGGGACACGTCACGCTTCGACGACGCCCTCGACGGGTTCGACTACACCGCGCATCGGCTTGGGGGCATCACCCTCTACGAACCCGATCCGGTGGCCCAGGTCCCGTGGCAGCTGCGCTTCGCCAACATGCACGGCCTCGACATCCACGGGCAGGCCGTCACCGAGCCGATGGTCTGGGTCGCGCTCGACGAGGACACTCGCACCGTGGTCTTTGGTCGGTCAGCCGAGGCGGGGACCATCCTGCGCGACGGGACCGTGGCGCGACCGACCGAGGTCGCCGAGCGAGGGTTCGGCCGAGCAGCGTCGGCCCTGGGGACGCCCGTTGCAGCCTCCATCATCGACGGTGAGGTCGCCTGTTCCGAGACGACGATGGGTTGGCTCGAGGGTGCCGCTCGTCGCGCTGCGGCCGCGGTCGCTCCGCTCCATCGGTACGAGGCTCTGGCGGTCGGCTACACGCGTGCCGCGGTCGATACCCCGCCACAGGGTCGCTATGTCTTCGCCTATCCCGATGCGACGCAAGCGCACGACGACTTGGCCGGCCGACAGGTCCTGGTGGAGGAGGGCAACCCCTTCAACGACAACTTCAGCCGGTACGACGAGGCGGCCTTCGGGCTGTCCGACGCTCGGGTGGTCGGATCGCGACTGGTGCTCGATGTGGCGCCGGTCAACGACGAGCCGGTCCACGTCATGCGCCAGGTCCGCACCACGCCCATCCTGTTCGCGACGTGTGGGTCACTGCCCGGTTCGGTCTAGAGGTAGCGGTCACAGGCGTAGCACCACGTGAAGGAACTGCCCACGGGCATGGCCACCATCACCTCGTGCTTCGTCTCGCGTGCATGGCGCCGAGCGTCGCCGGCCTGCGAGTCGCAGCAGCCGACGTGGCCGCACTCCGCACACATGCGCAGGCTCCTGGTGCTGCCGCATGCCTCGCAGGTGTTCCCATTGGGAGCGGCCATCTCGGCGGGGGCATGGGCGCAGGCCTGGTCGGCCGTCGAGACGAGGTTTCGCAGGTAGTTCATGGCCGTATCCTGCCGAGTCTTCGATGACGTGCCTGTGTCGACCGTCACATCAGCCGCTAGCGCAGCAGGAACCCCTGGCCCAGCCGATCGCGCTCGTCGAGCACGAAGCGCGCGTGCCCGGTGACGTAGCCGCTGCCCTCGACGCTGGTGATGACGGCGTCATGTCCGCCGAGCGTGGTGGTGTCCTCCACGCTGGCGATGAAGGCCTCGCCGGTGATGCCGGCATTGACGATGGTGTCTCCGACCTGCGAGGCGCCCAGCGCGTGTCGCGCCGCCAGCAGGGCAGAGGTGCCGGAACCACAGGGCGAGCGGTCCACTTCTGCCTCCGCGAAGATGGTGACGTTGCGGATGGTGGCGTCGGTCGCGAGGCCGTCGGGCGAAGACGCGGGATCGCTGTCGACGATGATCGTGCCGTAGACGAAGCTCAGCGACTCGTCGGTCGGATGGGTGGGGGAGTGATCGCGGCGCAAGGCTTCGGTGATGGCGGCGCCGGCTCGCGTGAGCGGCTCGATCTGCTCGGGCACCACGCGCAGGCCCAGCTCGGCCACATCGACGATGCCGTAGTAGGCCCCGCCGAAGGCCAGCTGCACCGACAGCCCCTTACGCTCCGCGGCCGCCCCGAACAGGCGCACGCCCCGCGGCCGCATGACCAGTCCCTCGGTATGCAGGTACGAGGGCACGTTCACGAAACGCACCGAGCGCACGACCGGCTCCGCACCGACGCCGACGCTCACCTCCGCCTCGGCGACGACGAGGCCGGCCGGCGTCTCCCAGCGGATCTCGGTGACGGGTGTGACGGCTGGGTAGAGACCCTCTTCGATGAGGCCTTGCGTGAGCGCGATGATGCCGTGGCCGCACATCGTCGAGTAGCCCTCGTTGTGCATGAACAGGACGGCCACGTCCGCGTCGTCCCGGTGGGGCGGCAACAGCACCGCGCCGTACATGTCACGGTGTCCGCGCGGCTCGTACATCAGCATGCGGCGGATGTGGTCGGCGTTCTCGCGGGCCCAGGCACGGCGTTCGTCGATGGGTCCCTGGGGCACGGCCGGGTAGCCGCTGCGGATGAGGCGTAGAGGCTCGCCGGCGCAGTGCAGGTCCAGCGTCCGGACCACCGTCCGCTTGGCCTCACGCTCACGGGCCTGCTCGGGCGTCCACTCGAGTGGCCGGCTGGTGATCTCGGCCGTGCGCTCACCTACCGGCTCGTCCCCGGCGAAGGAGTCGGCCAGATCGACCGACTCGTAGACCACGGTGAGCACGTGCTCCTTGTCCTCGGAGCGCCAGCGGCGGGACTTGGGCACCCAGCCACGGGTCGCGGCCTGCTGGCGCTCTCGCAGGTATGAGCGCTCGGCCTGGGCGCGGTCGGCCGCGGCGTAGGTCCTGATGACCTGGTCTGCGGACCGCTTCGCGCTCGTCCTCGCCATCGTGCCGGTGTGGTCCTCCCTGCTCAGCCCATGGGGCCGTCGTTGGTCGCCATCATAGCCGTGCCGGTCCGCCGGCCCGACCGCGAAAGGCGTACCGTGAACGCATGAGTGAGCACGTATCCCATGATCTCCTGGAGCTGCGCCGTCGCGTCGGCGATGTGTCGCAACTCGTGTCCACCCGCGCAGCCCGTCTGGCCGATGGCAAGGAGGACGGGACCAGGGTCATCGATGCCCGCGCGGCAGGCGGCATCTCCGCCCTGATCCTGGCCGACCGAGGGCTCGACCTGGGACCGGTGTGGGCCGGTGGCCACCAGCTCAGCTGGCAGTCGACCACCGGGGCCGTACACCCGGCCTACTTCCACTCCGCCGACTGGTTGCACTCGTTCCACGGCGGCATGCTCCTCACCTGCGGGCTGCAGAACGTCGGCATGCCCTCGGATGATGAAGGCACCAGCCACGGACTCCACGGGCGCATCAGCCACATCCCGGCACGCAACGTCACCCATCGGGTCGTCGAGGAGGACGGCCGACTCGTGGCCGAGGTCAGCGGCGAGATGCGTGAGACCGACGTCTTCGGGTCCGACCTGCTGCTTCGCCGACGCATCACCCTGCCCATGGGCGAGACCGTCGTCCATGTGCGTGACGAGGTCGTCAACCAGGGTTACGCGACGGCCGGACTGATGCTGCTCTACCACTGCAATCCCGGCTATCCGGTCGTGGCCGATGGGTCGGTGCTCATCACGCCTCCAGCAGAGATCACGCCGCGGGACGAGAATGCCGCCCGGGGCATGGGCCAGCGCACCGAGTTCCCCGCGCCGCAGGACGGCTTCGTCGAGAACGTCTACCGCCATGAGCTGCTGCCCACCGACGACGAGAGCGTTAGCGCCTCGGTCGTCAACCCGGGCTACGAGCCCACCGGCGGCATCGGCCTGACGGTCTCGTGGGATCCCGCCGAGCTGCCCCGGATGTGGCAGTGGCGGATGCTCGGGCCGGGCATGTACGTCACCGGTCTGGAGCCGGCCAACTGCACCGTCAACGGCCGAGCCTCCGATCGTGAGGACGGCACGCTGGAGTACCTCGAGCCTGGTGAGCGGCGGACCTACGGCGTATCGATCCGCGTCAGCCTGGGTGACGAGGCACAGACGCTGGCGGCCCGCTGATCGACCCTGTCGCCTGGACCGCTGATCGGGCGTTTCCAGCCGGATTCGGGCCGAGGTCGGTATGCTTCGTGCCATCGACGCTTCGTGGCCCGATCGACGAGCTGCCCGCGTCGTGATCCAACCCCATACTTCGCGCTCCTAGGGCTCGCGCACGAGCGACACCGCTGACGTCGCCGCTGACGCGCCCGGTGCGTCAGCGATGTCTACCGTGAGGTCCTTCACCTGAACCCGGTTCCCCAGAACCCCCACCGCGATACGCTCCGTCGCACGATCGTGGCCGGCGCCTTGCTCCTGACGATCGGCCTTGTGGCCAATGCCTGCGTGACCGTCACGAGCGAGAGCGTCACCAACGAGCGCTCCGCGCAAGCGATCGTGACCGCGACCGCGATCCCAAACACGGTTCCCGCCGATCCAGCCACGCCCAGCGAGACGCCCGAGACGCCCGAGACGCCCGACGCTGCTGCCACCGCGGATGCCGAGACCCCCGACGCTGCCGAGGCCGCCACGGACGCCGAGGCTTCTGAAGCCGTGGCCTCCAGCGAGGCTGCGGAGGCCGCCACGGACGCTGAGCCTGCCATCGGCTACATCTCGCTCGACGAGTCACAGGCGTTCGTGCAGATCATCTCCAGCGGCGTACGCGAGGCCGCGGCCGATGCCGGCGTGCGGTTGGTCGAGTGCGACTCTGGCTGGACGCGACCCGGCGTGCGCGCCTGTGCGGCGCAGCTGGCCGAAGCCGGCGTCACCGGCGTCATCAGCATGCAACCGTTCCCCGACCTGACCGAGAGCGTGTGTGAGGCGCTCGGCGAGGTGCCCGCCATCGGGATCGTCTACGACCAAGGGCCGTGCCAAGTCTCGCTCTTCGAGATCGACCAGGCCGAGTCGGGCAGGCTCGCGGGCGCTGCCCTCGGGGTCACCGCTGCCGAACGTTTCGAGTGCGACGTCAAGGCCTATGTCTCGCTGGAGTCCAGCGCCGAGGACGAGATCGGTGGTGCGCGCATGGACGGCTACCGCGAGGGCTACCAGGAGCACTGCAAATTGCCCAAGCAGACCTTCGAGCTCAACGACGCCCAGCACCTGATCACCGCCCAGAACCAGTTCGTCGAGGTGCTCGACGAGGTCAAGGGCAAGCCGATCATGGTGGCCGGTGTGACAGAGGACGCGATCCTCGGGGCCATCAGTGCGGCCGAGCGGCGTGAGCGCACCAACCATGTCTGGTATAGCGGCCAGCTGGCCGACGCGGCCATCCGCCAGACGATCGCGTGCGACAAGCACTACGTCGCATCTGTCGCGCAGTTCCCCGAGCGGTTCGGGGCCACGGTGGTGCCGGCGGTCGTCGATGCCGTCGCCGGCCAAGCCGTGTCGCCGCTGCTGCAGGCGGAGCTGGAACTGGTCACCGCTGAGAACGTCCGGGAGCTCTTCCCTGACACCCCGGCCTGCGACACCTAGGAGAGCGGCCTCAGGTAAGGTAGCGCCACGCAAACCGAGCGCCGGTCAGGCCGAGAGGGGGCTGGGCCGGCTATACCCACATGGCAGGGCAGGAGGGCAACAGCCTTGGACAAGACCGGAATCACACGCCTGACGAAGTGGTCAGCACTCATCGCTGCTGGCGCCCTGGTCGTCATGGCCTGCCGTCCGGAGGACCCGACGCCCGCGCCCACCGAGGTGCCCAGCGAGGAGCCTTCCACCGCGCCTGTCGTCGCCACGATCGAGCCCATCGAAGAGCCCACGCCGGAGCCGACACCCGAGCCCACCCCGGAACCGACGCCCGAGCCGACACCCGAGCCCACGCCCGGAGCCGACGCCCGAGCCCACGCCCGAGCCGACACCCGAGCCCACGCCCGAGCCCACACCCGAGCCCACGCCCGAGCCGACACCCGAGCCCACGCCCGAGCCCACACCCGAGCCGACGCCCGAGCCGACACCCGAGCCGACGCCCGAGCCGACACCCGAGCCCACACCCGAGCCGACACCCGAGCCGACACCCGAGCCGACGCCCGAGCCGACACCCGAGCCCACGCCCGAGCCGACGCCCGAGCCGACACCCGAGCCGACGCCCGAGCCGACGCCCGAGCCGACACCCGAGCCGACGCCCGGAGCCGACACCCGAGCCCACGCCCGAGCCCACGCCCGAGCCGACACCCGAGCCGACACCCGAGCCGACGCCCGAGCCCACGCCCGAGCCGACCGAGGAGCCGGTCGAGAGCGCCGAGCCGATGGAGTCCGAGGAGCCGATGCCGACCGACGAGCCGGCCATCTCCGAACCGGCCGTGTCCGGCTTCATCATCCTGCCCGAGGGTTCGACGCTCGAGGGCGCGACGGATTGGACGCTGGAAGTCCAGGACACCTCGCTCGCCGACGCACCCGCCACGGTCATCGGCAGCGATGCCGGCACGGTCGGGGACGAGACGGCTATCGAGATCGCGTTCAGTGCTCCGTTCGATCCTTCGATCATCGAGGAGACGCAACACCTACACCGTGAGCGCGCGCGTGACCGATATCGACGGTGACCTCCTGTTCACCAACGACACATCGATCCTGGTGATCACCGACGACGCGCCCATCGATGGCGTGGAGGTCCCGGTCATCGACGTCGTGGCCCAGGCCGCGGAAGCGGAGGCGATGCTGGCCGAGTCAGAGGAGTCGACGGCCGAGGAGAGCCCCGAGGCCTAGCGCTCCACGCTCTCGCCCCGCAACGGCCCCGTCGATCCGGCGGGGCTGTTCCATGCCGGTAGACTGTTCGTGCACTCGGGGGCCGGATGGTGCGCATGCGGGGGAAACATGGCACGCGTGCCCTTCCGACACAGACCGTATCGTTGACCCGCACTCATCTGTGCCTACCTATGCCCCAAGACACACGAGAGGGAGGCTAACGCCCGTGCTCGCATCGAGGTACCCCTGCTGATGGCTGGGACACCTGCATTCATCCTTTCGGCCGGCGCCGCCATCGTCGGCCTCGGCTTCGCGGCCTACTTGGCTCGCTGGGTCTTGGCCCAGGACGCTGGCCCCGAGCTCATCCAGAAAGTCGGGCGACTCATCCAGCAGGGCGCCATGGCGTTCCTGCGGCGCGAGTACACGATCCTCGCGGTCTTCGTCGTCGCCGTCGCCGTCATCATCGGGGCGTTGATCGACTTCAACATCACCGACAACGCGACCATCGCCGCGTCGAACGCCGAGAACGCGATCGGCGAAGGCCCATGGACCGCCCTGGCCTATGTGCTCGGCGCCATCGGCTCCGGTGCTGCCGGATTCGTAGGTATGCGCATCGCCACCCAAGGCAACACCCGCACCGCTGCAGCGGCCATGGACGGCCTGAACCCGGCCCTCCGCGTGGCCTTCCGAACCGGCACCGTCATGGGCATGACCGTGGTGGGCATCGGCCTGCTCGGCGTGACCGTCCTCTGGTTCATCTTCCAGGAAGCCTCCATCGTGGCCGGCTTCGCCTTCGGCGCCTCGTCGATCGCGTTGTTCGCTCGCGTCGGCGGCGGCATCTACACCAAGGCCGCCGACGTCGGCGCTGACTTGGTCGGCAAGGTCGAGGCGGGCATCCCCGAGGATGACCCCCGCAACCCCGCCACCATCGCCGACAACGTCGGTGACAACGTCGGCGACGTCGCCGGCATGGGTGCCGACCTCTTCGAGTCGTACGTGGGCAGCATCGTGTCCGCCCTGACGCTCGTCGCGGTGGGCGTGGCCTTCTTCGCCACCCAGGGCGCCGATCTCAGCGGTGACTGGGACGCGGCCCTCGCGGTCCTGCCGCTGGTCATCGCCGGCATCGGCATCTTCTGCTCGATCGCAGGCACCTTCCTCGTCCGCACCAAGGACGACGCCAAGATGAACCAGCTCCTGTGGGCGCTGCGGTACGGCGTCTTCGGAGCGGCCGCGCTTGTCCTCGTCGCTACCGCGGCGCTGCTGCTCATCCTCGACCTTCCCTTCGAGCTGTTCTGGGTCGTCCTGACCGGCCTCATCGTGGGCCAGGTCATCGGCAACACCACCGAGTTCTTCACCTCCTACGAGTACCGACCCACCCAGTGGATCGCCAAGCAGGCGGCCACCGGTCCGGCCTCGGTCGTCATCGGCGGCATCGCTGTCGGCCTCGTGAGCGTGGTCATCCCGACCATCGCGGTGGTCGCCGGCATCTTCGTAGCCAACCACTTCGCCGGCCTCTACGGCGTCGCCGTCGCCGCTGTCGGCATGCTCTCCACCCTCGGCGTCACACTCGCGACCGACGCCTACGGCCCGGTCGCCGACAACGCCGGCGGTCTGGCCGAGCAGGGTCACCTCCCGCCTGAGGTCCGCGAACGCACCGATGCGCTCGACTCCCTGGGCAACACCACTGCCGCTACCGGCAAGGGCTTCGCCATCGGCTCCGCGGTCCTGACCGCGCTGGCGCTGCTGGTCGCCTACGTCGAGGTCACCGGCATCACCGAGTTGCAGTTGACCGATAGCAGCGTGCTCATCGGCATCCTGCTGGGCGCGATGCTGCCGTTCCTCTTCGCCGGACTGACGATGTACGCGGTCGGCGAGGCAGCCGGCGCGATGATCGAAGAGGTCCGTCGCCAGTTCCGGGAGATCCCGGGCCTGCGTGAGGGTAAGGAAGGCGTCGAGCCTGATGCTGCTCGCGCGGTGGACATCTCCACCCGGGGCGCTCTGCGCTCGATGATCCTGCCGGGCGCCATCGCGGTGCTCACGCCCATCATCGTCGGCGTCGTACTCGGCGCGGAGTCCCTCGGTGGCCTGCTCGCCGGCTCGATCGCCGCGGGCTTCCTGCTGGCCCTCTTCATGGCCAACACCGGCGGTGCCTGGGACAACGCCAAGAAGTGGGTCGAGTCCGGCGAGATGGGTGGCAAGGGCAGCGATGCCCACGCGGCCACCGTCGTCGGCGACACCATCGGCGATCCCTTCAAGGACACCTCCGGCCCCTCGATCAACATCCTGCTCAAGCTGATGTCGATCGTGGCGCTCATCTTCGGCCCGCTCTTCATCTAGACGCCGATCTCACTTCGCACCCAATGCGGGCGCCGGACCACCGGCGCCCGCTTTCTCGTGTCCGGCGGCGCCCGCCTTGGGTGTCTCGGCGGCGCCCGCCCTATCGTGCTCCGCGTCGTCGTTCGGGACTCCAGCCCGACTCTTGCTCCAGGCGCAAGGCGGCCCTGCTGGGCAGACCCTGCCGGGCAGAGCCTGCTTCCTCGGCGTTCGATCGGCCTTGCTGCCGCTACACGCGGCAGCCGAACCTCGGTCGCGCTACCGGATACGATGAGGGCACGATGGAACGAAGCCTCTACTACGTCCGACTCTTCCCCGGCACAGAGGAGCGGTACGACCGGATCCACGCTGAGACCCCTGATGAGGTCGCGGCCGAGATGCGCGAGGCCGGTCTCCATGATGTGACCGGCTATCGGCGTGGCACCGACGTGTGGTGGTACGCCCGCTGCGAGCCCGACCGCAAGACGGCCTTTCGGGACTATGCCCGCGGGCAGGCGAACCGCAAGTGGGGCAAGCAGTTCCGCGACATCATCGCTGAGGTCGAGGCACCCAAGGGCGGCCTCATCTGGTACGACGAGGTCTTCCACACCGACGCCCCTGAGCCCGATGGCCCCTGGGAGCGGGGCTGCTTCAGTCTCGTCATCGACCCACGCTCGGCGACGTACTACGACAACCTCCACGCCGATCCCTGGCCCGAGATGATCGAGGCCATCGCCGAGGCCGGCTATCGCGACTACACCGGCTTCCGACGCGGTCCTCACGTGGTCTACGTGGGCCGCTACTACCCCGACTTCGAGACGGTCATCGATCGCATCAATGCCACCGACGTGGCCGCCCGCTGGGGCGAGGCTTTCAGGGACGTCATCACCACCTTCACCGGGCCCGACGGCCGCAACCTCACCGCCACCGAGATCTACCACGAGGACTAGGCGGCTAGTCCTCGTCGGGGTCGAGCTCGATCGAGACGGAGTTGATGCAGTAGCGCTGACCGGTGGGGTTGGGGCCATCGTCGAAGACGTGGCCCAGGTGGCCGCCGCACTTGGCGCACATGGCCTCGGTGCGGACCATCCCGAAGGACGAGTCCGACTCGAAGGCGATGGCACCTTCGGCTGCCGGCTGCCAGAAGCTGGGCCAGCCGGAGCCAGAGTCGTACTTGGTGTCCGACGCGAAGAGCTCCGCGCCGCAACCCGCGCAGCGGTACGTGCCCGAGCGCTTCTCGTCGACGTACTCGCCGGTGAAGGCTCGTTCGGTGCCTTTCTCGCGGAGGATCCGGTACTGGTCGGGCGTGAGGTGTTGGCGCCACCCGTCCTCGGTGGTCGGCAGTCGGTCGGGGGTCTTCTCGTCGGTCATGGCGCAAGCCTACGCCCGACGGGTAACGACTCGATGACCGTCGGCACGTCAAGCTCTGCCCCGCTCGTGCGACGATACGGATATGACCCTGCTCTTCCTCGCCGTCGGCGGCGCGTTCGGTGCCGTCTCGCGGTATCTCGTGCAGGGCTGGGTGCAGGATCTCGCCGGTGGACGCTTTCCGTGGGGCACGTTCGCGGTCAACATCTCGGGCTCGTTCGCACTCGGACTCGTCTTCGCCCTGGCCATGGATCGGGCCGTCCTCTCGCCCGAGATCCGGGTGCCGCTGATGGTGGGATTCATCGGCTCGTACACCACCTTCTCCACGTTGATGCTGGAGTCGTGGACCCTGGTGGAGGAGGGTGACATCGCCCACATGCTCTTCAATCTCGTGGGCTCGGTCGCCATCGGCATGATCGCCGTCGTGGCCGGGCTCGCTGTCGGGAGGCTGCTGCCATGAAGATCGACGGACCCGCACTGCTGGCGCGTATCTACATCGGCGAGTCCGACCGCTGGGAAGGGAAACCACTGTACGAGGCCATCGTGCAGAAGCTGCGCGCGTCCGGTGTCGCCGGCGCAACCGTGCTGCGAGGTATCGAGGGCTACGGCCGGGCCGCACGCGTCCATACCGCCCATATCCTGCGCCTGTCCGAAGACCTGCCCATCCTCATCGAGGTCGTCGACCGCGAGGATCGCCTCCGCTCGGTGTTGCCGGAGATCGACGCCATGGTCGACGGTGGCCTCATCACGCTCGAGCACGTCGAGGTCATCGCCTATCGTTCTCCCCAGTCCTCCGAATGATCCGCGGGCCTGATCAGCAACCACTACAGCGGCTGCAAGCCGCTCGCCCAGAACACCCCACACTTTGAAGGAGTCCTGCAGTCGTGATCATGCGTCGAACCCTGGCCATCTTCATCTCGCTCGCGCTCATCCTCGTCAGCGTGGCCGCGGTCGCCGCACAGGATGACGACTACCGCACCATCGAGGATCCGCTCTTCGGCATCACCTCCGTGGTACCTAGCGAGTGGCAGGACGTGGGCGGCGGCCAGTACGCGCGCAGTCTGGGCCCGGAGGACCGCGTGGGCATGGCCATCCAGTCGGCGGCAGCAAGCATCGAACAGCTCTGGCCAAGCCTCCTGCCGTCGCTCGCGCTCACGGAACCTCCGGCGCCGTCGTTCGAGTACGACACCGACCTCTACGACTGGACGGTCTACGAGTTCACCGTGGAGCTCGGCGAGATGACGCTGGCCTTCGGACTGGCCCTGGCGGAGGAGGACGGCAGCACCAACCTGGTGCTGATGCAGTCGAGCTCCCGACGAGTACGACGCCCTGCGCGAGCAGGCGCTCAAGCCCGCTATCGACGCCTTCGCGCCGCTTGCGCCCGAGCCCACACCCGATCCCTCAGGTCTCGCCTACCACGTCGAGGAAGTGACCTTCCCCGGCGGCTCCGAAGGTGTCGAGCTGGCCGGCACGCTCACGCTGCCCGACGCACCCGGCCCGCACCCGGTGGTCATCACGATGACCGGCTCCGGCCCGCAGGATCGCAACGAGTCGCTCAAGCCCATCACGCTGCTGGAGCCGTTCGCGGTCATCGCCGACGCACTCACGAGTGCCGGCGTGGGCGTGCTGCGCTACGACGATCGCGGTGTCGGCGGCTCGACCGGTGACTACAACGCGGCCACCGTCGGGGAGCTGGCGGAGGACGCCCGTGCCGCCATCGACTTCGTCGAGACCCGCGACGACGTGGATCCGGAGCGCATCGGGCTCTTCGGCCACAGCGAGGGTGGGCTCTACGCGGCCATGCTCGGAGCGTCCGACCCGCGCGTCGCGTACATCGGCATGATGGCGCCCGCGGTCATCGACGGCATCGAACTCATCGTCGAGCAGAACATCGCCATGACGCGCGTTCCGGCAGGCAGTCCCGAGGAACAGGTGGAGGCCGTCGGGGAGTACACCGCGCAGGTCATGCCCAAGGTGCTGGAGGAGGACTTCGAGGAGGTCGAGCGGATCTCGCTCGAGTTCTACGGGCGCCTGTGGGACGAGCTGACGCCCGAGGAGCGGGAGCTCGCCGGAGAGCGTAGCGACTTCGCACGGGCTCGGGTCGACTTGGAGATGCCGATCTACGCGTCTGACTGGTACCGCTCGTTCCTGGGCTACGACCCCACCGCCGACTGGGCGCAGGTCGACGTGCCCGTGCTGGGCATCTTCGGCGGCAAGGACGTGCAGGTCGTCGCCGAGTCGAACGAGACGGCCCTGCGCGAGACGCTCGAAGCGGCCGGCAACGAGGACGTCACGACGATGACCTTCGACGACGCCAACCACCTCTTCCAGGAGGCCGTGACCGGCGCGTTCGCCGAGTACGGCCAGCTCGAGCCCGAGTTCATCGACGGCTTCGTCGAGACCGTCGTGGACTGGTTCGTCGAACGCGCCGGCGTGATCGAGTAGCGATGGCAGGGGCTGACGGCCGACTGACCGGTCGGACCGGCGAGGGTTGGCATCCCGAGCCCGAGCTACTGGACATCCGTGACGAGGACGCCTCGCGCCCGGCGCTCGAGGCGCTGGGGGAGGGGGCCTGGTCGGCCGTGCTCGACTACGTCTACGACCACGGCATGGAGCGGGCCATCGGTGAGCCCGGTGACTACGAGGAGCTGCGCAAGGTCTTCTTCGGGCCGTCCGGTGTGCCGGCTGCCGCCCCCGTCGAGCCGTCCACCTCGGCCGAGCTGATCGAGGAGTTCCGCTCTCGCCTCGCCCCGCATCAGGCCAACGCCTGGCATCCGCGAGCCTACGCCTACTTCACACCCATCCCACTGTGGGCCTCGATCACCGGCGAGCTCTTCAGCCAGGTCGTGCACCAGGGCGTCGATGTCTGGCATTGCAGTCCTTCGGCCACCTTCGTGGAGGAGGAGGTCGTGCGCTGGCTGTGCGATCTCGTGGGCTATGGCGAGGGCTCGTTCGGGCTCTTCACCTCCGGCGGGGTGATGGCCAACATCATGTCGATGATCGTGGCGCGCGATGTCCACCTGCGGCGTGTCAAAGGGCTCGACGGGCCGCCTCGCGGGGCCGATCTGGCTGACGCCCGCATCTACGTCAGTGATCAGGCGCACTTCTCCATCAAGCGCAGCCTCGACACGCTGGGGTTCCCCGAGGGCACCCTGGTGAAGGTGGCGGCCGACGAGTTGCTGCGCCTACAGGCCGCACCCGTGGCGGAGGCTATCGAGCGTGACCGTGCGGTCGGCCTGACGCCGTTCGCTATCGTGGCCACGGCCGGTACCACCAACACCGGCGCGGTCGATGTCCTGCCCGATCTTGCCGACCTGGCCGAGCGCGAGGAGCTCTGGTTCCACGTCGACGCGGCCTACGGCGGGGCGGCCAAGCTGTCCGCGCGCCTCGCGCCTGTGCTGGATGGCCTCGATCGTGCGGACTCCATCACCATCGACCCCCAGAAGTGGTTCTTCCAGGCCTACGACATCGGCGGCATGCTCATCCGCGACGGGTCGCTGTTGGAGCAGGTGTTCTCGTATCGGCCGGAGTACTACCGTGGCTCGGGCGACCCCTCGCGAGCGCCCGACGCGCACTCGGACGAGCTCGACTTCTACCGCCTGAGCATCGAGGGTACGCGGCGCCAGCGGGCCCTCAAGCTGTGGATGTCGTGGAAGCACCTGGGGACGCCGGGGTTGGGGGTGCTCGTCGAGAAGACCGTCGACCTGGCCGAAGCGCTCAAGGCCAGGCTACGAGAGGCCGCCGACTTCGAGCTGGCCGAGGAGTCGAACCTCTCGGTCGTGTGCTTCCGCCACCTGCCCGCGGGCCTGACCGCGGACGACGCCGCCGGCCGTGACGCGCTCGACGTCCACCAGGACGCGCTGCAGTCGGCCCTGCAGCTGAGCGGACGGTCGTTCCTCACGACCACGCGCCTGCGAGGCCGGACGTGGCTGCGCGCCGGGATCCTCAACCACACCGCTACCGAGGCCGACCTCGACATCCTCCTCGGTGACATCCGGGACCTCGCCGTCGGCTTCTAGAGGCTAGATCTCCGAGGCCTCCTGGCAGTCGGCGCAGACGCCGACGATGCTGAGATGACCAAGGTCCATGCGGAAGCCACGTGTCGACTCGAGGTCGGCGCCGAGATCGGCCACGTCCTCAGCGCCGATCTCCCAGGCGCGGTGACAGACGGAGCAGTGGAGATGCCCGTGCTCTCGAGCGGGCCGGACGTGGAACTCTTCGCGGCCATCGAGTCCGTGTGCGTGCCGGATCAGGCCGATGTCCTCGAGCACATCGAGCGTGCGATAGACCGTCGAGGGCGTCACCTCCGGGTCCTGCTCTCGGCAGCGCTCGACGAGCTCGGCGCCGGTGATGTGACCGTCCGTCCCGGCTAGCGCGTCCACCAGCAGTCGACGCTGGGGCGTCCAGCGCAACCCACGTTCGTGGAGGCGCTCTCGGACCTCGTCCCAGGTGACCTGGGGTGCGTGCGCATAGGTCTCGTTGGCCATCGCCAGAATCATAGTCCCTTCGGCCCGCGACGCACCTATCGCAAGTCTTCGCAATAACGACCGGACGCGAATAGCATCACGTCGATGCTATCCAGCTACGGACGGGGGCCGGTCATCCTGACGAGGTAGACGTTGCCGTTCGCCAGGTCCGTCATGAAGATGCGGCCTGCGGCGTCCTCGCCGAAGGACGAGATGCGCCGATCCGTGTTCCTGGCCAGCCGGACCTTGCCGCGGCCGTCGAGCACGAAGAGGCGACCACAGTAGTCGCCGCCGATGTAGAGCCCGCGCCAGGAAGCGGCCGATGGTCCCCGATGAACGTAGCCACCGGTGACCGAGCACCGGCCGGCACCGTGGGCGTAGTCGAACACCGGGCGCGTCCCGAAGCCGCAGACCGCTCCGGTGTTGGGATAGCGTCGCTTGCCCTCGCAGCGGTTCCAGCCGAAGTTGCGACCCTTGCCCGCGGCCTTGCCCGCGCGGTTCGACCTGGCCCGGTCGATCTCCTCGCGCGCGCTCTGGCCGACGTCGCCGATCCAGAGGTCACCGTTGGCGCGATCGAACGAGAAGCGCCAGGGGTTGCGCAGGCCCCAGGCCCAGATGTCGTTGAGGCCACCCTTGCCGATGCGCGGGTTGCCCGAGGGGGTGCGATAGCGGCGCGGCCCCGAACCGTCGGGGTCGATGGGGTCGATGCGCAGCAGCTTGCCCAGGCGATTCGAGAGCCTTTGGCTACGGTTCCCGGGGTCGCCGGCGCTGCCGCCATCGCCGGTGCCGATATAGAGCATGCCGTCAGGCCCGAACGCGAGGTGGCCACCGTTGTGGTTGGAGTAGGGCTGGTTGATGATCATCAGCACGCGGCCCGACCTGGGGTTCGCCTTCGCCGCGCTGGCACGACGGAACTCGGCGATGACGGTGTCGCCGCTCTTGCTGCCGGCACCGCGGCGCGTGTAGTTGACGTAGAAGCGGCCGTTCTTCCGGTAGTTCGGGTGGAAGGCGAGACCGAGCAGGCCTCGTTCGGCACCGGAGCTGCCAGGGTCGTTGACCTTCGACGTCAGGTCGAGGAAGACGCCCAGCTTGCGCCATTTGCCGCCGGAGAACGTGGCTCGGTGGATCTTGCCCGTCTGCTCGACGACATAGATTTCGCGCCCGCCGCGGGGTGAGTGCGTCACGAGGACTGGCTTGGAGTAGCCGCCGAGGATGCGCGTGAGCTTGAGGTCGCTGTTGGCGGCGCTTGCAGGCACGGCCAAGGCCGTCCCCATCAGCGCGACGGCGATGAGGACCGCGATGGCCCTGGACGTTCGGTGCATGACCCACTCCACTACGTTGCTCGATGACCTCCTCGATCCGTCGGTATCGCCCTCCCTCAGTGCACGAGATCGTCGAACCGCCGGGCGCAGAAGTGTCCGCTGCGTTCCAGTACGGCCCCACAGTACGGACAGGTCGGCTGCCCGCCGGCCACGACGCTATTGGCACGTCGGGCGAACTGCTGGGCCATGATCGGCGTGAGATGGACGCGCAGGACGTCCGGCCCGATGGGCGCATCGTCGGGGATGTCATCCTCTTCGAGCTCATCGTCGTCACGCAGGGCCACGTCGCCTGCGCCGGCGTCGAACGTCATCGAGCGTGCCTCCACCACCAGCTGGTCGACGTCGTCGTCCCAGGCGATGACCATGGTGCCCACGCGGAACTCCTCGTGGAGCGGTTGCTCCAATGGTCGCTCGTCGAGGACACCGGCGGGCCCCGCGTCGACGGCAGCCAGTCCGCGCCGCTCCACCTCGTCGATGACCGCGAGCACGCGATCGGCCAGGACGGCCACCTGCTCCTTCTCGAGCATCACGGTGGTCACCTGCCCGGCCTGCACCGCCTGCAGGAAGAACGTGCGCTCGCCGGCTTCACCGGCTGTGCCGGTGGCGAAGCGCTCGGGCGTCGCAAGGTCGATGATGCGCCGCGTCATGCGCAGAATGCTAGCGGCTCAGCCGCCATCGGGCGAGGGGTCGGCCGCGGAGCCGATGATGGCCTCTGCCTCCATCTCCACGACCCAGCGGTCGTCGACGAGCCCGGCCACGACCACCATCGTCGAGGCGGGACGGATCTCGCCGAAGATCGAACCGTGCGCTCGGCCCACGGCGTCCTGGATCACGGCGTCGGTGATGAAGCTGCGGGTACGCACGACGTCAGCCGGGCGGGCGCCGGCCTTCTGGAGTGCCTCCAGCATGATCTCCAGGCAGCGGCGCGCCTGTGCTTCCGGGTCGGGGTCGACATGCCCGTCTGGCCAGACCGGTGCGGTGCCGGCGACCATCACGCGGTCTTCCACGCGTACGGCCCGGCTGAAGCCGACCATCGACTCGTAGGGTGAGCCGGAGGTCACGAGCTGGCGATCCTTGCGGTGGGTCATCGGGTCCTCCTCAGGCGTCCGGGATGAGGACTGTGAGTGCGGCGCTGATGGCGCTGATGATGAACGAGCCTACCGCCGCGGCGCCGATGGCTTCGAGGGTCAGGTCGGGCGGGAAGCCACCGATGACGATGAGCGGGCCGAAGACGACATCGACAGCGAGGGCCACGAGCAGCAGCAGCGCCGCGTTGAGCACGACCGAGAAGAGCCCCAGCGTGGCGATGTTGAGCGGGATCGAGACCAGCCGCGCGATGGGCCGGATGAAGCCGTTGACCAGCCCGAAGACGAGCGCGAGGATGAGCAGCGTGATGGCGATGCCCTCCGCCTCCTCGGACCACTCGACGACGATGTCGGGGACCAGTAGCGCCGTGACCAGCAGCGCGACCGCGATGATCGCGACACGGATGAGCTGAGCCGTCACGTCCCGGACCTAGAGCAGCTCCGTCAGCGCCGCCACCTGATGGTCGGCCTCGGTCAGCGGATGGTCGGGGTCGCTGGGTACTCCGATGCATGTGAGGCCCGCGGCATGGGCTGCATTCACGCCGGTCGGCGAGTCCTCGACCGCGACGGCCCTGGCCGGGTCGGCACCGATCCGCGCGCAGGCGGTCAGGTACACATCAGGCGCAGGTTTCGGGGGCACCTCGTCACCGGTGGTGATGGCCACGAACGACCCGGCGAACGGCGTTTGCGCAAGGACCCGGTTCACGAGCGAGCGGCGCGTGTTCGAGGCCAGTCCGATGGGCACCTGTGTGCGCAGCCGATGGATGAGCTCGGCCGCGCCGTCGGTCAGTTCCACGCCCGAGTCGATGAGCTCGCCCACGATGTCGAGGTACTCCTGCCGGAGGTCCTCGACGTGCTCCCCGTCCAGGCCGAAGACGTGCGCGAAGTACGTGGCCGACTCCAGATCGGCCAGGCCGAAGACCGCTGCCTTGTCAGCCTCGCTCAGGACGTGGTCATGGCGGCGGCAGAGCTCGAGCTTGGCTGCCAGCCACTGGCGCTCGGTGTGGACCAACAGCCCGTCCATGTCGAAGACCACGGCCTTCCAGGGGCCGGGCAGCGAGACAGGTGGCGAGGTCGCGGTGGACGACATGGACCCCATCGTATCGGTGATGCCGGTCGGTCGCCGCAGGACGCCCTAGACTTGCCGCCGATGGACGAACACATCGGCCACGAGCCGTTCAGTGACGCGACCCTGGCGTGGGACGGCGAGCCCATGCGCGGTCCGGACGAGCCGGACCCCGACGCCATCCCCACCAGCGAGATCGAACCGTTCGAACCCGGTCGCATCACGATGCGCTTCCGCGAGTCGAACCAGGCGCTCGTCGCGATGCCCTGGGACAAGCCGCTGGCCCACTGGTCCGGGCCTGACCTCGAGTTCGTCGACCTGCCCGTCGGCGCCAGCCGGCACACGGTCCGCTTCGCCATGGTCGACGGCCACATCATCGCGCTCAAGGAGCTGCCGCTGCTCGTGGGCCAGCAGGAGTACGACGTGCTGCGCGAGCTGGAGGCGAGGGGCGCACCCTCGGTCAAGGCCTTCGGCCTGGTCACGCGTACGGGTGACGAGTCATCGATCATCCTCACGCGCTACCTGTCGCGATCGTTCCAGTTCCGTCGCCTCTTCATGCGCCTGCCGGAGGGGGAGGTGCGCTATCGCGACAAGCTGCTCGACTCGATGGCCGGCCTACTCGTGGAGATCCACCGCATGGGCATGTTCTGGGGCGACTGCTCGCTGGCCAACACACTGCTCATGCGTGACGGCCAGCGCCTGCAGGCCTACCTCGTGGACGGCGAGACGAGCGAGCTCTACGAGCACATCTCCGACGGTCAGCGCGAGGCCGACATCGAGATCGCCATCGAGAACGTGGCCGGTGACCTTGCCGACATGGGGGTCATGAACGGCAAGTCGATGGAGGAGATGGACGACGACTTCGAGGCAGCCCTGAGCATCCGCGAGCGCTACGAACGGCTGTGGGACGTGCTCCACGGAAACGTGACCATCCGGCCGGACAAGCAGCATCGCGTGGCCAGGCGTTTGCACGACATCAACGAGCTGGGCTACGTCGTCGACGAGGTCATCCTGGAACCTGGCGAGGATGGCACCGGCGAGCTAACGCTGCGCGTGGCCGTGGCTGGTCGCGACTACCACTCCCGACGGCTGCGCCAGCTGACCGGTATCGAGGCCGGCGAGGGGCAGTCGGCCATCCTGCTCAACGACCTCACCGCCTCGGCCGGGCTGGGCTGGGCCGGTGACTGGGACCTCAAGGAGGGCGAGAGTGGCCGCCGGTTGACTCGCAGCGATGGCGCTCGCTGGATGCTCGAGATCTTCGAGCCGGTCGTGGGTCAGCTGATCGAGCTCACGGGAGAGGACATCGATCCGGTGCAGGCCTACTGCGACCTGCTCGAGGTGCGCTGGCTGCTGTCGGAGAATGCCGGGCACGACGTCGGCAACCAGATCGCCATGCGTACCATCGCGCAGAAGGAGACGCCGGCGGGTTCGTCGGCCGAGATGAGCGTGGCCGAGACGCCGACCACGCCACGTCGGCTAGGCTGGAACCGACCATGAGCTCGAAGAACAAGAAGCGACCTCCGGCGTGGAAGCGCGCCATCGTCAAGGGCGTGCGCGCGACGCCATTCGGTGCCTCCGACAAGCCCAAGGGTGGCGCCGTCCGCTCCCGTTACGACCAGCTGCAGCCGCCGCCCGACGCGCCGCCCGACTGGCCGTCCGGTCCGCCGGACTTCGTCATCATCGGCGCCCAGAAGTCGGGCACGACCTGGTGGCAGGGCCTGATGGAGGGCCACCTGGAGATCCATCGGCCGCACCGCCAGCGGCGAGAGCTGCACTTCTTCGATCACTTCTGGGACCGCTGGCCCAGCGAGGAGCAATTCGGGCAGTACCAGCGATACTTCCCGCGGCCGCAGGGCAGCCTCGTGGGCGAGAAGACACCCGGCTACCTGTACCAGCCGTGGGTCGCGCCGATGCTCAAGCACGTGGCCCCGGACGCGAAGCTCATCGTGCTCATGCGCGACCCCGTCGAGCGCTACGTCTCGAACCTGGGCCTGCTCAAGCGAGCGGGTGCGCTCAAGGGTGAGGTCGGTGCAGGTGAGCTCGGCTCCCGCGAGCACCGCGTCGTCGAGGCCATGGAGCGCAGTCGCTACGGGACGCAGCTGTCGTGGTGGTTCGAGCACTTCCCGCGTGAGCAGTTCCTGCTGCTGCAGTACGAGCAGTGCGTCGAGGATGCTCAGACGCAGTTGAACCGGACGTACTCGTTCCTCGGGCTGCGCGACCAGAACGCATCGGTGCAGGAGATCCGGCGGGCGCGCAAGAAGGCCACGGAGCACGTCACCCTGCCTGACTCCGCGCGCGAGTGGTTGGGCCAGTACTACGCCGACGACGTGCGCAGGCTACGCAAGGTCATGCCCGACCTCGACCTCTCACTCTGGAAGAGCCTGCCGCCCCTGGGCTGACGTAGGGCCACTACCCCATGCGCTTCATCGCGCGCAAGACTCCGGTCATACTGGCACTCTCTCCAACCCGCAGGAGCCACCGCCATGCGCATCGCCGTAGGTGCCGACGCCAACGCCGTCGAACTCAAGGACCTCGTACGTGATCATCTCGCCGAGCAGGGACACGAGGTCATCGACTACGGGCTGCAGCCGGGACAAGACGAGGACTACCCGGATGTTGCTGAGCCCGTCGCTCGCGCTGTCGCCACAGGCGAGGTCGAACGGGCTGTGTTGTGTTGTGGCACTGGGCTCGGGATGGCCATCGTCGCAAACAAGGTTCACGGCGTCCGCGCGGCGCCCGTCACCGACCCATACTCCGCAGAGCGCGCCATCAAGTCGAACGATGCGCGCGTGCTGTGTCTCGGCAGTCTTGTGGTGGGACGGAACGTGGCGCCGCTTCTGGTCGACCACTGGATCTCCGGGGATTTCGCAGGCGGGCGGTCCGAGCGCAAGGTCGCGAAGATCAAGCAGCTCGACGATCGTGAGCGCGCTGGACGCTAGCCCCGGCTAGCCGCGCGCCGTCCCGTCCCAGTAGGTCTGCGCCAGGGCCCACGCGTCCCGGCCGCACTGCGCGCCCATGACCCGACCGCGCAGGTCGTCGGCCTCGACGTGGATGCCGCCGTAGAGCCGTGAGAGCCCGGCCTGATCGGCCGCGTCGTAGTACGTGGCCCAAGCCAGCGGCACGTCGACGCTGGGCCCGAGCTCGAACTCGAGCGAACCCGCCGGCACCGTCCAGGTGCCGAGCCCACCGGGGAAGTACGCCGAGCCGGTCATCTCGGTGAGCACCTCCGCGGCCGCTCGGCTGAAGGTGGAGTGGCCGCTGACGTAGCCTGCGAAGCTGGGCGTCACGAAGGTCGAGAGCTGGTAGGGCACCCACTCGACCGCCCGGATCCAGTCGACCCCGCCGAGCTCCGACTCGGTCTCGCGGGGGTTCCCGCTCCAGGCCCGCACCGCGATCTCCCCGACGAAGTCATCGAGGTGCTCGTGGCGCTCGCCGGCGGCGGCCGAGGCCGCGGTGATGAGCTCGACCTGGCCCTCGATGAGCGGCAGCCCGTCGGGGTGGTACGCGGGCAGCCCCGGGTCGCTCGACTGGCCGAGGCCGCCCATGTAGCGGATCATGCTGATCGGCCGCACGTAGTCGTAGTGGCCCTTGGCGCCCCAGGCGGCCACGGCCGCATCGTGCACCGCGCCGTTGAGCGCGAGGTACAGCTTCACATCCCATTCGAGCGGGTCGAGCACGGGGCCGCGGCCGGCGATGCGGCGTTCGAACGCGGGGTGGTCGACGACGCTGTTGGCGAGCGTGTTCCAGTGGCCCGGCGGGGTCTCCGAGTCGGGACCGTCGGCCCAGAACTCGGCCAGCACGCGCCCGAAGTCCGCGCGCGGTACCTCGACCGGCGCATACGGCAGGCTGGTCCAGGGGTTGAACGCGTGGCCGGCCCGATCGTTCGTCCCCAGCGGCGCGTTGCCCCAGGTGGCCGGGCCGATGTCGACGGTCACGCCGTCGCGCGGGTCCAGCAGCGCGCTGTACGCGACGACCTCCACGGCCTTGGCCTTGAACTCGGCATCGGTGGCGGGGTCACCGAGATGGGGCGGGCCGCCGGGGTCGATGGGCATGCCGTGCTCGAGCGGCTCGGGCAGGGCGAAGGAGGTGACCTCGCCCCAGTGCGGCCCGATGAACTCCTGCGGCCCGATCGGCAGCAGCTGGCCGTTCTGGGTGTAGCTGATCTCGAGCGCCAGCGGCTGCCAGCGGTTGGGGTCGGTCATGACCGTGCCCGGCTCCTGCACGATCATCGGCTCGTTCACCGCGACGTAGTCGCGCGTGGTGTAGCCCTGCTGCTCCAGCGCGCCGTCGTCCATGGTGGCCTCGATGACCGTGGCCGCGATGCGGTTGCCCAGCGTGGCCGGGGTCGCATCGTCGGCGGCCTCGATCTCCCACGGGTAGCAGAGCTCGGCCATGAGCTGGTCGAACCGGCGCAGGGACTGCGCACCTCCGGCGCTGTCGCGGTAGCGGTGCGACAGGACGCGGTAGGCGGCGTAGCTGACGGCCTCGTCGCGCGCGGCCGCGACGTCGTCGGCGGTGGCCTTGCCGCCGATAGAAGACACCATCGGCGGTCGAGTCGTAGGCGGCCCAGGCATCCCACATCGCGGCCGACGCGTGGTAGAGGTTGCGCGCGTGCACGGTGGGGGCCGGGAAGTCACGGCGGATGGCGTCGAGCAGGGCCTCGTCCCAGAGGCGGGCGACCGAGTGCTCGCGGTCAGCGCTCGGCACGCAGGTGGACGGGTCCACCGACGGGACCGGCGGCAGCTCGGGCCCGGCTTCGCTCTCGCGCACCAGGGGTAGCGCACCGGTCATCTCGGTCGCGACCGTCAGGGCCACCGGGCTCATCCCGCCACGCTCGATGCGGATGCGCTGGTCGGCGCTGACCGGGGTCCATGGTCCGACCTCGCCGTCGGGCCAGGTCACGCGCACCTCGGCCTGCTCGGCCGGGCCCAGGCCGAAGTGGGTCGGGCCCAGCTGGCCCGAGATGTGGCCGCCGCCCACGGTGACCTCGCGCCGCTGGATCCCGCCTTCGGCTTTGATCTCGATCCAGGCGCCGATCGCGTCGGCGTTCGGCCCGTCCTCGTGCAACTCGACGGCCAGCCAGTGCCCCATCGGTGCAGGCTCGGTGGCGGTCCCGACGCCGGCGTTGCGCCAGACCTCTGCCTCATCGCCCAGGTTGACCTCGACGAGGTCGAGCAGGCCGTCGAGGTTGAGGTCCACCAGGGCGGCGCCGCGCGCGCGGGCGTCATTGGCGAGGCCGGCGGCAGGTGCCATCTCCACGAAGGTCCCGTCAGTTCGCTGCAGCATCAAGCTGCTGGGGTCGTGGTTGGCCTGGTCAGGTAGCGCATCGAGGTTGCCCTTCGAGACGTAGAGATCGAGGCGTCCGTCGTTGTTGACATCTGCGAACTCGGGGTGCCACGCCGTCGACGGTCGCGTGTCGTCGCCGGTGACCGGGCGGCCCGTGGATGCACCCAGCTCTCGAGCCACGTCGTCGTAGCTTGGCCGCTCAGGCCCGTCAGACAGGGTCAGCAGCTTGTTGTGGCTCATCGTGGTCAGGAAGACCTCGGGGTAGCCGTCGCGAGTGATGTCGGCGCTGGCGATGCCCATGCCGAAGATCAGGGTTCGCTCCCAGCCGTCGGCGTCGGTGTACAGCCGGGGTTCGTCGTCCATCTGCCACAGTTGCTCCTCGCCCGCTGAGACGTAGTACTGACGGTCGTTGCTCACGCGCAAGTCGCGACGCCCCGACCGGTCCCAGTCGCTGAAGAGCATCGAAAGCGTGCACCAGCCGGGTGACAGCGGGACCGGTGGCCCGTAGCGCACGGCGCCGGGTCGCGGGCGGTAGAGCTGTTGATCGGCGCACGTGCCCGGGACCAACTCACCGGCCGCATCGAGCGCTTGGTAGTTGCCGAATGCCAACGTCGGCAAAGCAGCTTCGCCTTCCCACTTGGCACTGAAAGCGGTCGTCCAGTCGTCGCCGCCATCCACACCGAGCCGCGAGTTAGCCGGCTCGAAACGGCAGTCGCCCAGCCCGCGGAGCACCGCGTTGGGGCCGCGGCGGAGCACGACCAGGTCGAGCAGATCGTCGCTGTCGATGTCGACGGGATAGGCGCCGGTGACATGGATGAGGTCCGTCTCGTCGGAGTTCAGACGCTTGAACTTGAGTGGCCCGCCCAGGTCGCTCACGTTGCGATAGAGGCTCGCCGGGCTGCTGCCGCCGGCAAGGTACAGGTCGGGCAGGTCGTCACGGTCGCAGTCGAGGACGGCCAGGCCGCCGCCGACGATGAACTCCCAGCCCCCGTCAGGGCTCTCTGGCGTGGCCACGTAGCTGTTCACGTGGTCGATCCCTGAGGCCAGGGTCTCGTCGACGAAGGTCGGAACGTCCAGGCCGGCCTCCGTGGCCTCGTCGGCGTCAGCTGAGACGACAGCGCCCCCTGTGGCCAGCGACAGCACGAGCGCGAAGGCGATCGACCTGCGGATGCGTGACCTCAAAGGCCGCTCTCCCTGCGGGACCTGACCGGCAGGCTGCGGACGCATCGGAACAGCGCCTTCTCGCTCTGCCACTCGATCTCTTCGACGGCTAGCTCCAGATCGGGCCACCGTTCGAGGATGGCACGCAGCGCAAGCCGGGCCTCCAGTCGTGCCAGCGGGGCACCGATACAGAAATGAACGCCACTACCGAACGCGATATGGCGGTTCGGCTTGCGCGCGAGGTCGAACGTCTCGGGATCGGCGAAGTGAGCTGGGTCGCGGTTGGCGGCACCCAGCAGTTGGATGACGATCTGACCTTCACGCAGTTCCTGTCCCCCGACCTCCGTGTCCCGTGTGACACGGCGGAACGTCCGTTGGATCGGACTGTCGAAGCGCAGGCTCTCCTCGAGGGCGCCGGCGAGGGCAACCGGATCCGTCCGTGCCTGCTCGAGCTGTTCGGGGCGCCGAAGCAGGGTATACAGACAGTTGGCGATAAGGCTGGTGGTGGTCTCGTGGCCGCCGATGAGGAACGTCACGCACGTGGAGTAGATCTCGTCCTCGCTGAGTTCGACGCCGGCCTGTTCCACATCGACGAGGCCGGCGAGCAGATCGTCGTGGTGGTCCCGGCGACGCGCGGCCATCAGTTCGCCGATATAGGCCCGCATCTCAGTGATGGCCTCGGCTGACATGGGCACGGCGTCCGCGATCGCTCGACCCTGTCCTTGGAACGCGACGATGCCGTCGGACCAGCCCTTGAAGCGGTCTCGATCCTCGGGCAGCGCGCCCAGCAGCTCGGCGATGACGATAGCCGGGAGCGGATAGGCCAGGCGCTCGACGACGTCGAAGCCCTGGGCCGCGTCGACCCGGTCCAGCAAGCGCTCGATGATGCGCTCGATGCGCGGCTCGATGGTCGCTATCACGCGTGGTGAGAAGGCCTGCTTGATGAGCCCACGCATTCGGGTGTGGTCGGGGGGATCCGAGTGGATCAGTCCCGATGTCGAGAAGTGGTTCCGCAGCGGTCCTGCTTGCCCCTGCGCTTCCTCCGGCAAGGCGTCGATCATCTCGACCAGGCGCCCGCGGCTCGAGAACCGCTCGTGGTCGCGTAGTGCCGAGACGATGTCGTCGTACCCGGTCATGACCCAGGCGTCCCAGGCGGCGCTCCGGTACACAGGGGCACGCTCACGCAGCTCTCGATAGGCTGGAAAGGGGTTCGCGCTGAAGCTCGGGTGTGTCAGCAGCGTGTCATTCGGCTGCTCGGCCATCCTTCTCGCCTCGCCTGGCTTCGCCATAGGTCGTCAGCGGCCGTCGCGCCCGGACGCCGCAGTGTTGATGCCAATATACAGACCAGTTCCACTACCGCCCAGCACGGACTTCGCCGGCACCGGCCGCCGGGCACGCGATGGCCATGTCTCGGACCTTAGGAGCGTGGGTAGCCGCCCAGCTCGAGGGCCGCGTCGAACATGGCGACGACGTTCTCCGGGGGCACCTCCGACTGGATGTTGTGACCGGGAGCGAGGACGTAGCCGCCCCCAGGGCCGAGCGTCTCGATGCGGCGCTTGACCTCGTCCCGCACTTCTTGCGGTGACCCGAAGGGCAGGACGTGCTGCGTGTCGATGGCGCCCCAGAAGACGAGGTCGTCTCCGAACTCGGCCTTGAGTGCAGCAGTGTCACCCATGCCGTCGGCGGAGACCTGCACCGGGTTCAACGCCTGCACGCCAATGTCGATGTAGTCACCCAGCATCTCGTGGATCGCGCCGTCGTTGTGCATCATGATGACGGCCTCGGTCTTGGCGCGAACGCGCTCGATGAAGCGGGCGTGGTAGGGCTTGACCAGCTCGCGATACATCTCGGGCTTCATGTAGGGCCGGTCCTGGAAGCCCATGTCGTCCGCGAACCAGAAGACGTCGATCTCGTCGCCTACTTCATCGAGTGCGTTCTCGGCGATGGCAGAGATCGTGTCCACGACCTTGGTCATGATGGCCTCGGCCCGCTCGGGATCGCCGATGAGGTCCATCAGCCACGGTGCGAACCCACGGAGGCGCTGGCATTCGCGCACGACGCCGTAATGGAAGTCGAAGACGATGGCGTAGTCGGTCTCCGCCCGGATCCTGGCCACACGCTCGGCCATGCCGGGATAGCGTCGTGGATCGTCGGCGGTGGGGTAACCATCCCAATCGAGGATGTCCCTGGCCGTGATGTCGTCGCGCTCCAGCGGACCGGCCAACGCCGCCGGCTCGCCGTCTCCCGAGCGCATCCAGGTCACACCCCACTCGTCGAGGAACGATCCATCGTCGTTGCGCTCCCAAGCCTCGAGGGAGACGAGGCCGATATCGACGAAGTCGGCGCCGACCCGCTGGCGGAAGCGCTCGCCCGGGACGATCAGGCCAGAGGCCGTGAAGGTGCCCTTGTCATCCTCTTCCGGGAGGCCCCACAGGTCGCGCGCACCATCGTACGGCTCGTGGCGGATAAGGCTGGCTCCATGCGAGCCGAGGTCGATGGGGACCCGGTCCGGTTCCTTGTGGTTCAGCGCCGCGAGCGCTCGCTCCCGAGAGGTCATTGCCCCCATCGCTCCACCCTCCCTGGATGTCCTGTCGGGTGCTGAGTCGACCCTTGTGGGACCAGTGTATCGTACCTAGGATGCGAGCATACACACCAACAAAGAGGCCACCTCTCGGCTGGTCTTCGGCCAGTGGCTGAGGCCACATCTCGCTCGCTGCGAGTCTGCGTGGTCGGTGACTCCATCGCCGCTGGGACCGGCGATCAGCGGGCCCTGGGATGGCCAGGACGCATCGCGGCCGAGGCCTTGGCGGAGGGCGCCGACCTCACCATCTATGATCTCGGCGTGCGAGGCGACACGTCCGTGGATGTAGCTCGCCGGTGGCACGCAGAGACGGACGCACGGCTGCCACAGCTCTTCCCCGGGGGCATCGTCTTCCAGTATGGGCTCAACGACTGCACCGTGCGGACGTACCAGGATGGGCGTGCAGAGCGCCGCGTCGAGGCCGAGGTGACCCTGGCGAACACACGTACGCTGCTCACGGAGGCCCACACCCTGCAGCCCACGCTATTCATCGGGCCGGCACCCATCGATGACTCACGACCCGGACCACAGCTCGTCCCCGGCGTGCTCCAGATCACGGCCAACGACGACATCCGTGCGCTCGACGTTCGGCTCGGATCGGTGGCGCGCGATGTCGGTGTGGCGTACCTGTCGGTCTTCGATCCACTCAGTGCCGACGAACGCTGGCTGCGGGCCACGCGAGGCGGCGATGGCATCCACCCGACCGACGAGGGGTACGAGGCGATGGCGGAGCTGGTGCGCCGATGGCCGGCGTGGGGGGCGTTGACGAACGGTCCCATGATGCAAGGAGAGCGCGCTTGACCACCAACCTGAAGGGGAGCGTTTCATGACGATGCAGGTCTCCGCTGCGGTGCTGCGGGCCGTCAACGATCCGCTCAGCGTGGAGCGGCTCGAACTGGCTGACCCCGGGCCGCGCGATGTGCTCGTCCGGATGGGCGCAGCTGGACTATGTCACACGGACCTCGAGGTCATGCGTGGCGCGATCGCCATGCCGCTACCCATGGTTCTCGGCCACGAGGGCGCAGGCGTCGTGGAGGCGGTGGGGGAGACGGTCGAGAACGTCGCTCCGGGCGACCACGTCGTGTGCTCCTGGAACCCCGCCTGCGGGCTGTGCTTCTACTGCAGTCGCGGTCAGCCACTGCTCTGTGAGCGCTGTGGACGAGCCGCGGGCGCCGGCACCCTGCCGGACGGCCGCACACCGCTCAGCGACACCTCGGGGCTCGTGCAGCAGTTCATGTTCATGGGCTCACACGCCGACCATGCGTTGATCACGGAGGCTGCGGCCGTGCGGGTTCCGAATGACCTCCCCTTCGGGATCGGCGCTGCCATCGGCTGCGGTATCACGACCGGGTTGATCCCTGCCCTCCGGTCGCCGGCTACGAGCACGCCGGGTGCCGTCGTGGCGGTCGTGGGCTGTGGCATCGTGGGCCTGTCGGTGGTCATGGGCGCCCGCCTGGCGGGCGCCTCAAGGATCGTGGCCATCGATCGGTCGCCTCAACGGCTCGAGCTGGCTGGCCGACTGGGTGCGGATGTGGGCGTCGATGTCAGCCACGAGGACCCGTTGTCGGTCGTCGCAGCCTTGACCGGTGGACGCGGCGCCGACCACGTCTTCGAGGCCGCCGGCAACGCGACCGCCATGCGCACCGCCTTCGAGCTGGTACGAGCTGGAGGTGAGTTGACGATGCTCGGGAAGATCCCGCTCGATGATGACTTGCCAGTGCGCTTCGGCACGATGATGGGCAACAAGACGATCAGTCGACTGGCCTACGGCGGCGCCCATCCCCAGCGCGATTTCCCGGCGGTGGCGCGTGCCTATCTCGATGGGCACCTGCTGCTCGATGTGCTGGTCGATCGCGAGGTCGCGCTCGATGACATCGATGCCGCCTTCGCGGACGTCGAGCGTGGCCATGTCATCCGCACGGTGGTGGCGTTCTAGTCGTTGCCGGCCGGATCAGTGGCAGACCCGGGCAAGCCCGCCGGGCAGGGGGAGGGTTCAGTCGACGTGAGAGACGACTCGCAGGAACGGGAAGTGTCCGTCCTCGGTGAGCCGGTCGCTGACGATGCCCTTGAAGTGCTCCGACCACCGCTGGTTTACCTCCATCGGCTCCAGTCGGCCGTAGCAGGTCACGGGGTCGGGGTCACACTCGGCATAGTAGAAGACCTCAGTCCCGCGCCGGAACCCCGTGGAGTTGGTGATGCCGCACTCGTGCATGGCCTCCACCATCTCCGGCCACACCTGCGCGTGCCGTCGGTCGTACTCCTCCTCGGTGCCGGGCACCAGCCGGATCGAGAACAGCGAGTGCTGCATGGCGCGCCACCTCCGGATCAGCAGCCACCCTGCCCGCGGGGTCGCCCTCTACGGCTGGCCGGCTCGATTGCACGCTCGGCTTGTGCGGGTGGCTTCGGGCCGGTATGGTAGCACGCATGCATACAGGCCTCCCCGAGGAGACGGCCTCGCCTGCGGCCGGGGGACCCTCTTCTGCCAGCGAGAGCCCGCCCGTCCTTGAGATGCTGGGCATCAGCAAGGGCTTTCCCGGCGTGCAAGCGCTCGACGGGGTCAGCCTGACGTGCCTGCCGGGTGAGATCCACGCCATCGTGGGTGAGAACGGCGCCGGCAAGTCGACGCTGATGAAGATCCTCTCCGGCGCCTACACCGCCGACGCCGGAACGATCCGTATCGACGGGGTCGAGGTCGCGCTGGCGACGCCCCACGAGGCCCAGGCTCGTGGTATCGGGATGGTCTACCAGGAGCTGATCCTGGTACCAGATCTCTCGGTTGCCGAGAACATCTACCTGGACCGGCAGCCCACGGGGCGTTTCGGCATCATCGATCGCCGCAGGCTTCGAGAAGATGCGAACGCGTTGCTCACCAGCCTCTCGGCACCGGTCGATGCCGACACGCTGATTCGCGATCTGTCGGTGGGGCAGTCCCAGATGGTGGAGATCGCCAAGGTCTACAGTCAGGACCCACGGATCCTCGTGCTGGACGAGCCAACCTCGGCGCTGACCGAGCACGAGACGCAGATCCTCTTCGAGACCTTGCGCAAGCTGCGTGCCGAGGGCATCGCCGTGATCTTCATCTCGCATCGGCTCAAGGAGGTGATGGAGATCGCCGACCGCGTGACCGTGCTACGGGACGGAGCCCTGGTCGACTCTCAGCCCATCGGCGAACTCACCCCTGGCGATATCGTCAGGATGATGGTCGGTCGCGATGTGGGCGACCTCTTCCCCAAGCGTACGGTCGAGGTCGGCGATGTCGTCCTGCAGGTCGAAGACTTCGCTCGCACGGGCGTCTTTGCGGACATCTCCTTTGAGGTCCGGGCCGGCGAGATCGTGGGCCTGGCGGGGCTCGTGGGTGCCGGACGCACCGAGATCGCCCGTTCCATCTTCGGACTCGATCCATACGATCGCGGCGAGGTCCATATCGATGGCGAGCTGGTCAAGATCGGTAGCCCGCGAGACGCCATCAAGGCCAAGATGGGATACGTCCCTGAGGACCGCAAACGCGAAGGACTGATCCTTGGCTTGAGCGTCCGCAGCAACACCGTCATCAGCATCCTCTCCGAGTTGTCGCGTACCGGCTGGATCACGAGGCGCGCAGAACTGCCCACGGTCGAGACGATGATGGAGCGCTTCAGCCTGACGCCACCCGACCCTGAGCGAATGGTGGCCACGTTCTCCGGTGGCAACCAGCAGAAGGTGGTCATGGGTCGCTGGACGGCAGCCACCCCTCGCGTCCTCTTCCTTGATGAGCCCACGAGGGGCGTGGACGTTGGCGCCAAGGCAGAGATCCATGCGCTCATGGGTGAGCTTGCCAGCCACGGCATCGCGATCGTCATGATCTCGTCTGAACTCGTCGAGGTGCTCTCTGCGAGCGATCGCATCCTCGTCATCCATGAGGGTCGCATCGGCGCGGAGTTCAGTCGCGAAGACGCTACCGAAGAGCGAATCATGATGGCCGCGACCGGCCAGACCGCTGTCGACGGGCCGGCTACACCATGATCCTGTCTTCACAGCCCGGCGTGGAGTCGACCACGACGGTCCCAGTGACGGGCTCGGCTCGGTTGCGGACTCTCGTCTCCAACTACGCCATCCTGCTCGTCTTCGGCGCGCTCATCGCCGCTGGCGCCGTGGTCTCGAGCGACTTCCTGTCCATCGACAACTTCGAGAACATCCTGCGCTCGGTAGCGTGGACGGGATTCGCGGCCTTCGGGATGCTCATGGTGACGACCAGCGGTGGCTTCGTTGACCTGTCCATCCCCGCCACCATGGCTGGTTCGGGCATCATCGCTCTCGCGGTGGTGCCGGTCCTCGGCCCCGTCGGCGGGCTGATCGCGGGCATCGGTGCGGGCGTCGTCATCGGGCTCTTCAACGGCATCCTCATCGGTGTCTTCCGGACGAACCCCGTGATCACGACGCTGGGAACCCAGTTCGCCGCGCTGGGCATCGCACAGCTCTTCGTCGAAGGGCGGATCGTCTATAACGAGAGTGAGACCTACGCACTCATCGCCCAGGGCGAGCTCATCCCCTTCGTCCCCAACACGTTGCTGATCCTGGCCATCGTGGCGCTCATCGCCCACTTGACGCTGAGCAACACCGTCCTGGGTCGGTGGATCTACCCGACCGGTGGCAACTACAACGCGGCGCGTGCGGCGGGTGTTCCGGTCAAGCGCGTGATGATCAGCGTCTTCGTCATCTGCGCCACGTTCACGGCCATCGGCGGTGTCCTGCTGGCTTCCGAGCTTGAGAGCGCGCGCGCCAACGCTGGTGTGGGCATGGAGTTCAACGCCATCGCCGCAGTCGCCATCGGCGGCAACAGCATCTTCGGTGGCGCCGGCACGGTGCCACGCACGATCATGGGCATCCTGATCGTCGGTGTCCTGAACAACCTCATGATCCTGCTCGGTGTCCCGGCCGAGTCGCAGACCATCGTGAAGGGCGCCCTCATCGTCGTCGCTGTCTGGCTTGACCTGAGGTTGCGCCGGTGAGTGTGAACCCTCGGACGATCCGCTTCCTGGCGGACAACCGCATCTACTTCATCCTGGCCATCGCGCTGCTCCTGTTCCTGCTGTTCGTGCCGGACCTGCGCAGTGCGCCAGCGCTCAAGAACCTGCTCGTGCGAGCGTCCATCGACGGCCTCATGGCCATCGGCGTGACCGTGGTCATCCTGTCAGGACAATTGGACCTGTCGGTGGGAGCGGTCCTCGCTCTCGCTGGTGTCGTGGCCATCGGCCTGCAGGAACCACTGGGCCCGTACCCGGCCGCGGTGGTCGGGGTCGCCGCCGGCGGACTGGTGGGGGCCTTGAACGGGTTCCTCGTCGTCAAGGCTGGTGTCAACTCGTTCATCGTGACCCTTGCGGCCATGATCGGGATACGCGGGGTCGCGATGACCCTGACCGGAGCCGCACCGGTTCGTGGCATCGACCCGTTCTTCGGCGCCTCCATCGACCGCGCCATCTTCGGCCCCTTGTGGGAGCAGCTGGGCACGTTCATCACGCCGCGCATCGTCATCTTCATCGGCGCATTGCTCATTGCCCACTTCGTGCTCTTGCGCGTCCGCCAGGGCCGCAACATCTACGCCATCGGTGGCAACGCCGAGGCGGCGCGGCTGTCTGGCGTGAACGTATCGCGCTACACGTTCGGAGCCTTCGTGTTCAGCGGCCTGATGGCCGGTCTTGCCGGCGTAGTGCTAGCGCTGAGTCTGAATACCGGGTCGCCCATCGTGGGCACCTTCAGCGTGCTGCCGGTCATCGCCGCTGTAGTCATCGGCGGGACGGTCCTGACGGGTGGCTCGGGTTCCATGATGAAGACCCTCATGGGCGTGCTCTTCCTGGCCCTCATCAAGACGGGCATGAACCTCGCAGGCCTCGAGATCTACGTCCAGAACCTGGTCCTGGGTGTGATCCTGGTCATCGTGGTGCTCATCGACGCTGTCTACACCTCGTGGCGTTCGCGCCTCGTCACCGCCACGCAGCTCGGATCGACGCGAGATGCGTGAGCCGGCGATATCACGGTCGAGCAAGGAGGACTACTGACCCGGAAGACGAAGCTCACCAGCTCGTGATCGGAGGAGTCGCGAGCACCGTTCACAAGGGGCAGAAGAAGGAGATCCTGATATGAACCGAACCGGTCTGAAGCTCGTCACGATGGCGGCAAGCCTGGCCATCGCTGCTACGGCATTCGCCATCCCGGTGGCCGCGCAGGACGAGATGAGCTCGAGCGCGTGCCTGCTGGCACCCGCTGCCGATACCCCCTATTCATCACAGATCAACGCGCAGATCAGGGACTATGGCGCTGAGAACGGCATCGATGTGACCGTGCTCTCCGCCGAGGGCGATCTGCAGGCGCAGGTCGACCAGTTCCGCGACTGCCTGGCCAAGCCGGTCGACGCCATCCTGCTCATCGCTGTAGATGCCCTAGGCATCGGCCCGGTGCTGCAGGAAGCCTCTGACGCGGGCGTGCCCGTCCTTGCCGTCAACTCCGGCGTGGACGCCAGCCTCCAGGAACTGACCGCCGGCTTCACCGGCCCGGACTACACCCTGCAGGCCCAGATCCTCGCTGACTACACCTGCGAGACGCTGTTGCCGGACGGCGGCAATGTCGCCATCGTGACCGGTGCTCTCGGCTACTCGGCAACGATCGAGCGGACCGATGGCTACGTCAACCGCATCGCCGAGATGTGTCCCGACCAGGTGATGATCATCGACCAGCAGCCCGGCGACTGGTCGCAGCAGCGATCTCTCGAGGTCGCCCGCGACCTCGTCACCAAGCACGGCGATGACCTCGACATGATCTATGCCGAGGACGACACCATGGCCGCGGGCGTGGCCGAAGGTCTGGCCCAGGCCGACGCCTCGGACGTCATCCTCGTCGGTGTCGGCGGCAACGTCGATGGCTTCAACCTGATGGGTGAGAACGCCATGGCAGCCACGGTCTACCAGTCGCCGGTCATCGACGGCACCCTGGCCGTGGATACCCTGCTGAAGGTGCTCGCGGGCGAGGAGATTCCCGACCGCACGCCGATCGACTCGCCGGTCATCACCCCGGACAACATGTCCGAGTACGAGCCGGCCTACTAACCACGACCCAAGGCTGACGATGGCTTCGTGCGAAGCCATCGTCAGCCACATCCGGGCCAAGGACGAACTGGCGTCATCCTCCGGCCACTTCGTCCTTGGTCGTCTTGCATCGACTCGAGGCACCGTCCATGGAACCACGACTCGCAGTCATCACTGGCTCGTCCAAGGGCATCGGAGAGGCCTGCGCCAGACGCTTCCTGTCCGAGGGCGTGACCGTCGTCGGCATCTCGACCTCACCACCTGATGAGCCGATCGCCTCGCACCTCAACTTCCATCCGGTCGTCGGTGACGTCGCAGATCCGGCTGCGTGGGCGCAGGTCACAGACACCTATCGCGGCCTGGGCATCTCGCCGACCACGCTCGTGCTCAATGCCGCGCGACCCATGGTCGGTACCGTCGTGTCGCTGGAGCTGGACCAATGGAGGGCCCTCTTCGAGGGCAACTTCTTCGGTGCAGTCCTGGGCGCCAAATCGTGTCTGCCTGACATGATCACGGGTGGCGGCGGCGCGATCGTCGTGGTCTCGTCGGTCGATGGCTGGTTGGCCGAACAAGGGCTCATCGCCTACGCCTGCACCAAGGCCACGCTCATCGCTTTCGCCCGCAACCTGGCCGTCGACCACGCCCGTGACGGCATCCGGGCCAACGTCGTGGCCCCCGGCACCACAGACACGCCGGCGTTTCGGCGTGCCATGGGGACCGCCGATGATCCCGACGCATGGATCGAGGAACGAGCGGAGCGCAATCCGCTTGGTCGTATCCTGTCTGCCGACGAGGTCGCGAGTACGGCCTGGTTCCTCGCCTGCGACGAGTCCTCAGGCATCACCGGCGCCGTCGTAACGGTCGACGCGGGCCTTTCGACATCCTTCGACTTCAGAGGCCCGGAGAGCCATGGGTACCGCGACTCATGACGTTGCCCCAGGCTTCAGCGATGCCCCCGACCCGCCAACCGGTTCGGGTGTGATCATGGAACCGATGGACGCGGGTGCCTTCGACAGGCTCCTGACGGATCCGGCCTACTTCCAGGACCCCTACCCAGCGCTCGCTGAGATCCGCGAGGCGACACCCGTGTACTGGAGTGAGGCTTGGGGTGTCTGGATCGTCACGCGCCACGAGGATGTGGTGGCCATCCTGAAGGAACCGCAGCGCTTCTCGAATGCCGGTCGTTTCAGCGCCTACCTCGATCAGCTGCCAGTAGCAGCGGCTCCCTATGTCGAGCCGCTGCGACGCCACTATGCCTCGGGCATGCTGCAATCCGACCCTCCCGCGCACACGCGTTTGCGGCCCCTCATCAACAAGGCTTTCACACCGCGCGTCGTCGAAGGCTCACGTGACCGCATCGCCGCCATCATCGAAGGTCTCATCGCCGAGTTCCGGGATCGTGGCAGCGCCGATCTCCAGCGAGAGTTCGCCTACCCGCTGCCGGCCATCGTCATCGCCGAGCTGATGGGTGTTCCGATTGCTGACCGCGACCTGCTCATCGACCTCTCCGATGGTGTCGTCGGCATCCAGCGCTCCGGCAAGGCTGCGGTGGACGACCATCTCGTGCGCTCCGCCGAGTCGATCGTGGCTATGGAGGACTACTTCCGCGACCTCTGTCGCGAGCGCAAGGCGCATCCGGGCGACGACCTCATCACCGCCCTCGTGGAAGCTGAAGAGGCCGGCGACCGGCTTGACGAGCCCGAACTCATCTCGATGTGCACGACGCTCATGATCGCCGGACACGAGACTACCCGAAACCTGATCGCCAACGGCATGCTCACCCTCCTGCGCAGGCCCGATGACCTGCGACGCCTGCAGGGGGCGGATGAGGCCTTGCTGTCCTCAGCCATCGAGGAGATGCTCCGCTACGAGAGCCCCATCCAGCGGGGATGGCGTCGCGTCGCAGGGGATACGGAGCTTCACGGACAGCGACTGCGCGAAGGCCAGCTGCTGTACGTGATGCTGGGCGCGGCCAACCGCGACCCCAGGCTGTTCGACGCGCCGGACGACTTCCGCATGGAGCGCAAGCCCAATCGACACGTCGCCTTCGGCCTGGGTGTCCACTTCTGCGTAGGGGCTCCGCTGTCGCGACTGGAGGCCATGATCGCGTTCCCGGCACTGCTGTCGTTGCCGCAGCTCCAGCTCACCCCCGATGACGTGGATTGGACTCCCAGCATCACCCATCGTGGCCTCGAGTCGCTACCGGTCGCGTTCGATGTCTGAGCCCCTTCGGTGCTCGCTCAACGTCACGTTCCATTTCCCGGGACGACCGCTCGCCGCTGCTCTCGATGGCGCTGTCGAGGCGGGTTTCCGGACCATCGAGCTCCTCGATCCCTACAGCGTCGAGCTCGACGATCTGGCGCGAGCTCTCGAGCGTCGTGGGCTCACGCTCGACCTGTTCAACCTGCCCATGGGCGACTTCGCAGCGGGGGAGCGCGGATTCGCAGGCGACCCACGACGGCGGGACGAGTTCCGCGACGGCGTCGAAGCGGCCGTGGTGATCGCCGAACGCCTGGGCACGCCCAGGGTCAATGCGCTCGCCGGAGAGCGCATTGACGCGGAGCTCGAGTCCGCCCAATACGACTGTCTGGTTGAGCAGCTGGCCTTCGCTGCTGACCGCTTCGCCGAGGGTGGGGTGCGCCTCATGGCGGAGATGCTAAACCCCGTCGAGACGCCGCGCTTCCTGCTCTCGTCGCTCGCGCGAACGAAGTCGGTCCTGGTGCAGCTCGACGGTCGGGTTGACTTCCAGCTGGACGTCTATCACCTGCAGCGCACGCAGGGTGAGCTCATCCCCACCATCCGCGAGATGGCGCCCGTGACTGGTCACTACCAGATCGCGGATGCCCCGGACCGCAACGAACCGGGTAGCGGTGAGATCAACTTCGGCAACGTCCTCCAGACCATCGCCGAGACCGGCTACCAGCGGCCCGTGGGCTGTGAGTATCGGCCCAGTGCAGCCGGTGTCGATGCCTTCGCCTGGATGGACGAGATGGGTGTCCACAAGGCCTAGGAGGTGGCCCCTTGACGAGTGATCGGCGAGTCGAACCGGCGGCCGCGACGCGCGGCGGCAACGGCGGAACAGCCTCGCCTGGCTCACCCTCCACCGCTATGCTTGCCAGCGTGTCACGATCGCGCCGCAGGGAAAACGCATATGTCCCGCGGTACGTGCGTATCCGTGACGAGATCACCCGCCGTATCGAAGCCGGCGAACTCCAGCAGGGCGATCGCATCCCGTCGCTGCGTGAGATGTGTGATGAGTTCAGCGTGTCATCGATAACCGCTCGCCGTGCTCTGCTCGATCTGCTCAATGAAGGCATCGTCGAGCGACGCGGCGGCCTCGGTGCGTTCGTCACCGGCCTGAGACGACGAGCACGGATCGCGGTCGTCATCATCGGCTACAACGAGAGTGCCTGGCGGCAGAACAGTGGATCCTTCGGTCAATTGGTCGGGGGCATCGCGTCTTCGATGTGGGAGCGCGACGCATTGCTGACGGTGCTGCCAGTGAACGATCCCCTGACCGCCGCGACGGCATTGCGCCAGCTGCTGCACGATCAGCCCGTCGATGGGCTGTTGTTCCGCGTGGCGGGCGATGTCGATTGGCGCGTGGTGGACATCCCTGCCGAGCAGGAGCTGGGCGCCGTCCTGATCAAACGCACGCATCCTGCCTCAGGCGTGCCGGCGGTTCTGGTGGACGCCCGCACAGCTGGTTCGATGGCCGTGGAACACCTCGTCGCCCTTGGGCATCGTCGCATCGGGCTGCTCTCGGCGACGGCCTCGACCGATACCTACCGCGATCACAAGGCTGGGTTCATCGAAGCTCTCGACGGCCATGGCATCCGTGTCGGGAGGGAGTTGGTCTCGGCCGTGAACAGCGTCTTCGACGACGACCGCAAGCTAGCCGCGGGTCGACTGCTGGAGCTGGAAGAGCGACCCACCGCCATCGTCTGTGGCGCCGACTTCCTGGCGCTCGATGTCTACGAAGTTGCCGCAGAACTGGGCTTGCGCATCCCGCAGGATCTGTCCGTGGTCAGCTTCGACGACATGGAGTTCGCCCAGCACCTGCAGCCGCCGCTGACCACGGTGCGTCTCTCCTACTATGACCTCGGCCGCGCCGCCGCCGCCACCCTGTTCCGGGTGCTCGACGGCGACGAAGTGCCTACCGTGCAGGACATCTCCGTCGAGCTCATCGTGCGCGAGTCGACCGCCCCCATCGAGTAGCTCGCGTCAGCCGCGACCCGACTGGCCGGCGTCGGCCCGAGCCACTATACTGTTAGTGTGTATACACGCATACCAGCCGCCTCCAGAGGTGACATGACCTCGCGCGAACGCGTCCTCGCCGCGCTCGACCACCGCGAGCCTGACCGTGTGCCCTATGACTTCGGGGGCACGTTCGTCACCAGCAGCCACCACATCGCCTACCGCCGATTGCGCGAGTACTTGGGGCTCTCCCCGGAGGTCAACGTCGCGGATATCCGTCTTGGGCTGGCCTGGACCGACCGTGACGTCCAGGACCTGCTGGGCGCTGACGTGGGGATCGTGGCCACGGGTCCGCCCGATCCGGCCAGCTGGCATCTGGAGGTCAGGGAAGCAGGGGAGTACCGTGAGCTCACCGACGAGTACGGGATGGGTTGGCGCCAGCCCAAGGACGGTGGCCTCTACTACGATCTCTACGACAGTCCACTGGCGGATGTGACGACTCCGGCAGAGGTGGCCGCGTATCCCTGGCCCGACCCCACCGACCCACATCGCTTCAGCAACATCCGAGCTGACTGCGAGCGCGTCGTCTTCGAAGAGCATCGAGCCTCTGCCTGCAAGGGCATCATCCCCGGGACGCTGGAGGTTTCGCTGTGGATGCGGGGTTTCGAGCGCTTCTTCATGGACCTGGTCCAGGACCAGGCGCTGGCCGGTGCCATCCTCGACCAGGCCCTTGAGATCAAGCTGCGCTTCTGGGAGACCGTCTTCGGGGAGATCGGGGACATCCTCGATGTCATCTACGATGCCGACGACTACGGCAGCCAGATGGCTCCGCTCATCGCTCCGGACCTGTGGCGCAAGATGATCAAGCCGCGCATCTCGGAGCTGTACGCCTTCGTCCATGCCAACAGCCGGGCCAAGGTCTTCCTGCACTCGGATGGCGCCATCAAGTCGCTCATCCCCGATCTCATCGAGGCCGGCGTGGACGGGCTCAACCCGGTGCAGTTCACAGCCGAAGGCATGGACCTGCCGGAACTCAAGCGTGAGTACGGGCGCGAGATCGCCTTCTGGGGCGGCGGCGTCGACACGCAGAAGGTGCTGCCGCGCGGGACGCCGCTCGAGGTCCGCGAGCAGGTGCTACGGAACGTCGAGACGCTTATGCCCGGCGGCGGCTACATCTTCGCCACGGTCCACAACATCCAGGCGGATGTACCGCCCGAGAACATCGTGGCCATGGTGGAGGCATTCCGAGAGGCCGGCGTCTACCGCTAGCGGGCGCCCGGGGGCTGTGGCTCATCGAGCCGCTGGCCGCCGCCGGCTCAGGTTCCTGCGGCTACCTCTTCGTCGATGGCGTCGCGAACCGCCGCCCAGCCCGCGATGAATGCATCGCGGAAGTGCTGCACCGGTCCGAAGTCCTCGAACTCGTCGGCTCTCAAGCCCTGCTCATCCATCGCTAGGCGGAAGTCCTCGAACGTCTCGAGCAGCTGCTCTTCGATGTCCGCCGGCGCCGGCTCGTTCACGGTCTGGCGTCGCTCGGGATCCGCTTCAAGGACCTCCACGTAGGTCGACCAGTTGACCGTAGCCGCATGGGGCCCGCCCACCAGCCCGGTCAGGTCGGCCGTGTTCCTGGCTCCCCCATACAGCAGCTGCACCGGGTAGTGGCGCTCGTCGACCAGTCGCTTGGCAGCCCGAGCCCAGATGACGCCCGCCCACATCACGGCCTCGGCCGCGATGGTCGTGCCTTCTCGAGCCGCGACCTTCTTGAGGTGATCGCCGAAGATGCCTGTGATGGGCGCCATGATGAAGACTGGCTCGTTGCCGCTCTCCGCCGAGGCCCGCTGGTAGCGCTCGCAGGTCTGAACGACCTGGGCCAGGCTGAAGACCTCCGTCATCAGCACGGGCTCGTCTTCCCGCACCAGCACATCGAGCGCGGCTAGGCCGGGCACGGTGGCGGGGATCTTGGGGATGCAGTTGTCCGCCAGCGAGCGGGCCGCGCGCGCAGCGTCAAGGATGGGATCGAGCGAGGTGTCCAGCTCCGGCGCACCCTGCATCGAGACCCAGCCCTCGCGGCCACCGCTGCGCTCATGGATGGCGGCGAAGTGCGGCAGGATGCGAGCGATCAGACGCTCCTGCACGAGCGCCACGGCCACGTCGCCTCTGGCTCCTCCAGCGGCGACTTCCACGATGTCCGGTCGGATCTCGGCAGGGGCTCGGCCAAGCAGGTTGCCCCCGTAGGCGGGGTTGGTGGTGCATGCGACCGCGCCCTGCGCGAGCGAGAGCTCGATCTCCGCAGCGGTGGGGTTGTTGATCCAGACACGGCTCGGTGTCTGGTGGCGTAGCCATTCGAAATACGTCTCGCTCATGCGGCTCCTGGTGGCTTCCTGGTTGCTCTGCGTTGATTCTCGCCTGTGTACCCTGATATGCTTGCATGCACACGTCCCGCAGGCAAGCCTCAACTTGCCGAGATCGCGCACCAGCGCCCGGACACGAGGGAGCGATGGAATGACGACTCCGACACGACCCAAACCTCCGGCGGGCGCCAGCGCGGCAGCGGCCCGGACCCTGGCCCGTTCTGCCGCACTCGACGCGCTCATGGCCACGCCGGCCCCCATCGTGCAGGTGTCGATCGACGTCCCCACGGTCGATCAGGCTATCGAGATCGGGCACATGGCCAAGCGTGCCGGGGTCGACCTGCTGGAGTTCGGTACGCCCCTGGTGCTCTACCAGGGACTGTCGGTGATGGAGCCGTTCAAGCAGGCGTTCCCCGATGATCCGGTCCTGGCCGACGTCAAGATCGTCGATGGTGCCAAGAAGTACGTCGTCTCGGCGGCCTCGATGGGTGCCGACTTCGTGACCATCTGCGGGGTCGCCCACGATGCCAGCATCCGCCAAGCGCTCGAGGGTCAGGCGGAAACCGGTATCACCGTCGTCGTCGATCTTTACGCTGCGCCAGACCCGGTGGCAAGAGCCCGCGAGGTCGTGGACATGGGGGCCCAGGTTGTGCTCGTCCACTACGGTGGCGATGCGCGCTTGGAGGATCCGGACGCTGACGATACGATCGATATGCTCACCCGCACCAAGGCGGCCGTCGACGTCCCGGTGGGGGTGGTTACCTTCGATCCGGCTGGCGGCGAGGCGGCCGTGGCGGCTGGCGCAGACATCGTCCTCATCGGCCACCCCTACCTGCTTGGGCCTGAGGCGGAACCGATGCTCAGGGAGTACGTGCAGCGAGTGAAGGCCGTTCGGGCCTAGGGTAGGTACCGACCCGCTGCCGCAGCCTCCGACATAAGGACTGACGACATGAGAGCGATGCTGCTCAGCGCCCCTTCGACGCTGGAGATCGTCGATCAACCCGACCCCATCATCGAGCGAGAAGACGATGTGCTGGTGCGCGTCCGAGCCGCCAGCGTGTGTGGATCGGACACGCACGGCTACGACGGCAAGAATGGCCGTCGGGTCGCACCGCTCGTCATGGGCCATGAGGCCTGCGGCGAGGTGGTCGCCGTTGGCACTGGAGTGCGGGCCGTCTCGCCCGGAGATCGTGTCTTCAGCATGCCCATGGAGTGGTGCGCGGATTGTGACCAGTGTCGGCGCGGCGCCTTCGACCTGTGCCCCCATCGCAAGGTGTATGGAGGCGACCTCCCGGGCGCGTTCGCAGAGCTCTTTCGCATCCGTGAGCGCACGGCCATCCCCATCCCGGATGAGGTCAGCTTCAAGCAAGCGGCCCTGATCGAACCACTGGCCGTCGTGGTCAAGGGCCTCTCACGCGCCAAGGTCGATGCCGGCGACAGCGTCGCGGTGGTGGGCGGGGGACCGATCGGGCTCATCGCCGCCGCCGTCCTGGCGTTGCACCGGCCTCGCCGACTCATCGTCCTCGAGCCGCTCGAGAAGCGGCGCCAGATCGCGCAGGAGATGGGTGCGACGCACGTGCTCGACCCGACCGCCGCCGATGCTGCCGACCGACTGGCGGCCGCCACCGATGGCCGCGGTGTGGACCTGACGGTCGAAGCGGTGGGCACCACGGCCTCGGTCGCGAGCGCGGTGGATGCTACCGCTGGCGGCGGCCAGATCGTCTGGCTCGGCAACGTCGGTCGTGTCGTGGAGATCGACGAGTTCAAAGTCGTCTGGAACAATCTGACCATCCACGCCAGCGTCGGCGTCACGCGTGCTGCCGTCGAGCGTGCCATCGAACTCATCGCGGAGGGCTCGGTCCCGGTGACGAACATCCTCACGCTCGACGTCCGGCTCGAAGAGGCCGTGGAGGCCTTCCACCGCACTGCCCGTGACGCCGACATCGTCAAGACGGTCATCCGCCCCTGACGGCTGCGAGCGGGTCCAGACCCGGCTCCCGTCGATCAGTCGGCCGCAGTCAACAGCTGTCGCATCGACGTGGCCATGGCGGCGAGCAGGAGCCAACAGGAGGTGGCCCCAGCGTCCAGCACCCCTCTTGAGCGTTCGCCAAGGCGGCTAGCCCGGCCAACCTTGGCGACCAGGTCCCGCGTCGAGTCCTTCCCGCTCTCAGCGGCCTTGCTCAAGGCCGCCAGCGCGTCCGCGAACGAGTCGCCGGCGGCGATCGACGCGTGATAGGCCTCCATCGCAGGCACGAGCGTGTCGAGCAGCGTCTTGTCGCCCACCTGGGCCTCGCCGATGTCCTCGACTGCCTCGCGTCCGGCATCGAGCATGCGGCCGAAGCTGGCCGCGTCGATCCGCTCGAGGCCCTCACAGGCATCCCCCATCTCGCTGAAGAAGCTGCCGTAGAGCGGCCCCATCGCGCCGCCGATGCGGATCATGAGGGTGTCGCCGATGAGCGTCAGGCCGGCCGAGAGCTCGATCTCGCCATCGAGCTCGTCGCGGACCATGAGGAAGCCCTTGCGCATGTTGATGCCGTGGTCACCGTCGCCGATGGCACCGTCGATCTGGCTGAGGCTCTCGGCGTTGTCCTCGATGGCGGCGATGAGCGCGTCGATGATGACCCGGCCATCGCGGTTGGCGAAGGATCGTTCGCTGGTCATGCGGGGAACTGGCGTAGGCCGACGCTGTCAGCCTCGAGGTCGAGGCAGGTCTTGAGTTCTTGGTCGAGCCGCATGAGCGTGACGGTCGCACCCATCATCTCGAGGGAGGTGAAGTAGTTGCCGACGTACGGCCGGTGGATGGACAAGCCGACCTCCTCGGCCATGGCCGCGATGTGGTCGAAGAGGATGTACAGCTCCATCACCGGCGTGGCGCCGAGCCCGGAGACCAGGATGGTGACCTCATCGCCGCGCTCGAAGGGCAGGTCCGGCAGGATGACGTCCATCATCCCGCGGGCGATGTCCTTCGCGGGTTTGAGCGACTCGACCGAGACGCCCGGTTCGCCGTGGTGGCCGATACCGACCTCCATCATCCCGGGCTCGATGCTGAAGTTGGGCTTGCCCAGGGCCGGGATGGTGCAGGGGGTCAGGCCCACGCCGATGCTGCGCGTGTTGTCGATGGCCTTCTGTGCCGCTGCGATGACCTCGTCGAGCGTTCCTCCGAGGGCGGCCTTGGCGCCGCCGACCTTCCACAGCAGGACTTCGCCCGCGACGCCACGGCGCTTCTCACGCTCGTCGGGTGGCGCAGAGGGCACGTCATCGTTGGCGATGACGGTCTCGACGCGGATGCCCGCCTTCTCGGCCTTCCTGCGCGCCAGCTTGACGTTCATGTTGTCGCCCGCATAGTTGCCGTAGAGGCAGGCCACCCCGGCGCCAGCGTCAGCCGCCTTGAAGGCGTTCAGGAACGCCGATGCCGAAGGGGAGCTGAAGATCTCACCGACGGCCACGGCATCGACCATGTTGCGCCCGAGATAGCCGATGAAGGCGGGCTTGTGCCCGGAGCCACCACCGGTGACGATGCCGACCTTGCCGTCGACCGGTGCGCCTACGTAGCGCACGACGCGCGGATCATCGGTCGGGGCTACGAGGCCGGGATGGGCGCGCAGGAAGCCGCGCAGCATGTCCTCCACGACCAGTGTCGGGTCATCGATGATGCGCTGCATGTTTCACTCCTCGATCTGCCTGTCTGAGCCCGACTCGCATGCAGGTGTGCATACACGCCTCGTTCAGCCTAGCGCGGGGCGCTGGTGCAGGCAAGCCTTCCGTGGTCAGATGCGGAAGTAGCGCTCCGCGTTGCCACTGAACATGGCCGCTTGCTCGCCATCGGAGTACTCGCTGATCAGCGCCGCCCAGGTGTCGACCACATCGGGGTAAGAGGCGAACAGACGCCCGAAGGGCCAGTTCGAGGCGAAGATCGTGCGCGCGGGCCCAAAGGCTTCGATGCAGGTCGAGACCCATGGGCGGACCGAGTCGATCGTCCAGCGAGGGTCGCAGATGTCGAGGCCCGAGACCTTGACGATGACATTGGGCGCTTCGGCGAGGTTCAGGATCTCCCGCCTCCACAACGCGAAGTACTCGGGGTCGCGCCCGCGAGGAAAGCCGGCGTGGTCCAGGCACACGATCATGTTGGAATGCTTGGTCGCGAGCGCCTTGACGTCTGCGTAGGTCTCGGGCTTGGCGTGCACGCAGCTGAGGAGGCCGTGCTTGTCGAGGGATGAGAAGCCGCGCTGCCAAGCCGGATCCAGGAGGTAGTCGTCATCGCGGTACTCACGGACGCCGCGGACATTGGCGAACTCCAGGTGGCGTTCGATGACCGCTTCAGCATCCGGCTCTGCAAGGTGGACCTCGGCCACGATGCCATGCGGATGGCCCAGTCGGTCAGCGAAGGCCTGGATCCACCTTGTCTCCTCGACCGGGTCCACGATCCCGCCGGCACACTGCACGTGGATCGACTTGGCGACATTGGCGAAACGCGTCTCGGCCAGCCAGTCGTCAGCCCAGTAGCGGGAGGCCTTGATGGCGCGGATGTCCTCGATGATCTCGTGTTTGGCACCCGGCCTGAGCAGGTCGTAGCGCAGTCTCGGGTTCTCGAGGTCGTAGAAATGGACGTGCGTGTCGATGAACGGCAGGTCTGCCACTCGGTACTCCTCCCTCGTCGATGGCCGGACAGACCCGATTCTACGCGGCCGACCTGCTAGAGCCTCTCCGCGATCCGGTCGACGCGAATAGAAAGGCACCCCACCCTCCGGGTGAGGCGCCTCGTCGTGTGTGGAGCCGGTGATGCCGGCTTGGGGTCGGTCTAGACGGACGCCGGAGCTTCGGGGGCTGCTTCCTTGCGGGCGGCGCCACCTCTGCGGATGGCGGCCTCATCGCGCGTCTTGTCGAGTGCCAGAGTGGACTCGGGATCGAACAGGTGGACCTTCTCGAGCGCGATGTGCAGCGTGAGGTCGTCGCCCGGCTTGACCCGATGCTCGCTGCCGATGAGGGCCACGATGTCGTGCCCGCCGACGGTCAGGTGGATGAGCTCCTCGTTGCCCAGGTACTCGACCACGTCGGCATTGCCGCTGAGCGAGCCGCTGGGGCCCTCGGCCGTGACGTCGAGGTGCTCGGGGCGGACCCCGGCGATCAGCTTGTCGCCCTTGAAGCTCTTGAAGCCGGCCACGTAGCGCTCGGGCAGCGGGATGTCGATGCCATCGCCCTTGAGCTGGACGGCGTCACCGGTGCGGGTCACTCCGACCTCGAGGAAGTTCATCGAGGGGCTGCCGATGAAGCCGGCCACGAAGCGGTTGTCCGGGTGGTCGTAGAGCTCCTGTGGGGAGCCGACCTGCTGCAGGCGCGCCTCGCTCATGACCGCGATGCGCTGGCCCATGGTCATGGCCTCGACCTGGTCGTGGGTCACGTACACGGTGGTGGTGCCTAGGCGCTGGTGCAGGCGCGCGATCTCGGCGCGGGTCTGGACACGCAGCTTGGCGTCGAGGTTGGACAGCGGCTCGTCCATGAGGAACACGGCGGGCTCGCGCACGATGGCTCGGCCGAGCGCGACGCGCTGGCGCTGGCCACCAGAGAGCTCGCGCGGCTTGCGGTCGAGCAGGTTCTCGCAGGAGAGCATCGCGGCCGCCTCGTTGACGCGGCGCTCGATCTCATCCTTGGGCGTCTTGCGCAGCTTCAGGCCGAAGGCCATGTTGTCGCGCACGGTCATGTGCGGGTAGAGCGCGTAGCTCTGGAACACCATCGCGATGTCGCGGTCCTTGGGCGCGACGTGGTTCACGACACGGTCGCCGATGGACAGTGTGCCCTCGGAGATCTCCTCGAGTCCCGCGATCATGCGCAGCGAGGTGGTCTTGCCGCAGCCCGAAGGCCCGACGAGCACCATGAACTCGCCATCTTCGATCATGAGATTGAGGTCATTGACGGCTACGACTTCGCCGAACTTCTTCCAGACCCCATCGAACGTGACAGTTGCCATACCGGCATACCTCCTCCTCCGACAGGTCGCGGGCTCTTGCATCTGCTGACCGATCTGGTCGGCTGGACGAGCCCCGTACGCCTGCGCGGCGGATGCTTCCATCGTAGCAAACGAATGCACCGAGAACACCCCATGGCCCTCGATGCAGGGCCACGCTGACCGCACCTTGGCGCACGGTGCATAGTGAGCCGTCGTGTGGAGCGCGCCGGAGGCAGGTATGGCCAGCATGGAGAGAGGATCAGCATGAGCGGGAAGCTGGAGGACGTCGCGGCCGTCAGTGGCGTCTCGCGATCGACGGTCTCGCGCGTGCTCAACGGCGGCTCGGTCTCGCAAGCTACTCGCCAGCGCGTGCTCGAGGCCATGGAGGAGACCGGCTATCGGCCCAACCTCGTCGCCCGCACGTTGGCCTCCGGCCGGTCGGGCGTCGTGGGTGTGGTCATCCACGTCAACCCGGACACGCTCTTCCAGGACCCCTTCTTCTCCGGCCTCTTCCACGGCATCACCGAAGGCCTCGCGGAGAAGGATGCGGGCATGATGCTCTGGCTCGCGAACCTGTCGAAGGAGCAGACGCTCGAGCGCATCCTGGGCATGCGTCTGTTCGACGGCCTGCTGGTCACGGCCGACACGCTCGACGACCCGCTGGTTGACGGGCTGGTGGCGTCAGAGCTTCCGACCGTGCTCATCGGTCACCGACACCAGGATCGCTCGGCCAGCTACATCGACATCCACAACGAACGGGCTGCCGAGCAGGTGGTCGACCATCTGCTGTCGATCGGGCGGACACGCATCGGTCACATCGCTGGTCGTCAGGGCGGGACCTCGGCCGCTGAGCGCCTCACCGGCTATCACCGAGCCATGGCCCGTGCCGGGCTGCCTACCGATGGGCTCGTGTATCGCGGTGACTACCTTAGACGGTCGGGCACCGACGGTGCGGTCGCGCTCCTCGAGACTGGCGTCGACGCGATCTTCGCGGCCAGTGACTCCATGGCCCTGGGTGCGCTCGACGAGTTGCGACGTCGTGGTGTGCGCGTGCCTCAGGAAGTCGCCGTCGCCGGGTTCGACGACGTGGCCGAGGCACCGACGGCGGGTCCGCCGCTCACGACGATGCGGCAGGACGAGCGCTTGCTGGGCAAGGAAGCGGCGCGCACGCTCTTCCGACTGCTTTCGGACCGCCACACCGTGCCCCAGCGCGTGATCCTCCCCACGGAGCTGCTCATCCGGGGCTCGACCGTCCCGACCGGATAGGCGAAGGTTGAGACAGTGAGTGATCCACCCATGACCGACACCGACGTACTCCGCTTCCCAGAGGGCTTCCTCTGGGGCGCCGCCACCAGCGCCTATCAGATCGAGGGCGCCGTCTACCAGGACGGACGCGGACCCAGCATCTGGGACACGCAGTGCCACCACACCGACCTGATCAAGGACGGTCACACCGGAGACGTGTCGGTAGACCACTACAACCGCATGCCGCAGGACGTCGAGATGATGGCTCGGCTGGGCCTGCGGGCCTACCGCTTCAGCGTGGCCTGGCCGCGCATCCAGCCCACCGGCTCCGGCCCTGTCAACCAGCCAGGGCTCGACTTCTATTCGCGCCTCGTGGATGAACTGCTGGCCGATGACATCACACCGGCGCTGACGCTCTACCACTGGGATCTGCCGCAGGCGCTGGAGGACGCTGGCGGCTGGCCCGCGCGCGATACCGCCTACCGCTTCGCCGAGTACGCCGGCATCATGTTCGAGGCGCTGCACGACCGGGTCGACCTCTGGGCCACGCACAACGAGCCCTGGTGCTCCTCGATGCTGGGCTACGCGGATCCGTCACATGCCCCGGGTCGCACCGATCCGGTCGCTGCGACCAGGGCCGTCCATCACATCAACCTCTCGCATGGCCTGGCGGTCGAGACCATGCGTGCCATCGACCCTGAACCTCAGCAGGGCGTGGTCATCAACCTCATGCCCATGCACGTCGTGGGCGACGACCCCGATGGCGCCGCAGCCGATGGCGTGCGTCGGTACGACGCGCTGCGCAACCGTGTCTGGATGGAGCCGATGTTGCTGGGCCGCTATCCCGAGGATGCCATGGCGGACCTGGCGGCCTTCGGTGGTCTGCCGATCGACGAGGGAGACCTCGAGGCCATCGCGCAGCCGCTCGACTGGCTGGGCGTCAACTACTACAACGATGATCACGTGCGCGCCCAGCCTGGCGGCAGCTGGCTGGCCACCCCGGGCATGAAGGATGCCGTGCCCTTCGCGCCCGAAGGCGAGCGCACCGATATGGGTTGGCCCATCACGCCCGACGGCCTCCGCGCCCTCCTGGTGGGCCTCGCGAAGGCCTACCCGAACCTGCCGCCCCTGTACGTCACCGAGAACGGCTGTGCCTACGACGATCCCGTGGTCGATGGCCGCTGCCATGATCCGCGGCGCATCGCCTACCTCGATGCGCATCTGAGGGCCGTGCATCGCGCCATCGAAGAAGGAGCCGACGTGCGCGGCTACTTCGGGTGGTCGCTGATGGACAACTTCGAGTGGTCACACGGCTACCACAAGCGCTTCGGCATCGTCCACGTCGACTACGACACGCTGGTGCGCACGCCCAAGGACAGCGCGTACTGGTATCGCGAGGTCATCGCCCGCAACGGACTGGAGCCGCTGTCGTCCCGGTCGCCCTAGCGCCCGGGCGCCTTCGGTGGCGGGGCCGTGGAGTCGCGCACCACCAGCTCGGTCACGAGTTCCGTCTTGCTTGGGGTGAGCTCGGGCTCGTCCATCAGCCGCTGCAGCAAGCGTACGGCCGTGGTGCCCATCTCCATCAGCGGCTGGCGCACGGTCGTCAGCGGTGGCATCACCAGGGAGGCCTCAGGGATGTCGTCGAAGCCGACGATGGAGATATCCTCGGGCACGCGCAGGCCTGCTGCCCGGCACGCCTTGATCGCACCGAACGCCGCCATGTCGGCCGAGGTGAAGATGGCCGTCGGCGGCCGCTCCAGCTCCAGCAGCTGCTCAGTGGCCCGATAGCCCCGTCCTTCCAGAAAGTCGCCGGTCACCACCAGCTCGTCGTCGTGACGGATGTCCGCGTCCTGCATTGCATCGCGATAACCGGCCAGCCGCTCGCTCGTCGAGCTGACCCCGGACTTGCCGGTGATGAAGCCGATGCGCTGATGCCCCAGGCCGATGAGGTGCTCGATGGCGTCTTTGGCGCCGCTGCGGTTGGAGGCGGTCACGAACGTGGTCCCGCTGAGTTCGTGCGAGTGGTCCAGCATCACGAAGGGCATGCCCCGCCCGCGCAGCGTCTCGACGTACTTGGCCGGATCGACCGCGAGCACGAAGATGATGCCGTCCACCGGACCTGTCGCCAGCTGCAGCGCGTGCTGCGCCTCAGCCTCGACACGCGCATGCGAGGTGTAGAGCACGAGGTCGTAGCCGATGTCGGCGACGGCGTGGTCGATACCTCGGATGATCTGGGTGAAGTAGGACGAGCCGACCTCGTGCACGAGCAGGCCGATCATGCGTGAGCGGCCGCCAGCGAGGCCGCGGGCCTGGCGGTTGGCGACGTAGCCGAGGCGGTCCATCGCCTCCTCGACCTTGAGGCGTGTGGACTCGCGGACGTGCCGCTGTCCGTTGATGACGCGCGAGACCGTGGCCGTCGACACGCCGGCCTCGCGAGCGACCTCGTAGATGGTCACCGGCTCTTCGTTGCGCGCTCGCTTGCTCGTGGGCATGGCAGGGACTGTACCAAAGCTGAAACTGAATGTAAGCGGTTTCAGAAACGTACGTGGTCGTGTGCGACCGGTCGCATCCAGCAGTCGCGGAAGTGCGTTGCTGGTTCCTGCAGCCGCTTTGAGCGGCAAGGATCGCAGACGCTGCGGAACGCTCCGCGCGACGCGTTTCGAGTCAATGCGTTCGGCGATCGTTACGCTGACGTTCGAGTCCTGGTGCACGGAAGCATCGAAGACCGGGCTCAGCTTGGCAAGCGCCAGCTGGAGATGGACCAGCGCAGCTTGGAGGTCATCGGCGATGACCGTGTTCTGTGGCTCCACGCGTGGACCGGGACTGAAGGGGGCCTTCTTCATGGCGTGGCACGAGCAGCCAGAAGCCGTCCATCGCTTGCTGCGCAAGATCACCGACACACTGACGGCCTTCGATGCGTGCCAACCTGAACTTCACCCATCCCACCACCGACCTGCAGGCCTCGATCGATCGCTTCGGTGGGCGCGCTGTGCTGGTTCCGGTCTCATTCCCGGGCGAAGTCAACCTCGACTTCGTGGAGGAGTGCTCGGGGCGCGCCAAGCCCACGACGCGCTTCTTCTTCCGCAGCGAGGCCAGCGGTCTCGACGAGGCCACGGCGGTGGCGGCGAAGTTCCGTCGGCGGTGCCGCCGGACTTCGCATGGCTCGCGCGCACCTGCGAGCTCCGGCTGATGGTCGGGACCTCCTCGGTGGACCTGCCGCTGGAGGCTTCGCTCACGGTGGGCGGAACGGCCCGCCATATCGAGTCGCGCAGCCGCTACCTGAGTGGGGTCATCGTTCGCTAGCATCGGTCGTACCAGCGGAGAAGAGGACGCCCAGCCCGATGCCCATCACGACCACCCGATTCGCCGGCCACGAGGCCATCCAGATCACCGCCGGGAAGATCCGGCTGGTGGTCACGACCTCGGTCGGGCCACGCGTGCTCGGCCTGCTCACCGAGGACGACCGCAATCACTTCGCCGAGCTGCCCGAGATGACGCTCGACTGCCCGGGCTCGGGGGTCATCCACCTGCGTGGCGGTTCACGCCTGTGGGCGGCCCCGGAGGACCCGCGTTTCACCTACCGTCCGGACGACGATGCGGTGGGCGTGGAGGAGATCGATGACGGCGTGCGCCTCGTGACCCGGCCCGATCCGGTATCGGAGACCAGCCGCGAGATCGACATCCGTGTGACCGGTCCCGAGCGCTTCGCCTTCGACTACCGCGTGCTCAATCGAGCGACGCGTCCGCAGCGCCTGGCGGCCTGGGCCATCACGATGATGAAACCGCTGGGCCGGGCGTTCCTGCCGGTACTCACCGGTGACTTCGATGAGGGTGGCTTCCAGGGCCAGCGCAACATCGTCCTGTGGTCCTACTCCCGCAACGACGACCCGCGCTACGTGGTCCACGACGGTGCGCTCGAGATCCGCTCCGCGGTCATGGCTCGACCGGCCCCTCGATGTGCCCTTCAAGATCGGCACGACCATGCGCCGGGGCTGGGCCGCGCACTACCGCGAGGGCCTGCTGCTGGTGAAGTACGCCGGCCACGACGAGGCCCGTGAGTACGCCGACATGGGTGCCTCCGGCCAGGTCTACTCGCACGGCGACTTCACCGAGCTGGAGTCGCTGGGCCCGCTGACCGACCTTGACCCCGGCGATGCCGCTGAGCACCACGAGGACTGGGCCGTCCACCTCGTGGACGAAGCCGAGGCCGAGCGTCTCGTGCTCTCCGACCAGCTCGACCGCTAAGCCGATCCCCTGTATCGATCCGAAAGGAACACCGTGAGCGCCTCACTCGTCCTCGGCCTCGACGTCTCGACTACCGCGACGAAGGCCATCCTCCTCGAGCGTGACGGGACGGTCCTGGCCGTTGCCGCTGCCGAATACCCCTTCGAAACGCCGTTCCCGCTGTGGGCGGAGCAGGATCCCGGTCTGTGGTGGGACGCGGCCCAGCAGACGCATCAAGGGGGTGCTGGCCGAAGCCGGGGTGACCGGGGATGACATCGCCGCAGTCGGTGCCGGCGGCCAGATGCACGGCATGGTGCTGCTCGACGAGGACGGCGAGGTCGTCCGCCCGGCCATCCTCTGGAACGACGGCCGCACCGCCGCCGAGTGCGATCAGATCCGCGCGGCCGTGGGTCCTGAGCGGCTCATCGAGATCACCGGCAACGATGCGCTCACGAGCTATACCGCGACCAAGATGCTGTGGGTGCGCAACAACGAGCCGGAGAACTGGGAGCGGGCACGTGTGTTGCAGCTGCCCAAGGATTACGTCCGCTTCAAGCTCTGCGGCGAGTACGCGCTCGACGTCAACGACGGTGCCGGCACGGTGTTGTTCGACATCAAGGCGCGGACATGGTCGCAGGAGGTGGCAGAGGCCATCGGGTTCGACATGTCGATGCTGCCCCGGACCGTCGAGGGCCCCGAGATCGTGGGCACCGTGACCGACGAGGCCGCCGCGGCCACCGGCTTGCGCGCCGGGACGCCAGTGGTCGGCGGGGCCGGCGACCAGGCCGCCAACGCGGTCGGCCTGGGTGCTGTCACGCCTGGGATCGCGGCCATGTCCGTGGGCACCAGCGGCGTCGTCTTCGTGCCCACGTCGGGCCCTTCGGTCGAGCGGGACGGACGGCTGTCTGCCTTCTGCCATGCCGTGCCCGGGACCTGGCACCTCATGGGCGTGACCCTTTCGGCCGCTGGCTCACTCCTGTGGTTGCGCGATGAGCTGGCTCCGGACACCGGCTGGGACGAGCTGACCGCGCTGGCGGCAGACGTGCCACCCGGCGCGGAGGGCCTCATCTTCCTGCCCTATCTCTCTGGCGAGCGCACGCCCCACGCCAACCCCCGCGCGCGCGGCGCCTTCGTGGGCCTGACCGTGCGCCACGGGCTGGGTCACATGGTGCGGGCCGTGCTCGAGGGCGTGGCCTTCTCGCTGCGGGACGTCTTCGAGCTCGTGTCGGAGACCGCGCCCGATCCGCTGCGTGAGCTGCGTGCCTCGGGTGGTGGCACCAACTCGCCGCTGTGGCGCCAGATCATCGCGGATGTGCTGGGTGTGCCGCTTTCGCTTACGCGCACCGCCGAGGGCGTCGCCACCGGTGGTGCAATCCTGGCGGCGGTCGCGGCCGGCTGGTTCGAGACCGTCGGCGAGGCTTGCGAGGCCATGGTCGAGGTCACCGACACCACCGAACCAGGCGAGCACGCAGGCGCCTACGACGGGGCCTATGCGGTCTACCGCTCGCTCTACCCCAAGCTCGAGGACACCTTCACCGACTTGGCTGAGGTGTAGCCGCGGGTCCTCTGGGGCCCATCTGCCATCCTCTGGTGGCTGAACTCGACGGGTTTGCGCCACGCCTGTCGATCCCCAGCCTCGTGGAGGCTCGGGGCGTCGACTTGAGTCCCGCCGAGCATGAGGTCGCGCACTCCGGTCGCAGGCGCGTCGAGGTCCAGCCACAGGCGGATAGTGGTCGAGAGCGGATGCCCGCCGACCCACTTCGAGGGTGGGGCCGAGGGCTAGAGGCCCTCTTCCTCGGCGCGGTCGCGGCTCGAGCGGATGAGGTTGGCCAGGCTGACGGTCATCTGCTCGCCGGGCGCCAGGGAAAGCGGCCAGACGAAGGTGAGCGAGCCTCCCTGGTGGCTGGCCTCGAAGCCGGACTCCGACAGCGACATCGTCTCGATGGACCACCACCAGGCGGCTGCGGGCGGCGACGGACGTGACTCGACCTCGATCCCGATGTAGTCGTTGCCCAGGCCCACGTGGTCGGTGGAGTCGACGGTCTTGTCCCGGTCGAAACCGCCGGTCTCGCCGTTGACCTTGTACCAGGCTGATGGGTTGCCGCCACCGCCGAGCATGTTGAGGCTGAACTCGACACCCAGCAGCGCCTCGATGGGCTGGTCGCCGGTGTTGGTGACCTCGACCCGCAGGTCGAGCGTCGGCACGCGGCGGTCGACCCCGAAGACGTGCTCCTTGACCACCTTCAGCGGTGCGCAGGCGCCATCGGGTCGCAGGATGCCACCCTCGCGCTCGAGCACGACCTTGTCACCCTCCGCCTGGGTGACCGCGAACTCGCCAGAGACGAAGTCGCCCAGCTCCTCGTAGTCGGCCTGCTTGAAGGCCTCGGCAGTCGTGCCGGGTGCCATCAGGTGCACCAGCCCCGAGCGGCGCTCGTAGTGGTCGTACCACAGGCGCTGACTGATGCCCGGCTCGTTGACCTTGACCAGGTCGTGGATCGAGACCGCGCCATCACCGGCCTCCTGCTGCTCGACCTCTCCGCTGTCGGCCTCGCGCAGCGTGTCGTGGTAGGCCTCTTCGCGCCGGCGCATGACCGAGGTCAGGGCGTGCCGTGTGGCGCGCGCGTCCCACGAGCCGATGCCACCGCCCTCGTTGGGCTTGATGGCTACGACCTGCCCCGGTGCGGAGATGAGCAGCTCGTCGAAGCCGTCGACATCGAGGTCGGCGGTCTCGATCCGAACACCCTCCGCCCCGGCTGCGCGGTCAGCCGCATCCTCCGCCGCGATGAGGTGCTCGAGGGTGGCCAGCCGCATGTGCGAGATGTAGATGCCGCCGAAGAGCCCATGCCAGTAGCAGTCGTTCGATTGGCCCTGGAAGAGATGGTCGCGGACGGCCGCCAGCTTGCCGGCGTCAAGCCCGCTCCCGTCGGTCTCCTCGACCTTGCGTGACGTGCGCAGCATCTGCTTGTGAAGGTCGTTGATCTCGCGGTAGTTGACCTGGAACTGCCGCCAGAAGCCGCCGCGCATCCAGCGGGCCTCGGGCGCGCCCCGCTCGACCGCCGCGTGATGCAGCGAGACGAACTCGCGGCGGGCCTTGTAGGGCAGCGACCACTCGCCCATCTCGGCATAGGAGCCGGTGGGCAGGTAGACCCGGCCGATCGGTGGGTGCGACTCGAGCGCCTCGCCCGGCTTCAGCATGCTCAGCCACTCAGCGTTCTGCTCGAGCGCGGTGAAGAAGCGTTCGACCCACTGCTGCTCGCCGTAGCAGAGGTCCCAGGTGCCGGGCCAGACGCCGAACTTCTCGCCGTCGTCGCCCATCATCCCGACGAGCGAGCCGTCCTCTGTGGCGTGCTCGCGGAGGTACTCGATGACCTCTTCGACCGGTCGGAAGGGGATGCGGTAACGCAGGCCCTGCTCGGAGCCATAGACGATGACGCGGTAGCCCTGGTCGTCGGTGGAGTAGGGGCCCCAGTGCAGCTCCTCGGGGATGGCCGCGGCCCGGAAGTGGGCATCGTCCACGATGGTGAACTCGTAGCCGGCCTTGGCCAGGGCCTTGGGGATGTCCGGCTCCCACACGCGCTCGGCCAGCCAGGCGCCACCCGGGCGCTGCCCCACGAGCGACTCGATCTCGTCGGCCATCTTCGTCAGCTGGCCCACGCGGTCGTCCTCGCGTAGCGACGCCAGCACCGGCTCGTAGTAGCCGCCGCCGAGGACCTCGACCTGGCCGCGCTCGACCAGCGCCCGCAGCCGGTCGATGACGTCCGGCCGCTCTGTCTTGAACCAGTCCAGCAGCGGTCCGGTGTAGTGCAGGCCCAGGCGGACGCCGGGGTGACGTTCGAGGGCGTCGAGCAAGGGTCCGTAGCTCTGCTGGTAGCACTCCTCGAAGACGAACCCGAAGTTGCCGACGGGTTGGTGGTTGTGCAGGACAAGGGTGAGAGAGATGGTGCGTTCGGTCATGGCGCGGCACATGCTAGACCCGCCAGATGACTCTCGCGCAGCCGGTCCGCGCATCCTGGCCGAGTCCTTGGAGCGGGCGTATCATCCGCTGGCCGGTCACCAAGGGGTGTTCCCTCGCGACTGGCGTACCGAAGAGCCACCGCCTCCGGTGGCCATAGGAGGAGGACACATCTAACGATGTCCAACCGATTCAAGGCCCTGGCGCTCGCCGGGTCGCTGGCGATGGTCGCCGGGACCGCGGTCCCCGCCGCCGCGCAGACCGACATCACGCTGTGGACGACCGAGGAAGCGGGTCCGCTGGAGTTCGTCGAAGGGCTCGCGGCCGCTTACAGCGAAGCTAACCCCGACGTCAACATCACGACGATCTTCCACGCTCCGGAGAACATGGTCAACGACGTGCTGACCGCCGCCATCGGTGGCCAGGCGCCCGACCTGCTCTGGACCCAGGCTGACCATGTGGGTCCGCTCGCCGCTGCCGGCCAGATCGTGCCGCTCGACGGCCTCGTCGACACCAGCGTGTACGAGCCGGCCGCGGTCGAGGTCACGACCGTCGACGGCCAGGTATGGGGCGTGCCGAACTCCTTCGGCAACGCACTGATGCTCTACTACAACATGGATATCGTCGGTGAGGCACCGGCCAACACCGACGAGCTCATCGAGGTGGCCGTGGCCAACACCGAGGGCGAGCAGTTCGGGCTGGTCTACGACCAGACCCAGTCGTTCTGGCTGACCCCCTGGCTGGGTGGCTTCGGCGCCTCCGTCTTCGACGCCGAGGGCATCCCCTCGCTCGATAGCGAGGAGATGGTCAACGCGCTCACCTTCCTGCAGGACCTCAAGTGGGAGCAGGGCGTGATGCCCATCGACAGCGACTACGACGTGGCCAACGCCCTCTTCCTGGGTGGCGATGCAGGCATGATCATCAACGGCGACTGGGAGCTGAGCAACTACTCCGGCACCTTCGGCGATAGCCTCGGCATCGCCCCCATCCCCGAGGTCGTCGGTGGTGACTGGCCGGCCCCCTGGCTGTCGGGCAAGTACCTGATGCTGCCGTCCGCCGTCGCCGAGGACGAGGAGAAGGCCGCCGTCGTGGCTGACTTCATCGACTTCCTCAACAACACCGAGAACCAGGTCGCCATGGCCGCCGAGCTCTCGCGCATCCCCGGCAACGCCGAGGCCATCGCGGACCCGGTCGTGCAGGACGATCCCTTCATCGCCGGCGTCGCCGCGGCTTCGGCCAACGGCACCGGACAGCCGGTCAACCTCGAGATGAACTGCGCCTGGGACGCCATGACCAATGGCCTCGTCTCGCTCTACGCGAGTGCGGACGCGGATCCCGCGGAAGTGGCTGCCGGCATGCAGTCGGCGCTGGAGGCCGCGGTCGCACCCGGCGGAGCCTGCGGCCCCGCCTAGTTCCTAACCACCGATAGTGCGCGAGGCCCCGGCCAGTAGGTCGGGGCCTCGCTTATGATGGCGTCCCGTTTCGGTCGGAAGTGAGGAGGACACACCGACACGATGTTCGACCTCGAACAGGCATGGATCGCGTTCAGCGATGTGGTCTCATCGCTGGCCATCATCATCCTGGCCATCGTGGCCCTCGAGGCGCTGCTGTACCTGGCGCTGATGGGCAAGCGTGGCGAACGCGCCACGATCGTCGCCCTCGTGGTCGCGCCACTGACCGCGGCCGGTGCCTACTGGCTGCTCAGCCTCGAGACCCTCTCGCTCGACGGGATCACCTCGCTTTCGGGCGACTCGTGGATCTCCACGGCCGTCATCGCCGGCTTGGTGCTGGCCGTGGCCGGCGTCATCTGGCTCATCTGGACGCGTCGTCGCAGCAACAGCGCACGGCTGGCTCTGCCGGCGATGCTGCTGGCACCGGCCATCGTGGGTGTGGGCGTGCTCTACGTCTACCCGCTGCTCTACGAGCTGAACCTCTCGTTCACGAGCATGAGCGTGCGCAACTTCATCGATCCCGGGCTGCTGGGCCTGACCTGGGAAGGCACCATCCTCGAGCCCTTCGGCGCGGAGCGCGACATCTTCGTCGGCCTCGACAACTACGTCAACGTCTTCACCAAGCCGATCCTGCAGCAGACCGGCTTCTGGCAGCTGTTCCTCCAGACCATCGTGTGGACGGTCGTGTGCATCTTCTTCCACGTCACGCTGGGCGTGGCCCTCGCGCTGATGCTCAATCGCCAGATGCGCGGCCGGACCTTCTACCGGGCCGTGCTGATCCTGCCGTGGGCCATCCCCGTGTTCATCTCCCTGCAGATCTGGCGCACGGAGTTCAACTTCCAGTTCGGGGCCGTCAACCAGCTCCTCGGCCTCGTCGGCATCGATCCCATCCCCTGGATGATCGATCCGTTCTGGAACTTCACGGCCATGATCATCGCCAACGTCTGGCTGGGCGTGCCCTTCATGATGGTCATCACGCTCGGCGGCCTGCAGGCCATCTCCAGCGACTACTACGAGGCTGCCGAGATCGACGGCGCCAACGGCCGCCAGCAGCTCACCCGCATCACGCTGCCGCTCCTGCGCCCGGTCCTGTTGCCGGCGGTGCTGCTGGGCGTGTTCCTGACCTTCAACAACATCATGGTGCCGTTCTTCATCAACCAGAACTCGCTGGAGAGCAGCGACATCCTGGTGACGGCGCTCTACCGCGCGGCCTTCGAGTTCAACCGCTTCGGCTTCTCGGCGGCCTTTGCCTTCGTCATCTTCCTCATCCTGCTGGCCTTCACGCTCTGGTACGTGCGCGCCACCAACGTCCTCAAGGGAGCCTACGAGTCATGAGCGAGGTGATCGCATGAGCCTGCAGACCCGACCCATGACCCAGGTCAGCGCACAACGGGGCGAGCGCAGCCTGCGCCAACGGCTGACGCAGCCGCCGCGGCGCGGCGAGGACTCGCCCCTGAAGCGCGCCCTCATCCATCTCGCGCTCATCATCGCCTCGATCATCGTGCTCTACCCGGTGGCGCGCGTGGTGAGCACCTCGCTGCGACCCGATCAGGCGGTGACCAACAAGTCGCTGGCGCTCATCCCCGAGGGTGCCACCATCGACGCCTACTCCCGGGTGCTCTTCGATAGCAACTTCACCAACTGGGTCTTCAACAGCCTGATGGTGACCTTCGGCGTGGCCACGCTGGGGCTCGTGTTCGCGGCCGTCTCCGCCTACGGCTTCAGCCGCTACAGGTTCCGCGGACGCAACTCCGGGCTGACCTTCCTCTTCGCCACCCAGCTCATCCCCGGCGTCATGCTGCTGGTCCCGATCTTCATCATCTACGTGCAGGCGGGCCTGGTGAACACCTACCCCGGCCTGATGCTGGCCTACGCGGTCACGGCCATCCCGTTCTCGATCTGGATCCTGAAGGGTTACTACGACACCATCCCCTTCGACCTCGAGGAGGCGGCCAAGATCGATGGCTGCACCGAGTTCCAGGCCTTCTACCGCGTGCTGCTGCCGCTGTCGGTGCCGGCGCTGGCCATCGTGTACCTGCTCAACTTCCTGGCCGCCTGGGGCGAGTACTTCTTCGCGCGCATCCTTGTCGGCGGCAACGAGGCGCTGCTGACCTGGCCCCTGGGCATGGCTCGCTTCCAGGCGCAGTTCTCGACGCAGTGGGCCGACCTCTCGGCCGCGGCCATCATGGTCAGCGTGCCCATCGTCTTCCTCTTCGTCTATGTCTCCAAGTACCTCGTCTCCGGCCTGACGCTGGGTGGCGTGAAGGGCTGATCAGCCGAGTGGGGTGAGGCGTCTAGCGTCCGGTCAAGGCCTCGTGCGCGGCGTAGATCTCGTCGCGATGGACGGCCACGCGTGACTTGATGTAGGGCACGTACGCCGGCCACCACATGGCCTCGTCGAGGACGAACTCGAGGTCTGTGGCAGGGTCGACCTGGGCCACCCCCGAGTCGACTGCCTCCCGTGCGACCGCCAGCGCCACCGCGTGCGAGATCTCGTTGAGGGCCTCGACCGGCGGGTAGAGCGCGCCGTCGGCAAGCCGCTCTTCGGACACATGGTCCGACAGCGCCCGTGCCGCAGTCAGGAACATCTCCTCGGTGATGCGCGACGCCTCGGCGACCACGGCGCCCATGCCCACGCCCGGGAAGATGAAGACGTTGTTGGCCTGCCCGACCGGCCGTGGCACGCCCTTCCAGGAGACCGGGGCGAAGGGGCTGCCGGTCGCGACCAGCGCCCGGCCGTCGGACCAGGCGAGGATGTCGGCCGGCGTGGCCTCCACCCTGCTCGAGGGGTTCGAGAGGGCGAAGATCACCGGCTCCTCGGTAGCCTCGGCCATGGCCGAGACGACACACTGATCGAACGAGCCCGGCTGACCGGTGGTGCCGATGAGCACGTCCGGCCGGACGGCCTTGATGATCTCGCACAGCCGCTGATGGTCGTCGCCTTCGAGCGCCAGCTCCAGCTCGCCCACGCGCTCGGCGGAGATGGCCACCTCCTGCTTGAACTCGTCGAGGTCGTGACGTCCGGCGTGGACGACGCCGTGGGAGTCGAGCAGCGTCAGCCGCGGGTCGATCTCGGCGTCGGTCAGGCCCTCCTCCTCGAGCGCCCGGCGCAGCAGGCGGGCGATGCCGATGCCCGCGGCCCCGGCCCCGGCCAGCACGAACGTCAGGTCGGTCAGCGGGCGGCCGAGGCGCTTGGCTGCGGCGTAGAGCCCAGCCACGGTCACGCCGGCCGTGCCCTGGATGTCGTCGTTGAAGCTGGGAACGTGGTTGCGGAACCGCTCCAGGATGCGCAGGGCGTTGGGGCCCTTGAAGTCCTCCCACTGGATGATGCAGCCGGGCCAGACCTCCTCCACGCCGTGCACGAAGGCCTCGATGAGCTCGCGATACGCGGCGCCACGCAGGCGTCGTGCGCGGTAGCCCATGTACAGCGGATCGCGCAGCAGGGTCTTGTTGTCCGTGCCCACGTCGAGCGAGACCGGCAGGGTCAGGCTGGGGTGGAGCCCGCCGCCGGCCGAGTACAACGCCAGCTTGCCGATGGGGATGCCCATGCCGCCGGCGCCCTGATCGCCGAGGCCGAGGATGCGTTCGTTGTCCGTGACCACGATGAGGCGCACGTCCCCGTAGGGCGAGTTGCGCAGCAGCTGGGGGATGCGGTCGATGTCGTCCGGCGTGATCCAGATCCCGCGCGTGCGGCGCAGGATGTGACTGAACTGTTGGCAGGCCTGGCCCACGGTGGGCGTGTAGACCACTGGCATGAGCTCGTCGAGGTGGTCGGCGAGGAGGCGATAGAAGAGGGTTGCGTTGCGGTCCTGCAGGGCAGCCAGCCCGATGTACTTCTCCAGCGCGTCTTCCTTGCGCGAGACGTGCTCCCACTCCAGCTGGACCTGCTCCTCGATGGTCTGGACGCGGTCCGGCAGCATGCCGCGAAGCCCCAAGGCGTCACGCTCCTCCTCGCGGAAGGCGAGGTCCTTGGTGAAGAGGCGGGCGCCGAGCAGTTTGAAGCCACGCAGGTCGATCTCGGCAGGGCGTCCGGCGACGATGGACGCGAATGGCTCCTCGAGTGGCTTCATCCCGACCTCCGCTGACAGGCGACCGACGCTGGCACTCACGTTAGGGGAATGGTGTGGTGAAGGCTAGTGAACGGCGGTCCATCCCGGTCACGCCATTCGGCCTATGCTGAAGGGGTGACTACCAAAGAGCGGTTGCTGGTCGTCTCGAACCGGCTGCCATTGACAGCGAAGCGAGTATCAGGCCGCTGGCGCGGCGAGCGGTCTTCTGGCGGGCTGGTAGCGGCCATGGCGCCGTTGATGCAGCAGACACACGGTCTCTGGCTCGGCTGGCCCGGTGATGCGCTCCCCGGTGAGCCTGAGGGCCGGGCCCGGCTCATGCGCGAGTGGGAGGACGAGCACGGCTACGTGGCCGTGGAGATCCCGGCCAAGGTCTCGCGCTCGTTCTACGAGGGCTACGCCAACGACACGCTCTGGCCCCTGCTGCACGGGTTCCCCACGAGGGTCGTCTTCGCGCCCGAGAGCTGGGGCGCGTATCGCGCGGCCAACGAGCGCTTCGCCGAAGCCGTGCTCTCGCGCACCCGCAAGAACGACCTCATCTGGGCGCACGACTACCAGCTGATGCTGGTGCCACAGATGATCCGCGAGGGTGCTCCCAACGCCCGCATCGGCTTCTTCCTGCACATCCCGTTCCCGTCGTCCGAGGTCTTCCGCATCCTGCCCGAGCGAGAGGAGCTGCTGCGCGGCCTCCTGGGGGCCGACTCGTTGGCCTTCCAGACCCACGGCCACCTGCACAACTTCCGCCGCTCGCTGCTGCAGGTGCTCGGGCTCGAGAGCCAGATGGACAGCGTCCAGGTCGACGGCCGCACGGTCCATCTCTCGGCCCTGCCTATCGGCATCCAGTCCGACGAGTGGGAGGAGCTCATCCGCGACGACCGCAAGGTGGCTCGACGTCGCGCCGAGCTCAACGAGCGCCACCATGGGCGCAAGCTCATGATCTCGGTCGACCGACTCGACTACACCAAGGGCATCCCCGAGCGTCTGCGCACCTTCCGACGGCTCCTTCGCTCATCACCGAACTGGCGAGGCAAGGTCACGTTGGTGCAGGTAGCGGTGCCCTCGCGGGAGCGCGTGCCGGCCTACGCCGAACTCCGCAGCGAGGTCAGCGAGCTCGTGGGTGAGGTCAACGGTGACTTCGGCACGCCCGAGTGGCAGCCCGTGGTGTACCTCCGTCGCTCGGTCAACAAGCAGGAGCTGGCCGCGCTCTACTCGGCCGCGGACGTGGCCTGGGTGGGGCCTGTGCGTGACGGCATGAACCTCGTGGCCAAGGAGTACGTCGCCTGCCAGCACGGTGGTGACGGCGTGCTCGTGTTGAGCGAGTTCGCCGGTGCCGCTCACGAACTGGGCGAAGCGCTGCGCATCAATCCCTACGACGAGGTCGGGACGGCCGAGGTCATGGTCCGGGCCCTTGAGATGGACTCGGAGGACCGAGCCGAACGCATGGCCGCGCTGCACGAACGCGTCCACCGCAACGACGCGGTGGTCTGGGCCGAGCGCTTCATCGAAGGCTTGCGTGCCGCGACCACTGGCGACGGACAGACGATGCACAAGGATCGGCCCACGCCGGACCCCGAAGCCGCCCGAGCCGCGTTCGCCAAGGCCGAGCGACGACTGTTGCTGCTCGACTACGACGGCACGCTCGTGGACATCAAGCCGCGCCCCCAGGATGCCGCGCCCAGCTCAAGGCTGATGACGCTCCTGCGGGACCTGGCTGCTCTGCCCGACACCACCACCGCCATCATCAGCGGGCGCTCACAGGCCGACATCGAAGGCTGGTTCGGCGACATCCCGAACCTGGGTCTGGCCGTCGAGCACGGCGCGCTCATGCGGGAGCCCGGTCGCGAGGGTTGGGAGATGCTGCGCGGCGGCATGGACCTCTCGTGGAAGGACCACGTACGGCCGATGCTCGAGCAGTACGCGGCCAGCGCGCCGGGATCGCTCGTCGAGAACAAGCAGTACGCGCTGGCCTGGCACTACCGGCTCGTGGATGCGGAGTTCGGTTCCTGGCTGGCCAACGAACTGGTGGCTACGCTCGAGAACCAGCTGGCCGGGACCGAGCTGGCCGTGATCCATGGCAACAAGGTCGTGGAGGTGCGCTATGCCTGGGCCAACAAGGGCGAGGTCGCGGCGCTCCTGGCCTCCCGCTTCCGGCGCAAGTCGTTCGTGCTCGCCATCGGCGATGACCGCACCGACGAGGACCTCTTCGCCAGCCTGTCGCGCAGCGCTTGGACCATCCGTGTCGGCAGCGGCTCCACGGCTGCTCGCTTCCGTCTGGCTGGTCCGCGCGACGTCCGCCGACTCCTGCGCTCCCTGGTCGACGGGTAGCGAACGGCTCCGTCTCTGTCGACGGGCCGCCCACGGCAGGAAGCAGGAGATGCCATCCGGCACCTGCTTCGGTACGCGTCCGACGTCGTCCCCGACTGCGCCTTCGACCAGGTGACCGCCGGCCTCTTGCAGAGCCCCGTATCCTTGATGAGCCGCCTCCGCGGCGGCGTCTGCCCATGTGCCCGGTCAGGCAATCAGGACCGTTCCTGGCGAAGGGAGTAGACCGTGGCACAGCACACGCCGGCCCACCTGGGCTCTCAACGTGTCCCCATCATGTCGAGTTCGACGCTGGAGGATCGCACGCGCCCGCTGGGCAAGGAGCCCACGCCCATCTGGCTGCGCCACCGCCTTCGGCGAAGGCACATGACCGAGTCGACCACCCCTCCGCGCCGTGCGCGGGAATGGTTCGACCGCCTGTCTCGCCGCGCTCCAAAGGCCTAGGCAGGCTACTCCGTGGGTTCAGGTGCCTGGCTGCCGTAGGCCACGATCCAGCCCCAGAAGGCTTCGATGACCTGTTCTTCGGGCACGATGACCGCCGGGGTGATGATGGGCAGGACAGCCCAACGCGAGACATCGATCTCGTCCGCGGCCAGCGTGCCTTCGATGCCCACAAGCTCGAAGAGCGGGAGCTCACCCGCGCCGGCGTTCTCGTCGACGTCGATGCGGATCGTGCCTGTACCGTCGCTGAAGAGGTACTCGTCATCGTCTTCGGTGTGTTCGAGGGCTGCTCCCTCGAGGTAGACCATGGACTCGGCCTCACCCCGCTCGATGGCGGAGATGGTGGACTTGGCTACCTCCTCTTCCTGGGCCACGGCCGGAACGGCCAGCGCGAGGGTGGCGATGGATGCCACGAGCGAGCGTGCGATCAGGTGCATCTGGGTCTCCTCGTCAGTGGTCGTTCAGCATCTCTCGGGCACGGGCGGTCAGCTTGCCCAGGAGCTTGATGAGGGTAGCGCGCTCCTGCGCCGTGAGGGTCTCGTAGACGAGCTCGTCGAGGACGTCGTTCATCATCGGCGCCAGGCGCTCGGCGGCCTCGTAGCCCTCCTCGGTCAGCACCACGTGCTGCGCCCGTCGGTCGGTCGGGTCCGGCGTGCGCTGGACCAGTCCCTCGGCCTCCGCCCGGTCCAGCAGCCGCGAGACACGCGTAGCCGTCATCTGGCACTGCTCGCCGATGTCCACGCCGCGGATGCCGCACGAAGGCGACTGCGTCAGCCGAACCAGCAGATCGGCCGTGGCCGCATCGAGCCCCGCCGGGCCCACGGCCAGTCGCTCGATAGCGGCGCCCACGAGCATGCTGGCGTCGAGCAGGGCGTCGGTCGTGGCTCGACGATCGTGGGGGATGAGGTCGGTCTTGGGGTGCGCCGTCTTCTCGATGGTCTCGGTCACGTCGTCTCCTGCGTCGTCGTCTCCGTGTGCTGATGGTAGGCCTTGACGAACATCGCTGTCGTGCGATATTGTTGCATACGCAAAGATTACGAATGAAACGACAAAGGAAGTCGCCGTGTCCGACAACAAGTGGGCTGACCAGAACAAGGCCGTCATCGAGGAGTTCCGCGCTAACGACGGCATCGTGGGCGGCTACTTCACCGGCGTACCCATCGCGCTCGTCCACCACAAGGGCGCCAAGAGCGGCGTCGAGCGCATCGCCCCGCTGGCCAGCCAGAAGCTCGAGGCCGGCTGGGCGGTCTTCGCGTCCAAGGGCGGTGCCGATGACAATCCGGCCTGGTACTACAACCTCCTCACCCACCCCGACACCACCGTCGAGGTCGGCGCCGAGTCCATCGCGGTCCGGGCGCGCGAGGCCAAGGGCCAGGAATACGACCGCATCTGGAACAAGCAGAAGGCAGCCCTCCCCAACTTCGCCGAATACGAGAAGCAGACCAAGCGCTCGTACATCCCGGTGATCGTGCTCGAGCCCCGCTAGCGGCGCCCCCTGCCAGTCCCCTCAGACCCGGGCCGGTCCCCCCTCCGGCCCGGGTCTTCTCCTGTCCGGGCACACTCAGGGGCATGACCGACGCACCTTCGACATCGAACGTCCGCGGCCTCTTCATGGGCTCCGGCGGCGGGCTGGCCGAGCCAGGCATGGCCGAGCTCGTCATCGAGCTGAGCGGCAAGGACGCCGCCGGGCTCGAACTGCTCTACCTTGGGACCGCGACATACGACGCGCCCGAGCCGCGCCAGCGGCAGACCATCCGTTTCGCCGAGCTCGGCTGCCGCGTGCGCCCACTCGATCTGGCCACACGAGATCCGTCGGCCCCGGAGATCGACGAGGCCCTCGAGCGGGCCGACGCCGTGTTCGTGAGCGGCGGCAACACGCTCTACGCCGTGGATCGCTGGGCCTCACTCGGTCTCGACGCGAGGCTGTCCACGGCCATCGATGGAGGGCTCGTGGCCTGTGGTGGCAGCGCCGGCGCTATCTGCTGGTTCGACGGCGGCCACAGCGACTCGATGGACCCCGCCTCGTATCTCGAGCCCCTGCCGGCCGATGATCCGCGAGCGGCTGATTGGCGCTACATCCGCGTCGACGGTCTCGGCCTGCTGCCCGGGTTGCTCTGCCCACACTACGAGGCCACGCAGTCGAATGGTGTCCTTCGGGCCAGCGACTTCGAAGCCATGATGCTGCGCCACGCCGGCGAGTCCGGGCTCGGCCTGGACAACTGGGCCGGGCTGCTCGTCGATGGTGGTCGGTATCGGGTGGTCCGTCCCGAGGGACGCGAGGGCTCGGTGCGTGACGGTCGCTTCGTCGACGATCGCTCCGGGCTGCCCGGGCTGTGGCTGCACGAGGTCAGCGACGGCCGGGTCGACATCAGGCTTGCACCTGCGGACGGGCACCTTGACGATCTCGTACGGCCCGCTCGATCGACGGTGGCTGACTCGCTCATCGATGCGGCTCGAGCGGAGAACCCGCCGCGGTCCGCATAGAGCTCTGGCGCTATCCTCGAGAGGCCATGGTCGCGAGTCCGGATTCCAAGCACATCAAGTACCGCAAGACATCCCCGCCGGGCGCCGGTCAGTACGAGGTGTTCTACAAGGACACGCGCATCGGCCGCGTGGGCCGCTTTCGCCTGGGTGCCGGGCAGTTCGGCTCCCGCTGGATGGCGACCACCCCGCGACGCAGGAAGTCGGGCCAGTACATGACCCGGGACGCTGCGGCCATGTGGCTCGTCGAGCAGGCTCGGGCTAGCGGTCGGCCCTGAGCAACCCATCGACCTGGGCGCGGTAGCGCTCGAACGCCGCGCGGCCCACCGGGGTCAGGGCGTAGGTGGTGCGCGGGCGCTTGCCGGCGAACGACTTCTCGATGTGCACGTAGCCGGCGCTCTCGAGTCGTGACATGTGCGAGCTGATGTTGCCCGCCGTGAGACCCGTTCGAGCGGAGAGGAAGACGAAGTCGGCCTCGTCGACGATGGCCAGGTTGGATACGAGCACCAGGCGAGCCGGTTCGTGGATCAGGCGGTCGAGCCCGAAAGGGGAGGGCGCGTCGTCGCTCACGCCGGTTCGATGACCGGATGGCGTTCGATGAAGCGGCGAAGCATGACCAGGCCGACGACCGTCGCGACCACACCGCACGCGAGCATGGGCCAACCCGGGTTGGCTCCGAGGGCAACGACAGCCGCACCACTCAGTGCCAGCACCGCCGCGTAGATCAGCATCCGCATGGCGTCGAGCACGAGCGCCAGCCCCAGCGCGATGGCAGCCAGCAGCCAGGCCAGGATGCCTGGCGCGAACGGGCGGAGGCCATCGCCGCCGTCCACCAACAGGAACGTGGCTCCGCCCAGGACGAAGAGCGCGATCCCCGAGGTCAGGAGCAGCAGCAGATTGCGTCGCTCCCAGTCTCGGCGAGGCGGCCGCCACTCCACGTGTCCGAGCCGGGCCTCGACGAACCGTTTCCGTCCCGCGAGCACCGGCGTGACGAACACCGCGGGCAGCACGCCCGCGATGCCCGCGAGGTCGCTGACCAAGGTCCACATCGCGCCCATGAACAGCATCGAGACCCCGAGGTAGATGTCCACGATCCCGTCCGACCAGTACGCGCGGTATGTCTCTCGCTCCATCTCCGTCAGGTCGGCCGGTGCTGCTCATCGCTTCCCCCAAAGTACTTTGCACTCACAAAGTATAAGCTTCCCGTCAAGCGTGCGGGGAAGCGCGACGTGGCATCCTGTCGGCAGCACCCGTGGGAGGGGAGACGGGTCCGCGAGCTGAAGGAGTCCCCAGATGCCTGAACGACATCGCGTCCTGATCATCGGCGGCGGCTACGGCGGCCTGTATGCAGCTCGTGCCCTGGCCAAGCGCGACGTCGATATCACGCTCGTCGATCGGCGCAATCACCATCTCTTCAGCCCGCTGCTCTACCAGGTCGCGACCGGCGCCCTGACGCCCTCGGACATCGCCCAGCCCCTGCGCCTCATCCTGCGCAAGCATCAGGACGTGCGGGTGCTGCTAGCCGAGGCCATGAGCCTTGATCCGGACGCGCGGACCGTGCGTATCGATGACGGCACCGACCTCGAGTACGACTCTCTCATCGTGGCCACCGGCACCAAGCACTCGTACTTCGGCAACGACGAGTGGTCGGAGTATGCGCCGGGCATCAAGACGCTCGAGGACGCGCTGCAGATGCGCGCCCGCATCCTCGATGCCTTCGAGAACGCGGAGTTGGAGACCGACAGCGCTCGGCAGCACGATTGGATGACCTTCGTCATCGTCGGTGCCGGCCCCACGGGCGTGGAGCTGGCTGGCTCGTTGTGCGAGATCGCTCGCGACGCCTTGCCCCGCGACTTCCGGGCCATCAACACCGAGGAGGCGGTGGTCTACCTGGTCGAGGGCACCGACCGTGTGCTGCCGACCTACCCACGGTCACTGTCCAAGGCCGCCGCGCGACAGTTGGCGCAGTTGGGTGTGACCATCCGCACCCGAACGATGGTCACCGAGATCGACGGCGAGGGCGTCACCGTCCGCGGCACCGAGGGCACGGAAACCAGCCGCATCAATGCCCGCACCGTGCTCTGGGCTGCCGGCGTCGCCGTGGGCAGGTTCGGCAAGGCCGTGGCCGAAGCCACCGATGCTCCCACCGACCGGGTCGGTCGGATCCAGGTCAACCAGGACCTGACCATCCCCGACTATCCCGATATCTGGGTCGTCGGCGACCTCGCCGCGGCCGAGTGGTCACCGGGCCAGATGGTGCCGGGCGTGGCCCAGGGCGGCATCCAGGGCGGTCAGTACGCAGCTCGCTCGATCATCGCCAAGCGCGACGGCGTGGCCATCCCGGACTTCGAGTTCAAGGACCTCGGCGAGCTCGCGACCATCGGCCGGCTCCGTGCCGTGGCCGACTTCCGCATGATCCGCTTCAGCGGCTTCATGGCTTGGTTCGCCTGGCTCGCCATCCACATCTTCTGGCTCATCGGGCTGCAGAACCGCTTGCTCGTGATGGTCCGCTGGGCGTGGTCGTTCATCTCGCGTGGCCGCGGCAGCCGGCTCATCACCGGCCTGAAGGCCCACAGCTCCGACCGCGAGGGCAAGGGCGGCCTCGGCTGAGACCGGGAGCGAGGAGCTACTAGGGGTACTCGACGAGCTGTTGGGACGGGGCTAGTCGGTCCTCAGTGCGACGGGTTCAGCCAGGCCGCCGCATCAGCGGCCCTCGTCCTGTTGGCGAAGCATGTACGAGTATCCGGCGAGCGCCAGGCCGGCGGCGATCAGCAGCACGCCGAGAAGGTTGAAGATGCCGTCGACCGACTGAGCGCCGCGAGCACCCGCGATGACCAGCACCAGGCCGGCGAGCGCCAGGATCGCGTTGGCCACGAGCGTCGGCAGCGGCAGGGGCGCGTCCATCTGCATCCGCACGAAGCTGCCGGCGATGCCGGTGATCCCGAAGATGAAGAACCCGATGCCGACGACCACCGCGAGAGCGGCCACGACCGCGTCGGTCACGGGCACGAAGATGGTGGCCACGATGACCACGAGACCCACCGTCACACCCGACCCTGCGCGGAACGACGCCAGTTGTTCGATCTCCGGGCGCAGGTGGCGGCGCCAGAGTTGGAAGCTGGCCACGAGCGAGCCCGCGAGCAGGATGAGCCCGACGATCTGCAGCGTGGTGCTCGAGCCACCGAGCGGCTTGAAGATGAAGAGCAGGCCGACGATTGCGGCCACGATGCCCTCGACGAGGACGATGGTCCAGGAGGTACGGGAGTCCCAGGGCGCACCGCGAGTGATGAGATCCTCGGCGATGGCCGACACCTGGTCGATATCGGCCCTTCGGCCGGAGTCCGTGGACCCGGCCTCAGGATCAGCCCCAGGCACCGATACTTCGGGCTCGGTCGCAGGCCCGGTCTCGATGTGGTCGGACTCGACCGGCTCAGACGACTCTCTGGGCTCCGGGGTCTCGTCGGTGGGTGGTGGCGAGGTCAATGTGGTGTCTCCCTGCAGCGCGCCCGGACTGGGCAATCCTAGCGCGCCCGCCACCACCGGCGTAACAGTCCCGGACTAGCCTTCTTCGGAATCCTCCGCCTCGTCGACCTCGCTCTCGGACGAAGCCGTGGCGGCCTTGGCCAGTTCGATGTCGACCGCGTCGGAGATGGTGACCAGGTCCGGGGATTCAAGGGGCACGCCGTTCACGACCACGGTCGGGGTAGCGTTGATGCCCTGGGCGTACGCCTCCATGCGTGACTCGGCCTCGATCTCGGCCCAACGCTCGCGCGCGTTCTCGAGGGCCAGGCCCTCACGGAACTGCTCCATGTCGAGGCCGACGGCCTCACCCATCTCGAGCAGGCGGTCGATGTGGAAGGCGCCACTCTCGTTACCCCCGAAGTTGGCGAAGAGGTAGTCGTGGAAGGGCCAGAACATGTTCTGGTCCGCCGCGAGGCTGGCAGCTACGGCCGCCCACTGCGACTCGTCGCCCAGGAAGGCCAGGTTGCGGAACACGAGCCGGACGTCGCCGGTCTCGACATAGCCCTGGACGAGACCTGGCTTGATCTCGAAGGAGAAACGCTGGCAGTAGGGACACTGGAAGTCTTCCCAGACCTCGATCACGACCGGTGCGTCCGGGTCGCCCATCGAGAAGCCGTCGACCTGGTCGGTGGGAGACCAGATGGGCGGGGTCGCGATCGGCGGCGGCGTGGTCAGTGGCGCCCATGTCAGGCCATCGTCACGCTCCTGAGCGGCGACGACGGACCCGGAGGCTGCGACCAGCAGCGTGGTCAGCAGTAGCGTCAGGAGGAGGGAGGCGCCATGGCGAGCGCGGTCGAGGAAGTGCATCTGGGTCCTCTTGGGGGATGGAGGTCCGGCCAGCATAGTCGAGGCTCCGGAACTCTGGTCCCGGAGTGCTGGGTGCCGACGACCCCCGCGGTTCACGCCGACACGGAAGGCCCCTTGCGTGTCGCCCGCATCGACAGCGGTGGCCGGATGTGGACAGGTGTCGCTCCACTCGACGTTGTCGGCCGGTCAAGCCCGATCATGTGGACACATGTCGCCCGAGTCGACCGTAGTCGCACGAACCGGCACCCCTGGACTCCGGATCCTCCCGAGTCGCGACGCGATCATGCCCAGCCACGCTCAACGCCGACCGGTGATGGCGACGAGCCTGCCGTGCAGGTGACTACGAGCATGACTAGCGTCGACTCGGACGACATCCGTCCACAAGCGAAGGCCCCGGACTCACATCCGGGGCCATGAGAGCGGTGTCGAGCGGCGGCTAGCCCTCGTCCTCCTCCGGCTCCTCGTCCATGTCCATCGTGTCGTCGGACATGTCGTCGTCCATATCCATCGTGTCGTCGGACATATCGTCCATGTCCATGTCCATGTCGTCGCCGTGGGACATGCCATCCATGTCCATGTCGCCCATCATCATCGGCGCGCCGGCCATCACGGGTGCGCCGACCGTCTGCGGCTCGGCATTCATGAACTCGAGGCTCAATTCCACCTCGACACCCTCGGTCAGCGGCTCCACGAGGTTGATGAGCATGACGTGGTAACTGCCAGGCTTGAGCACCGCGTCGCCGTGCGCCGGGATCGGGATCTCGGTGACCTGGTTCATCGACATCATGCCCTCGTCATCCATCGACGAGAGGTGCAGCTCCACGAACTCGGCCGCAGGGCTGGACGCACCGACCAGCGCGTCATCCGCGTCGGTGTTGTTGTGGATGACCATGTAGGCGGCACCGGCAAGGTCGAGCATCGGTGACTCGCGCGTCCAGGCGTCCATCACATGGAGCCCGGGCTCCATCTCCTCCATCGGCGCCATCGCGTCCATATCGTCGGACATGGCCTCTTCTTCCTCGGCCGCGACCGAGGCGAAGGTGAGGCTGAGCGTGGCGGCGACAGCGGCGCCGGACATGAGCATCGTGCGGGTCGATCGGTTCATGGGTCCCCCAATGTCTAGGCGGCCGCGAGCGCGCGCAGGTCCTCCACGATCTGCGCTGACGTCGTGCCGAATGGATACGTGGCGAGGAGTCGGCCTTCCTCGTCGAGCAGGTACAGGTCCGCTGTGTGCGACATCGTGTAGCCGGCTGTCGAAGTGGTCTCCACGCGCGCGTACTTGACGCCCCAGTCATCGGCTGCCCGGCGGATGGCGCCCGGTGTGCCGGTGATGGCGTGCAGGTTCTCCGGCAGGTAGGTCGTCCATTCGTCGAGGAACTCGGGCGTATCACGCTCGGGGTCGACCGAGACGAACACCGCCTGGGCCTCTGGCTGCTCCTCGAAGACCCCGAACAGTTCGCCCATCGTGGCCGGGCAGACGTCAGGGCAATGGGTGTAGCCGAAGAAGACGAGCGTGGGGTCGCCCTGGAGCTCGGTGATGTCGAAGGTGCTTCGATCGGGGTTCAGCAGGCCCTCGAGAGCCGGTGCCGGCACGGGGTCGCCGAAGCTCGTCGCCGTGAGGGCTCCGGCCGCAGCCGCTTCCTCCGTCGGCACGGGGGTCGCCACAGCCGCTTCCTCCGTCGGCGCGGGGGTCGGGGCCTCCGTCGCCGTTTCGGTGGCCGGGGCTTGGGTCGCGTCGGGCGTCGGCGCGGGCGTGGCTTCATCCGATCCACTGCAGGCGGCGACGATCAGTCCGAGGGCTGCGACCGCCGCGAGGGTCGTATTCCGGTGTTTGGTCATCACGTCGCTCGAGCGTACCACCGGGCGCGCGGAGGGGCTTGCCGCCGCTCCGCTCCATGTGTACTATTGATACTAGGTATCAATAAGCGACACGGACATCAGGAGATCAGGAGCCCAGATGCGAACCTCCCGCCCCCGCCTCACGTTTGTCACCACCACGGCTGTGGCCGCCTCACTCGCACTCGTGGGCACGATGCCGGCTGCCGCACAGGAGGAGGCCCGCTCCGTCGTGGTCACGACCGAGGTACTGGGCTCCGTCGTCGAGCAGCTGGTGGGCGATGTGGCCGACGTCACCGTGATCATGCCCAGTGGCGCGAACCCGCACAGCTACGAGGCATCCGCCCGTGACGCCGAGCGGATGCTCAACGCCGACTTGCTCGTCTCGAACGGGCTCGAGCTCGAAGAGGCGCTGACGGGCATCCTCGAATCCGCCGAGGCCGAGGGCGTGACCTGGTTCCAGGCGGCCGACCACATCTCCGTGCTCGACCTCGCCGAAGCCGAGGAGCACGACGACCACGCCGAGGAGTACGACGACCACGCTGAGGAAGAAGGCCACGGACACGACGAGGACGACCACGAGTCCGACCACGAGGACGACCACGACGCCGAGGAGGCGGACGAGCACGAGCACGACCACGGCGCGATCGATCCGCACATCTGGACGAACCCCGTCTTCATGATCGACGTCGTCGAGGCCCTGGACGCGGTGCTTGCCGATGCCGGCGTCGATGTGACCGAGAACTCGGCCGCACTCGTGACGGAGCTGGAATCGCTCGACGGCGAGGTCGCCGAGATCCTGGCGGTCGTGCCCGAGGATCAGCGCAAGATGGTCACCGGCCACATGTCCATGGGCTACTTCGCCGACCAGTACGACTTCGAGCTGATCGGCACCGTCATCCCCGGTCTCACGACCAGCGGTGCACCCACCGCGAGGGAGCTGACCCAACTCATCGATGACATCGAGGAGAACGGCGTCACGGTCGTATTCGCCGGGGTCGGCACGCCGCAGGCCGTAGCGCAGGCCGTAGCCGACGACACCGGCGCCGAACTCGTCGAGATCGACGTGCCCAATCTGCCCGAAGGCGGTGATTACCAGGACCTCGTCCGAACCCTGGCCGTGACCATCGCAGGGGCACTCGGTGAGTGAACGAGGGTCCTACTGAGACACGGTCTCGCTGATATGCTCGAGTGGCGGCAGGGTCGTGCTGACACGGCCCGTCGCCACCGACGGGAGCAGACTTGGAGTATCTCCTAGATCCATTCCTGAGCAACGCCTTCATGCAGCGCGCCCTCGTCGCCGGCGTGCTCGTGTCGATCGCCTGTGCCGTCGTCGGCACGTTCGTGGTGTTGCGAGGCCTCGCCTTCATCGGTGACGCGCTGGCCCACGGCGTGCTGCCGGGGATCGCCGCAGCCATCCTCTTGGGGGTCCCGAGCATGATCGGGGCGGCGGTTGGTGCGATCGTGATGATCGGCGGGGTGTCGCTCGTGCAGCACCGCTCGCGTCTGTCCTCGGATACCGCCATCGGCCTGCTCTTCGTGGCCATGCTCGCCCTTGGCGTGGTCATCATCAGCGCCAGCGATGTCTTTCAGGGTGACGTCACCGCGATCCTCTTCGGCGACATCCTGGGCACAAGCTCAGGGCAGGTGGTGATCATGCTGGCGGCCACCATCCTTGTGTTGGTCGTGACCTACTTCGCCTCTCGCCCGTTCCTGTTGCTGAGCTTCGATCCAGAGCAAGCCGATGTCGCCGGCTTCTCGTCGAAGCGCTATCACCTGCTGATGCTGCTACTCGTGGCCCTGACGGTGGTGATCTCCTTCCAGACGGTCGGAGCGCTGCTCGTCTTCGGCATGCTGCTGGCACCCGCCTCGAGCGCAGCCCTGCTGGTCAGCCGCATCAACACGATGATGATCGTCGCCAGCGTCATCGGCGCCGCCAGCACCTATGCCGGCCTGTTGCTTTCCTACTGGTTCGATCTGGCAGCTGGCGCCACCGTCGTGCTCACCTCGGTCGCCGTCTTCTTCGTCGTCTTTGCTCTCACGCAGGCACGCGACTCAGGCGTCCACATCGGCAAGACCGACGCCAGCGGCGAGACCGTCTCGTGAGCACGGTCCAAGCGGCGGTCTCCGCAGGCGAGTCGGTGGAGACACGCGAGTCAGCGGCCATGAGCATCTCCGCACAGAACCTGTCCGTGGGATACGGCCGGGACCTGGTGGTCGAATCCATCGATCTTCAGGTCCGCCCGGGCGGCTCGGTGGCGCTGGTGGGGACCAACGGCTCGGGCAAGTCGACCCTGATCAGGACCCTCGTGGGTCTGCTGTCGGTGGCGGGAGGCTCGCTCGAGGTCCTGGGCCGGCCACCGGGCGCGTCGCCCAAGCGGATCGCCTACCACTCCCAGTTCCACTCCTCGGGCTACATCCTGCCCATCCGCGTCATCGACGTCGTGCGCATGGCTCGTTATCCGGCGCTGGGGCTCACCGGCCACATGGATGAGGAGGACCATCGGTTGGTGGCTGAGAGCATGGAGCGCATGGGTGTCAGCCACCTGACCAGGGAGCCGATGCGCAGCCTCTCAGGCGGGCAGCTGCAGCGGGTGTATCTGGCCCAGGTCCTGGCCCGGCGTGCGGATCTCATCGTGCTCGACGAGCCGACCGCCGGTATCGACGCGGGCGGCCGTGAGCTCTACCTCAAGGCCTTCGCCGAGGAGCTGCGCCGGGGTGCCGCCATCGTCACCGCCACGCACGACATCGCCGAGGCCGTGGAGTACGACCAGGTGCTACTGCTGGCGCGACGAGTCGTCGCCCTGGGCGCGGGGCGTGAGGTGCTTACGCCCGATCGGCTGATGGAGACCTTCGGCATCGTCATCCAGGACCCGCACAAGGAGCACGCCGGTCGCTTCACCATCGCCGAAGTCGCCCACGGCAGCCCGCAGACGATCGAGACGCGCTGCCAGGAGGACGACTGCGAGGACGACGCGCCGAGCGACTGATGGGCTCGAGACCGTCTACGCTAGCCCTCGGGATGGGCGCGAAGGGCGTGCCCCGCGACGACGAAAGAGGAGGTGGCGCATGGCCAAGACGGTGAGCGAGCTGGCCCGCGAGATCATCGGCCGCCTCGACCAGGGTGAGCCGCTCGAATCGGCCATCGGCATGGTCCTGACCGGTGAGGGTGTGGACGACCAGGTGCTCGTCGAGCTACAGGTCGCGGGCCTGCGCGACGCCGTCATCCATGAGGCCTTCCATGAGCTACTCGACTGGCACGCCAACTTCGGCGGTCTGGCCGAGTTCCTGGAGATCGACGAAGCCATCCATCGCACGGCCGAGCGCATCGGCCACGACTTCGAGCAGGACATGCCCGACCATCCGACCGACTCCGGTCCTCGCCTCGTCCACTAGCTCAGTCCTCCGCCGGGTAGCCGAAGGCCTCCTCGAGGCGCACGCCGAGGGCCCGCGCGATCTTGAACGCCACCTCCAGCGAGGGCGAGTACTTGCCCTGCTCGATGGCGATGATGGTCTGACGCGTGAGCCCGACCTTGTCGGCCAGGTCGGCCTGGGTCATCTCCCCGCGCTCGAAGCGGAGGCGGCGGATGTCGTTGGTCACCCGCGTGGGCTTTCCCATCGTCAGAAGCCTCGGCGGTAGGCGAGGAGCATGACCACGGCCTTGGCCATCTCGCTCAGGACGAGGCCGGCCAGCAGGGCGTGGGCGATCCAGAAGTACTCGCCCTCGAGCATGGCCAGGCCCATGGCTGCGAGCGCGGCCACCGCGAGCACGTAGCTGCCGACCTGGTCGCCGCGCATCTCGATGAGCTTGTCGCGCTCATCCTCCTGGTCCGACTCTCGACGGCGCAGCACGGCCACGATCGCCACCCCGATGATCGAGAGCACCACGAGGATGGCGACCATCACCAGCAACAGGCCCTGGTAGGCGATGTCCGCGACCGGGGTCGAGCCGGCCTCGATGAGGACCTGAGCGAAGTACCAGCCGTAGACGATACCGAGGACGACGAGCATGACGGCCGTGACGGAGGCTTTGAAGGACATGATCGGGGCTCCTGATGTCAAAGTTGTCTTACATCAGCAAGGTAAAGCATCACGTACATTGTGTCAAACATGTTTTACAGCCAACGCTCGGGCTTGACGACGCCCCTATCGTGTAACAACTTACGTAATCATTTGCTTGGATTCGATCCGACTCCCGAATGACGGACCATCTGGCCAGCCTCGGCACCCTCGGCTTCACTTTCCGTACGCGCCGCCTTGCCGACCGTATCGGGGACGCCGGCCGCCGCCTCTACGAGACGCTCGACCTGCCGCTCGAGCCGAACTGGCACGCATTGCTGTCGTACCTCGACCGCCATGGCCAGGTGGCGGTGACGGAGGCCGCGATCGCCCTGCGCGTCAGCCACCCCGCGATCATCGAGATGGCGCGACGGATGGAGTCGAAGGGCCTCGTCTCGGCCGCGCCGGACCCGGCCGACGGCCGGCGCCGGGTGCTCTCCCTGAGCGAGGAGGGCCGCCAGCGGATGCCGGAGTTCAAGCGCCTGTGGCGTGTCATCGGCGCCGAGCTCGAGGACGTCATCGAACAGACCGCCGGTGGGGATGCACTCTCGTGTCTGGCCTCGATCGAGCGGCTCTTCGACGAGGAGGAGCTCGACGCTCGTGTGCTGCGGCGCCTGGCGCGAGAGGAGGGGAGTGCCCGCCGCGTCCATGAGCCAAGACCCGTGACCATCCGCCCGACCGTCGCGGGTGACCGCGAGTCAGTCCTGCATATCGCCCACGAGCTGGTGCGCACGGCCGACACCTACGCCTACGAGCCAGACATCAGCGACGAGGAGCTGTGGGCCTACTGGTGCCCGCCGAAGCGAGGCCATGGCTTCGTGGCCGAGCTCGACGGTGCGGTCGTGGGCCTGTTCGTCATCCGGCCCAACAACCCCGGTCCAGGCGCCCACGTGGCCAACGCCTCGTACGCGGTGCGTGCGGATGTCCGTGGCATCGGCCTCGGCCGGCAGATGGGCGAGGCCTCGCTGGAGCTGGCCGCTGATCTGGGCTATGGCGCGATGCAGTTCAACACCGTCGTCAGCACCAACGCCAATGCCATCCACCTCTGGCGCTCCCTCGGCTTCCGCATCGTGGGCACCGTGCCCGACGGCTTCCGGCTGCCTGATGGCAGCACCGTCCCGCACTACGTCATGTATCGGAACGTGCCGTGAGTCGCGACTGGTTCGGCTTCGTCTCGATGCGTGCCGGTGCCAGGGCGATCCTGCCGCTGTCGATCGGGGCCTTCCCCTTCGGCCTGGCCTACGGCGTGACCGTGGTCGAGTCGTCGATGAACGACCTCGTCGGCTGGCTGGCCTCGTTCCTCGTGCTCGCCGGTGCCTCCCAGCTCGCGATCAGCGATCTCATCGATCAGGGCGCGCCGTGGTTCATCGTCATCGGTACGGCGTTGGTCATCAACGCTCGCTTCATGATGTATTCGGGTGCGCTCGCACCCGCTTTCTCGCAGTTCCCGCGGCGTTGGCGCGTCCCCCTTTCCCACTTCATGACCGACCAGGCCACGGTCACCTCCCTGCTCTACGACCAGGGCGAGCGGGAGCCGAGGAAGCGCTTCGCGTACTACGTCGGCGCCGGGCTCAGCTTCGCGGGTTCGTGGTGGATCGGCACCACCATCGGTGTGGTCATCGGTGCCACCATCCCGCCCGAACTGCAGGTCGGCTTCGCCGCGCCCCTGATGTTCATCGCGCTGGCCGTGCCTTCGATCCGCGACCGCGCGGCGCTCATCGCGGCCGCCATCGCGTTCTCGGTCACGCTCATCGCCAAGGACGCGCCCATGAACACGGGCCTGCTCATCGGTGCGGGCACCGGCATCGCCTTCGGCATGTTGGCCAAGCTGCGTGGCGAGGCCGAGCCCGTGGTGGTCGTCCCTGACGAGGGATCGGAGGTCCGTGATGACGACTGACCTCTTCATCGTCGCGGCCGTGGCCGTGGGCACGCTGGCCATGCGCGCCTCGATGATCACGCTCCTCGCCGACGTGACCATCCCGCCGCGCGTGGAGCAGGCGCTCGGCCTCGTGGCACCGGCGGTGCTGGCCGGCCTGGTCGCCCAGACGCTCTTCCTCGACGCCGGCGACTTCCGACCATTCGGCACCTGGTACGTCGCGGGAGCCATCGCGGCGGTGGTGGCTTGGCGCACCAGATCGTTCGGCTGGACCCTGCTGGCGGGCATGCTCAGCGTATGGTTGCTTGAGGCTCTGACTTAGCAGTACTGCGTAGCCCATGCGTACCGATGGCAGCGGACCAATGGCTAGTCCGCACGTTCCACAGCGGCCCGCTACGATTCGGGCTCCACGGGACGGGTCCGCATGCCTGCCGACCACCCACGGCCATGGCCGTCCCAGGTTAGAGAAGGAGCGGAGAGCAGTGCCCTTGGCCGGTAGCGCCACGTGGTCCACGGTCTCGGTACGACTGGTCGCGCTCTTCTGTGCGTTCGTGCTCGCCGCCAGCTCCATCGTCGTGGCGGCCCAGCCGGTCATGGCCCAGGACCTCACCGCGAGGATCGTCAGCATCCGCACGGCCCAGGCCAGCGCCCAGCGCTCGATGCGTGCTCTCGACTCGCAGGTGGAGCGGCTGAAGTCCCAGCGTGTCGCCGCTGGCAATGCCTATCAGAAGGCCAAGAAGGGCGTGGCCGGCATCAACAAGGACCTGCGTTCCGCCAAGGCCGTGCTCGCGGAACGCAGAGCGCGCTATGCACGCGTCGAAGGTCAATACGGTCGCCCCGAGCTGGCGCCCGCGCCGGACATCTACCGCGAACGGCTGCGTACGATCCGGCAGGAGATCCGAACCGCAGAGGCGCGGGTCAAGAGCGTCAACGCGAGGATCCGCAACCATCAGAAGACGATCAACGCCAGAAAGGCCGCGGTGAACCGGATCGATGCTCAGCGTCGATCGGTGCTGGCCCGCCGGAACAGCTCGGCGGCCGTGCTGGGCGGCCTCATCAAACAGATGACCGAGATCGCCAAGATCAAGGCCGAGCAGCAGGCCGCCGTCGAATTGAATGCGCAGTCGGGGGCCTTCTCCTGGCCCACGACCGGACGCATCACCCAGGTCTACGGCTGCACTGGCGTCGTCTTCAACGCCCGGCGGGGCAGCTGCAAACACTTCCATGACGGCATCGACGTGGCTGGCCCCAGCGGCACGCCAGTCCGGTCGCTGGCTGTCGGCGTGGTCGCCTATAGCGGCTGGAATCCGTGGGACAGGGAAGGTCGCGCCTACGTGGTCCACGTCGCCCATCCGGACGGCTTCACCTCCATCTACGGCCATCTCCTACCCACGAACCATGTGCGCGCGGGCGACCTCGTGCACACCGGCCAGGTCATCGGCAAGATGGGCAGCACGGGCAAGTCCACTGGTTCGCACCTGCACTTCGAGCTGCTCAGGAACGGCAAGGACGTCGACCCGACGACGTACCTGCCGACGGGCGTGGTGAACGTCGACAAGACCACCACCATCCCTGGTCAGAACGCCAAGGATCGCGCCGCCGATGCCGCCAAGGCCACGCCCAAGCCCAAGCCCACGCCGACGCCCAAGCCCAGCAAGACGGTCAAGTACCCGACCGTGACCTGGGAAGAGGTCCAGGCCTTCGAGCTCTGTCCCGATCTGCCCAAGGGTGAGGAGTGCGACCCCACGGACCTGCTCGCTCGGCTCGAAGGTGAGAGCGGTGGCCTGCCGGCCGCGCCCAAGCCATACCGCGCGAACTCGCCGGCCACTTCCTAGGGCGCCCTACATCAGCCCGGCATCGCCTGCGCCCTGATTCGTGCGTGCGGGAGTACATTGGCTCCATCGCCCGCCGGTCAGCCGTGTCTGGACCGGCAGCCCTGAGGAGGAATACTTGAGCAACCCGAATACCTCGCGTAGCGGTCGCGGCCGACCTCTCGCCATCGCGCTGGCCGCGGCCTTCGCGTTGACCCTGCCACTACCGGCCATGGCCCAGGACGCCGAGGAGAGCCCGGTCGCCGACCAGGAGCTGCCCGCCACGGAAGCCGCTGTGGAGGGAGGAGTCGCCTTCCCGGTCATGCTCGGCGGCCAGCTACTGTCCCCCGAGACCTACAGCGGTGCCGAATGGCTGGAGCTGTTCTCCGGCGAGGATGGCGACCCTGCCTTCGTCGAAGGCGTGCAGGGTCTGGTGGACGCGGCCGGCGCAGCCATCGAGGATGTCAGCGTCAAGACCGCCATGTACGAGCAGGTGTCATTCGACGAGCTCACCGGTGAGGAGATCCCCGGCGAGCCTGGCGTCGTGCTGGCCCTGCGCATCGCGGGGACCGATGCCCGCGAGTGGGTCGAAGGCGCGGTCGACGTGTTCGTCGGCGACGTCATCGAACCAGGCCTGATCATGCGCCCCCTGAGCACCAAGTGGACGCTCCGTGTGACCGACTCGGCGATGCCCGGCGTCTATCCCCGTACGATCTACCTCAACGACGACACAGCCTGGTTCATCCAGGGTGGCAACGAATACGTGTGGGACGCGCTTGACCAGTTGCCGGACGCCGCCCCCGTAGGCGAGTCCTCCGCTGACACGCTCTTCACCGATGTCCCGCTCTCGCTGGCCGGCCAGCGTCGTATCGGCCTGTACGAATCCACCGAGCCGCTGTTCCTGCCGACCCTTGGCGAGCGCCTGGGCGACGGTATCGAGGACTGGCTCCTGGACCTCTACCTCGATGCGGGCATCGCGCCCTCCGAGATGCTGGGCGTCATCACCTGGTGGGGTCTCGAGGCAACCGCCGACGGCGTCCAGATCGAGGGCTATCGCCTGCCCGAGGGTGGCGAGGAACTGACCCAGCGGCTGCTCGAGGACATCTTCCTCATCCGACCACCCGAGATCAGCGAGGACACCGAGACGGAGGATGCGCTCCAGGACGTCGATCCGGTGGCCGCAGCTCTCACCGGTGTCGAGTTCGGTGAGGAGGAGATCGCGGGCAAGACGGTCACCACGCTCGACTATGGTGACAACCTCCAGTACATCTTCGGTAGCGCCGACACGATCTGGGTCATCAGCGACCCGCTCGGTGAGCGCGAGAAGGTCGAGGAGGCCATCGCGGCCCTGCCGTAGGCTCAACGGCCGGACTGCCCCGGGACCTCGTCCGCATCGGGGCATTCGGCCGCCTAGCGTCGCTTCTCTCGGCGCCCGGGGGGCCGGCTGGATCGTAGCCGGTCGTCGCCCCCGTCGTCCCCATCGACGCCAGCAGCCGCTCGTGGCCGGTCGTCGCCCCCGTCGACGCCAGCGGCCCATCCGGCCGGTCGTCGCCCCCATCGACGCTATCGGCCCATCGGGCCGGTTCCGGTGGTCAACCGTCGACGCTAGCAGCCGCTCGTGGCCGGTCGTCGCCCCCATCGACGCTATCGGCCCATCGGGCCGGTTCCGGTGGTCAACCGTCGTGGGAGTCGACCGTAGTCGCACGCCACGACCAGCTCGCGCCTCCGCGCCACTCGCATCCGGCGTCGGTTATGCCCTGCCACGCTCAGGGCTGGTAGCCGGTCGTCCCGCGGACCCCGGATCGGTGGCTACGAGGGTGACTACGGTCGACTCCGACGACATCTGTCCACAGCGGCACCTCGGGCAGGCCGCTCCTCGGTCGACCGAGTGCGACCCCTGACCGGTCGACCGGGCACGACCCCCCGTGATGCACCACCGTCGGCGAGCCGCACCACGGTCGTCCCCGCCTCCTGGGCCCGCAGCCCGTGCCCTAGCCGAGCGGTTCCAGGCGGGCGGTGAAGTGGCGCAGCCAGGGCGCCTGTTCGACGATGCGGTAGCCGCGCATGTCGGCGGCACGTGAGGCGACGTCGATGATGACCTCGCCCACGTAGTCGATGTGGCTCTGCGTGTACATCCGCCGCGGGATGGCCAGGCGCACGAGCTCCATGGTCGCTGGCTCGTCGGGCTCGCCCTCACGGGCTCGGCCGAACATGACCGTGCCGATCTCGACACCACGCACGCCACCCGCTCGATAGAGTTCGACGGCCAGCGCCTGGGCGGGGTACTCGTGCGCCGGGATATGCGGCAGCAACGCCGCCGCGTCGAGGTAGACGGCGTGGCCGCCGGCAGGGCGCACGGTCGGGATGCCCGCCTGGTGCACGGTGTCCGCGAGGTACTCGGTCGAACGGATGCGGTAGTGCAGGTAGTTCTCGTCGAGTACCTCCTCCAGGCCCGTGGCGATGGCCTCGAGGTCGTAGCCGGCAAGGCCGCCGTAGGTCGGGAAGCCCTCGGTAAGGATGAGCAGGTTGCGCGCCTGCAGCGCCCACTCCCGATCGTTGAGCGCCAGGAACCCGCCGATGTTGGCCATGCCGTCCTTCTTCGCCGAGACCGTGCAGCCATCGGCGATGGAGAACATCTCCTGCGCGATCTCCTTGGGCGTCGCGTCCGCGTAGCCATCCTCGCGCATCTTGATGAACCAGGCGTTCTCGGCGAAGCGGCAGGCGTCGAGGAACATGGGGATGCCGAACTCGTCGCAGACCGCCCGTACCTCGCGCAGGTTGGCCATCGACACCGGCTGCCCACCGCCCGAGTTGTTGGTCACCGTGACCATCACCAGCGGCACCTTCTCGACCCCGCGCTCCTCGATCGTGGCACGCAGCCGTGCGATGTCGACGTTGCCCTTGAAGGGCGCTTCGAGCGACGGGTCCTGGCCCTCGGCGCAGACGCAGTCGAAGGCCGTCGCGCCCTGGTACTCGACGTTGGCGCGGGTGGTGTCGAAGTGCGTGTTGTTGGGCACCAGGTCGCCGTCGTCGACGGCCACACTGAAGAGGATCTTCTCGGCCGCGCGGCCCTGGTGGGTGGGGATGATCTCGGTGTAGCCGGTGAGGTCGCGCACGACCTCCTCGAAGCGGTAGAACGAGCGGGAGCCGGCATACGACTCGTCGCCCAGCATCATCCCGGACCACTGCCGGGTGGACATCGCGCCCGTGCCCGAGTCAGTCAGCAGGTCGATGATGACCTCGTCGGCATGGAGCCCGAAGAGGTTGTAGCCGGCGCGGACGAGGGCGACCTCACGAGCCTCTCGGTCGGGCAGGTCGATGGCCTGCACGGTATGGACACGGAACGGCTCGATGATCGTCTTGTAGGCCATGGCTCCCTCGGTTCTCGGTGAGCTCCCAGTCTCGCACCGAGCGGGCGGTGGCGGGGGCCGAGCCGGCTAGGCCAGGTCGGTGTCGAGGGTCGGGGTGCGCGTCGGGGTGGCGTCCATCACACGGCTCGGCAGGGTATCGGGAAGGTCGAATCGGGCGTACTTCCAAGGTCCCTTGTTGCCGGCTTTGTCGATGGCGCGGACGCGTACGTGCTGGTCGCCGCCGCCAAGGGTCTTGAGCTTCACCTTCGACTTGCGTGGATCGGTCTCGACCCGCGCCCAGTCGCCGAGCGGGGTGACGCGCTGGACCTCGAACCGCTTGATGCCGGCGGTGCCGGTCGCGAGCTTGGGATCGACGCCATGCCAGTCGAGCATGATCTCCGTGCCATCAGCGCCGCTGTACCAGCGCTTCGCTTCGACGGCCACACGCGGGCTGGTCTTGTCGGGTGAACGCGTGAAGATCGCGGTGTACGTGAAGCGGCTGCCGTATCGAGCGATGCCGATGCCCACGTAGTTGACATCGTTCGCCAGCATCTGCACGCGGTGTGGCGGCGAGTGATACCACCAGTCGGCCATCCGGCTCGACCCGGCCTTGAGCGTGAGCCCCACGGTGTGGCCGATGTTCTCGGTCACCTCCCTGGCCTCGATGTCCCGCCGATCGAGGATGTCCTCGGCTTCGTCGCCATCAGGCTCGGTGTGGTCGAAGTAGCGCTTTGCGGCCATGTCCAGCGAGCGGGAACGGGCGACGTGGCTGGTGCGCTTGTCCAGGCGCAGCGGGGCTCGGCCGTTCATCGCGCGGATCTCGTTGATCTCACGCAGGAGCCGAGCTTCGGCAGCGGCCATCTTGTCGGTCGCGACGACGGCGCCATCGAGAGCCGCGCCGGCTGGGGCCGGCAGCAGGATGGCCACAGCGAGGGCCGCGAGCACGAGGTATCGGAGGTGGCGGAGTGGCATGCGCAAGGCGGATCGCTCGTACGTGTTTGGCCTCCGCCCGGCCATGGAGACATCGAGTGCCCGCTCCGCTCTCACTTCGCGCAGGCGAAGTCACGGTCGAGTGCGGCCACGGCTATGGGCGGTGGTCTTCATCCCACGGCAGTTCGAGGGTGGTCCGCGATGGGTCCGGCTGCAGCAGTCACGCTCGGCGCGAGTCCCGACTCGATGTGCTCGGAGTTCGGCTGGGGCGACCCGTTTCGTGCGGCTGGCCGTCGGTCCCTTGCCAGGTGTGACCCGGCAACGACGACATCGTTCGCGGTCCCTCGAGAAGGATGCGACCACGAGGAATCTCGCACGGCGACCGGATTTGCGCAGCCGTCCATTTGGCCCTTCTCGTCAGGTACGGTTGACCCGTGAGTGATCGATCGAGGTGACCGAACCCCGAAGCTGGACCCGGCAGGATCTGATGGCACAGCCGGGTGCGCCCGAGCTCGTCGTCACGCAGGTCGACGTGCGAGCCAGCCAGCGCGAGGCCTTCGAGGAGTGGCTCCGGCGCTACAACGGCCAGGCCCAGGTCAGCGAGGGCCACATCGACTACGACCTCACGCGCCCGACCCCGGGCTTCGACGAGGACTGGGTCCTGGTGCACCGCTTCGTCGACCGCGCGGCAGCGAGCTCGTGGGTCCACTCCGAGGAGCATCGACAGCTGCTCGCTGAGGTCGAGTCGGTCGCGACCGGAGAGGTCGACATCCATCTCTACACCTCTGATCCCCGGCGCCGCGGCGTCGTCTCGGCGCTGTTCACGACGCGCGTCGACCCCGGCCACGAGGACGAGTTCCTCGACTGGTCGACGCGTGTGGCCGCGGCCCAGGCGGCCTTCGAGGGCTTCATCAGCTACCAGGTCGAGCCCCCGATCACCGGCATCCAGGACGACTGGATCGCCATCCTCAGCTACGACACCGATGCCCACATGCGTGCCTGGCTCTCATCCCGGGAGCGGGCCGAGTTGCTCGCCGACGGCGCCTCCTTCGATGAGCGTGCCCGCGTCCATATCGTGCGCAACGAGCTCGACGCCTGGTTCAACACCGGCGGGGAGGGAAGCGCGGCGCCGGCCTGGAAACGCAACATGCTGGTGCTGCTGGTGCTCTACCCGATGGTCTTCCTGACCGCGTTCTTCGTGCAGGACCCGCTGTTGGTGGGCAACGGCGTGCCATTCTGGCTGGCGCTGTTCCTGGCCAACATCGCTTCGGTCGCGGCGCTCGGATGGGTCCTGGTGCCGGCTGCCGACCGGATCTTCGGCTGGTGGCTCTACCCGAGCGGACGCAGCCGGCGGGTGACGACCGCCCTCGGGGTCATCGCCGTCGCGGCGTTGTACGGCCTCTCGCTCGTGCTGGCGCGCTGGATCTCGACGTGGCCGTGGCCGTAGGGCGCGTCTAGGCCTCGGCTGCGACGAGAACGGGCCGGTCGAGAACGGGCGTCGTCGGGGCCTGTCCCTGGGCCAGTTCGTCGGCGGCGGTGATGGCGTCGGCCTCGCTCGTGAGCGTCAACGGATCACCGATGACGCGCTTCCTGGGGTTGTCGGGATCCTTGGTCGAGACGCGCTCGACGACCCAGCCATCGGGGGTTTCGAAGCGGTGCACCCGACGGCCGCCACGGCGGTGGAGCCAGACGGCGGGCGTGTCGACCGACGCGTCAGCCTCACTCACGAGCTCCATCTCGACATCGGATGTGCGTGCGGGCAGCGGTGCCGGGGTCGCTGGTGCCTCGTGGGCGAGCATGCGAGCGGCGTCGTTCGAGCCGTCGGATCGGGCCATCAGAATGGCCGCGGTGCCGACGAGAGCCACGATCGCGGCCGCGATCCAGATGACCGGTGAGATGCCGATGAGTGTCGCCACGACGATGCCGGCGAGGACGCCAAGGCCGACGTAGCCAAGCGTGCGTGTATCCATGGCCGGAACGGTACGAGCGCCGACCGCGACCGGACACCCGTCGATGGTCCCAGCCGATGCTGCCGATGAGTCACCCGTCTATCCTGCGGCGATGAGGACGAGGCACGTGGCATTGCTGCGCGGGATCAACGTCGGTGGGCGGAACCGCATCCTGATGGCCGATCTGCGGGTCTGCTTCAAGGATGCCGGCTACGACGATGTGCGCACGTACATCCAGAGCGGCAACGTCGTCTTCGGGTCCGGCGAACGTGATCGCGAGGCTCTCCGGGGAGCACTCGAGCGGCTGTTGGCCGAGGCCTTCGACTACGCCGCGACGGTGGAGTTGCGGGATCGGTCCGAGCTGGAGGCCGTGGTCGACGCTGCCCCGTCGGGCTTCGGCACGGACAGGGACACCTACCGCTACGACGTGCTCTTCCTGTTGCCGCCACTGACGTCCGAGGAGGTGCTCGAGGTCCTGAAGTTGCGCGATGGCGTCGACGACGCGTGGCCCGGCCCGGGTGTCGTCTACGTCAGCCGCAAGGCCGCATTGGCATCCAAGAGCGGGCTCTCGAAGATCGCCTCGCACCCGTTCTACCAGCGCATGACCATCCGCAACTGGAACACCACCACGAAGCTGCTCGAGATGATGGAGCCGACCGAAGGCTAGGTCGGTCGCGCCTTCATCGGTGGGCGCATCAGAAGGAGGACCAGGCCGGCAACGCCGATCACGAAGAGCGTGGGGATGGAGGCCTTGGCTGCGCGCGGCGGCAGGGCCAACTCGAACATCGGGACCGGGTCACCGAGTCTGCGTTGGAACGGCCCGAGCGGGCAGTCGCCTCGGCCGATGACCAGACCCGCAGCTTGCGAAACGAGCATCGCGACCCCTGCCCACAGTAGTCGGCTCCGGGTGCGGCGCGCGGCATGCATCCAGACGTTGGCCAACGCGCCCATGGCCACGATGCCCCATGTGATGTGCAACAGTCGAAAGGCCAGCGCCGGCGCAGGCAGCGCCCTCCAGCCCGAGTCGTCGGTCTTCACGCTCCGATGATTCCCTTTCGCGCGCCGTCGTGCACGGTCCATCGGTCACAGGATGAGCGAGCCACGGAGGGGCCCGTGACCCGCTCGGCTCGGCTGGCGTTCTTGGAGGCGATCGACCGTCTGCGCGAGGTCTACGGTGCGGGCTCACGGCGAAGGACAGTCACGAAGCCCGGACGTGTGGCGGGCACCGGGAATCGAGCGACCCGCCTTGGGTCGAAGGCGGGTCGTGCCTGGCGGGGGAGGGAGCGTTAGCTACCGGCCCGGCTGGTCCATGATCATGCGTCGGGTGTGGGTCCAGCCGGTGAGCTTGGCGTAGAGAGCGCTGAGGGCGTTGCGCTCGCGGCCGCGCTCGGAGCACTCCAGCCAGACGGCATCGCTTTCGTCGGCGACGGCCAACATGTGGGCGCCACAGAGGCAGTAGGGAGCGCTGCGCTCGGCCGACTCGATGAGGTCGACGGCACGGGCGTGCTCACGGGCGTTCAGCTCGCGGGTGGTGAGGTCCTGCTCGGCGGTGGTGGGGAAGGCCACGTCGTGACTCCTATCAATTACTAGTCGGCTCGTTTCGTAATTCATTATGATACGGCGCGTTTCGTTAGTCAAGCCCCGACCGGCAGGTAGACTGGGGTCATGAGCAACGCCGTTCGCATCCACGCCACCGGTGGCCCCGAGGTCCTCAACTGGGAGACGGTCGACGTCGGTGATCCCGGTCCCGCCGAGGTCCGCATCCGGCACTCCGCGGTGGGCCTCAACTACATCGACACGTACCACCGCGGTGGGCTCTACCCGCTCGAACTGCCGAGCGGACTCGGCCTGGAGGCTGCCGGCGTCGTCGAGGCCGTGGGGTCGGAGGTGGCGGACCTGTCCGTGGGTGACCGCGTGGCCTACGCCTCCGGACCGCTGGGCGCGTACGCCGAGGAGCGGCTGATGCCGGCTGCCCGAGTGGTACGCCTGCCCGCCACCATCGACGAGGGCACCGCGGCAGCCGCGATGCTCAAGGGGCTCACGGCCTGGTACCTCCTTCGGAGGACATACCGCCTCGAGGCCGGGGAGACCATCCTCTTCCACGCCGCTGCCGGTGGCGTTGGGCTCATCGCCTGCCAGTGGGCCAAGAGCCTGGGCGCGACCGTCATCGGCACCGCTGGGAGCGAGGAGAAGGCTGGGCTCGCGCGGGCGCATGGTTGCGACCACGTCATCGACTATCGCCGCGAAGAAGTGGCCGCACGCGTTCGCGAGTTGACCGATGGGGTCGGCGTGCCCGTGGTCTACGACGGAGTCGGGGCGGACACCTGGGATGCGTCACTCGACAGTCTTGAGCGCTTCGGCACGATGGTCAGCTTCGGCAACGCCTCGGGGGCGGTACCGCCGTTCGCGCCCGTCGAACTCGCGGCCAGGGGTTCGCTCTACCTGACCCGACCGACGCTCATGGACTACACCGCCGAGCGCGAGGACCTCGTGGCCGGCTCGAACGAGCTCTTCGAGGCCATCGAGGACGGCTCGGTCAAGATCGAGATCAACCAGACCTACCCGCTGGCCGATGCGGCGCGGGCACATCGAGACCTCGAGGCTCGAAAGACCACCGGATCGACGGTGTTGCTGCCCTAGGGCAAGTGCCTCACGCCGGGTGCCGCTGGCGTAGCGGTGGCCTGGCGCTGCCCACCATCCCCAGCGGAGGAGTCAGTCGCGGCACATCCGGGTCCGTACGCCTCCGTGCGTGGCACCATGGGTAGAGCGAACGCACGAACGGGGGGTGGTGCATCGTGGAGCGAAGCGTCGTTACCCAGGATCAGGGCCAGTAGTGAGGACTCAGCCGTTGGTCTGGGTCGCGCTGCTCGTGTTGCCCATGGTGGCCGTGGCATGCACCAGCGAGACGGGCAGTGACTGGTCTTCCGCTCCGCTCACAGCCACCGACCCGCCCAGCCCATCCCAAGCGACCGCATCCGCATCGGCCACGCGCACGCCGACGCCGGTCGACGACGGTTCGGCCGAGGCCCAGCTCGTCACCGACGTCGCGCGTGGCTTCGGCCTGTACCAGATCAACTGCGCGGCGTGTCATGGCCCCGACGGCCAGGGCGGGACTGGTCCCACCCTCAACGATCAGGCCAAGCTCTTCGAGGCTCTGACGCCGGCCGGTGAGCCTGGCGGCGGCTATCTCGATCCGCTCTTCATCGACGAGCTGCTGACCGAGGGTGGCAGCTACGTCTGTGGCGATCCGGCCAGCCTCATGCTCGCCTATAAGCAGCCGAAGGGCCATCTCAGCGACCGTCAGGTCCAGCAGCTCATCGCCTGGGTCACGGCCTCCAGCGAGATCGTCATCGAGCGTGGGTCGGAGACGGTGGCCGGCTGGCGTGATCCGAGCTGGGAGCCCGGACCCGAGACGACACCCGTGCCCGCCTGCTGGCAGGACTGACCGCCGTTTTCGCGCTCTTGGGGCCGCCGCCGCGGCCTGGCTGCCGGCCTCGCGCCCGAGGAGCACGTCGTCGGCGCCGATCAACGAGCGCTCGAGCCGCACCGGATTGACGATGCCCTATTCGCAACTCACGCTGCTGCGCAGGGCACAAGTGGGATCGCTGGGCGTTCGACATCGGATGCCGGATTCAGTGTATCGAACTCGTGCGATGGGCGAGAGCCGGATCATTGACTTCAGTCATGTAATCGGTTTCACTACCCTTGGCAGAGGTCTTGCGTGGCGTTCGAATCATGCGTGGATCACGTTGGGCATGCGCGTCAGGGACCCGAGATCGGTTTCATGAGACGCATCCCGGGGAGGGGACCAGGGACCGCAGATGCCAACGATGGCTGATGTCGCAGAGCGGGCCGGGGTATTCGTCGCGACGGTCTCACGCGCGCTTTCAGGAGATCCCAGACAGGTCAGCACCACCGCGCTCAGGGTCATCATCGATGCCGCTGACGACCTGGAGTACATCCCCAACAACCTGGCCCGCAACATGCGCGCGGATACCGCTCGCATTCTGGGCCTGGTCAGCGGCGACATCGGCAATCCCTTCTTCACCGCCGTGACCCGCGGTGCCGAAGATGTGGCCCAGCGCCACGGCTACACGCTGATGCTCTCCAGCACCGATGAGAGTCCTGAGCGAGAGGCGGCCAGCTTTGGCGCGATGGCGGCCGAGCGAGCCGTGGGCATCATCATCGCCACCACCTCGCGATGACCGACCCGCGACCGGCTGATGGGGGAGCGATGGGGGTCACGGCTGTGCCGCCTCACATGGTCATGCGCAACATCACCAAGCGTTTCCCTGGCGTGGTCGCCCTCGACGACGTCTCGTTCGACGTGCACGTGGGCCAGGTCCACGGCCTGGTGGGAGAGAACGGTGCGGGCAAGTCCACCCTGATGAAGATCATGAGCGGCATCTATACCGAGTACGACGGCTCGATGCTGCTCGATGGCGAACCGGTCGCCTTCGACAGCACACGCGAGGCCATCGACAGCGGTGTAGCCATGATCCACCAGGAGCTGAACCTGGTGCCGGAGCTGTCGGTCTTCGAGAACATCTTCCTGGGTCGCGAGATGAAGACCCGTCTGGGCACGATCGACCGGGGCGCCATGCGCAAGGCGGCCGAGGAACTGATGTCACGCCTCGGGCTGGACATCGACACGGATCGCACCATCGACCGCCTGCGCGTGAGCCAACGCCAGTTGGTCGAGATCGCCAAGGCTCTTAGTCTCGATACCAGGGTCCTCGTCATGGACGAGCCGACCTCAGCGCTCAGCGATAGCGAGGTCGAGTACCTCTTCGGTGTCATCCGAGGGTTGCGCGAGCACGACGTGGCCGTCGTCTACATCTCGCACCGGCTCGACGAGGTCTACGCCATCACCGATCGCATCACCGTCCTGCGTGACGGCCGCGTTGTGGGCCATGGCAGGGCCGCGGAACTGCCCCGCCGCGAGCTCATCAGCTTGATGGTCGGTCGGGACCTGGACGAGCTCTACCCCAAGGTGCCCGTTGAGACAGGCGAGGAGGTCCTGCGGGTCGAGCACCTGACCTACCGCCAGGGCCGCACGCATGTGCTCGACGATGTCTCGGTCAACGTACGCGAGGGCGAGATCGTGGGCGTGGCCGGCCTCATGGGTGCCGGACGCACCCAGCTACTGGAGGCCGTCTTCGGGGCATACCCACCCGAGAGCCTGAGCGGCAGCATCTTCCTCAAGGGTCAGCGGGTCGTCTTCGATTCGCCACAGGACGCCATCGCCCGCGGCCTGGGGCTGGTGGCCGAGGACCGCAAGCTGCAGAGCCTGGTACTGGAGCAGTCAGTGACAGCCAACGCCACGCTGGCCTCGCTGGGCCAGTTCACCAATCGGCTGCGCGTCATCAGCCAGCGCGCTGAGAAGCAGGCCGTTAGCCGCGTCGTGGAAGACCTGAGCATCAAGACTCCGAGCATCGACACCATGGTCGCCAGCCTCAGCGGCGGTAATCAGCAGAAGGTCGTCATCGGCAAGTTCCTGCTGAGCGAGATCTCGCTCTTCCTCCTCGACGAACCTACGCGAGGGATCGACGTGGGCGCCAAGGCCGAGATCTACCAGCTGGTTGGACAGCTGGCCAAGAACGGCACGGCCTTCCTACTGGTGTCGAGCGAGATGCCCGAGCTGCTAGCTGTTTGCGACCGCATCTATGTGCTCTGCGACGGTCGCCTGACGGGTCAGTTCGAGCGGGAGGCGTTCGACCAGGAAGCCATCATGGAAGCGGCCACTCGCTTCACCGACAAGCCCAGCGACAGCCTCCTGGCTGGCGCCCAGCCGCAGGGGTAGCACCGATGAGCCAGCGATCCGCAAGGGCCACGCCACGGGGCTGGAGGAGCGCTCGCCTGACGCCGGTCGACGTCCTCTGTCTTGGCGGCATCGTGGCTGTGGCCCTGGCCTTCTTCGCGTTGCCATGGATGAGCGAGGAAGGCGTCGATGTCAGCGCGATCAGCCTGCTCTTCTCAGGCTCGCCGCCGCTGTCGGAGGATCTCAGCGCCTACCTCGCGGACACGCGATGGCGGCTGCTGCTCGTGCCTCTTGGGGCCGTGGTCGCCGGCGTCAGCCTCTACATCACGACCAGCGAGCGCTGGGGTCTCCGCTGGGCCTCGGCCCTCGTGCCGGTCGGCGGGCTCATCACCTTCGCCTACTTCGTGCTGTATTTCCTCGACGACAGCGACTCGCCGGTGCAACTGCTGCAGCACACCGGCGTCGGGTTCTGGCTGGCGTGCTTCGCCTCAGCCGTGCTCATCATCCAGCGCTTCGCAGTGCGGTCGACCGCGTCCTTGCAGACCGTCTCGAGCGAGGTGAACTGGCTGCAACGACTGCGCGAGTCCGTGGGCGCCTGGATGGACAACCCGCGCGTGGCCAAGTCGGTCTCGCTCGTCTTCCGCTTCCAGCCGTTCTTCGGGCTCTTCATCGTCATCGTGCTGGCCATCGTCTTCTCGCCCACGCGCGACGACAGCATCCTGTTCCTCAACCAGCGCAACCTGAGCAACGTCGCGCGTGACGTCTCGGAGACCGGGATCCTCGCGGTGGGCATGCTGCTGGTCATCATCATCGGCGGCATCGACCTCTCTGTCGGCTCGGTCGTGGCCCTCGGCGCTACAGGCGTGGCCTATCTGCTCATGCGCGACCTCGTGCCCTGGTACGCGGCGGTCATGGTCATCCTGGCGCTGGGCCTGTTCATCGGCTGGTGGAACGGCTGGCTGAGCGAGCGCTTCCGAGTTCCCGCCTTCATCACCACCCTGGCGATGATGAGCGTAGCCCGCGGCATCGCCCATATCTGGTCCAACGATATCGCCGTGCCCATCTCCTATGGCGAGGGCGGGGCCGACCCGATGTTCGAGGTCATCGGCCAGCGCCTGGATGTGCACGACGCGCTCCCGCAGCTCCCGGTACCGGCGCTCATCATGTTCAGCGTGGCCACCATCATGGCCCTGGTCTTGCGCTACTCGACGTGGGGTCGGTATCTCTACGCGATCGGCGGCAATCAGGTCGCTGCACGACTGTCAGGCTTGGCCGTCTCTCGCATCAAGATCATGGCCTTCATGCTCTGCGCCTTCTTCGCCGCCATGGCTGGCATCGTGCATGCGGCACAGCTCGACCAGGGCAGTCCCAATGAAGCCGTGGGCTACGAGCTCAACGCCATCGCGGCAGTGGTCATCGGCGGTGCCAGTCTGATGGGCGGCCGAGGGACCATCGCCGGCGCCGTCGCGGGCGCATTCATCCTGGGCATCCTCGACAACATGCTCAGCCTCAACAACGTGAACAGCAACGCCCAGTTGATCATCAAGGGAATGCTAGTGGTGGGTGCGGTAGCGCTTCAGCAGATGCGTCCACGCCTGGCAGACGAGTAGCACGAGGAGGAGAAGCGACGAACCTGCGTTCTCGGTCATCACGCGAAGGACAGCCGATGCATACCGACGACCACGTCGAGCACCGGATCACGCGACGAGGGGGTGGCACCTGACAGAAGTACGATCACGAGCCGAGTTCCAGTCACGTACGTCTACCTGAAAGGAACCAAGGATGACCAAGAAGATCCTCGTCGGCGCGCTCACAGCCGCGCTGACCGTAGGCTCGGCGTCCGCTGCCCTGGCCGCAGACGCCTGGACCCCGTATACCGACGATCAGCTCGGTGGCGGCACCGTCAAGGAGGACGCGCGAGCCGACGGCCCGCTGCCCGCCGATTGTCCGATGCCGGAAGCCAAGGACACGTACCTTGTGGGCATGTCGCAGGCGAACCGCGCCGAGCCATGGCGCGAGGCCATGGACAGCCAGCTCGCCGCTGCGGCGGAAGGCTATCCCGAGATCGAGATCGTCTTCCAGGATGCCGCCCAGGACAATGCCGACCAGGTCAGTGACGTCGAGAACCTGCTCATCCAGGGCATCGACCTGCTGATCATCTCCCCCAACGAGGCGGCTCCCCTGAATGACATCGTCAAGGAGGCTTGGGAGGACTGCGTCCCGGTCATCGTGCTCGACCGCAACCTGGTCGAGACCAACTATTCCATGTTCATCGGCGCCGACAACGTGGCCATCGGCCAGGGCGCCGGTGAGTATGCGGCCCAGTGGTGCGCGGACAACGGTCGCGACGCCTGCAAGATCGCTGAGATCCGCGGCCTGGAGGGCGCTCCGCCCGCCAAGGACCGTGGTGACGGCTTCCGTATGGGTCTCGAGGCCGGTGGCCTGGCGGAGGACAACATCGTCTTCTCGCAGAACGCCGACTGGCTGCGTGAGAAGGCCGTGCCGTCCGCGGCAGCTGCCTTCCAGGCCCATCCCGATGTCGACGTCCTGTATGGACACAACGACCCCATGGCCGAGGGCGCATACATCGCCGCCCAGGACGCGGGCATCGACGCTAGCGAGGTCCTGTTCATCGGCATCGACGCCCTGCCGACCCCCGACGGCGGCATCATGTCCGTCCTCGACGGCAGGCTTGGCGTCACGTTCGTCTATCCCACCGGCGGCCAGCAGGCCATCGACTGGGCCTATGAACTGCTCGTGAACGGCACCAATCCGCCGCTGTGGCTGGTGCTGCCGTTCGACACGGTCGCGCCGGACAACGCACAGGAGGTCTGCAACACGTTCGCGTGCCCCAAGGCCGAATAGCGACCTGATCGAATCGGGCGGGAGCTGCAAACCCGTCCGCTAACGCGATGGGCCCCGGGCATGAAGTCCGGGGCTTCATCGTCTCCCGGGCGCGAGAGCCAGGTGCGTCTGGTACCCGATCTCGCCCGACGCTGCGCTGATCAAGACCCGTTGTCGAGTCGCGCGATCCGGCAAGCCGGTTGCAACAGAACCCCAGTGAGACGATGGACCAGACCGATTCCAAGCGCAGCGCCGACATACCATGGGCTGGCGGCAACGACCGCGATTGGCAGCCCGGCAAGAGGTGAGTATGCGTTTCGCCCTGATGATCGAGAACCAGCAAGACGTCGACTGGTCGACCCACGTCGAGATCGCGCAGCACGCCGAGGCCGCCGGCTTCGAGACCCTCTATCGGTCCGACCACTACGAGTCGTTCCCCGGCCCTGCGGGCAAGCACACGACCGATGCCTGGGCCACGATCGCGGGCCTCGTGCACGAGACCTCCACCTTGCGGCACGGGACGATGGTCTCGCCGGTCACGTTCCGACATCCGGCCAACGTGGCCAAGGTCGTGGCCACCATCGACGAGATGAGCGGCGGTCGCGTGGAGCTAGGCCTGGGCGCCGGCTGGAACGAAGCCGAACACACGCGCCACGGCCTGGCCTTCCACGACTGGACCACTCGCATCGAGATGATGGAGGAGCAGTTCCAGGTCGTGCGCGGCTTCTGGACCGAGGCGCCGGGCTGGTCATTCCACGGGGAGCACTACACGGTGGAGGACACGCGGTACGCGCCCAAGCCCGTACAGACAGCCGGGGATCCCGTTGATCATGGGTACCGTCGGCAAGCCGCGAGGGCTGCGCACGGCCGCACGGTGGTCCGACCATCTCAACCTCAACACCATCGATCCCGCCGGCACGGCCGAGACCCTCGGTCGCTTCCGCGACACTTGCTCAGCCGTTGGCCGCGACCCGGGCGAGGTCATGACATCCGTGCTGTGTGCCGCCGCTATCGGCGCCGATCGCGGCGAGGCCGACCGCCGCATCGCCGACATCGTCGAGACCTTGGAACTCGAGAGCGCGGCGTCGCTCACGTCGGAGCGGGGCGGTTCCTGGGCCGTCGGTACACCAGACCAGGCGGCCGCCACGATCCGCGCCTACGCAGACGCTGGGGTCGACATGATCGTGCTCCAGGACTTCATGCCTCACGACCTCGACTACGTCGACCTGTTGGGCGCCCTCGCCAAGGAGTGGGCTGCCTGAGAGCAACGGCCCGGCAGCGCACAGGCTGACGGGCCGCGAGGGACACCCTCATCGCGCTGGCACCCTCCAGTTAGTCGCCCCCGAATGTCTCGGAAGCAGAGGACACGCATGAACCAGAAGCTCGCCAACGCGACGGCCCTGTACATGGAAGGCATCCGTGACGGCGATGTCCGCTGCGCGGTCGAGGCCTATACCGGCGATCGCTACACCCAGCACAGCACCGGCGTGGCCGACGGCGTCGAGGGCTTCGTAGCCTTCTTCGAGCCGTTCGTCCGGAACAACCCCAAGCGCGATATCCGGGTGGTCCGTTCGCTCGTGGACGGGAACTTCGTCTTCGTCCACGTCTACCAGGACATCAACGACGGCGCCGCCAAGTGGGTCACGACCGACCTCTTCGATACCGACCAGAACGACAGGATCGTCGAGCACTGGGACGTCATCGCCGCCTACAGCGATGAGCCCTCCGCCAACGGTCACACCCAGATCGACGGCCCCACGCGGATCAGCGATGAGGACAAGACCGAGGAGAACAAGGCGCTGGTGGCATCGTTCGTCGATGACGTCCTGGTCCACCACCGGACCGAGCGCATCGTCGACTACGTCTCGGCCGAGAGGTACATCCAGCACGACCCGCGGGTGCCCGACGGGCTGGAGGCCCTCCAGGCGTTCATGGCCGGCCCCGGCAGCGACATGGTCTATCGCGACGTCTTCAAGATCATCGGCCAGGGTGACTTCGTGATGGTCTACAGCCACGTGTTCCTGGGCCAGGAGCTGGCCGTCTTCGACCTTTTCCGGGTGAAGGATGGCCAGATCGTCGAGCACTGGGACAACATGGAGCCGATGCCGGAGGGCCCACAGCCCAACAGCGGCAAGTTCTAGACCAGCAGCGTCGTTCGGCTCGATGCCGAAGGCCCTGACCATCTGCGAGCCCGCCTCGATCGTTCCTGCTGATATCGTCTCGGCTGTCCCGCCCGCCGGAGGAAGTGACATGGTCCAGCTCGGAATCAACACCTGTTTCGCCGTCAAGCGCTGGCCACGTCCCGCGGACTGGGCCCCGGTCGTGCGTGACACGCTCGGCCTCGATCTGGTCCAGGTCTCACTTGACCTCGTCGACCTGACCCAGGACGGCGACACGCTGGCCCGCGTGGCCGTCGAGCACCGGGAGGCGGCGGATCGGCACGGGATCGCCATCCACTCGGCCTTCACCGGCGTCGCCGGCTATTCCTCGAACCTGCTCCTGCACCCGGACGTGCGCGAACGGGATGCGGCGGAGCGCTGGTACGAGATCGCCATCGAGTTCACGTCGCGGCTCGGCGCCGAGTCGGTCGGCGGGCATGTCGGTGCCTTCAGCGTCCCTGACTGGGCTGATGCGGAGCGACGCTCGAAGCTCTGGGACGAGCTACGGATGCGCCTCGACCGACTCGCAGCGTCAGCTCGACGCCGCGGGCTGCAGGGGTTCCTCGTCGAGAACCTCGCCGCCCGGCGCGAGCCGTCGACGATGGCCGACATCGAATCACTCATCACCGATGGTGACGACGAGCACGTCCCGCTCCAGCTGTGTCTCGACGTGGGACACATGTGCGTGCCGGGGACCGAGGGGGAGGAGCGTGATCCCTATGCCTGGCTGCGACGGCTGGGCCAGCGGGCAGCGGTCATCCAGATCCAGCAGACCGACGTCCACGGTGACCGGCACTGGCCGTTCACCCCTGAGCACGATGAGACGGGACGGATCCGTCCAGCGGCGGTACTCGAGGCTCTGGGGCCGGGATCGACGGCGCCGCTCATCTTCGAGGTCATGCCCGCTTTCGAGGCGCCCGATGATGAAACGCTCACCGACCTCGTGGAATCGGTGCGTCGCTGGCGCGAGGCGATCGCCCACAGCGAGGCCTGAGCGGGCGTCGCTGAGCGCGCCCATCCATGGCGGCACGTTGGTCGATCCTCGATTGACAGTGCGTGTCACGATGAGGGCCCCCGGGCTCCGGATTCCCGGATGCTCTCGGTCCAAGCAGGAGTGAGGAGTTACTGATGACTGCTGGTTCCCCTACTCGCGCGCACGCGCGCATCGCCCTTGTCAGTGGCGCGGTCCTGGCCGGCTCGATGCTCGCTGGAGCGGCACCGGCGGTGGCGCAGGACGACGCCGCGGCCTGTGACCCGACCGCCGGCGGCAAGACGTACGCCTACATCAAGCCCGGACCGGACACCTGGTACCAGCGAGATGTCGACGGCTTCAAGTTCGCGGCTGAGGCAGACGGCAATACGGTCATCGAGTACGACACCGCCTACGACGCCGAGAAGGAACTCCAGAACATCGCCAACGCGGTGAACGAAGAGGTCGACGGCATCAGCATGTTCTCGTCCACCGAGGCTGGTGCGACCGCGGCCGCCAACGCCGGCAACGACGCTGGCATCCCGGTCGTCCTCACCGATAGCGTGGGCACGGTCATCGCCAACGGTACCGACCACGTCGCCTCGGTCGACTTCGACTGGGTCGGCATGGGTGAGTCCTATGCCCAGTGGATGGCCGACAACCATCCCGGCGAGGCCTTCTACATCCTGACCGGCATCTTCGGCTCTCCGCCGAGCGAGAAGATCAACGAGGGCATGACGACCAAGGCTGAAGAGCTGGGCGTCAACGAGCTCGTCGGCATCCAGGAGACCGGCTACAGCCCCGACAACGCCGCGCAGCTGGCCCAGGACCTGCTCTTCGCAGGCGAGGACTTCGGCCTCCTCTTCGTCATGGACGAGGACATGGCCAGCGCGGTCATCCGCATGCTCCGCAACGAGGGTGCGCTGAACGACCCCATCAAGGTCTTCGCGCAGAACGGCGATCCCGATGTCGGCGTCCAGCTGCTGCAGGACGGTTCGCTGCACTACACCATCAGCAGCTCCCCCGGCTGGGAGGGCTTCGTCGCCTATCACGCGCTCAACAACTACGTGAGCGGCTGCACCGATGAGATCAACCAGCACATCGTGCTGCCGGTCATCGAGGTCACCGAGGCGAACATGGACGACCCCACCCAGGTCGTTCCGTGGATCCCCGACGACATCTACTGGGAGCTGACCGAGACCCACTACCCCGAACTGCTCGTGGGTCGCTAGTCCCTAGAGCCACCCTGCTCACCCTTGATCGCGCAAGCTGAAGGGACCGGGCGTTCGGTCGCGGAGACGCGAACCGAGCGGCCGGTCCTCTCTCTCGAGGCCATCTCCAAGACGTATCCGGGTACGCGCGCCCTCGTCGACGTCAGCTTCGACCTGTACGCCGGCGAAGTGCATTGCCTGGTCGGTGAGAACGGCGCTGGCAAGTCCACGCTGATGAAGATCCTGGCCGGCGTCGAACGACCGGATCGAGGCACGGTCCGGATCTCCGGAGAGCCGCACGACCACCTCACGCCACGCACCGCGTTGGCGCTTGGTGTCAGCACCATCTATCAGGACGCGGACATCGTCACCAGCTTGTCGGTGGCCGAGAACATCTTCCTGGGCAAGGAGCCGACGAGCGGGCTCGGCGTCGTCGACGGTAGCCACCAGCGCCGCGTGGTTCGCGAGCTGGTCGACGACCTTGGCGTCGGGCTCGACCCCGATGCGCTGGGGGCGGATCTCTCGCCAGCGGAGCGACAACTCACGATGATCGTGCGGGCGCTCAGCTTCGAGCCGTCGGTCCTGGTGCTCGACGAACCCACGGCCTCGCTCGGCCAGAGCGAGACGGAGCACCTACTGGGCCTGGTGCGCCGGCTGGCGGAAAAGGGACTGGGCATCATCTACATCTCGCACTACCTCGAGGAGGTCCTTGAGATCGGCGACCGTGTGACGGTGCTCAAGGATGGCCGCTGGGTGGGTACACAGCCGGTGGCAGAGACCACCCCGGATGGCCTCGTCCAGCTGATGGTGGGGCGCGACGCATCGGCCTTCTTCGTGAAGGAATCCGTCGAGATCGGCGACGTTCGCCTGAGCGCTCATGACCTGAGCGGTCCGGGCATCCCGGAGCCGGTCTCCTTCGAAGTGCACGGCGGCGAGATCCTCGGCTTCGGTGGGCTCGTGGGCGCTGGGCGCACCGAGTTGATGGAGCTCGTCTTCGGTGCGCGAGCGCGTCGGAGCGGCCATCTGGTCATCGACGGAGAGATCGTCAAGCCGCATAGCCCACGGGAGGCCGTCGAGGCGGGCATCTGTCTGGTGACCGAGGATCGCGCACGCACCGGGCTCTTCCCGGACCGCGCCGTCCGCGAGAACCTCTCGACGGTGTGGAACGAGCTCCGCGGACACGTGGTGCAGGGCGAATCGGGTCTCGCACGCGATCTCGTCGAGCGCCTGAGTGTGGTCACGCCCAGCATCGAGCAGGAGGTCAGGCGTCTCTCCGGCGGCAACCAGCAGAAGGTCGTCATCGGCCGCTGGTTGGCCATCGACGCCAAGGTCTACATCTTCGACGAGCCCACCAAGGGCGTCGACATCGGCGCCAAGCACGACATCTATGGCTTCATCGCGGATCTACTCAAGCAAGGGCGGGCCGTCATCATCGTGTCGTCCGATCTGCCGGAGCTGCTCTCGATCAGCGACCGCATCGCCATCATGCGATCGGGCCGCATCATCGCGACCGTGGACGCCGCGGAAGCGACCGAAGAGGGCCTCATGAAGGAGTTCCTTGGTGTCACAGGCTGAAGCGGTTCCCGGCAACACGGGCGGCCCCTCCACGACCGGTCCGCGGCGGAGTCGTCGCAACGCCGTCCTGAAATTCGTCGCCGCCAACCAGTGGGTGCTCCTGCTGGCCCTGACGCTGGTGCTCGCGCTCATCACCGGACTCGTGAACGAGCGCTTCTTCAACCCGCGCAACCTGTTCAACATCCTCGAGCAGACGTCAGTCCTGGGCCTGGTCGCCGCCGGTGCCACGGTCCTCATCATCTCGGGCAACTTCGATATCTCCGTGGGCGCCATCGTGGGCTTCTGTGCGGTCGTGATGTCGATGATCGTCCTGGCCGGCTACCCGGAGGAAGTGGCCATGCTGGCTGCGATCGTGGTGGCTGTGCTCTGCAGCATGTTCAACGCCGTCATCGCGCGTGCGTTCCAGGCGCCGACGTTCATCGTCTCGCTGGCCACGCTGGGCATATTCACGGGCATCGCGCTGTGGATGACCTCCGGCGTCATCCAGATGGTGCCCAACAACTTCACCTTCCTGGCCAGCACGAGGATCGGCGGTCAACTGCCGCTGATCTGGGTCATCAGCCTCGCCGGCTACGTGGCCGTGGGTCTACTCCTGAAGTACACCCGCATCGGCCGACGCACCTACGCCATCGGCGACAACCCGCGTGCAGCGTTCCTCGCGGGGATCGACGTGTCCCGTACGACCGTGTTGCTCTTCGCCATCAACGGCGTTCTCGTCGGTCTCGCCGCCATCGTGCTCATCAGCCGCATCGGCTCCGCCCTGCCCGACACGGGTGCCGGCCTGGAGCTGCGGGCCATCGGCGCGGTCGTCATCGGCGGTGTGCCCATCACCGGTGGCCGCGGAGGTGTCGTGGGCACGTTCTTCGGCGTGCTCCTGCTGGGCGTGATCTCCAACATGCTGAACCTCATGCGAGTCGACCCCTTCCTCCAGGACATCGCGTTCGGAGGGTTGATCGTGCTGGCCATCGGCGTGAGCTGGCTGCGGACACGGGTGAGCACGGAGAGCTGAGCGGGGGTCATCCCGAAGGTATAGGGATGGCTGACGAGGACGGACTCGAACCTCCAGTCCCTGGTCCAGGGTCTGGAAGGCCTGAGCGGCGAGGAGCTAGGACACGACCTTCTTGTACTGGCGAACGCTGAGCCAGCCGAAGACAGCGATGAGCCCGACGATCCAGAGCAGCGAGCGGATGATCAGCGACTCGATCGAGTCTCCGCCGGCCACGGGTGTATCCGGGAACGTGAGCTTGCGTACCGTGTTGGTCAGGATCGTGACCGGCTGGTTCTCGGCGAACAGGGCCAGCCAGTCCGGCATCGTGGCCGTGGGCACGAATACCGAGCTGGCGAACACGAACGGGAACACCAGCACGAACGACGCGCCCTGGGTCGCTTCCGGGTTGCGCACCGTCAGGCCAAGGGCTGCGAAGAACCACGACACCGCGAAGCCGAAGAGCACGGCCAGGACGAAGCCGACGCCGAGCCCGATCCAGCTGCCGGCCTGGAAGCCGATGATGATGCCTACGACGAGCATCAGCGCCTGCACGCCGGCGCTCCGAACGAGGTCGGCGATCGTGCGCCCGCCCATCACCGCCGAGCGGGCCATGGGCAGGGAGCGGAAGCGGTCGATGACGCCGGCGTTGAGATCCTCGGTCAGCCCGACCGCGGTATTCGTCGCGCCGAAGACGACGGTCTGGACAAGGATGCCCGGGATGAGGAAGTTGATGTAGTTGCCATCAGCTCCGCCGAAGCCCAACGCGAGCGCGCCGCCAAAGACGAAGTTGAACAGCAGCAGGAACATGACCGGCTGCACGACTGCGAAGAGCAGCAGCTGTGGCATGCGCACGAACCGCAGCAGGTTCCGCTTGGCGATGATGGCCATGTCACGCAGTCCACGAGCGGGACTGATGCTGGCCCGGGCGGGAGCGTTCCGGGTAGTGGACGTCATCGGGGTCGCCTCCCGAATCGCGAGCGGCCAGCGGCCGTCGGCGCCGGTTCCTCCTCCTCGTCCCCCTCCGTCTTGGCCACATGGCCGGTCAAGGTGAGGAAGACCTCGTCGAGCGTTGGCTTGTGCATCTCCAGGTCCTCAGCCGTGATGTCCGCTGCGTCGAGTGCGCGCACGACGCTGATGAGGGTCTTGGACCCCTCTGGCGCATGCACCACGAGGCAGGCCTTGTTGGGCTCGAACATCGGCTCCTCGCCGGTAGCGTCGCGCAGGACGTCGGTCGCGAGCTCCCGCTGTTCCTCGGGCACGACCGCCTCGATGATCGTTCCACCGATACGGGACTTGAGCTCGTTGGCCGTGCCCTCGGCGATGAGCTTCCCGTGGTCGATGACCCCGATGCGGTCAGCGAGGTAGTCGACCTCCTCGAGATACTGCGTCGTCATGAGCAGCGTCGTGCCCTCCGACTGGAGGTCGCGGATGATGTCCCAGATGTCGATGCGGCTGCGCGGGTCGATGCCGGTCGTCGGCTCGTCGAGGAACATCACCTCCGGGCGACCGACGAGTGATGCGGCCAGGTCCAGTCGCCGGCGCATGCCACCGGAGTACGTCTTCACCTGGCGATCGGCCGCGTCGGTGAGGTCGATGCGTCGCAGCACATCTGCGGCTCGCAACCTGGCCTCCCCGGACGGCAGGCCGTATAGCTGCCCGATCATCTCCACGTTCTCCTTGCCCGTGAGGAAGCCATCGATCGCGGCAGACTGGCCGGCGAGGCCGATCTTGGTGCGCGCGGTGACTGGATCCTTCAGGACGTCCACGCCGGCGACCCAGGCCTCGCCCGCGTCCGGCTCTAGCAGTGTGGTCAGCACGCGGATGAGCGTCGTCTTGCCGGCGCCGTTCGGACCCAGCAGGCCATAGATGCTGCCGGGTTCGATCGAGAGGCTGACGCCGTCGAGTGCGAGTGTTTCCTTGCCGAAGCGCTTGACGACGTCCTTGGCGCGGATGATCGGCGATGCGTCTGTCCGGGTGGGTGGCATGCGGTCCTTCAAGCGTCGGGGCGGGGTGCTGATGATAGCGACTGGCTCAGTGTCGAAGCGCCCGGCGCATCTTCGATGACCTTGTCTTCAAGGAAGAGGGGCAAGGCAGGCGGGTGCGGTACCGTCCACACATGTCCCAGCGATCAGGTCTCGGATCCATCGTGCTCTCGGCAGTCTTCGCTGTGCTCGTGGCACTGCTGATCGCCGCCGCCGACCCGCCGCCGGCGCAGGCCGCGTGTGGCACCAACTGGACGAGCAAGAAGGAGCCGCCGGAGTCGATCCTCGTGCTCCGCACGGCCGCGGGCAAGGTGGAGGAAGTCGGCTTCAAGCGCTACGTGGCCGTGGTCATGGCGTCCGGCGAGTGGCCCACATCGCTGCCGGTGGCCTTGCTGGAGGCGGGGGCGCTCGTCACGAAGCAGTACGCCTGGTACTACGCCCTCGAGGGCAATCACCGAGACGGCTACAAGACAGCCGGAGGCATGTGCTACGACGTACGTGACGACGGCAACGATCAGGTCTACCGACCGGAGACGGCCGAACCGACCGAGAAGCAGAAAGCGGCTCGCGACGAGCTCTGGGGCTTGTCGCTCCGCAAGAACGACAAGTTCTTCCTCACCGGCTACCGCCAGGGCTCGGCCACCAAGTGCGCGCAAGACCACGACGAATGGAGGCTCTATGCGACCAGCGCCCAGGACTGCGCGGAGCGGCTCGAATACGACAGCATCGAGATCCTCCACGCCTACTACAAGCCCAAGCTGACCAAGGTCTGGGCACCCGGAACCGAACCCGATCTCGCCGATGAGGACGCAACTGACCTCGGCGATGCGACTGACGCGACCGGCGATGGATCGGCCATCGACGAGGGTTCGGAACTTGACGCGATGGACGGCACGACATCCGAAGAATCAGATGTCGACGATCCCGATGGGGCGACTCGTTCTCTCGTCGATCGATTCCGCTCCCTCTTCGACCGCGATGAGGACGCCTAGCTTCGGCGACCACGACCTTGCGGTACGTGCTCTCAGAGGTCCCACCCGTCGTGCAGCGGATGGCCGAGCAGGCCAGGCGAGTCGATCACCGGGACCCGCGTGAGGGACTTGAAGGCATCAGGGTCGATGTGGCTGCGGTACGAGCGCCTCCGGGGCCGGCCATAGCGGCGAGGCGACGACATAGCCCACCGTGGCGCCGACCGCAACGACGGCACCGGCTGCCGGCTTCGTGCGCAGGACACATCCGGTCGGCGGGCCGTCGGATCGATCTGCGCCCAGCCGCTCCACCACCAGGCCCGCTGCCACCAGGCGTTCGATAGCTTCGTCCTCCGAGCTACCTCGGACCTCGGGCACGACCGCTTCTGGGCCTCCCGCGACCATGAGTGGCGCGGTCGGCTGGGCCTGGGACGTTAAGGATCGGCGGCTCGCACGGTGGAAGAAGCGATCGGCGAAGTTCTCGACCGAGCGACTCACGGGCCTCACGAGTCGACCTCCGGTCTGCATCACCCGCCCGGCCGCTTGGCGAGCGGCATCGGGTGTTGAAGGCGGCGCTGGGTTAGTGGGTCGCCTTGCGGAGACCCGCGACACCGCCGGACTCAGGCGGATGCTTGGAAGGCGGTAGCGCATGACGTTCGACCTCTTCAACGTGGCGACGCTCAGACCCTGCGCAGATCGGAATGCGGATGGCACACGTTCGTGCACGTACGATACTCGCGCTTGAGAAACTTAGCAACGTGTAGTATAGTGAGCAGGTGACCGACGACACCCCCGCTAGCGAGAGCGACGAGAGCCGCTCCGAGTTCGAGGGGCAGCCCAACGTCATCGGTATCGTCCTCGCTGATCTGCGCAAGGCCAAGGGGCTCTCGCTCCGAGAGGTCCAGGAAGCTACCGGTGGCGCGGTCTCCAACGCGTACCTGAGCCAGCTCGAACGCCAGAAGATCAAGAAGCCGTCGCCTGACGTCCTGCGCAGCCTCGCAGAGGTCTACGGCGTCCCCTACGAGACGTTGATGGAGAAGGCCGGGTATCTCCTGCCCGACACCGACGGGCAGGACGGACGACAGCGGCGGCTAGCCGTGTTCGCCATCGACGACCTGACCGCCGAGGAGGAGGAGGAGCTGCTCAAGTACCTCGCCTTCCTGCGCTTCCGCAGTCACTCCTCACGATAGCCCCCCACCGACACTTGGAGCCTTCATGACCTCAGTCCCGGCTGCCGCTCCGGCAGCGAGCCCCCTCCCGGTATCGCCGACCGGCGATACCACGCCCATCCAGGCTCCGGTGTATCCGCCTAGCAACCCATTGGCGCCCTCGCCCCAAGTCGTATCCAAGTCGCACTTGTCCGTCGCCGACCGCCAGCGACTCGCGACCGCGGTCGTCTACTGCGAGGCGAACTTCGGTGCCGTCGATGGCAAGACGGCCAACGGGCTCGTCCGTCACTCCGAGAAGTACGACATCGTGTCCGTCATCGACAGCCACAAGGCCGGCCTCGACAGCGGCCTCGTGCTCGATGGCGAGCCCAACGCGATCCCCATCTGTCTCGACCTCGAGGCGGCGCTGGCCCACGCGGACCGAGTGCCGGACTACTTCATCTTCGGGATCGCGCCCTCGAGTGGCATGCTGTCGGTCCACGAGCGCGCGCTCGTGCTCAAGGCCATCGGCCTGGGCATGGACATCGTCAGCGGCCTGCACGAGTTCCTCGCCGATGACCCCGAGTTCGCGGTGGCGGCTGCCACCAACGGGGTCCGCATCCGCGATGTCCGCAAGCCTCGGGCGACGAAGGACCTGCGCGTCTTCAGCGGACGGATCTCAGAGGTCGACTGCCCGCGCATCGCGATCCTCGGTACCGACTGCGCCATCGGCAAGCGGACGACCGCGACGGTCCTGACCCAAGCCCTCCGTGACCGCGGCCTCAAGGCGGTGATGGTCGGTACCGGTCAGACCGGCCTGATGCAGGGCGCCCGCTATGGCGTCGCGCTCGACGCCGTTCCGACTCAGTTCTGCGCCGGCGAGCTGGAGGCCACCATCATCGAGGCCTACGAAGCCGAGCAGCCCGACGTCATCATCGTCGAGGGGCAGGGAGCGCTCAGCCACCCGGCCTACTCGACCTCGTCCTTCATCTTGCGCGGCAGCTGTCCCCAGGCCGTGATCCTGCAGCACGCACCGAGACGAGCACATCGCTGCGACTTCCCGGCCATGGCCATGCCTGAGCCCCGCTCGGAGATCGAGCTCATCGAGACCTTCGCGGACACGCAAGTCATCGGCCTGACCATCAACCACGAGAACATGGACGAGGCGCAGGTCAGCGCGGCCATCGGGCAGTACGAACGCGACCTTGGCCTCACCACCACCGACGCTCTGACGCGATCGCCGGCGTCGCTCGTGGACATGGTCTTCACGGCCTTCCCCGAGCTCGCACGGATACCGAGCGCCGCGACACGCTAGCCACACCGCGACTGGAGATCGATCTCGTCAAGATCGAGCACAACGCCGATGTGCTCGTGGGAGCCCTCGCTGCCCGGGGCATCGCCGTCACGGGCGTGACCAAGGCCACGTTGGGCTCCTCCGAGATCGCCAAGGTGTGGTTGCGGGCCGGCGTTGCCGGGCTAGGCGATTCTCGCGTCGAGAACCTGCATGCCTTGCGGGTGGCCTCGATCACGGCCCGACTGACGCTCATCCGCTCACCCATGCTCACGCAGGTCGATATCGTGGTCCGCGAGGCGGATGTGAGCCTCAACACCGAGATCGCCGTCATCCGCCATCTGTCTGCTGCGGCGGCTCGGGCGGAGCGGGTCCACGGTGTGGTCCTGATGGTGGAGCTGGGGGACCTGCGCGAGGGCATCATGCCCCTCGATCTTGAGGGCGTGGCCCGCGAGACCCTGCGACTGCCGAACATCTCCCTCGACGGTATCGGTACGAACCTCGCCTGCCACAACGGCGTCTCGCCTGACACCAGGAACATGGGCGAACTCTCAGGCTTGGCCGACTCGATCGAGGCCACGTTCGGACTCGTCTTGCCGATCATCTCCGGAGGCAACTCCGGCAACCTCGACTGGGTCCTCAGCGGAGCCGACACCGGGCGTGTCAATGATCTGCGCCTTGGCGAATCCCTACTGCTGGGGCGGGAGCCGCTTCATCGCCGACCCATGGACGGGCTCCACACCGATGCCATCACCCTGGTCGCGGAAGTCATCGAATCGGGGCCCAAGCCTTCCCAGCCGTGGGGTGACATCGCCCAGAGTGCGTTCGGCCAGGCCACCCGGCCCGAGCGGAACGGGATCACGCAGCAAGCGGTACTCGCTGTCGGAGAGCAGGACACCGATTGCCACTCGCTGACCGCACCTCCCGGGTTCGAGATCACCGGGGCCAGCAGCGATCACCTGGTCCTCGATTGTGGGTCGGACCTGCCGCCGGTCGGGACCGAGGTCCGATTCGGTCTGGGCTACAGCGCGCTCGTCCGAGCCATGACCTCGCCCTTCGTCTCGCAGGTCACGAACGTCCAGCGGGGTGTCGTGACGGCAGCGTGAGGCCAGCCGAACGACGCGAACTGCCGCCCGAGCTCACCTGGCTCTATGCTCATAGCATGTTCCATGGGGTGCCACGATGCGGATGACAGACTTTCGCCCAGGCTGGACTGTCGTGACCAACGACGATCGTCGGCTGGGCGCCGTCAAGGACGTGGGGCGAAGCTTCGTCCTGGTGTCTCGCCATGGCTTCGCGGCGGACCTCTACGTTCCAGCCTCATACATCGCCAATGTGGAACACGAGACCATCCACCTCAGCCTCACACATGAGGCCGTGGAGCAGCTGGGATGGGAGCAGGCTCCACGCGAAGACGAGCCCGACTCCGGCACTGAAGGTGACTTGCACAGGCATATCTGACTCTGCAACGCGTCCTGACAGACGCTGACTGGCGAGAAAGGATCCGAACCTTCGGTCGCCCGATCCAGAGTTGGGACCACCGGAGCGGCGTGCCCCGCAGTCATCTGCCCGCCCCGAGCGGCTCCTGGGAAGGCATGTGCCACGCGCTACCCTTCCACGATGACGGCCAAGGACAGACGCTTTCCCGAACCCGCTCCCGAACGTCAGGTCTTTGCCAATCGCACCTTGAAGATGAAGTCGATCCGTGCGGTCGGCTACGACATGGACTACACCCTGACCCAGTACAAGGCGGAGGCCTTCGAGGACTTCGCGTTCTCCTACGCCATCGGTCACCTCGCTCAGCTCGGTTGGCCAGTCGAAGCCCTCTCCTTCGATCCGATCTCGACTGCCCGAGGGCTCGTGGTCGATCAGGACCTTGGGAACCTCGTCAAGGCGACTCGTTTCGGCTGGGTCGTCACAGCCAAGCACGGCGGTCGGTTCCTGGACCACGAAGAGATCCGAAGTGCCTATCTGGGAACGCACATCGACCTCGCAGACGACCGCTACGTCATGCTCAATTCCTTGTTCTCGCTCTCGGAGGCGAGCCTGTTCGCCCAGGGCGTCGAGCTGCTCGACGCGGGGAAGCTTCCCGGCGGCATGGGGTATCGAGAGGTGTTTGCTGCCGTCGTGGACTCGGTGGACCGGGTCCATCAGGACGGAATGCTGAAGCAGGGCGTCTTGGCGGACCCCGCACGGTTCATCTCCCTGGATGGGGACATCGCGGCGAGCCTCCTTGACCAGCGAGAGTCAGGGAAGCTCCTCATGCTCATCACGAACTCCGAGTGGAGCTACACGAACAAGGTCATGACCTACACGTTCGACCCCTTCCTCAAAGGTGGCGACACGTGGCGCGACCTCTTCGAGATCGTGGTCGTTTCATCATCGAAGCCCGGGTTCTTCACCTCGGCGAACCCGCTGTACCGGGTGGTGGACGAAGAGCGAGGTCTGCTCGAACCCCACTTCGGCCCACTGGGCAGTGGCGGTGTGTTCTACGGGGGCAACGCGCAGCTGCTGGAGGAGAGCCTTGGCCTCATCGGCGACGAGATCCTCTATGTGGGTGACCACCTCTACGGTGACGTCCACTACTCCAAGGCGCTGCGTCGCTGGAGGACGGCCCTGATCCTCCAGGAGCTCGAGGCGGAGATCCACGCTCTTGCCGAGTTCAAGCCGACCCAGGCTCATCTCAGTGAGCTCATCGACCACCGCGAGCGACTCGAGACGCAGCTGAGTGCCCAACAGCTCGCCCGACTGCGAGCCGCCGAAGGGTACGCGGACCCGTTGGGGCCCAGTGAAGACCACCTCGCGTCGATCGCCGAAACAGAGGCCGAGCTGTCCCAGCTCGACGAGCTGATGGCCCCTCTCAAGGACCAGGCGAGCCGACTGCAGAACCAGGGGTGGGGAACGTTGTCGCGGGCCAAGCAGGACAAGAGCCTGTTCTTCCGCCAGATCGAACGCTACGCCGACATCTACACGTCCCGTGTCTCCAACCTGCTCTTCCCCGGCCCCTATGCCACCTTCCGAATGGGACGGCTCGCACTCCCGCACGACCCTCCATCCTGATCGCCGAGCCCGTGGTTCGCGACGCCACCGCCGCTCGATCCGGAGCCTAGCTGCCGAGCCTGCTGGATCGCGGCTTGCGGGTGGTCACGTGTGCCTGCTGGCCTTGACTCAGAAGCTATTGTTGGGACCGGTTCCATGGAATTGGTCCCAACCCAGATGAGGACATCTTCCTTGTGGGGACCCGTGTCGTTGGCTTCATCGAGGTGTGCGCCGTTCTGCTGCGGCAGATGTTCGACGTTGGCCTGCCGCTCCGCGGGGCCGTGTCGTTCGGTGAGTTCTTCATCCAGGACGCCTACTTCGCTGGTCAGCCCATCATCGATGCCTACCAGCACTCGGAGAGTCTCGACCTGAGCGGCTGCGTGCTCGCGCCGAGCCTGGAGCGGATGTACGGCCAGATGAAGCAGCATGCCGCGAACGCCGGCTTCGAGGCGTCGATGCTCGGGATGCTCGACCAGCTCTGTGTCAGCTACCTGGTCCCGAAGAAACGTGAGCGAGTGGAGACGGGGCTGATGGTGAACTGGGTCAACCTGCCCATGCGCTTCTTCGATGGGCTCCCGTCGGACCTTCGGGAGTACGTCTACTCCTCGTTCGTGGCCCACAACAAGGACGTGGCGCCGGCGGTCCGGCCGAAGATCGAGAACACCGAGGCGTTCGTCCGCAAGATCGTCCAGAACGTCGAACCAAGGCCGTGGCCGTGGATGACCCCGCGCATGGACGAGGCGTTCCGGGACTTGAAGCCTGGGGGAGGTGAGTGAGCGCACCCCGGCAGACCTCTCGCAGCATCGGCACGCACGAGGTAGACCCTGAGATGGGCCCGGCTACACGCCCACCGGCACTCGCCTGCGCGCCTTCTGCGGGTCGCGCATGTCGAGCACGGACATGCCGATGCCGTAGGTCAGGAACTCCCCTGTTGGCGTCACCTCGATGAGCGAGTAGCGGGCCATCTCCTGCTCGTCCGAGGCCACGCCGTGGTAGAGCTTCTCAAGCAGCTCGCGTGGCGCTTCGAGCGCGGCGATGACGTCGGCCTCACCGCTGAAGGTGATCGTCGCCGCTGGGACCTTGATCCAGGGCATGAACGGCACACGTTTGTGGATGGGGATCGTCACCGACACGTGTGGGTTCTGCTGGACATGTCGCACCTTCCACATGCTGGTCCACGTGCCGATGTACAGACGCCGGCCGCCCAGGATGTAGACGATGCCCGTGGTGCGTGCCTCATGCTTCGCGGTCACCATCCCGAGCACGCCGAAGTTCTGCTTCTCGATGACCTCCCATACCTGGTCCGGTGTCAGATCTGCGATCACAGCGTCTCCCCTCAAGGCGGCCGATGTCGTGCCTGCTGGCGTGCAGGACAGGCGAGCGAACGCCATGGGGACACCAGGTGTTCGCGGTCGTTCTCGTCGTAGCGGAGTCGCGGCGATCCTCGGTAGTGCCGACAAGCACCGTCGGAGGGGCGTCATCCTTCCCTGGCCGCGCTTCTCGGCCGATGACAGCGACAGGTCGGGTCGTCAGACGTGGATGACCGTGAGATTCGCGAGGGTCGGGAAGTCGTCATCCTGGGTCACGATAGGCACGCCCAGGGCCATGGCCGTCGCCGCGATCCAGGAATTGTTCACCGGCATTCGCAAGCCTGCGTCCCGCAGTGCGAGGCGCAGCCTGGCCCAGGCGTTCGCGACCTCCACATCGACCGGGATCGGCTCGAGCGAGAGGGCCGCAGTGAGCGTGTCGAGGCGGCGATCTCGGGTGGTCATGTCGCTGGCCGCCAGCACGCCGGCCCGCAGTTCTCCGATCGTGATCACGGAGACGGCCAATCGGTCGGGCATCGCTTCGACGTCGATCGGGCGGCGCGATTCCCGTGCGATGAACACCGATGTGTCGGCGAGCCCGTGCTCGGTCACAGCGGCAGGTCGGCGGTCGTATCGGGTGCCAGCTCGGCGAGATCTGCTGCCAGGTCCGGATCTGCCTGATGCCCGAGGACGCTGGCGACGAAGACCTCCCGAGGCATCCAGCGTGGACGGGACGCTGGCGGGACGAGCCTCGCCACAGCCCTGCCGTCGACGGTGACTGTGATCTGCTCGCCGGCCGCGACCCGATCGAGCAGCGCGCGCGTCTGATTGCGTAGTTGTCGAGAGGCGACCTCCGTCATGCGACGAATGTAGCACATGTGCGACGTCGTCATGCGGGCGCGAGTTGCCTCAAGAGACGCCACGCTCGGTTCGGCTCTCCCTGGCCACGTCCTCGGATCCTCCGGCTGGCGTCTCCGCTGCTGGTCACGGGAGACGATGTCCAGCTGAGACGAAGCGCGAACCTCGGACCCGTCGTCGGTGCTGTGTTCGCGGTGTTCCGTCGTCAGCGCGCGCCTTCGCCGAGGCGCAGGCCGTCGTGGAGGATGAGCCCCTCGATCACGAGCTCATCGCGATCCACGGTCAGGACGATGGGTCGTCCGTCGTGGCCGGGGCAGTCGGTCGGCCGATCCGCACGCGCCAGACCTCTGGGCCTGTCTCGAGGTAGTCCCTGGTGAACGTCCCGGGGCGCTCGGCCGCGAACTGGAAGTAGAGCGGCTTGGGGTCGTGGTCGTTCACGAGTTCGAAGCCCGCTCCGGGCGCGAGCGCATCGAACACCTCGAAGATCTGCGCGTAGCGTCGCGCGGGTGGTATCGGGCGGACATCCAGGACCGGATCGCCGCTCATCTGTCTCTCCTTCCGTCTCGGGTGTTCTCGATCCCGAGCGGCCTGGGGAGGCGGCTCATCGATCTCGGTCCGGTCGCGCTTCTCGCGCGCTACCGCTTCACCTCTAGTATCTAGTGCGCCCCCTCGAATGCGAACGGCCCGCTCGGGTCACGGCCCCCGAGTGCAGGCGCAAGGCGCAAGACCGGACTTGGAGGTATGACATGGGACTCCGCTCCAGGGGCATCGCACTCACAGCCGCCACGTTGCTCCTCTTGCCGCTATCAGCTCAGGCTCAGGACCTGTCGAGCACGGTTTCGTTCGACGGTGTCGGGTTCACGTTCGATGCGACGCTCGGGCGCAGCGTCAATATCACGCGGGTGCCTGGTGAGCCGCCTTCACCCGAGGGGCCGTTCGACCTCGGCCCCCGTCATCTCACGTTCAGCCTCTACGGGTCGCGCCAGGAGGGCGCGAAGGTGCCGCGTCCAATCGATGCGCCCGGCGCGCTCCGGTTCTACCAGACCGCAGACCTCGTGGACTACGACTGGGCCTCGGGACAGCTCAGCGGGTTGACGTCACTGCTCGACCGGCGTCCTGACCTTGCCAGAGCCACCGTGGATGCGGACGACGGGAGCACCCGGCCGTTGCCATTCGTGCAGTTCACCGGCGCCGGGCAGGCTATCCATGCAAGGGCGCACTACATCGATACGACGGAGCTGGCGGGTATCGCCTACCTCACCGTGTTCCGCCAGGACGTCTACCCCTTCTCCGCGAGCGACTTCTGGTACACGTTCCAGGGCCTCAGCCACGACGGCTCCTGGTACGTGGCCGTCGACGTCCCTGTCGAAGCCGGCATGTTCCCGGCGAAGGTCAGCCCCAAGGAGGTGAACCGAGTGAGCTCGGCCAAGCGGTGGACGAAGTACGTGGGCCGGAGTTCCAAGACCTTGAACGGCGCCGCTGCGGACGAGTTCGCGCCACCGCTCACGTCGATCGAGGCGGTAGTGGAGTCCATCACCTTCGACACCGCGCAGACGACCGGTCCCTGACCTCGAGGCGATCGAGCAGCGCCGCGTCGACTCGGCTTCGTTGGCTGCTGATCATTGGAGCTGTCGGGCAGCGGCAACGGCTGGAGGCGCGACGACTTGCGCTTGGCGTTGGGCCAGACATCGACCGCGGCAAAGAGATGGTTGGCGAGGAAGGAGTCGAACCTTCGATCCCCTGATCCGGAGTCACGAACGCCTGAGCGGCCTGCTAGCCAGCATGGGCAGGGGAGCGTAGCGCGCTCAGCTAGGCGACCTACCTGAGGGGCGGAGTGCCGGGACCGAGGACCTGCTGTCTCCCGATCGCGAGAAATCCTACGAGGTCACGCCCACAGCGTCGAGATGGGCGCCGCCACCAATCGGTCGCCGAGGGAGTACGTTCGCGGACCGGTGTGCAACACGATTCCTGCAAGGAACGCTTCCTGGCAGCGATCACGGAGCGCAGCGAGATGCCGCGCACTATCGGGCCCCGGGGACGCGTCAGCCTTGACTTCGAGGCCGACGAGCCGCCCGCCAGCCAGCTCAGCAAGAAGGTCGATCTCCAGCCGCCCTTCCCTTTGGCGCACGTGATAGAGGCGCGGCCGAGCGCTCGTGACGGTGAGTTCGGCTCGAAGTTGGGCGAGTACGAACGTGTCGAGCAAACGGCCGAGCAAGTCGCCATTCCGCATCACCAGACCGACGTCAAGGCCGAGCACGGCAGTCGCGACCGCTGGATCGATGACGTAGCGCTTCGGTGACAGGATCAGTCGCTTCAGCCGGTTCGACGTCCATGCTGGGACCGATTCGACCACGAGGAGGTTCGTCAGTAGGCGCTCGTAGGCGAGACCGGTCTTCCGGTTGATGCCCGCAGCCTCCAGGATGGTGGCATCCCGAACGATCCCGGCCGTGTTGAGCGCGTAGGCCTCGAGGTATCGGCGCAGCCGAACAGGGTCTCGTCCTCCGTCGACCTGTTCGGCGTCCCGGGTCAGCAGATGGTCGACGTAGCTCTCAAGCCATCGGCGCCTGGCCTCCGTTCCGAAGCGCAGCGCTGGCTCAGGGAAGCCACTTCGAAGCAGCAGTTCCACGTAGCCGCGGAGGTCCGGAGTATCGTCGGCGGCCTGGAGGTCTGACCCGGACGCGACACGATCGAGGAAGGGCTCGTGCGTCGTCAGGCTGAGCTGCTCGCGCACGGTCATGCCGAACAGTGGGATGCGGGTAAGGCGACCGGTCCCAGGCCAGAGATCTCCTTCGAGGTCACCTCGAACGGAGCCGGTCACGATGACACGACCCGGCCGCGGGTCTTCATCAACGGCACGCTTGACGGCACCGATGACACCAGGGACGACCTGCCACTCGTCGAGCAGGACGGGTTCAGCCAGATCGCGGAGGGCGGCATCCGGATCAGCTCGGAAGGCCACCGCTTCAGCACTGCGGTCGAGGCGAACGATCGTCGCCGCGTGACGTACAGCTGTGGTGGTCTTTCCCGATGCTCGCGGCCCAGTGAGGAAGAGCGCCGGGAGCTCTTCCAGCATCTCCGAAAGCGTGTCGTCGATGAGCCGTGGTCGGTAGCCGGTCATGCGCCGACGATACCACTTACGCACACCGGTCGATACCCTTTTCGCACGTGCAGCAGTACCGACTGCGCGCACGTCCTCCGCAACGGGCGATGATCGTGGATGGCGTCGATGACGCAGCGCCCGACGCCACCGTTCGAGTCTCCGTCGAGCAGCTGCGTGGCCTCGCCGCCAGCCGCACGCTCGAAGCGACGTACGTCGACGCCATGCCCAAGGGTGACGTGTGACGCGCTCACCGTGGAGCAGAAGTTGGACAAGATCCCGAACTGACACCCGTAGCGGTCGCGCAACTGGTCGGGAACGCCTGGATCGTCGTCAGCCGTCCGTGGACGTTCGCCGATGTCGCGGGCATTCACGCTCAAACAAAGGGAATGGCTGGCGAGGAAGGATTCGAACCTTCGATCCCCTGATCCAGAGGCGCCACGCTCGATTCGGCTCTTCTGACTCCTAATCCTCGGATGCTGTGGTTGGTGTCTCCACTGCAGGTCAGGGGAGACGCTAGGTGGCTAGGAGACTGGCGGCGCCCGGGAGTGCCGCGGTCGGGGCGTGTTCCCACGGTTCCATAGCGGCCAGGAGCTGGGCACCGTGAGGCAGCGGTCTGAGCAGTACGTGCAGCACGATCCGACCGTCCCCGACGGCATCGATGCGTTCCAGGGGTTCATGGCAGGTCCTGGCAGCGGGATGATCTACCACAACGTCTTCAAGACCCTCGGCCAGGGCGACTTCTAGTGCCAGGACGATGCACGTGAGCACGATCGACCAGCCCGTGAACCGTGCCACGGTCTGCTGGCACGTGGGTGTCGATGTTGGGCCGCTTCTCGAGGGTGGTGCGCACGACCCCTCGCACGTATCTTGCGATGAACACGCTGACGATGACGACGAGCCCTGCAAGCAGCAGCTCGCTGAGGGTCAGCGTCGCGTATCGAGGATCTGGTCGAGCTGTTCCACGTCCGGCATCGGTCAGCCCGCGCCGCTCACCGTGAGACGCGACGGATAACGACCACGCTGAACACGAGGAAGGCACCGAACGCGAGCGTCAAGAGATTGAGCAGACCCTGGTCGAGGGCATCGTTGCTGACGACGATAGCCAGGACCAGGGCGAGTGCCACGAGCTGGCCGGCCACGATCAGGCCGATGGTCAGGTTCTTGCTCACCGAGCCCACCGACTCCAGGCCTTTCTGGAGGTCCCCAGTGTCGATCGTGACCACGAAGCGACCGCGCTGATACTGGTCCAGCCAGCCGAAGGTCGCCTTCCGCAGGGAGGGCAACCTCTGGCCCAGCTCGACCATCGTCCCTGTCAGCTCGGCCTTGGCCAACTCGCTCAGGCGCTCAGGCGTGAACTCTGTCTGTAGCAGCTCCTGTCCTTCCTCGAACATGACCTCGACGAGCGGGAAGTCCGGCGAGAGCGTGCTGATCAGCTCCTCCGCCTGGATCAGCGACTTCATGGCCAGCGTGAGCGACTTGTCCAGGCGCAGGTTGTTGGCGGACAGCACGCTGAAGATGGCCGCCATCATCTTGGAGAAGTTCGGCGTGCCGTAGATCCAGTACTGGTAGCAGACGCGCTGGATGCCGTTCTTGAACCTGTCTTCGTCGACCGGTCCGGTCCGCTCGCAAACGCCCAGGATGGCGGTCGCGAGAGCATTGGGGTCACGCTCGCGCAGTGCCCACATCAGGCTCAGCAGCTGGATCCGCTTGGCGCTGTCGAGCTCGCCCATGAGTCCCAGGTCGAGGAACGTCACGGTGCTGGTCTCTGGGTCGATGACGAGGTTGCCCGGGTGAGGGTCGCCGTGGAAGAAGCCCACGATCAGCACCTGCTTGATGAACGCGCGCAGGAGGCGTCGGGCGACTGTCTCGCGGTCGATGCCCGCCGCGTCGATCTCTTCGCTCCGCGTCAGCTTGATACCGGCGATGAACTCCATGGTGATGACATGCTGTGAGCTGTGGTCGAGATAGACACGTGGGACATGGACGCCCTCCATGCCCTCGAGCACCTCGGCCAGGCGCAGCGCGTGATACGCCTCGATGTCGTAGTCGAGCTCCTGGATGACACCGGCTCCGAACTCCTTGACCACGGCGTGCAGGTTCATGGCCCGGGCGGCTGCCACGCCTCGTTCGCCCTGGGCTGCGAGGTCCTCGATGACACCGAGGTCGGCGCGCACAAGCGCACCGATGTCGGGTCGCTGCGCCTTCACCGCGACGGCATCGCCGTTGGGCAGTCGGGCGCGATGCACCTGGGCCAGCGACGCTGCCGCCAGCGGTGTTCGGTCGAACTCGCTGAAGAGCTCGTCCGGGCTGCTGCCCAGATCCTTGATGATGGTGGCCTCGACCTTCTCGTAGGGCACCGGCGGAACGTCGTTCTGGAGCTTCTCCAGCTCCTCGCGCCAACCCTCTGGCAGTAGGTCCGCGCGGCTGGAGACCATCTGGCCGATCTTTACGTACGTCGGCCCCAGCTGCTGCAGCATGACCCGCACCTTGGCCGGCGTCGTCAGGTCGTCGAACTCGTCCGAGTCGCGTCCCAGGAGCCGGTCGCCCACGTTGCGCAGTCTGCCCAGGCTCGTGTTCGAGAGGGAGATGTCGATGGCATATTCGTAGAGCAGTTGCCGGACTTCGCCCAGGCGCAGGTTCTCCACGACACGGCTACGACGCGACAGCGGCAGGCTGTCCACGAGTTGCCAAAACGGGTTGCCAGCTCCAAGCTCACTGAGACGCGGCCGATTGAGCCCGATCAAGGTGTTGACCACCAGCACTGCGAGCGAGAAGAGCGCCGCTACCACCAGCATCCACAGCCACTGCGGGTCTGGCACGGACACGTCGAGCCGAGTGAGGCTCGTGACGAGCAGGATGGCCACCCAGAATACGATCGCGTTGACAAGCAGGAGCAGCAGGCCATACGTGCGAATCACGTACTTGCCGAAGAGCGCGGTCAGGATGGGCCTGACGAAGGTCTCGACGAGCGCCAGCGACAGGCCCAGCGGGATGAGCGCCAGCAATCCGCCGCCGCTGATCTCCAGCAGCGGCACATTGAGGACGTACTCACCCGCAGCGTTGGTTCCGGGAAGCCGGATGAAGCTGAATACGATGAGTGCGGCCAGCAGGGTCAGGGCGTTGACGCCCACGCGCACGAGGAGCGGGCGCACCCATGTCCACTGTTCGGCCGGTCCCTTCGCGCCGGCTGTCACGATCTCTCGACTGGGGCCGGGGTCCTTGGCCTCGGGGCTCACTCTCGGTCCTCCATCTCGGCTGGTTCGGTGGCCTCCGTCGAGGTGCTGTCGTCTGTCTCAGCACCGTCGCTGTCGCTCAGGTCGGCCTCGATGACGTCCGCCTCACGGACGCTCGCGGCGTAGGCCTCCATGCGCTCCGCGAAGCGCAGGCTGGCATCGTCGGTCAGGTCTGCCAGCGTGTGCGCGATGGGACCAGTGCCGCGCGCGGCGATCGCGGCCAGCTCAGCCGCGACCACGCTGGCCTCACGCAGAGCAGGGGGTGCGTCGCTGGCGATCTGGCGAGCCATGACCTGGAGCTGGTCGAGCATGTCCTCGCGGGATAGCCGCTCGGGCGCATCATCGGTGCCCAACGGTTTCATCGAAGTCACTCCTTCTCGGGCCGGATCGCCGACCAAGCCATTCCCTGCAACCGCCGGCCCGCGTGCCGACGCTACACACCTGCGAGCATGATGCCCATCCTTGGGCGGCCCTCGCAGCGGCGATTCAGTCGATGCGCCGGACCGGCGGCACGGTCCAGCTGCCGTCGAGCGCCGAGGCCTCCGGCCAGTACAGACGGAAGGACAGGTAGAAGGGGCCGTCGGGTGTCGGCAGCCAGTTGGCACGCTCGACCGGGTCGGTCGGCTCATCCCGCTGCAGCGTGATGACCAGGCCCCCGTCCTTGTCGCGCACGAGTCCCTCGGTCGTGGAGCTGATGAGGTAGCGGTCGATGGGGTTCTCGACGAGATAGCCGGCGGTGCCGTCGTACGAGGTGTCATACATGGTCAGCGACCAGAACGCGCGCACCGGCGGATCCGAGTCGAGCCGCAGTCGATACGTGGCCCTGCCGTCGTAGGGGTCGCCATCGGCGTCGACACGTGAGAGCGGATAGCTGGCCTCGATGAGGTCATTGCCGCCCCAGCCGAGCATGGCCGCGCTGGCGCGCAGCAGATAGTCACCATCGTAGTGGGCGCGGTTCCCGAAGGGCGAACGCCTCGACAGCTGCCAGCCGTCGACGAGGTCGCTGATCGCCGAGATGGCTTCGGGCATGGCCGCCCGCGCCTCGGAGACGCCTGCACGGATGGCATCGCGGATGTCCGGGTCCAGTGCCGCTGCGTCGAAGGGCCGACCGGCGCCGATGCCGAGCTGCTCCATGCGCTCGAAGAGGTCGGCGTCAGCGGGGTGGAGCGGCTCGCAGAGTGGCAGCAGGGCGTTCAGGTAGCCGATGAAACGCTCGTCGCGCGAGGCTTCATCGATCCACGCCGGCCACTCGGTCGCCGGGACGGTCGCGCTGGAGTTGGGCTCGACCCGGTAGCTGGCCATGACCTCGCCACAGTCGGCTTGGTCCGCGGGGCCCAGTAGCTGGGTGCGGCCGAGCAGGAATACGAGCTCCGTCTCGAAGCGGTGCGAGCCGTCGAAGCCGTCGGGTACGTCGCCCTCGTAGCGCGGGCCCATCAGGAACCAGCGCTGGGCCTCCGTGCCGGTGGCACGGCTGCCGACGAAGAGTTCATTGAAGCCGAGCAGGTCCTCGAACTGGAGGACGTAGTAGCGACCGCTGATCTCCGGCGCCGAGACCACCACGGGGCCGGCGCGCAGGTCGAGCAGCGCGAACGAGTAGGGCGTATCCGAGTTGGGGGTGATGACGTCCTTGAAGGTGTGATCGAGGGGGACGGCCTTGCCGAAGGGCCCGCTGTTGGCTGGGCCGCGGTAGGCCGGCGATGCCGGCTGCAGGAAGGTGGCGTAGGCGAAGCGGTAGCCCATCAGCATGGGGAAGGCGAAGAGGTAGGCCTCCCTGGCGATGGCCTTGGCCTCAGTGGCGGTCATGGTGCTGTTCATCTAAGACTCCTTGGTGTGCTCAGCGGGAGGCTGGTTCGGTGGCCGGTGTCTCGCCGTTCGCGTCGCCGACGGTCGGCGCGACCCGCCTGCCCAGCTCGCCGGCGAGGACGATGAGGACGATGGGGATGATGAGCGCGCCGACCATCGTGAGCACCACGACATCACCACTGAGTGAGGCAGCCACCACGATGGCGGCGGAGATGATGGGCTCGGACTACGTCTTCAGCCGCAAGCCCGACCTTCGCCGGACGTACGATGCGGCGCGTGACTGCGTCGTGGAGCTGCTGTTCCGCGATGTCTACGACGTCGGCGGCGACCGGTCACGGCTGGCCCGGTGGGTGTCGTTGGTGAAGTCGGTCTTCGACATCTGACCTCGGACACCGCGGGCCCCGACGTCAGATCTTCTCGATGTCGTTCGGCCTCCACGTCTTGTCGAACCACCCCTCGAGTGGCCCATACAGGCGGATGACCGCGAACCAGCCCTTGCCCGGCACCGTCTGGATCCAGTTGCCGGTCTTCTCCGCAGGCGGTTCCGGCCCGAAAAGGAGGTCGACCGAGCCGTCGCTGTTGAACTCGAGGTCACCGCTGACGTTGTTGAGGCTGGGGAAGGGCTGGCCCGTCTGTAGCTCAGAGCGCGTCTGGGGGTCGTAGACGCAGACCGACCAGAAGTCCTTCACCGGGACACCGGCCGGCAACCGCAACCGGTAGTCGGCAGCGCCATCGAAGCAGTCGCCGTCGGCGTCCTTGGAGGCTCCGCCGTACTGCGAGCCGATGCCGACCATCTCCAGCGCCATGGCCGGCGTGTTGACGGTGGCGACGTAGAAGTACAGCGAGCGTGCGTCGAGATGCCGGCCACCGCGGCCGTCATCGCGCAGCCAGCGATAGTCACCGCCGATGAAGAAGGTGTGCCACTGGCGGTCGTCGTAGAGCAGGAAGCCCTCGTCACGGTTGTGGAAGAAGAGGGCACGAGCGGTGGCGTTGCCGATGGCTGCGGCCTCGACGAGGATCTCGCGCATGCGCTCGTCGGGGGCGAAGGGCTTGTCCTTGTGGATGCCGATCGAGGCCAGCAGGCCGCGAGTCTCGGGATCGATCGATCTCGACGGGCTCGCGGGCGATGACCGGGGCGATCTCGTCGAAGTAGTCGACGTTGTTGGCGTGGACGGTGTTGAACTGCCGCTCGGATGTGCTCACGAACTCCATCTGCGGCGGGTCGTTCGCCTCTGACAGCGGGTAGATCCGCACACCCTCGCGGAACATGCGCGCCGCGGCGTCAGGCTTACCATCGACGAGGAAGCCACGCAGGACGAGCGCGTTGCCGTAGCTGCGCGAACGCGCCACGAAGTAGCCTTCGGGCTCCTCGCCCTCGTAGTCGGGCGGTAGCAAGAGGTACTTGCCGCCCTGACCGCGGTCGGGACCCGGTCCGCCCATGTCGACGACGAACCTGAACCAGGCGTCGTTCACGGTTCCCGGACCGCAGCCGGGCGGGACTTCCACCACTACCGGACCGTCCGTCAGGTCCAGGAAGCCCGAGCAGTACACGGTGTCGGTGTTGCCGGTCAGGAACAGGGGATTGGAATCCAGGAGGTCGATCGAAGATGCCCATCTTGTGGTTGGCATCGGCCCCGACCTCGGCGAGGCCGAGACGCACCGCCTCCATGGACGCGGCCGGGATGCAGTTCAGGAACACCTCCACTGCACGCATGAGGTCGAGGTTGTGGAAGAGCTTCTGGGCGGTCTCGGCCGTGGGCACGCCATCCTCGAAGTCGGTGTCCCGACGCTGGTCCCGACCCCGTCGGCATGGTTACCTTCAACGTGATCAGCGTGTCACATCCCTTGGTGGGTCGGACTACGTCTTCAGCCGCAAGCCCGACCTTCGCCGGACGTACGATGCGGCGCGTGACTGCGTCGTGGAGCTGCTGTTCCGCGATGTCTACGACGTCGGCGGCGACCGGTCACGGCTGGCCCGGTGGGTGTCGTTGGTGAAGTCGGTCTTCGACATCTGACCTCGGACACCGCGGGCCCCGACGTCAGATCTTCTCGATGTCGTTCGGCCTCCACGTCTTGTCGAACCACCCCTCGAGTGGCCCATACAGGCGGATGACCGCGAACCAGCCCTTGCCCGGCACCGTCTGGATCCAGTTGCCGGCCTTCTCCGCAGGCGGTTCCGGCCCGAAAAGGAGGTCGACCGAGCCGTCGCTGTTGAACTCGAGGTCACCGCTGACGTTGTTGAGGCTGGGGAAGGGCTGGCCCGTCTGTAGCTCGGAGCGCGTCTGGGGGTCGTAGACGCAGACCGACCAGAAGTCCTTCACCGGGACACCGGCCGGCAACCGCAACCGGTAGTCGGCAGCGCCATCGAAGCAGTCGCCGTCGGCGTCCTTGGAGGCTCCGCCGTACTGCGAGCCGATGCCGACCATCTCCAGCGCCATGGCCGGCGTGTTGACGGTGGCCACGTAGAAGAACAGTGAGCGTGCGTCGAGGTGCCGGCCACCGCGGCCGTCATCGCGCAGCCAGCGATAGTCACCGCCGATGAAGAAGGTGTGCCACTGGCGGTCGTCGTAGAGCAGGAAGCCCTCGTCACGGTTGTGGAAGAAGAGGGCGCGAGCGGTGGCGTTGCCGATGGCTGCGGCCTCGACGAGGATCTCGCGCATGCGCTCGTCGGGGGCGAAGGGCTTGTCCTTGTGGATGCCGATCGAGGCCAGCAGGCCGCGAGTCTCGGGATCGATCATCTCGACGGGCTCGCGGGCGATGACCGGGGCGATCTCGTCGAAGTAGTCGACGTTGTTGGCGTGGACGGTGTTGAACTGCCGCTCGGATGTGCTCACGAACTCCATCTGCGGCGGGTCGTTCGCCTCTGACAGTGGGTAGATCCGCACACCCTCGCGGAACATGCGCGCCGCGGCGTCAGGCTTACCATCGACGAGGAAGCCACGCAGGACGAGCGCGTTGCCGTAGCTGCGCGAACGCGCCACGAAGTAGCCTTCGGGCTCCTCGCCCTCGTAGTCGGGCGGTAGCAAGAGGTACTTGCCGCCCTGACCGCGGTCGGGACCCGGTCCGCCCATGTCGACGACGAAGCGGAACCACGCGTCGTTCACGGTGCCGGGACCGCAGCCGGGTGGGATCTCCACGACGAGCGGACCGTCCGTCAGGTCCAGGAAGCCCGAGCAGTACACGGTGTCGGTGTTGCCGGTCAGGAACAGGGGATCGGAATCCAGCAGGCGATCCATGATGCCCATCTTGTGGTTGGCATCGGCCCCGACCTCGGCGAGGCCGAGACGCACCGCCTCCATGGACGCGGCCGGGATGCAGTTCAGGAACACCTCCACTGCACGCATGAGGTCGAGGTTGTGGAAGAGCTTCTGGGCGGTCTCGGCCGTGGGCACACCATCGTCGAAGTCGAGTGTCCCGAGGCTGGTCTCTACCTGGTCGGGCGTGGTGACCTTCACGGGGATCGGCGTGTTGTAGCCCTTGGGGATGTCGCCTGCCATGGTGTTCTCCTCTGTCGGGCCATCGGGCCGTGTCGTTCGTGGGCGTAATGGCTAAGCCCCGCTGGGGCCGGCCCCGCAGCAAGGGTACCTTCAAAGTGACAGGGCGTCACATCCCCTAGCTCCAGCCGAACTACCCGTCGCGGCTGGATCGCACAGTCGGCCCTATGAGGGGTCGTCGTCGGCCGGGACCACACCGAAGAGCGACGCGGCCCAGATCGGCGACATGATCCGAGCGAAGTCCTCTGGCTCCCCGCGTCGATGACGCCCGAACAAGTCGTACGAGACCCGTTCTCCCGCCAGCGTGAGAGCGGAGGCCGTGTCTTCGGGGTCAAGGTCGGCGCGGATCGCCCCGGCCGCCTGGTCCCGCCTGATCGCGGCAGCAGTGGTGTCGACGTAGCCCCCGATCAGATCATCCCACCAGATCGAATGGACACGATCATCGACGCCCGCAGCGTCCGCTAGCGCCGCCATGAGTCGGCCGTACTTGACGTAGGCACGGGCATAGGCGAGGAGGTTCGGGTAGATGACGGCAAGGCTGCCGACACTCCCCGGGTCCCTAAACCAACCACCCGACTGCTCCTGGAACTCCAGCGCGACCCCTTCCAGGATCTCCACGACGACGGCGTAGACATCGGAATAGTGTCGATAGAAGGCAGTTCGCGAGACCTGGGCTCGGCGCATCGCTTCAGACGTGCTGATACCGGCGGCGCCCTGTTCCTCGATAAGGGCAACGACCGAGGCGGTGATCCGGGCACGCGTCTCCGCTCCAGTCAATCTCTTGGTCATCTGTCTGGCGTGAGTCCGTTCACGCCATGCACACTACTCCCTATTTCGCGGACCGCTTGGTTCGCGCCATGAACGGATCGATCAACGTCGAGAGCCCCATCTGGCCCGGCGATGAGGCACCGGAATCCAAGGTGCTCGGTCACTCCACCATCTCCACGACTTTGGATACCTACGGGCACCTCACGGACGGCATGTCGCAGATCGGATGGATGTGATTCTCGGCCGCTCCACCCGAGGAGTCGGATGAGGTGTCCCAGGCAGTTGGTGGGGGTGGCGCTGGGGGTAGTTCGAAGGTGGTGCGCCCTTCGATCCGGTACCCGAACCCAACCTTCACGCTCATGGGAATGGCTGGCGAGGAAGGATTCGAACCTTCGATCCCCTTCTGACTCCTGATCCTCGGATGCTCTGGTTGGTGTCTCCGCTGTGGGTCAGGGGAGACTGATGACAGCTCGGAGGCTACAGGCGGTGGCGATCGCAAGGCCGCCCGTACGTTCCCGCAGTTTTGGCACGGAGTCGAGACCGGCGCCATCGACCGTCGTCGGGATCGTCCTGGCCATCCTCGACCCGACAGCAGGGTGCGCTATCCGCAATCGGCCGTCAGACCTCGGCGTGCAGATGCCTCGCTATGACGTGGTCCTGGTACTCGGGCGACAGCTCGCAGAAGTAGCCGCTCCAGCCCCACACGCGGACGATGAGATCGCGGTGCCGCTCCGGGTGCGCCTTGGCCTCGAGCAGCTGGCTGGCACTGAGCGCATTCAACTGCAGCTGCTGGCCGCCGAGCGTGGCGAAGGTGCGCACGAGGGCCGCGACCTTGTCGATGGACTCGTCGCCGCGGAAGACGGAGTCGGATAGCTCGAGCGTGATGGGACCGCCGTTGCAGATGCGGTCGTAGTCGACCTTGGCGTAAGACTGGAGCACGCTGATGGGTCCTCGCAGGTCGGTGCCCGGTGTCGGTGCCAGGTTCGCCCCGAAGGGATCGCCCTGCCGCCGCCCATCGGCCGTGGCACCGACCACCGGCTCCGGCAGGGGACCATCATCGCGGCCACGGGCCAGCCAGAGGTAGTACATGGCCGTGCCCGTGCCCGGCCGGACCACCAGCCCGGAGCCTTTCAGTTCGGCTTCGCACGCGTCGGCCAGCCAGTCGTACAGCCTCACCAGCAGGTCGTCCACCGCCAAATCGTTAAGACCGACCCGAGGACTCTCCTGGCTCAGTCGTTCGCGCAGCGCCTCATGGCCCACGAAGTCGTCGTCCAGCGCCTGTAGTAGTTCATCGGCTGTGACGTTCTCCAGCTCGAACACGTGACGCCGGATCGCTGCGAGTAAATCGGCGGCGCTGGCAGCCGCGGCGCCGTGGATGCCCAGGTTGCGGTACTTGGCGCCGCGACCGTGGTCGACACCGCGTTCGAGGGCGTCGGACATGAGGACGGAGTACCAGGGTGCCGGCGCCCACAACAGCCGTTCGTACGGCTCCGTGCGCGCTCGCACCTGGCCGGCGACCTCGACCTCGGCGCACGCGAGGATGGCCTCGAAGGACGAGCCAGCGGACAGCCCTGTTCGGATGGCCATGTCGGCCGCAGCCGGGAAGGACACAGCGCCGATGTTGACCACGTCCATGCCGTGGCCGGGGATGATAAACTCCCAGCAGGCTGCCACGGTGTAGTCGCGCGCGTCTTCGAGGTCGTAGCCGTGGCTGACCAGCGCGGGCACACCACGTCGTCGTTGGAGTACTGCGGGAAGCCCAGACCCTTGCGGGTCAGCTCGGTGGCCAGCCTCAGCAGCGCCTGGTCGGTGTCTGTGGTGATGCGCAGGTTGACCTTGGGGTCGATCAGTCCCGCGTCGCGTGCCGCACGCAGGGCCATCCAGGTCAATGGGTTGACGCCGTCGCACCATCGGGCGTGGTGCCGCCCAGCGTCATCGACTGGCCGTTGTCACCCTGCTGGATGCCCGGATAGAGGTCCGAGTCCTTGTTGAGCGCGATGAAGAACTCGGCCAGCAGTTCCTCCGCCGCGGCCTCGTCGAGCCGGCCCGACTCAGGTCACTCGCGAGGTACGGCCAGAGGTACTGGTCGAGGCGACCCAGACCCACGTGGTGGTGGCCGCTGAGCCAGACCACGGCCTGCAGCAAGCGCAAGGACTGCAGCGCCTCGTGGAACGTACGGGCGCCTTGGGCCGGGACGCGTTCCAGCACCTCTGCGACCTCGTCGCTGCCCATGCCGCGAGCCTCGTTGGCATAGCGCTGGGCGAGGTCGACGACGGCATCGATGGTCTCGATCGCCGCATCGATGAACTCGACCTTCCTCGTCTTCGCTGGCCGCCAAGGCCTGCTTCGGGTCTCGAGGGCCACGGCACGTCGCCCGCTCAGGCCTTGGCGATGGCGAGACCCCAGTCGGCGCAGACATTGTTGACGTTTCCGCCTTCGTGCAGCGTCCAGCCCTCGGTCAGGGCGGCGCACTGGGCTGAGGAGAAGACCTCGGGAATGTCCCGCAGCGTGCGGGTGAAGACGATGCGCTCGTCGGGTTCGATCACGGCCCGCTCGGCCTCGCACATGCGTTTCGTCAGCCGTGCCCGTCGCGCGCTCCACGACAGTCCCTCGGCGTCACATTCCTCGACCAGCTGCGGCGACTTCGCCTGCCGGTAGCGAGCGAAGTGGCCGTCACGTGTTCGCTCACGCAGCTCGATCAGTCTCTGCTTCATGCGACTCGCACCTTGATTCCGTTGCGCTCGAACGGTTCCACGAGCGCGACCGGCTGGCGCTCTTCGTCGTAGCCCGGCGTGAAGGGCATGCCACACGCGTCGTACTTGCCCCCGGCCGCGCGGTTGTACGGCAGTAGGTGTACCTCGACCAGCGTTGGCGTCGTCGCCAGCAGCCGGGCGATGGCCTCGAGGTTCCCATGCGTATCGGTGACGCCCGGGACCAGGGGTACCCGTGCCACGAACGCCGTCGACAGCGTTTCCAGCGAGGCCAGGTTGGCCAGGATCGGCTCGTTGTCCTGGCCGGTCCAGCGTCGGTGCGCTTCCGCGTCGACGAGCTTGATATCGAAGAGCACCAGGTCGCAGCGTCCGGCCACGTCGGCGAACTCGCCCGAGCGGGCATAGCCCGAGGTATCAAGCACCGCGTGCGAGCCCTCAAGCAGGTCGATGACCTCGGCCAGGAAGCCGGCCTGCATCAGCGGCTCCCCGCCCGAGAACGTGACCCCGCCGCCCATCGTTGCCAGCACGTCGGCTTGGCCGTTGAGGATGCTCGCCAGCTCGGCTGCCTCGTAGTAGCGGCCGACCGTGCGCTCGCCGTTCACGGACCGCATCAACTGAGGCATGGGTTCCAGGCCCTCGGGGTTGTGGCACCAGGTACAGCGCAGCGGGCAGCCCTTCATGAAGACCGTCGTGCGGACGCCGGGGCCGTCGTGCACGGTGAACTCGCGGACGTCGAAGACGAGGCCGCAGCTCATCAGACTCCGTCGTGCGCCGGGGACGGCTCGGCGTTCATGGCCCGGCCGCCTGCCCGTTCGTGTCGCCCTCGTTCCGCTCGGGCAGCATCATCGTCAGCACCGACTGTTCGGTCGCGTCTCCTGGTGCGATCTCGGCCGAGATGGAACCGGTACGCATGACGTAGATGCGGTCACTCATGCTGATGATCTCGGGCAGGTCGGACGAGATCATGAGCACCGCCCCACCTCGGTCAGCGATGGCCTCCATCAGTTGGTACAACGCGTAGCGGGCGGAGACGTCCACGCCCCGGGTCGGCTCATCGAGCACGTATACGAGGCGGTCACGGGCCAGCCACTTGCCGATGGCCACGCGCTGCTGGTTGCCGCCGCTCAGCGTGAAGGCGGGCTGGTCCACGCTGCGGGCCACGATGCTCAGCTCATCCATCATCGAGCGTGCGAGTCCGCGCTCCCGGCGGGGCATCACGAAGGGCCCCGGCACCCAGGCGGGGCCACTCGGTGATGGCCAGATTGCGCAGGATGGGCAGTGGCAGGATGACGCCCTGGTCCTTGCGGTTCTCTGGTACGAAGCCGAGCCCGGCGTCGAGGCGCTGGCGCATGGGCCAGGACGTGACGTCCTCGCCGTTGAGCAGCACCGAGCCCGACTCGGCCCGGTCTGCGCCCACGATGGCGCGCGCCAGCTCGGTGCGACCGGCGCCGACGAGGCCCGCGAGGCCCACGATCTCGCCGCGATGGACGGTGATCGAGACCGGCGCAGCCGCGCCCATCGGTCGCAGGTCCCGGGTCTCCAGGGCCACCTCGCCGACGGTGCTGCCGCGGCGTTGGTAGACCGAGTCGAGCTGGCGGCCGACCATGCGCTCGACGATCTCATCGCGACTGGTCTGGCTGGTCTGGAAGGTGCCGGTCGAGCGGCCGTCCTTGAGCACCGAGACGCGGTCCGAGATGGTGAAGACCTCGTCGAGGCGATGGGTCACGAAGATGATGCCCAGCCCCTCGGAGCGGAGCTGCGCCATGAGCTCGATCAGTCGTTCGGTCTCGAGGCGGCTGAGGCTGGCGGTCGGTTCGTCGAGGATGAGAATCTCGAATCCTCGTTCAACGCGCGTGCGATCTCGACCAACTGCTGCTGGGAGGTCGAGAGGCGTTCGACCGGGCTGTCGAGGTCGATCTCGACCCCGAGCGAGGCGATGGCCTCGGCCGCCTGTCGGCGCATCTCCGGCTTGTCGAGACGGCGACCCCGGCGTAGCTCGCGGCCCAGGAACATGTTCTCGACCACGCTCAGGTGCGGCGCCAGGCTGAACTCCTGCCAGATGACCGCGATGCCTTCCTTGCGCACCTCGGAGATGGTGGTCTCGCCGCGCGGCTGACCCATGACATCCAGCGTCCCGCCCTCGAACGGCAGGGCTCCGGCGAGGACCTTGATGAGCGTGGACTTGCCGGCGCCGTTCTCACCCACGAGCGCGTGCACCTCGCCCGAGCGGAGTTCGAGGCTGGCATCGGACAGCAGCAGCACGTCGGTGCCGCGGATGGGCCGGCCCTCGTCGTCGTAGGCGTACTTCTGGATGTGCTGCGCGTCGAGGATGGGTGATCGGCCGTCCATGGTGGGTGTCTCGGCCACGACGTCGTCGTCATGCGCGTTCTCCGAGGTAGCGGCTGCGCATCGCGTCGATGACGAGCGAGGTCACGATGAGCGCGCCCATCACGGCCTGGTAGAGCAAGGGCGTGATGTTGAGCAGGACGATGCTGTTGCCGATGGTGCGGATGATGATGGCGCCGATGATCACGCCCACCACCGTGCCGCGGCCACCGAAGAGGCTGGTGCCGCCGACCACCGCGGCCGTGATCGTCTCGAACGTGGCGTTGAAGCCGCCCAGCGTGGGCACGCCGATCTGCACGCGCGACGTCAGCATGACCGCGGCCAGCGCTGCCATGCCGCTGCCGATGACGAAGCAGGAGACGATGATGTGCGGCACGCGGATGCCCGAGAGCCCGGCGGTCACACGGTTGTAGCCGACGGCCACGACCGAGCGACCGAAGGACGTGTGGTTGAGCCCGAACCAGGCCACCACGGCCACGATCGCGGCCAGGACCACGAGGTACGGGATGCCCAGGAACTGGCCGCGCTGCAGGCTGAGGAAGAGGTCGTCAGCCGGCATCGAGAGCATGCTGCCCGACGAGATCATCTGCGCCAGGGCGTAGGCGATGTAGAAGCCGCCGAGCGTGGTGATGAATGCCGGGATGCGCACGTACTGGACGAGGACGCCGTTGACCAGGCCGAAGAGGAGGCCAGTGGCGAGGGCGGCAGCCAGGGCCAGCGGGAAGCTGCCGGTCTCGATCATCACGGTCACGAGCACGACTGAGACGAGCCCGTAGAGGGCGCCGACCGAGAGGTCGATGCCGCCGATGAGCAGCACGAAGAGGACGCCCATGGCGGCCACGGACAGGTCCGAGGCCTGGCGCAGGATGTTGCGGATGTTGTCCAGGCTGCCGAAGTTGGGCACGAATACCCAGGCCAGGACCCACATTACGATGAGCAGCGCCAGCAGGCCCAGCGTGGGGTTGCGGCTGATGCGCTCCCACACCCTGCTCATGCCGCGCCGCCTTCCTGTCCACGGCGCAGGGCGTTGCCGAGCGCGTCACGCAACACCGGTCCCTGCACGGTCACGAGCACCGCGAGGATGATGAGCAGACCCGTGACGAAGTCCTGCATGAAGGGCTGTACGCCTTCCAGGTTGAGGATGTTGCGGACCGAGACGAGGAAGATGGCGCCGGCGCCGGCTGCCCACAGGTAGCCTCGCCCGCCGAAGAGGTCGACCCCACCGATGACGCAGGCGGCGACAGCCGAGAGCGTGAAGGGCTCGCCCTGCAGCGGACTGGCCGTACCCAGGCGCGCGGCCAGCATCGAGCCGGCGGTGGCGGCCGTCAGTCCCGAGACGATGTAGGCGCTCGAGAGCACCCGCACGGTAGGCACGCCCGAGAGCTCGGCCACGGCCAGGTTGTCACCGGTCGCGCGCAGGTGCACGCCCAGCTCGTGCCGCGCCAGACGAGCTCGAGCACGATCAGCAGACCGACGGCGAGGAAGACGAGGTAGGGCACGTTCAGATGCTCTCGTTGCCGATGGCCACGAGGTCCGGGGGCAGGATCGGCCGACCCACGAGGTCGGCCAGGTAGAGCGCCAGGCCAGCTGCGATACCCAGCGTGCCGAAGGTGGCGATGAAGGGTGGCAGCTTCAGGCGCGAGACGATGACCGCGTTGGCCGAACCCACCAGCGCGCCCACGCCCAGGCCCACGACGATGGCCGCTGGCCAGGGCACGCCGCCGCCGACGAGCGCAACCTCGGTCACGCCCACGAGCGACATGATGCCGCCCACGGACAGGTCGATGCCGCCGGTCAGGATCACGAGGGTCATGCCGAAGGCGACGACCGAGAGGATGGCCGCCTGGGACAGACGTTCTCGAGGTTGGCGACCGTGGCGAAGAAGGGTACGAACTGGCCCACCAGCAACACCGCTGCTGCGATCGACACTGCAGCGACGAGGGCGCGCAGGAGCGCTGCCTTCTGGCGAGCGGTCATGCTCCGGGTCTCCCTTGCGACCGGCGCACCCGGCGTGGGCGCGCCGGTCGCTTGCTTCGAAAGGGTCGTGGCCTAGAAGGCGCGTTCCATCGCCTCCTCGGCGTTGTCGATCGTCACCGTCGTGGTGCCCGAGTCGAAGTACTTCTCGAGGGAGCCCGGCTCGATCTCGCCATTGGCCATGCCGATAGCGAACTCGGCTGCCATGGAGCCTATGGCCATCGGGTCCTGGGTGTTGTCGGCGAGGAGCTTGCCGTCGAGCACGCCCTGGATACCGACGGTGGAGCCGTCGATGGCGAGGACCGCGACATCGTCCTTGCCGGCACCCGCGAGCGCCTGCAGG
>CAVVYR010000028.1:0-6136 GCA_963752475.1 uncultured Chloroflexia bacterium | reverse complement strand
CCTCACGATGGGCTGATCCCCGCTCGCGACACGCGATACTCGAAGGCGCGGCACCCAGTCGAGGGTGCCGCGCCTTCTTGCGTCACTCAGCCTCTTGCGTCACTCGGCGTTCGGCAGCTCACAGGTGTACGTGGTGCTGTATGGCCTGGTCTTGGTCCCATCGTCGTTGAAGATCTCGCGATCGTCGGGCACCTCGCTGATGGTGGCCGTGACGGGCAGGGTAAGGCCCCGGGTACCGACACGTATTCGTCCGCCTCCCAGGTCGGGCGACCGTTCGCGTCGAGCGTCCCGTTGCCGGACCAGTCGAAGACGATCGTGCCCGGGCCACAGTCCTCGACCTCACCGGCGAAGAAGGCGGTGCCGCTCGCGACGAAGGTCGCGTCTGCGTTGTTTCCGGTGAACGTGCCGTTCATCACGGAGATGCGCATGAGCCGGGGCCGCAGTTTCGCAGGCTCGCGTACCGAACCGATCTTGCGCCAGACGATGGACCAGGCGGTCTGGACGGCATCTTCGGCGAGGTCCTGATCGCGCGTGATGACCGCGCAGACACCTCGCATGTCGTCGTGATGGGTGTCGACGATGCGCGCGAAGGCGACCTCGTCGCCGTCGGATGCCGAAGCCAGGACCGTCGTGAACTCCTGCTCAACCACGGTCGTTTCCGCTTTCCATGTCTACAAGACCCATGAGCGCGTCGAGGTGTCCCATCGGATGCAGCATTCTCGCCGCTTCGGTCGCATCCAGGAAGCACATCGATCGGGGTGAACGTACCGGGGCCTCACCCTGGGCTCGTCCTGCGCGTGTCGAAGGGCAGCAGGAAGGGGCAGCACCCCTTCAAGGGTGCCGCCCCTTCTGGTCATGGCAGCGCGGTCGGGTCAATCCAGTGGTCGTCGACCAGCGAGGCTTCGCTGACCGCGGTCCCTCGTGCTGGTTACTCGGCCGGCTCCAATAGGTCGGGCGTGATGACCTGTCCCTGTTCGATGGCGACCGCCGTGGTGTGGCTCACGACATCGGCCCTGCTGGTGAACGCTTCGGGGTCCACGTCGGCAGCGGGAACGATATCGAGGGAGAGCAACACCGAGGAGATGGCCTCGCCCGCCGGCAGATCCAGGAATGGGACGACGACCACGCGGGATCCCGGCAGCAGGCGGAAGTCGCTCTTGAACGTGGCTCCCCGAGTACCCGGATTGAGCTCCTCGCCCCACAGCTCGAAGCTCAGGAACTCACCGTCCCAGGTCCAGTGGTACGTCGCGGGGACCTGCCGGTCGCTGCTGAGTGGTGAGTCGTGGGTCATCTCCGTCCAGACGTCACCGCTGACCCCGTACCTGAACGGGACCTCGAAGCTGCCGGGGTGCTCGAAGTACATGCCGGTCCCGTCCTCGTGGAATTCCAGGTACCTGCCTCCGTAGTCGTCGTTCGCGACGAGCAGGCCCGTCGGGAATCCATCAGAACCACTCGATGTCGACACTTCCTCGGTCGCCGTCGGCGCGGCCGGCATCGTCGAGTCATCGGCCGGCCCGACGACACCGAGAGTGAGCAAGAGACCTCCGAACAGCGCCAGGACGGCACCACCGGCCACGAGCTTGAGTGCAGAGAACATGGAGAACCCCCCTTCGGTAGAGCCCGGAGAAACGCCACCGCTGAGCCAACGCGTGGTGGCCGTGATGCGCTTGGACGGTCTCCTGGTTGCCCGACCGGCCACAGCAGACGCGTCGACTGGTCGCGATGACCCAGCGGCCTGCTGAAGCACAGCCTCGATCTGACGCTCGAAGGCGGACCTGTCACTCATGGCTGAGCTCCTGCCTGAGGCCCATCAGGAGCCGTTCGAGCCGGTTGCGTGTGCCCGACGGCGTGAGTCCGGTCGCCGCCGAGAGCTCGGTGGCGTTGAAGCCGGCCACATAGCGCATCGCCAGCAATGCTCGATCGTCGGGATCGAGCCGCCCGATGGCCGCCAGCAGGTCGACCGAGTCGATGCCGGTGGCCGGGTCGGGTCCGCCTGCGACGTCGTGTCGCCCACTGAAGACCTCGAGCTCGGAACGGCGTCGTCGCTTGCGGACGAGATCCCGGGCCTGGTTGGCGGCGACAGCGATGAGCCACGGCCGAAGCCGGGCGGGCTCTCGGATCGAGCCCAGCTTGCGCCAGGCGATCGACCAGGCGACCTGGACAGCGTCTTCGGCCAACGCTTCGTCGCCGCAAACGACCGTGCACACGCGCCGCATATCGTCGTGGTAGGCGTCGACGATCCTGGTGAACGCGGCCTCATCGCCGGCTGCTGCCGGCGCAACGAGCCCTGCGGCCTCTTCCCTGGCTGTCCCTGCCATCGCCCCCATACCCAGTAGACGGGTGCCAGACCAGAAGTGTCCCACGCGCGCCCAACGGCACTGCGCGTTCTCGCACGTCGCCGGGACCCGCGGTGTCGCGAGACACTGGCGTCGAGTTCCATGTCGACTCGCTCGCCAGATAGACCCACGCCTCGAGCCCATGGCTAGATCAGGGGCCCAGCGTCGAATGGTGGCCCGCCACGCGGTTGCCCGTGCAGCCGCGTCTAGGAGCCTGCGTCGGTAATGGTCACCGGCCGAGTCTGGCACATGCCAGAATCAGTCATGCGCACCAAGACCTTCCGACCATACGACCAGGACACGCTCCTCTTGATGCCGCCGTCGGTGCGTGACTGGGTCGATCCCGAGTCGTTGCCGGCCTTCATCAGCGACCTCGTCGACGACCTGGACCTGACCCCCTTCCTCGCGGCCCACGACGAGCCCCGGGGCATGCCCCCGTATCACCCCGCGATGATGCTCAAGGTCCTGCTGTACGGCTATGCGGTCGGGGTGCGCAGCTCGCGCAAGCTCGAGGCCCGGCTGCAGAGCGACGTCGGCTTCATGTTCCTCGCGGGCAATGCGCGTCCGGGCCACAAGGCCATCGGCGAGTTCCGCCGCCGTCATCTCGAGGCCTTCGAAGCGCTCTTCCTCGACATCCTCCACCTCTGCCAGGCCGCGGGCCTGGTGCGACTCGGGCGGGTCGCGCTCGACGGCACGAAGGTCAAGGCGAACGCGTCCAAGCACAAGGCCATGAGCTATGCCCGCATGGACGAGCGCGAGGCGGCGCTGGCGGCCGAGGTCAAGCGCATCCTCGAAGAAGCCGAGGCCATCGACGCGGCCGAGGATGCCGAGTACGGGGACGCCCGCGGTGACGAGCTGCCAGCGGCGCTGCGCACGCGCGAGGGCCGCTTGCGCGCCATCCGCGAGGCCCGGGCCGCCCTCGAGGAGGAAGCGAGGGAACGCAGTGACGATCCCGAGGCGGTGCCCGAGCCGCGGGCCCAGCGCAACTTCACCGACCCCGAGTCACGCATCATGCCCAGCCGGCCCGATGGCTGGGTCCAGGGCTACAACGTGCAGGCGGTCGTCGACACGGGCCACCAGGTGATCGTGGCCACGAGCGTGGAGACGAGCACGACCGACACCGGATCGCTGCCCGCGCTCACCGACCAGGTCGAGGCCAACACCGGCCGACGCCCCCGACGGCTCCTCGCCGATGCCGGCTACCAGTCCGACGACAACCTCGAGCACCTCGCGCAACGGGGCATCGACGCCTACGTCGCGGTCCGGCGCGATCGCCACAGCGCCCCACGACCGGCCGCACCGAGGGGTCGCATCCCCACCGCAACCACAGCCCGCGACCGGATGGCGCGCAAGCTGACCACGAAGGCGGGCCGGACCGAGTACGCGAGACGCAAGACATCGGTGGAGCCGGTCTTCGGCCAGATCAAGGAGGCCACCGGCTTCCGCCGCTTCAGCCTGCGGGGCAGGGCCAAGGTCACCGGCGAATGGCACCTCGTCTGTGCCGTGCACGACCTCGCCAAGCTGTTCCGCAGTGGTCGCGCCGGGCGGGTCCTGCCCGGCTGGGACCGCCCCAAAGGTCAGGCCAGGGCCACGAAGGCCCTCGGATGGGCGTGATGGGAGTCCATCCTCCGCCTGCCCGGCAGCAGGATGTGGCCCGCACGAGCGGAACCTGCCCTGCGACTCAGCCAGATGTCGCCAGGCCAGCGATTACGAACGCAGGCTCCTAGGGCCGGTCGTGCCGTCCGGCCCTAGACGCGGCATCCTCGAATCGCCACACTGACCTCCTGAGGAGGTGTGCGGATGCGAGTGGTGCGTGGGGCGGTCAACGCCGTCCTGATGGTGACGCTGATCAAGCCGCTGGCGCGGCTGATGGTGGGCAGATGGCGGAAGCAGGTCCAGGAGTCGCCAGCGGCCTCACTCGGCATCCCCATGCAGGAGATGCTTGAGGCCGCCCTGGTCGAAGAGTTGGGCACGGCCGCAGCAGAGACCCAGGCGTCGGAGATCGAGGCGACCATGACCGAGGCCGGGCGGAGCACGCTCCGGCTTCTACTCGCGGCCGGGATCGTGATCGCGGCCGCCACGGCCGCGGCCTACGCGGTGGCGAGCTACATCGGCCGACGGCGCAAGGCGCAAGCCGAAGGACGCGAGCTCGTGGCCGTGTCCATCGAGACCGACTCGCCGGAGCCGATCGAGGATGTGGCGCAGGAGGCGCTGTCCGGCTGAGACCGCGCTCGGACTACGGCGTGGCCTTGACGTGGAAAGCCGCGAATCCCTGCGTGGCCGGCCGCTGACGGCCGTCCGAGGGTTTGTTGGCCACGACGAACTTCTTCGTGCGCTTGTCGAAGCGGGCCATCACCGAAGAGCCGCCGCCGTCGAGGTTGAAGGCCTGCTCGGCCCCGAGTGACACCATCAGGTGGCCCATCTCGCCGAGCGTCACGCCGCGGCTGCCCCTTCGCCGACCGTCGACGACCACCATCAGCACCTCGCCGTCCGCGGTGATACCGAGACCCGTGCGCGGGTGGCAATTCCAAGCGGGAGGGTACGCCTCTCTGGTGGGCACCTTGGTGACGCCGTCCTTGACCGTGCGGCGGTTACCGCCTTGGGCCTCGACGATCCTCTCCCAGCCATCAGCGGCCTTGACCTTGCCACCACAGGACTTGTCGACCCGCCTGACCACCTGCGTCTGGAGCGTCAGGTACTGGCCCTGGGCGAGGTCGTAGACCCAGGTGTCCTCGGAGTCGTTCACCGATAGCACAGCCATGCCCTTGGGAATGCGCGTGTTGCCCGCGCCCGGAAGCACCCGCATCACCCGGACCGTCTGCGTGCCGTTGGCGAGGACGCGTCTTTCGAGCTTGAGGATAACCTCGACGCCACCCCGCTTCGTCCGAGTCGACTTGGCGAATCGTTCGGTGAAGAGCACGACCGCGCCGTCATCGCGATGGGTGTTCAGGCGCTCGATCCGTCGCGGTTCGGTCTCGCCGGGCAGCGTCAGGGTGATGTGCTCGCGTACGTTGGCGATCCGCGCGGTGCCGTCGCCGTCGAGACCGAGGGTCGGCTTCACGCATTGGAACGCCGCCAGCAGCTCGCGGTTCGAAACGGCCATCGAGCGAGGCGCGGCATAGGCGTCCTCGCGACCACGGACCGCCATGTCGCCATTGACCGCCACCATCGGGCGGAAGCCGGGACGACGTCGCTCGTCGACCATGCGGCGAACGACCAGCTTGCCCACCACCTTGTCGTCCGAGAGCACGGTCTTGAGCTTGACATCGGGGCGCGAAGGCTGGATGCGGGCGATGTGCACGGCCTGTCGTCGGTCACCCGAGGTCCAGAAGACCCCGCGTTCGTAGCTGACGCCCGGCCAGAGATCGGTCTTGAACGTGGGCGTGTACGGCGTCGTGATGGCCGCCTCGACGGGCGGGGAGGCCGATGGCACGAGCAAGAAGACGGCCAGGACCGTCGCGGCCATCGATCGTACGGGGCTGATGGAGAAGACCATGGCCGGGAGTCTACGCAGCCATCACGAGCCTGTCGACGCCGCTGCAGATCACTCGTGGCGACGCGCCGACCACCCTCGAAGGATTCGATGACCGCGAGCGCCAAGGCCAGGGCGCGGCGGCCGGCACGCGCATGTACCGGCGGCTCCTCCCCTGCCCCTGAAGGGACGGGTCGCTTCGCTATCGGATGTGGTGGAAGTCGGCGGACGGTCACCGCACGAGCGGTGGCGCGGTGCGCCTCGTCAACGGGTCGGGGAACCAGAGCTGCGGCACGAGCGTCTCAGAGGTGATGCGTGCCCGTACGTT
>CAVVYR010000027.1:0-67553 GCA_963752475.1 uncultured Chloroflexia bacterium | reverse complement strand
GGCAATCACAACGGCGCGGCGTAGACATCGAATACGCCCGCTCGTGACTCAGCCTCGAGCAACCGCGGGTGCCCGATGGCCGGACCGAGGGGACTCAGTAGGTCGTCGCGAGCCGCATCGCGCTGTCGACCCATTCCCACAGACGCGCCGGCTCATCGCGGACCGTCGAGACATCCTTGAGGATGATCTCCAGCGGGGTCCCGTTCCGGCGGCACGCATCGATGGTGCGCTTGAGGTCGCGCTCGATCGCGTCGGTGTGTCGACCGTCTCGGGCGAGGTAGGCGGGGTTCGGCTTCGCGGAGAGGACGAAGTCATTGCCGATGGCCTCCGCGCCGCGATCGACGTCGGCCATCGGGCTCATCGAGATCTTGCGCACGCGCGGGATGCTCCGGATGATGTCGACCCGCTCGTGGAGGACATCACAGCAGCCGTAGTAGCCAAGCCCGAACCGCGCGAACCATCGCGTGGCGTAGTCGACCTCGAACTCCTGGAACATCTGCGGCGAGACGGAGGTGAAGATCTGGGCCATGCCCATCGTCCACAGGTCCTCGGCACGCGGGTGCGCCGGGTCGAAGCCGGGATGGGGCAGCTCGTCGGTGTAGCACGGCGTGCAGTGGATCTCGGACTGGCCATAGCCGAGCAGCCCACGGGCTTCCATGTCGTCGAGCGCGCCGAGGTAGGCATCGGTCAGTCGCGAGATGATCCTGTGCATGTGGTCCGGTCGGAGCGCGAGATCCATGAGGATGGCGTCGACGCTGCGCCACTCCGCGATGACATCCCACATGTTGAAACCCCCGAGGAGGGTGTCCTGGGGGAAGAGGTTGGCGAGATGCCTGGTCTCGGGCTGGGCGTCGAGACCGGGCCACTGGGAGATGCCCGGGACCCATCCCTGCAGGCGGACCGGGAGCACCCCGTCGAAAACCTCCTGCGCGGTCGCCTCGAGGCGGCGCGTCAGGTCCTCGTCGAACGTGATCGTCGGACGGACGATCCGCTCGACGGCCTCGTCCGAGCCCAGCTGATCCAGGTACCGGTGCGCGACGATGTCGCTGCGCGGATCGACCGCCGCGGTCTCCTCGCGCATCGAGACGCCGAAGCCGCCCCCGGCGCGGATGACCTTGGGCACGAGCACCTCCGCGTCGACGACCATGTCCGCGCGCATGTGCTTCCAGCGGTAGAGGGTCCGTCGGGCCTCGATCTCGTAGCCGCGCAGGAACGGGTTCGAGCAACGTGCCACCAGCTCAGGCTCCCCGTCCTCGAGCTCATGCCACGGCAGCTGATCGATGGCCACCATCGGGCGCTCGGGGCGCAGTCCGTTGAGGGCGACCCACTGCCTGCGCGTCTCCTGCTGCTCTGGCGATGCGGCGATGTCGGCGATCCGCTGGAACAGATCGCGCAGGATCACCCGATCGTCATGGCTCACGACCGTCAGGTCCGGTGATGTCCGACTCATGACCCGCCTCCTTGCTGCGTGTGTCGCGGTTCGTGTATCCACCGTCTGGGCACCATCCGCGCGCGGGTGGCGTCGCTACCGCTGTACACGGCCCGATCCATCTCCAGCCACGAGGGTCTCGATCTCGGCTCTGGAGAGCAGGGCGAAGTCGCCCGGGATGGAGTGCTTGAGGCACGAGGCCGCGACGGCGAACTCGACGGCCGTCAGAGCGTCCATGCTCTCGAGCATGGCGTAGATGAGGGCTCCCGAGAACGCGTCGCCTCCGCCGACCCGGTCCACGATCGGATCAATCTCATAGCGGCGGCTGACGTGGTGATCAGCGCCGTCGTAGAGGACCCCTGCCCATTGGTTCACCGACGCTGAGATGCTCGTGCGCAACGTGGTCGCGACCGCATCGAAGCCGAACTCCTGGGTCAGGTTCTCCGCGATTTGCCGGTACGCGTCGATACGCAGATCTCCCTGAACCACGTCCACGCCCTCTGCGTCGATGCCGAAGACGATGGTCGCGTCCTCCTCGTTCCCGATGAGCACATCGACGTAGCGCATCAGGCGCGTCATCGCTGCACGCGCCTCGTCCGGGCTCCACAACCTACGGCGGTAGTTGAGGTCACAGCTGACTCGGACGTCTCGCTCCTTGGCCATCGACAAGCCTGTTTCCAGGGCACTGACGACGGCGGGCCCGGAGGCAGGCACCGTGCCGGAGAAGTGGAACCAGTCCGCACCGGCCAGGATCTCGTCCCAGTCGAAGTCATCCGCACTCGCCTGTCGAAGCGAAGTGTGCTCGCGATCGTAGACGACCTTGGAAGGCCGCTGCGCTGCTCCGCTCTCCAGATAGAACAGGCCCAGTCGATCGCCGCCGCGGGCGATGTGAGTCGTATCGATACCGAAGCGGCGCAAGTAGTCGACGCAGGCCTGGCCGACTTCATGGCGCGGGACCTTCGAGACGCAGTAGGCTCGGACGCCCAGTGCTGCGAGCAGGGCGGCGGCGTTGGCCTCAGCGCCCGTGTAGCGCACCTCGAACTCGCTTGCCTGCACCAGTCTCTGAGGGCCTTTCGGCTGGAGCCGCATGAGCAACTCGCCGAACGCGACTACACGATGGGGAGGGTGCGCTGCCGTCACGTTTCGCGCGCCTCGGGCACCGTCCCCCGAAAACGGCGGACGGTCTCGATGAAGGATCGCAACGTCATCAAGTACCTCACTTGGGGTCGAAACGGATGACCGAACGGAGATTGCCCCCCGACCCGAGTTCGAGGAGAGCCGCGGGGGCTTCGTCCAACGTGATCTCGCGCGTGACAAGCTCGTCGAGTTGCAGTTCGCCCGCGACATATCGATCCACGATCCAGGGGAAGTCGCGCTCGGGTATCGCGTCGCCGTATTGGCTCGTCCGCAAACTCGTGCGGTTGAAGAAGATCTCGTCCAGACCGATGTCCAGACGTGCCTTCTGACCAGGCGTGCCAACCAGCGTCGCTGTGCCTCCCACATCGCAAGAGCGGATAGCGGCCGCGACAGCCGCCTGGGATCCCACGGCCTCGAATGCGTGATCGACGCCGAACCCCCCGGACTCGGCACGCACCTGCTCGGCGGCATCAGCGCCGTCGGCGACCAAGATGGTCTGCGTGGCCCCGAGTGCAGACGCCGCCTCGAGCTTGTCCGGCTGCGTGTCGACGGCGATGATCTGCGCGGCTCCGGCAAGCCGGGCACCCTGGATGATGCTCAGCCCGACGCCGCCGCAGCCGAGGACAGCTACACGCTCGCCGGGGCGAACTCGCGCCGTGTTGCGAACGGCGCCGATGCCCGTCATCACCGCGCAGCCGATCGTGCACAGCGCCGCGGGTGGGAGGCCGTCAGGCACCGGGATGGTCTGCCCCGCAGCGACGACGGCGTAGTTCGAATGCGTGCCGAGCCTCAATGATGGCGTGGCGACCCGACCCCCCGTCGTATGCAACCGACCTGCTGCCCAACTCAGATCGACGCACAGGCCCTCATCGCCTCGCTTGCAGAAGCGGCATGCTCTACAGGGGGCGCGCCACGCCAGCAGCACAGTTCGGCCGCGCAGTCGCTCGGCGACGCCGGGGCCGACGTCCTCCACCAGTCCGACCCCTTCGTGCCCCAAGACGTACGGATGGTCCGCCCACCACACGCCGTCGGCCACCATCCGGTCGGTGTGGCAGATCCCGCTGGCGGTGATGCGGACGCGGACCTCACCTGGACCCGGTGGGTCCACCTGGATGGGCATGACCTCGACCTCTTCCCCCGCGGCCGGGGAGACGAGGGCCTGCGTCTCGATGACGTCGGCAGTCACTGGATGACACCACGGGCAGCATGTTGAGGGAACGGGGACTCGCCCGACACGAACACACGATGCAGCCGAGCACCCATCATCGGTTTGCCCGTGCATCGGCGACGACCGCCACGAACCGGCGGGCGTTGTCGGCGATGTCTGACCAGCGCTGCTCCTTGAACGCCGTCGGCTCGACGAGCGCCTTGCCCGCGCCCACAGCGACCGCTCCAGCAGCGATGTACTCGGGCGCTGTCACGAGGTCCACGTTGCCGGTCGGCATGAGCCGGACCCGAGGGAGAGGTCCGCGCAGGTCGGAGAAGTAGCCGGGCGTGGCGACCCGCCCAGGGAAAAGCTTGACCACATCTGCGCCAGCTGACCAAGCGCGGACGATCTCGGTCGGCGTGAGACAACCAGGGATGACCACCACCCCGTATCGGTGAGCCAGCATGATGACGTCGGGGTCAAGGCTGGGGCCGACGATGAAGGCGGCACCCGCGTCGATGGCGAGTCGCGCCGTCACCGCATCGAGTACCGTGCCGGCTCCGATACAGACTCCATCGCCAAGCTCGCGCACGGTGGCCTCGATGGCTGCCAGCGCGCCGGGGACCGTCATGGTGATCTCCGTGTGGGTGACGCCACCCTCGTGAAGTGCGGCCGCGAGCGGACTCAGGCCGGTCGAGTCATCGACTCGGACGACCGCGACGACCCCGGTATCGGTCAAACCGTCCAGCACTTGCGCTCTTGCTCGCACCATCATGAACCTCCCTGGACCGAGTCGGTGCCGCGGTACTGGGCCACCGCCTCGAGCATGGCCGCTGCATTCCGGACCGGCACATCGGGCTGGATATTGTGGACGGCGGCGAACACGAAGCCACCCCCCGCCATCAAGTCCTCGACGCGGCGGCGAACCTCGTCGCGGATGCTTTCGGGTGTGCCGGTGGGCAGCGTGTACTGCGTGTCGACCCCGCCGCCCCAGAAGACGATGTCGCGACCGAACTCGCGCTTCAGCTCGGCCGTGTCCATGTCCGTGGCGCTCACCTGGATGGGGTTGAGGATGTCCACCCCGGAGTCGATCAGATCGGGGATCAGCCCCTTGATCGCGCCGCAGGAGTGCAGCAGCACCGTTGCGCGGCTGTTGCAGTGGATGAAGTCGTTGAGCTTCCGCAACCGCGGTCCTATGAGCTCACGCCACGTGACCGGTGAGATCATCAGTGAACGCTGTGTCCCATAGTCGTCCGTGTCCACCACGACATCGATGTCGTCACCCACGAGCTCGATGACGCGCTCCCAGTAGGCCAGCTTCAACTCAAGTGCCTTCTCGAGCAGGGCCTCGGCCAGCGGCTTGTTTGTGAGCATATCCATGAAGAACGACTCGTAGCCGCGCATCCGGATGGCGAACTCGAACAGGCCGGTGGAGATGTTGCCGAAACAGGTCGCACGCCGTTCCTCCCGAACGATGGCGCCGGCGCGCTCCGCCATGCCCTCGAACCGGTGTGGATCGACCGGATCGGGCCACGGGTAGCGCTCGATGTCGCGCAGGTCGACATCGCCGGCGAGCGGGTGCTCCACCATGTCGAAGTACAAGCGCTGGTCGAGGGGCATCCGCCAAAGAACGCCGTACTCGTCGCGAAGATCGGCGTGATCGCCCTCCTCCACGATTGACATCTGGTAATGCTCCGGCGAGGGACCATGCTGGGTGACCATCGCGGCGTCCACGCCGAGCAAGTCCCGAGCCTCGCGGTCGATCAACGCGAGACCGAGCCTCGGGTCAAGCGTGGACACCTCACCGCGATGGCCCAACTGGCGGATGAGTGGCTCGAAGACTGCCCGGTGGACGCCGGTGACGTTCGTGGCTCCCACGTCGAGCGGGAGGCCGTCTGGCTCGCGATGATCGAGAGCGGCCAGCACACGTTGCCTGGGCGTCACCGTTGTCGGCTCCAGTCCGCTGGGGTGTTCATCGCTCAGCGCGCCCGGTAGGTCGCGTGGAGCGGCATGAACGCACGCTGGAGGAAGCCCTCGTTGATGGGTGGCGGCATCTGCGGGTCGAGGCGCAGACCCTCGATGCGGTCCAGCATCGCATCGATGAGTGCGTGAGCTTCCGTGCGAGCGAGCGGCGCCCCGGCGCAGGCGCGCGGTCCGCGGCTGAATGTCAGATGGCTCGCGATCTTCCTACGGGCGAGATCCATCCGAGATGCGTGTTCGTAGCGTGCGGGGTCGCGATTGGCAGCAGCGAGGACGGCCAGCACGCGCTGACCCTCCTTCATGGCCACGGAGCCGACGCTCGTGTCTTCGCCCACGATGCGCATCCGCACGTGCATCGATGGGCTCAGGCGCAGCACCTCCTCGATGAAACCATGGATGAGGCTGCGGTCCTGTCGCAGCCTGTCCTCGAGCCCATCGGTGGTAAGGATCGCGTAGAGTGCATTGCAGAGCAACTCCGTCGTCGTATGCACACCGGCGATGAACAGGAAGCGGCAGTTCTCAAGGACATCCTGCTCGTCCCAGTCTTCGAACACCGTCGGCCCGAACTCCCAGAGCTGCGAGATGTAGTCCCCGGGTTCACGCGCGACGTCTCGCCCGACTAACGGGCGGAGGAGGTCGTCGAGGCGCGCCATGGATCGCTCAGCAGCACCCTGCGTATCCTTCCCGGCGTCGGGAAGGATCCAGGTGCCGGTGTGGGCCAGGAAGCCGCTCGTCCAGCCCCACACGTCGTGCCCCAGTTGTTCGTCCTGCCACGGCACGCCGAGCATCGAGCCGATGACCCGGACGGGGATCTCCTGTGCGAGCTCCGAGGCGAACTCTGCGCGTCCTCGCGAGGCGATCCTCTCGAGGCGATCGTCCACGAGCGGTCGGATGAAGCGCTGCCGGTAGTCGTCGATGATCGCGCGTGTGAAGAACTGGCTGATCTTCGTGTAGAGACGCCGATGGTCTTCGCCCTCGATCATGAAGAGCGACCGCCGCCCGAAGATCGACTCGAAGTCCATCCGCGGCCACGGAGCCAGGAAGAGGTCCTCCCTGCGCATCACGGTGACTACGTCCTCGTAGGCGGCGACGAGCCACGCCTGCATACCCTCATCCCACACGGCAGGGCCTTCGGAGCGCACGCTCTCGAAGAAACCGAAGGGGTCCCGATCGAAATACTCGGCATAGCTGGGCAGCGTGGCCTTGGCTGCGGTCATTCTCGCGTCACTCCTTGTCGCATTCGCATCCCTAGGGACGGCCTCAGCCACCCTGGATCGACTCGCCGCCGTCGATGAGCAGATCGGCCCCGGTCATGAACGAAGCCTCATCGGAGGCGACGAACGCGATGGCGTTGGCGATCTCTTGCGGTGAGGCCAGCCGTCGCATCGGGATGCCGGCCACGAACTCACGTTCCAGCGCGACCGGGTCCTCCGCTTCCGCGAAACGCTGCTCGTTCAGCGGCGTCATCGTTGCGCCGGGTGTTACCGATACGACGCGAATGCCATCAGAGGCCAGCTCGACGGCCTGTTGGCGGGTCAGGGCCATCATCGCGCCCTTGGCCGACGCATACGCACCCCAGCCAGGAAAACCCCTCGTCCCGTGGTTGCTGCTGATGTTGACGATGACCCCACGTTGCTTCTGTCGCATCCCTGGGACCACGAGACGCGCGCAGCGAACGACCGAGCGGAAGTTCACATCGTGGACGCGCTGCCAGTGGTCCTCACTGGACTCGGCTAGAGGCGACGAAAGGGCCTCGGCCACGTTGTTGACCAACACGTCGACCGAGCCAAGCCGCTGGACGATCCGAGCATGCGACGCCTCCAGTACCGTGATGTCCGCCGCGTCACCCCACAGCGGGAGCGCTTCGACACCTAACGCCCGGCACGCGTCGGCGCTTGCGCGGGCCGATACCTCGCTGGCCGAAAGCACCGCCACGGTGGCGCCCTCGGCAGCGAACCGCTGGGCTGCCGCAGCTCCGATCCCCTTGCCGGCCCCGGTGATCCATGCCACCCGACCGAGGAACCGGCGATCCGGCCGCTCCATCAGACGTCCCCTCCGAGAGCCCGCACCGCGCCGACGTCCAGTTCGTAGGTCTCGCCGTCGCGCCGATAGAAGCGGTCCCATCCGGTGGCAGTGCCCGAAGCGGTTACCACGGCTGACGGCGGGTTCACGAGTCGCGGGTGGTCGCGACCGTCCAAGTGCAGCAGGGCGAGGTCGACAAGCACCTGTCCGTGCCATTCAGGGAACATCGCCACGCCGAAGTCGATGATGCCGTCATCGATGAGCGCCGGGCCGCCCGGCGGCGAAATGCCGAATGTGGCCACGATCGTGGGCCCAAGGTCCACGCCAAGCTCTTCGAAGGCCTGTCGTGCGCCGATGACCGATTCGTCGTCAACGCCGAACAGTGCGTCCGGACGCCGATCGGCACCGATCGAGCCCATGACTCGCAGCGTCGCAGCCCGTGCCGCATCGACCTGGGCGCGTCCATCGATGTACGCCACCTGCGCGTGGGGATGCACTCGTCGTAGACCCTCAAGGAAGCCTCGCTCGCGGTCGTGCGACTCACGCAAGCTCGAGAAGCCGACCGCGACCAACCCGGGAATCCTTTCATCCGCGATCTCGAGCGCCGCGCCCGTGGCCGAACCCAGGGCGACACCTGCCGCCGTATCGTCGACACGCACCTCTGCCACCACAGCAGGGTGGTCCAGAGCGATGGACTCGCCGATGACTGCCACGCCACGGCTACGGCACTCGTCCAGCGCTTCACCGATCGCCTCAGGACGTGTGGCGCTCAGGATGATGGCATCCGCACCAAGCTCGATGAGTTCGCGAACCTGGGACACCTGCTGGTCTACTCGGTCTTTCGCGTCGCGGACCGTGACAGATGCACCAGCCAACTCCGCTGCTCGACGCTCGGCCGCGACCTGTCTCACGTACCAGGCGTGAGACCCGATGTTGAGGGACACGCCGATCAGATGGTTCACGATTTCACCGAACCTTCCGTCAGGCCGGCGATCAGATGGCGCTGGATGAGCGCGAACGCGATCACGGCGGGAATCGCCATCAGGATCGAGGCGGCCATGAGATTGCCCCAGTTCGTCTCGAACTGGCCGACGAAGTCCAGGATGCCGACCGGCAGCGTACGGTTGTCCGGACTAGTCGTGAAGATGAGGACGAACAGGAATTCCTGCCAGATGAGGAAGAAGACGAAGGAGGCAGTGGCGGCGATTCCGGGAGCCGCAAGTGGAAGCACGATTCGGCGGAACGCACCCCACTCCGAGCAGCCGTCGATGATGGCCGCCTCCTCGAGTTCGCGGGGGATGCTGCCAAGGTAGCTACGCAGCATCCACACGGTCACCGGTAGCGTCACCGCCAGGTACGCGACGATCAATGCGGGGAGGTAGTCGATGAGCCCAAGGCCGCTGGCCATCTGGTACATCGGCACGGCGATCGCGGCGAGCGGGACGAGTTGACCAAGGACGACAGCTACCATCAAGCTGCGCCGGCCGGGGAAGCGAAGGCGCGTGAAGCCGAAGGTCGCGATCGCCCCCAACGTGATGGCCAGCACGGTGGTACCGACGGTCACCACGACGCTGTTCGCCAGGTAGCGGAAGAACACCGACTGGCCGAGCGCGCTCCGGTAATTGTCCAGCGTGGGGTTCTCAGGCAGGACCGTCGGCGGCGCCGTGAGCTGCTCGGTCGGCGGCTTGAACGATGTGGAGATCATGAAGATGAAGGGGAAGGCCACCCAGGCCAGCAGCAGGAACGCCCCGATGCCCCAGAGGACCTCCCATCGTCGGGTCCGCCAGCCGATCATGCCGTCACCTTCATCGCGTTTCGCTCCGCCGCGCCTCGCGCACTAGAAAGACGCCGACGACCATGAGGAGCAGCATGCTGACCAGCGCATATCGGGACGAATTCCCGAAGTCCAGTCGCCGGAACGCCTCCTCGTAGATGATCGTGGGGAAGATGTGCGATGAGCGCACCGGACCACCTCCGGTCATCACGTAGACCATCTCGAAATAGTTGAACGTCCAGATGGAGGTCAGGATCACGCCGATGCGTATCACCGGCCGCATCGTAGGAAGCATCACGTGCCGGAAGACGCCGAGGTGCCCGGCACCGTCGATGGCTGCGGCTTCCACCTGTTCACGCGGCACGGCCTGAAGGGCTGCGAGAAGGATGAGCATCCAGAACGGGAAGCCCTTCCAGGCGGCGGCGACGATGACACCCCAGAGTGCCGTGTCAGGCCTGCCCAGGATGTCCAGAGGCCCGATGCCGAGGGGCCCAGTGAGGATCTGCAACGTGCCGATCTGTGGGTCATAGAGCAGCCGCCAGACCATGGCCGCCACCACGCCGGGGATAGCCCAGGGTAGGATGGCCAGCCCTCGAGCCAGCCAGCGCCCGCGAAACGCACGCTGCAGGACGAAGGCGCCCAGCAGCCCGATGCTGAACTGGAGAGCGACCACGACCCCGGTCCAGAGCAGCGAGTTCATGAAGACCGTCCAGAAGACCGGATCCGCGAGCATGTCGCCGAACCCATCGAGCCCGATGAACTCGTTCTTCTGGAGCGCTGGACGGACGTCGAACAGGCTCTGCTGGAGCGTGCGCAACAAGGGATACGCGAGCAGCGCAGCCAGCAGCAGGACCACTGGAGCGACTACCGCAAGCCCGAAGACCGACCTCTTCCATTCCGATCGGCGTGAACGACGGACGACGACGGGCGGGACGACGGGCGGCATCGCAGCGGCCACCGCGTGCTGCCTGTCGTCCCGTCCCGCCATTCGTTCGACCTGCGCCTAGAGGCCTACTCGGCCTCGGCCAGGATCTCGTTCAGCATCGGAACACCTTCCTCGAGCGCCTGCTCGGGGCTTACGTCGCCCAGTAGCGCACGATCGAGGATGACGCGCTGCGCGTCAGCGAAGTCGGGGTAGTTCGGGATCAGCGGCCGGAACCTAGCCTGATCCAACTGCTGGTAGATGACATCAGCGTACTGGCGCCGGGTGTCAAGGTACTCAGTGGCGGCGTCCCGGTTCGCCGGAGTCAGCATCGTGACTTCCTTCTGCTTGTCGACGCCCGACACGTACTGCAAGAACTCCCAAGCGAGGTCCTTGTTGTCGGAGTTGCTGGAGACGCCGAGGTTGAAGCCACCGAAGCATCCCACTGACGTGCCGCCCTCCGGCACCGGAAGCAGTGCCACGCCGTAGTTGAGGTCGGGCGAGCGGGCAGCGATCGTGTCCTGGCCCCACTCGCCGTAGAAGAAGATGGCGGCCTTCTCGTCGGTGAACAGCGCGAACGCGTCCTCGACGTCTGGGGCGACAGCGCCGTCGGGGCCATATTCGAGAGTCTTCTTGTACTGCTCGAGCGCGGCCAAGCCCGCTGGTTCGCCGAGACCCGTCTCGTTGGTCTCAGGATCGACCACCTCGCCACCGCCCGAGAACGTCCATGCGTCCCACAGGCAGTTGGCGGCGTCACCGGGGCCCACCCAGGTAGCGATGCCGTACTGGTCCGGTGCGTTGGTGAGCGTCTCCGCAGCTTGGTTCAGTTCCTCCCACGTGGTCGGCGGAGCATCGGGGTCGAGTCCAGCTGCCTCGAACATGTCCCGGTTGTAGTACATCAGGGCCCAGACGCCCACATCGAAAGGCACGCCGTACTGGCTCTCGTTGACGAACAATGAGTTCCACGCACCCGGGAAGTAGTCGTCCGCAGCGATATCGGCTTCGGCCATCAAGCCGTCGATGGGGTCCACGTACCCGGCACCGGCGTACTGCGCGACCCAGATCTGGTCCAGCATGAGCACATCCGGGGCGGCGTTGGACGCGGCAGCGAGCAGCATCTTGTCTTGCAGTTCGACGTAGGGGAACGTCGTCAGAACGACGTCCACACCGAACTCAGTCTCGAAGTCGGCGACAGCCTGTTCCTGTGCCTCCTTGATCGGCCCCTCTGCTTGCTGTAGCGTCCAGACTTCGAGCTGCGGCGTGTCCTGCGCGGCCAAGGGGGCGGACACCGCCGTGGCCGCCAGGGCCGCGGTAGCCGCCATCGCCACGATCTTCCGTTGCATCATTGCCTATCCTCCTCTACTCGTCGGATGACTGATCGGCTTGTTGCCACCGTTGCTCGTCACGGAGCACCGTGTAGCGCTGTACTCGTCCTTTCTTGCCCTAGGTTGCACCTCCCCTAAGGCCCCCACCCCGCGAGGCAGTGGGAGCGGCACCTTGGACGGTAGGGAGGTTCCGCGGAGGCGACCGCCCCTCGTCAGTGGTTTCCGGCGCCTCGTCGATGACTGCGCCGGTCGAGATGAGTCGTTGCGCGTCCTCCTCCGAGTACCCGAGCTCCCGCAGGACGTCGCGGGTGTGCTCACCCAGCACCGGCGGAGGCGTGCTCACGTCGGCTGGGGTCCGACTGAAGCGGATGCTCGGGCCGATGACCTGGATGGGCCCGACCCTCGGGTGCACCATCGTCCTCAGCATGCGGTTGGCTTCCACCTGGCGGTCGGCCAGCGTCTCATCGAGCGTCTGCACCGGGGCACACCAGACATCGTGCTCACGAAGCCGGGCGATCCAGGCATCTCGGGTGTCGGTCAGGAAGCGTGCCTCTAGGGTCGCGTGAATTGTGTCGCGGTTGGGGATGTCGTTGGCAGCCTCGGTGCCCACCAGCGACTCCGCGCCAACGAGCTCGGCCAGTGGTCCGATCGGCATCATCGAGAGGGCAAGGAAGCCATCCGAACACCGATAGACCCCGAGGGGTGCACCTGCGTAGGCCGCCGTCGTGTTGGCTACTGGCCGCACGGGCGCATCGGCAGTGTTGGCGAAATAGGCCAACTCGTGCGTCTGGACGGTGAGAAGGGAGTTGAACAGGCTGACGTCGACACGTTGGCCGCGTCCACTCGCCGTCAGTTCGCGGAGCGCCGCCAACACGCCGATGACGATATGCAGTCCGCCCGCCACGTCCGCGATCCCGAACCCGATCGCCGTCGGGGGATCGTCACGTCGACCGTTGAGCCACATCGTGCCGCCAAGGGCCTGGATCAGCAGATCCTGCCCAGGGTAGTCACGATAGGGTCCGGTCGGCCCGTAGCCCGAGCTCGCGCAGTAGATGATCCTTGGGTTGCTCTCGGAGAGCGCCTCGAAACCGAGACCGAGCCGATCCATGACCCCGGGCCGGAAGTTCTCGATGACGACGTCCACGCTGGCGATGATGGTACGCGCGACCTCCAGCCCCGCTTCCGACTTGAGGTCGACCACGATGCTGCGCTTGCCGCGGTTCACCGTCAGGAACGAAACGCTCTCGCCCTGCGGGAACCGATCCCCGAGCGACCAGCGCCGGAAGAAGTCGCCCCTGGGAGGCTCGATCTTGACGATGTCGGCTCCCATGTCGGCAAGCATCTGTGTAGCCAGAGGGCCTTGAAGGAGCTGGGTGAAGTCCGCTACCCGGACGCCTGCGAGGGGCCCGGTCGGGCCTGTCTCTTCGGTCATCGTTCGAGCCCCTCAAGGTACGAGCGCTCCTGCTCCAAGACCGCCCGAATCATACTCAGGCGTTCGCGCGCGGGCACCAGCTCAAGCTCGCTCAAGCCGAATGGATCGACACGATGGATCGCGGCCACCTCCGCCTTGGTCGGGGCCTCCGTCGTGGCGACTGGCGCAGCTGCGACCACATCGAACCCGGTCTCCGAGCGCAGGCGGTCGAGCGTCACGCCCGGGTGGAGTGACTCGATCCTGAACCGTCGTTCGACCGGGTCGAGCCGGAATACGGCGAGATCGGTCAGCAGCAGTACCTCGCCCGGTCCATAGCCCATCGCCTGGCGCTCCGCGTTCGTGATCACCCCGCGGCTGGCACTCACCCAATCGACTTCCTCAACGAGCTGACGTGGTGATTGACGGGGCACGTAGATCAGGAAGTTCCGGTGCATATTGGCCACATCGGCCATTCCGCCCTGTCCAGGCAGTCGCAGACGTCGTCCGTCCTGCCGCTCGATCCAGCCGTTGTTCGTCCGGCCCGATGCGTCGATCTGGCCGGCGCCCACGACCTCGTCGGTGACGCGACTCTGCTGATAGAACCAGCGGTATGAGTCGTCACCGCCGCAGATCACGGCCGCCGATCGATAGTCAGCGGCCTCACCCAGGCCGAGACTGGCGAACCGGGCGGCCACATCGACGTAGCCGCTGTTATGCGTCACGAGTGACAGGCCAGGCGCATGGCTGGCCTTGGCGGCGAGGTAGGCCACCGTCGCCAGGGAAGAGGCCGAGCCGACCGAGCACACCGAACGGTCGTCGAGACGACGGGCGAGCCAGGCCGTCGATCATCTCCGACGCAGCATCGCGTTTGACGTTCGGAGCCGGCCACGGAGCGGAACTCCAGTCGATGGCGGCAGCCAGGCGAGCCTGAGCGGGCGGGCGGGCGTCGTCACTGCCCGCGAAACGGCGTGCCTCGACACGTCGCGCCAGTTCTCCGAAATCGGTTCCGTAGTACGGGAGGCAGGACGTCGGCCATGCACCGCCGGGTTCGACAGCCACCGCCTCGATGAACTGGCGTGGGATGACCGCAGCGCGCTCGCCGAGGGTTCCTGGCTGCACGACCTCCTCGACGGTGGCGAGCACTCGGCGTCCAGCGAGCGCCAACGAACGGTCGAGCCCCTGGGCGCTCGAAAGCTCGACATTTCCGCTGGTGTCAGCGCGCTGCCCGTGCAGAAGCACGAAGTCGATCTCGATCTCCGGGGCCTCGGCGAGCTCTTGCGCTGCCATCGGCGCCACGCCATGACCCTCTCGGTGCCTGTAGCGGGAGCGTCGGCAGGTTCATCTGCCTCGCCAGCAACGCATGGTGGAACTCGAGCGCGGTGTACTCCTCGTGAGTGACACGACCCTGCTCGAGCGCAGCGCGGAAGTTGGGCGCAGTGCCGAAGACCTCCAGGCTGCTGAAGCAGAAGATAAGGTGGTCTACGGCGTCCGCCTCGAGGAGGATCTCCAGAGCGATGCTGCCACCCCAGTTCGCGTGACTGAGACGTTTCACCCCTCGAGCCGCGATCGCCTCCACCAACCGGATGGGTTGACGCGAGAAGTGGAAGCCACCGACGCTGATCCGAGCGCCATCGGGCACCAGCGACGCCAAGTCGCTTGCGCTGTCAACGAACGTCGGGCCAGTGCGCAGTGGCCGGACCCAGGGTGCAGTCATTGGCGCCGAGCCATTGTCCGATGGCGCCGACCATACAGCATGTACGAGAACCTAGAACGTTTCAGTCTCGGTGTCAACCGAGATGCTTCGTACCAGTGCGGCCGTACTCGTTGCGCTACCATCCCCGAACATGAATCGGTCCGATCGTGCGTGAAGAGGTGAGGCCGCAGTCGCGACGTGTGACGATCCGCGATGTGGCACGCGAGGCCGGCGTTTCGGTGGGCACCGTGTCCAATTGGCTGAGTGGCCGAGGCGTGGCGCCGCACACCGCCAGGCGGGTCGACCGCACCGCCAAGGCTCTTGGCTATCGACCCTCGACGCTCGCGCGCGGTCTGCGTGGGGCTCCGACCCGGGTGCTCGGGCTCATCGTGCCGTCCGTCGCAAACCCGTCCATGCCGGAGATCGTCCGCGGCGCCGAGGATCGTGCACGCGAGTCCGGATACTCGCTGTTCCTGTCGAACATCGATCGTCACTGGGAAAAGGCTCACGAATACACCCTGGCCATGCTCGACCATGGCATCGAGGGTGTCGGCTACGTCTTCTCGGTGCACGACACGGATCACCCGGCTGCAGAGGCAGCACGTCTGGCTGGGAAACGGGTCGCATTCCTGCTCCCGCATGACCCGTCACGCCAGACCTCCGAAGCGATCACGCTCGATAACGAGGCCGCCATGCGCCAGGTCGTTCAGCATCTGTGGGGACTGGGTCACCGGCGCATCGCCTTCGCGATGACATCACTCAATACCGCGAACGCACCGAGACGCCTGGCCGGTCTCCGAGCCGCGCTCGAAGAACGTGGGGGCGGGATCGGCGACGACCTCGTCTACGTGCACGAGGACCCTTCGGGCTATCTCGACGAGAGAGGCGAGATCGAGGCGGGTAGGACCGCAGCGATCGTGCTCCTCTCCCATGAGGCGCGGCCGACCGTCATCGTGGGCGTCAATGACATGCTCGCGGCTGGCATCCTCCAAGGCGCCCGTGAGATGGGAGTCCAGGTCCCCCTCGAGGTCTCCGTCGTCGGCTTCGACGACCTCGCGGCTTCATCCATCGCGCAGCCACCACTGACGACGCTGAAGCTCGCGCGGAACCAACTGGGCCGGGACCTCGTCGAGCTACTCATCACCGGCGCGACGTCCATCAGGCCACCAGTGGTCCCTATCCTCGTCGTGCGCGAGTCGACCGGCCCAGCTCCTGATGCAGCGGGAGCCGGTGAGCTGGTGACGACATGACGGAGTCGGTCACCCTTCGCGGAATCAGTTGGGACCACCCGCGCGGCCTTGGCCCGTTGCTGACGACAGCGCCGGCCTACGAGGCGCAGCGACCCACGGTCCGAATCGATTGGGAAGCTCGGTCGCTCCTCCGGTTCGGTGAGGATCCGCTGGAGGAGCTGGCCGAGCGGTACGACCTCCTCGTGATCGACCATCCGTTCATCGGATACGGAGCCGGCACCGGGCACATCCTCCCGCTAGACGGGCTTCTTCCCGGCGCCACGCTGCGATCGCTCGAGGACGCGTCCGTCGGTCCGAGCTACCTCAGCTACGTTTGGGACGGTCGGACGTGGGCCTTGCCGATCGATGCTGCCGCCCAGGTCTCTGCGCAGCGGACCGATCTGCTGGACGCGACCGGCCTCGCATCACCCAGCACCTGGGACGCAGTGTTGCGTCTTGGGTCGCAGCTACGCAAGGCGGGCCTTTCGATGGGGATGCCGATGATCCATACCGATCTGGTGCCGACCTTCTACACGCTGGCGGCGAACCTCGGCGAGGAACCACTGCGCAACCCGTCGGTCGCGGTGCTCTCATGGCCGCATCTTGATCGCGTCCTCGACCTCCTGCTGGGACTCCGGGATGCATGCGAGAGCGACCTGACTGAGCTTGACCCACCCACCTTGCTCGACCGGATGGCCGATGGCGACGACATCGCATACTGCCCGCTGCTGTTCGGCTACTCCAACTACGCGCGCACCGGGTTTCGTCGCGTCCCGGTCACCTTCGGGGACATCCCCTCTGCGACTCGCCAGCCATCGGGAGCGACGCTCGGAGGCGCGGGCATCGCGATCTCAAGTCGATGTGCACAGCCAGCAGCAGCCGCTGAGTACGCAGCGTGGCTGGCCAGTGGACCGGTGCAGCGTGGCGGGTACCTCGCCGGAGGCGGCCAACCGGCACACCGATCGGCTTGGACGGATGGTCCTGCGAACGACCTCACGGGTGGCTTCTTCCAAGCGACCCTGCGCAGCATGGACCTGGCGTTCCTGCGCCCGCGGTGGCCTGGCTACATGGAGTTCCAGGATCGAGCAGGGCCCTTGCTCCGTGACTTCGTGCGAGGGAAGCTCGGCCGGCACGAGCTCATCTCGGGTCTGGACTCGGCGCGCCATGAGAGTCAACGCTTGCGTTTGGAACTGATGTCACCCGGTGACGACTGATTGCGCGTTGTGACAGGACCACGAGTGCTAGGAAGGATGGATTGACCCCGGTGCTGCAGATACGCTTTGATGACCTAGTCGATGGAGAAGCCACGATCTTCCACGACGGCCACGTGCCGGTGGTCGTGACCCGAGCTGGTGAGGTCGTGGTCGCGCTCGAGGGTCGATGCACCCACCAGGACGTCCCCTTCGAAGGGGACTACCTCGACCGGACCGTCATCACGTGCCCTGCCCACTTCTCGGAGTTCGACGCTCTCACGGGAGCTGTCATCGAGGAGCCGGCCACGGAGTCCCTACGTCGAGTCTCGGTCCGCATCCAGGATGGCTACGTACTGATCGGCGGAGACGAGGATGAAGGATGACGACGGGTCCGCACCCTCGAGGCCTTCGACCTGACCGAGTCCTCGGTGCCCGGGCCACGCTAGAGCACCTCGCCTCGCTCGACTGGATCGATGCTGCCGAGAACGTCGCCCTCATCGGCCGCGCAGGCACCGGGAAGTCGCACATCCTTCTGGGGGCTCGGCGAGGCTGCGGTGACCTGACGGTGGAAGGTGCGCTACATGCCCGAGCACACCGCCGCTGTGGCGTCGCTCGATCGCCTGCTGCACCACGCCACGAGACTGGCACCCGTCGCTCGAAGCAGACGCTGCACGAATCTCGCCACCCGCACTGCCACCGACTACCTCTGCTGGTCACGAGCCTCCTGCGAAAGTACCCGGCTGCGACCCCTGGAATAACCCCTGTGGCGCTGCAGGACAAGAGCCATCGGACGATGTCGTCTCGATGAAGGTGAGCAGCTACTTGACTATCGATGCCCGATGTTCAAGCATCCAACATGCGCCAAACCAAGCCTCTCCGAGAGAGCCCGACCAAGGGGGAACGTATGTCGTGCTACGGGCGAGCGCCCACCTCGGCGATGAGCGCTGACTCAGGTCATCAGGAAGCCACCGGTCGCGTTGAGAGCTTGACGAGCCTGGCGCCACGACCGACGAACCATGACGCCCCATCAGGCGAGTCGCCCAGCTGCGAGCGACCGCCTGCCCCCGTTGCGCCCGGCAGCGACACCGTGAACCTCGGTGCCCGGGGACGCTTGGCGGAACTGCTCTCGGGCAGGCCGACCGACCGCCTGCTGGTGCAGCCCCTGATCATGCAGTTCGCGGCCCGTCACGCGGGCCACGCCTACAACGACTACGTGACCGACGCGCGGATGCTCGCAGAAGCCCAGCTGTCGATGGCGGACGAGTACGGCATCGACTGCCTGATGCAGTGCTCCGACCCCGCGCGCGAGCTCATCGACATCGCCGGTGGCGACGACAGCAGCGTGGAGTGGGCCCCCACGGGCCCGGTCATCGTGGAGTCTCGCGCGCTCGTGCTGGAGAAGGGCAAGCTGGGTGAACTGCGCGTGCCCGACCCACTGGCACCGGGTCGCATGCGTGAACGGGTCGAGTCGATCGAGATCATGCGCGAGGCAGCCGGCTCGGGCGCGTCCATCGTGGGCTGGGTCGAGGGTCCCCTTGCCCTGGCCGCCGAGATGCGCGGCCTTTCCGCCTTCATGATGGATACCTACGAGGATCCGACGTTCGTGGACGAACTGCTCGACTTCACCTCACAGGTGGCGCGCGCCTACTGGAAACCGCAGGTGGAGGCCGGCGCGGACACCATCGGCATGAGCGATGCAGCCGCCTCCATGCTGAGCCCCACCCACTACGAGCGCCACATCTACCCTGCCCAGCGACGTATCGTCGAGGACATCAAGGCGGAGCGGCCTGACGTCGTCGTGCGCCTGCACATGTGCGGCCGCACCGATGACCTCCTGCCGATGATGAAGCGACTCCCGGTGGACATCTATGAGCTGGACTTCCCCGTCGATCTCGCCCACGCTCGCGAGGTGCTCGGACCTGATCGCGTCATCCTCGGCAACGTGGCCACGGTGCCCACGATGCTCAGCGGCAGCCCGGAGGAGGTCTACGCCGACGCAGCTCGCTGTCACGGGATCTGCGGACCGAAGCACATCGTGGGCACCGGCTGCGAACTACCGCCCGAGACGCCGCCTGAGAACCTTCGAGCCCTCGTCGCGTACGCGTACGACCATGCGCCGAGCGACGTGCCGAGCCGCGGCAACTGATCTCGTGGACTCCGCCACCCAGACACCGGACCGCTGATGCCCGCCAAGCACACGGACAGGACCCTCGTGGGACCTGTGTTGGCGCTCGATCTGGGCGGCACCCGTGCCCGAGCAGCCGTGGTGACGCCGGATGGTGTCGTCCACGCGCGCCACTCGCCATCGACGCCGATGCCCGAGGGTCGAGATGCGGTTGTCGCGCACTGCTTGGCGCTGCTGCGTGGGGCGCGCAGCGGCCATCGTGCCGCAGGTAATGCGAAGCCGATGGCCGTAGGCATCGCGGCCCCCGGACCGCTCTCCCCGCAGGAGTGGTCGCTCGTCGACCCACCCAACACGAGCGCAGCCCGGTGGGCGCGGTGCCGCTCATCGCCGCGGCCCGGCCGAGCCTCGTCAAGCACACCCATGCGGGACAGCATGCGACACGCTGACGAGCCGGCACCACACGCAATAGAGTCCGGAGGAGGAACCAACCCATGGCCGACCTTTCCGCTCTGACCGCCGCCGTCGAGGCGGGCAACCGCGCCGAGGCGGTGAGCCTCACCCAGGCCGCCGTCGATGAGGGCGTTCCGCCCGGCGAGATCCTCGACTCGATGACCGAGGCCATGACCGAGGTCGGGCGCAAGTTCGCCTGCAACGAGGGCGTGTACGTGCCCGAGATGCTCATCGCCGCGCACGCCATGAAGGAAGCCACCGCGCTCATCGAGCCGCTGCTCGCGGAGTCGGGCGTGAAGCCGGACCACACCGCGGTCATCGGCACCGTCCAGGGCGACCTCCACGACATCGGCAAGAACCTCGTGGGCATGATGCTCAAGGGCGCCAACTTCGAGATCGTCGACCTCGGGACCAACGTGGCCCCCGAGGCCTTCGCCGAGGGCGTCAAGGAGCACGGCGCCGACGTGGTCGGCATCAGCGCCCTGCTGACGACCACGATGGTGGGCATGAAGGCGGCCGTCGAGGCCGTGCGCGCGGCTGACCCCAAGGCCAAGATCCTCGTGGGTGGCGCGCCCGTGACCGACGAGTTCGCGGCCGAGATCGGCGCTGACGGCTTCGCCAAGGACGCCGCCACTGCCGCGGTCGTGGCGCAGGAGCTGCTCAGCTAGATCGGCGCGGGGCCGACACGGCCCCGCTTCATGCAGGTCCTCCTCCTTCGAGCAGCGCCCGTGCCTGGCACGGGCGCTGCTTCCTCGTGTTCCGTAGGCCCAGCCTGCCCTGACCCGCGGTCTCCGACCAGGGCCGCGGGTTGACGGCTAGGCCGAACTTCCAGCGCTCGAAAGGCGGATCCGAGCGTGGATGGGGTATCCGGGCTGCGGCGCTCTGGCTACTTGTGGTCGGGTGAGACCCCGAGCAGCTCGAAGGCGCGCGCCTGCAACGGCGTGGGTTCGGCGAGGATCTCGAAGGCCGCCTCGCCGTCGGCACCGGCCGGCACGACGCGGTTGCGCGTCAGCGTGGCCAGCTCCGCGAGGAGCGTCTTGAAGCTGTGCACGGGATGGCCGTCGGCGGTGATGTGGCGGACGTCCTTGTGGCGGGCCTCCGCGGAACGACCCGGCGGCCCCACCGGGTGCGCCCGCCCCGGTGGCTCCTCGTCACGGAAGAGCAGCGGGGCCCAGGCCGCCTCGAGGTGCCAGCGCAGATACGCGGCAAGCAGGCACAGGAAGAGGTGTGCCCGGACGCGGTCCTCGCGCCAGTGGAAGATGGGCCGCACCGCGAGCTCGTCACCCTTGAGCATCCGGAAGTCGCGTTCGATGGCGCTGAGGCCCTTGTAGGTCTCGACCACCGCGCCCGCGTCGAGCCGTCCGACCGGCACGCTCGTGCGCACGACGTAGATGCCGTCGAGCGCGGCCTCCGTGGCGATGGCTGCGGTGCGACGGGTGTAGCCGAAGCGGCCGGGGCCGATGTCGAGCTCGAAGTGCTTGGCCATCTTCCTCGCGTCGACGACCCGACCCACGCGCACCCCGATGGCAATCCCGTGGGTTGGTCTTGGCTCGGTCACTCGGTGGCCGCGGCGGACGGTGGGGCGACCACACCCAGCGCGGGGCGCTTGACTCTCGATGCTCGATACTCGAGTATAGGACCAGAGCCCCCCACTGCTGGAAATCGGACCGAAGGGGAACGCATGTCATACACGTCCCGAGATCGCGTCGCGGCGGCGCTGAGGCACGAAGTCCCGGATAGGGTGCCCTGGTGCGAACTGCTGATCGACCCCCACTTCGTCAGGAAGCTGCTCGGCTGGGGACCCGGAAGACGAGAAGCAGGACCTCGACATACAGCAGTACTCGATCGAGGAGGCCATCACGATCGCCAAGCACTTGCATCAGGACAACGTGTGCTACTTCCTGCGCCCCCCGATGGTCGCGGAGAAGCACGAAGGCAAGGACGGTCGGGTCTTCTACGGGGATGGGCTGATCAAGGACGTCGAAGGATCTGGATCTCATCGATCTGCCAGACCCACAGCGACTCGAAGATGTGGGAGCCGGTCAAGCGTTTCATCGACGGGAAGCAGGACTATGCCGCCTGGTTCGTCACGCAGAATCGGGACCGTGCCGACAATGACGTCCATGGGTGTCGAGGGCTTCTCACTCATGCTATTCGAGGATGTGGCCCTGGTCGAGGCAGTCTTCGACCGCTACCTCGAGTGGTCATGCATCGTCGCTGAGAAAGCATCGGCGTTGGGGTTCGACGCTGTCGTCACGACCGATGATGTCGCGTTCGGAACGACGACGTTCTTCTCGCCTCAGGTCTTCCGCGACCTCTGTGTACCTCGCTATCGCGAGTTCCAATCCCATCTCGCCGTGCCGTGGGTCCTACACAGCGACGGCAACATGTTCCCGTTCCTGCCGGATGTCACGACCCTCGATGTCGTGGGATTCAACCCCATCGAGAAGGCAGCGATGGAGATCCGCGATGTCAAGCGCGAGTATGGCGACCGCCTGTGCCTGATCGGAAACGTGGACCTGAATACGCTGACGATCGGCTCCGTCGAGGACGTGGAGGCGGAGGTGCGTGGGCTGATCCGGGATGTCGCGCCAGGCGGAGGCTACATCCTGAGCAGCGGCAACAGCCTGGCCGCGTACCTCGAGCCTGCGAACGTCATCGGCATGAGGGACACGCTGGACCGATGGGGCCGGTATCCCGATCGCCGACGGAGTCTGAGCCTGAAAGCGCGAGCCAGCACCGGCCAGCGCTGACCATCTAGAACCTACGCGCGGAGGATATCCGCGAAGCGCTCCCCAAGCGACGGTACGCCTTTCAGCTCGTCGCGCAGCTTGGGGTTGGAGTCCAGCGCTCGCTCCCACACTCGCGCAGAGTGGTCGACGACCGCGCGCTCAGCGACAGCAGGGTCGCCGGTGTCGACGGCCGCGATGAATGGGGCATGCGTTTCGGCCACTTCCAGGAGATCGTCGAAGTAGAGGAAGTTGCTCACCGAGGTCATCGCGCTGATCTGATTGTGGATGGGCCTGGCCGTCGTGGTGAGCTGCTCGTTCCCGGCGGCCTCGTAGAGCAGGCCGTGGAACTCCAAGTCGAGGCGGACGCACTCAGCCATGCTGCCCTCGGCCGCGACCTGGCGCATGCGCCGGTAGACATCGCGAAGCTCTCCGACCAGGGCGACCTTGTCGCTGCGGGCAAGTGCACCACGTACCGCACGGCACTCTAGGGCTACGCGGACTTCGTAGACATCGAGCATCTCCTCGATGGCTCGCTCCCGCACGACCGCGCCCGCGTAACTCGACGTCACCACCAGTCCTTCCGACTCCAGGCGGCGGATGGCCTCGCGGATGGGCGCATTGCTCACGCCCAGCTCGGCGGCTACGCGCTTCTCGACGATGCGGTCGCCTGGGCTAAGCTCGCCGGACATGATGTCCCTGAGCAGGCGATCATGGACTTGATCGCTAAGGAGCTCCCTGCGGACCGCTCGGCGGCGCGGCGGCGTCGTGCTTGTTGCCATTCTGCTGATGGGATCCCTCTGCTGCGCCATCGGTGCGGTCCGATAGCCCGGCCCACCGCATGCAACGGCGTCGTCCAACAGGTTACCATGGATGCTCGAGAATCGAGCATGAGCCTGGAGACGACGAGCTCTCGACGGCTCGCCAGACTGGCCGACCGCTGAACGGAGGGTAGTGATGGAGGCGACGCCTCAGCCCGAACAGGGCAACATAGCGTTCAAGGTCGATAGCGCGGTCGCCAGGATCGTGATCGACCGTCCGTCGAAGCTGAACGCCCTGGATGTGTCGATGCTCGGCAAACTGACCGACACCTTCCACAGGCTCGCAGAGCGCGACGACGTCCGCGCCGTCGTTCTGTCAGGAAGTGGACGATCCTTCTGCGCCGGCGCCGACATCGGAGCCTACGACGAGCATACCGAAGCGACATTCCTCTCATTCCAGTCCGTCTTCCGCGCGATGTGTGAGAGCGTTGAGCGAGTTCCGATGCCGGTCGTTGCCGCAGTCCATGGCTATGTGCTCGGCGCTGGACTCATCCTTGCCAACAGCTGCGACCTGGTGGTGGCGGCGGATGACTCGAAGCTGGGCCTACCCGAAGTGAAGATCGGCTTGTTCGGGGGCGGTCCTCGCATCACCCGACTCCTGACCAAGCATCAGGCTGCCGAACTGATGATGCTTGGGGAGCCAGTCTCGGCTTCCGACGCGCTTCGACTCGGGCTTGTCAACCGCGTCGTCCCAGCCAGATTCGGTGGGAGAGACAGCGGAGGAACTCGCCTGCGAACTGGCTACTCGAGCGCCGATGGCCCTGGCCGCCATCAAGCGCTACATCCATGGCTCAGGCGAGTCATCGCTGAGTGTAAGGATGGACATGGAGCGCGCAGTACTCGGCTATCTGTTCGCCACGGAGGACGCCCAGGAAGGTGTGAGTGCCTTCGTACACAAGCGGCCAGCCAACTATCGAGGTAGGTAGAACACGTGACACTTCCACTGGACGGCCTGATCGTCCTCGACTTCAGCCAGTACTACGCGGGGCCCTCGGCGACGTTGCGCTTGGCCGACCTCGGCGCACGGGTCATCAAGATCGAGCGTTCCGGGACAGGCGACCTTAACCGTCAGCTGCGCCTCAAGAACCTCGATGTCGATGGCGACAGCCTGCTCTTCCATACGCTGAACCGGAACAAAGAGAGCTACGGGGTCAACCTGAAGGACGCTGACGATCTTGCCCGCGTCCGGTCGCTGATCACGAGGGCAGATGTGTTGGTGCAGAACTTCCGGCCCGGGGTCATGGAACGCCTTGGGCTGGGCTACGAAGACGTACGCACGTTGAATACCCGGCTGGTGTACGCGAGCGTCTCTGGCTATGGACCCACCGGGCCCTGGAAAGACAAGCCCGGTCAGGACCTGCTGGTCCAAGCGCGCAGTGGCGTAGGCTATCTCCAGGGTCGTGACATAGACCCCCCGATGCCCACGAGCATCGCCGTAGCAGATGCCTTCACGGGCGCCTACCTTGTTCAGGGGATACTTGCCTGTATCGTCCGACGCGAGAGGACGGGCGAAGGCGGATTGGTGGACATAAGCCTCATGGAGTCGATGCTTGACGCCCAGATCGACATGTTCGTGACGTACCTCCGTGATGGTGAGGTGCCGGAGCGGTGTGTCGTGAACGGCGGTCACATCTACAACGCCGCCCCCTACGGGTTCTACCAGACGACGGACGGCTATGTCGCCCTGGCAATGGCCTCGATCAGGACGCTTGCGGAGGTGATGGAGGCCGACGATCTCGACGAGTTCTACGAGGAGAGCGCCAAGTTCGAGCACCGTGATGAGGTGAAGCGCATCATCGCCCGCCACTTGCGAACGGCTACCACTGCCGAATGGATCGAACGTTTCGGCGAGCGGGACGTGTGGTGCGGTGAGGTGCTGGAGTGGCGCGACCTGATCGAGCATGACGGCTTCAAGTCGATGGACTTGCTGTATGAGGTGACCCGCCCATCTGGAGCCTCCTTCCAGACGCTGCGCTGCCCCATCCGGATCGACGGAGAGGTCCTGAAGTCTCGCAAGTGGGCCCCGGCCGTCGGGGAGGACAATGCGGCGATCGACCAAGAGCTTCTGGTCGATCCCGTCGACTCCGGACCGTGAGTCTCGGCTCGGCCTACTGGCGCGATCCCTCCCGCGAGTCGCTCGTGGCGACCAGCGATCGTCAGGGGGCGGTGGAGTTCGACATCACGCGCGAGTCACTGTGGGCGCGTTTCGAAGTCGTCGCTGGATCGACGCCCGAGCACCTCGCGGTCATGGACGAGAACGGTTCGACGACGTACGAGGAACTCCGCGAGAAGAGCCTGCGCGTAGCTCGGCGACTCAGCCACGAGCATGGCGTGCTCGCCGGCGATCGAGTCGGGCTCCTGATGCGCAATTCGACCAGCTTCTGTGTCAGTGCGCTGGCGTGCTGGGCCCTGGGCGCGATAGCGGTCACGCTCAGCACACGACTCAAGCCGCGAGAGCTTCAGGTTCGTGTCGCAGACTCCGCGCCGCGGGTCGTAATCGCGGCTGACGACGTCGCGACCGCACCGGCAGCGCTCGGGCCCGGTGTCCGAGTGGTCGTCGAATCGGAGATCGACAGCTGGGCACGCTCGGGCCCCTTGCAGGATGCCGCCGTGTCGGAGTACGAGGACACGTCGTTCGTGCTCTACACATCTGGAACCACTGGTCAACCCAAGGGTGTCCGGATCTCCAATCGCAACGCACTCCAGGCCGCGCGCACGTTCGAGGTGTGTCTTCGGTCTCGTACCTGAGGATCGCAGCATCATCGCGGTACCGATCTTCCACGGCACGGGTCTGTTCGCCCAGCTAGTGCCTATGTTGACGACTGGGTGGAACCGTCGTGCTGCTGGGCCGCTTCGACGCCCAGGGCATGGTGGAACTGGCTGCATCGACGGGAGCCACCCATTCCATGTCCGTGCCGACGATCTACCAGCGCATGCTGGTGGCCCAAGACTCAGCACGCGGAGCGCATTCCCTTCCGCGTGATCGGTGTCGGGGGCGCACCGATGCCGCCTCGGCTGTTTAGGGCACTGAGGGAGGCCTACCCAGATGCTCGTGTCCACAACTCGTATGGACTGACGGAGGCCACGTCGCCGGCAGTGATCATGCCGTGGGAGCATGCAGACGATCGCGTCGGCTCCATCGGCCTTCCTACGCCCACCGCTGGAGGCGATGGTAGCGGAGCCTGCGACGGCAGAGCCCGTAGCGGTCGGCGAGACCGGCGAGCTGCGACTGCGTGGCGCACTCATCAGCCCCGGCAGGTGGGGCAGCGACGAGCCGGTGACGGACAGCGAGGGCTGGCTGCGAACGGGGGACCTAGCCGTCCAGCGACGCCGAGGGCTTCGTGACTACTCGTCGACAGGCTCAAGGACGTCGTGAACGTAGGTGGTGAGAAGGTATCGAGCGTCGAGGTCGAGAACCTGCTCGCGGAGCATGAGGCCGTGGACCGGGCTGCGGTCGTGGCCAGGTCCGACACCCGGTCCGGGCGAGGTGCCCGTGGCCTTCGTCGTGCCCGCAGGACCCTCGGGCGTCGACACGGTCGAGCTCACGAGCTGGCTGGCTGAGCGGCTCGCCTCGTACAAGGTCCCGCGGGCGATCGTATGTCGTCGACGACCTGCCACTCAATGCCGCTGGCAAGGTCCTGAAAGTCGGAGCTGCGCCGCAGCCTCGATGCAGACTGACGCGGGACCACCCGAACGGCAACGCTCAAGGGTCATGCCCTTGGCATGATGGAGGCTCCCAGCATGGAACTGTTACCTCGACTGAACGGCCAGAACGTCGTCGTGACCGGCGCAGCGGCCGGACTCGGGCAGCCATCTGGCGACTACGTTCGCCCGAGCGGGCGCACGCATCGTCGTGGTCGACCAAGCGGGCGCCGGAGACACCGTCGAGGAGATCCTCCGCCTGGGCGGGACTGTCGATGCATTGCGGTGCGACATCAGTCAAGAGGCCCAGGTCGTCGACACGATGGCGAGGGCTGCTGCGGCTACTCGGGGGCAGCGATCGATGTCCTGCTCAACAACGCCGGGACGAACGGTCGTGTTCACCTCGTGCGGGAGATGGACCTGACCGACTGGGAGCAGACGCTCAGCATCAACCTGACTGGGACGATGCTGGTAACGCGAGAAGCTATCCCCTATCTGGTTGCCAGCGGATCCGGTCGCGTCGTCAACGTCGCGAGCAACGTCGCTCGACGAGGGCTTCCCCGCAGAGCTGACTACGTCGCCAGCAAGTGGGCGCTGCTCGGTCTGACTCAGACCCTGGCCCTGGAGCTCGTCGACGACGGTATCCGAGTCAACGCCATCTGTCCCGGACCTGTCGAGGGCGACCGTATCGAGCAGATCCTTGCAGATGCATGCCGAGGCGGAGGGGGTCGAGGTGGAGTACGATGCGAGCGGCTTGGGAGAACGTGCCGATGGGGCGATTCGTGACTGCAGATGAGGTCGCTCAGGTCGCCCTCTTCCTCGCCAGTGACGCCAGCAGCGCCATGACTGGACAAGCCCTCAATGTGACCGGCGGCTTCCTGATGACCTGACCGTGGGCTACGGGCGAGCGCCCATCTCGGTGGTGAGCTCCTCCAGCAGCGAGTCGACCACGCTCGGCGGCCGAGCCTCCCTCCCAGATCAGGCGATGGAGCGTCGCCGCCATCGATCTCTGACGGGAGTGGAAGCCGTCGAAGCGAGGGCGTACGAACGACTTCTCAGTCGTCTCGCGCGTGCTTGAGAAGAACCCCCCGCAACGGCGGTCGAGTTCGGCGTCGTCCCACGCGCTGCGGCTCGCCGGCTGACCGCCGGCAGCGAACAGATGGTCGCGCTGGAAGTCCGCGTTGGCTACGATGCAGCGAACTCGGCAGCGATCTCGCGGAATCGTGGACTCGGCTGAGACCGCGAGGCCGACACCACCGAGGATGGACCCACCTTCGTCGCCCCTGGCGCTGACGACGCCACCGAACGTGATCCGCCGCGGTCGATAGCCAGGCCGGGCGTAGTTGCTGTAGCCGAAGACGAACGGGCAGTATCGACCTTCGAATGCGCCACGCTCATCGCGTCAAGCACCTCGACGGGATCGGATGTCGCCGACGAGGGATGGACGAAGGCGACGAGCTCCTGGAGCCATTCGAGGCCCAGAGCCCGACATCGCGAGGGACCCGAAAGCCGAGTCGCATCGGCACGGCCACCGGCTGCGCCCGCGCACAGCGAGATGAAGGTGCAGAACGAGTGGGTCGGGTTGAGCGACAGCGCCACCGCTCCAGGGTGCTGTCGAGCTAGGCCGAGTACGGCCTGCAGGGAGTCTGGTGGCGGGAGGCCGAGGTCGAGACATGATGTCGTCGCGCAGGCGCTCACCTGGCAGGCCACGTCCATGGCGAACGCCCATTGACGGCCACGCCAGCCGTAGCTATCGCAGGATGGCCCGATCGCGTCTCGGCGGTGTGCTTCAAGCACTGCGCTCTCGATGTAGTCCTCGAGCGGCACGAAGTACCCACGGGAAGCCGCCTCGCCGATGAAGGGGTGATCGATGCACATGACGTCGTGGGTTCGGATCACCTCTTCGATGGGCTGGTCCTCGAACGCAGCCAATGGTCGCGGGTGACCCTCGTACGTCGACCCTCGGATCGAAGCCGATCGAACCGCTCGGCTGCGACCGCAGTGGCTCTCGGCCGCGAGGGTCGTCCCAGCCCAACACCCGAAGCGTGGTCACTCAGGCTACCCGTCTCGAATGCTGCGACGACTTCCTCATCCACGGCCACGCCGAGCCCGGAGCCGGTAGGGACCGGCACGCGTCCGTCGACTCCCGATGGTGATCGCGCCCGAGAGCAAGATCGTCGCGCAGCGGATTGTGATTGCGATCGAACTCGACGACTGGCTCGTTCTGGAGCGGAACGGGGTTGGCGGTATGGGGCATGGGCGCGAGCGACGCGATGGCGTGGAGCGCGGCCGCCAGGGCGATCCCGCTGCCCCAGCACGTGTGGCACCACCGGTACTCCGTGGGCGCTCGCTATGGCATCGATGCGCTGGAACTCGGTGAACCCGCCACTGACACAGAGGTCGGGCTGCGCGATATCCACGCAGCCGCCCTCGATCAGATCGCGGAAGCCCCAGCGAGTGAACTCGGCCTCGCCACCAGCGATGGGCACATCGAGGGCGGCGCGGACGGTGCGGTAGCCCTCACGGTCTTCGGGCGTGACCGGCTCCTCGAACAGGAGACAGTCGTATCGCTCCAGGACACGGCCCATGCGGATCGCCTTCGGTGCCACATAGGCGTGGTTCGCATCGACGAGTAGGCCGACCTCGGGCCCGATGGCATCACGGACGACCCGCACACGCTCCCCATCGGCCTCGACAGGCAGCAGCCCGACCTTCATCTTGAGAAGGCTGAAACCGGCCGTGGCATATGACGCGGCCTCGGCACCGAGGGCGTCCAGCGAAGCCGCGAAGTCGAGAGACGTGCTCGCCGCGGTAGTAGCAGCCGGTCGCGTAGGCCGCGATGCTGTCTCTGAACCCACCGCCCAGGAGCGTCGCTGATGGGGACGCCGAGCGCCTGCCCCTTGAGGTCCCACAAGGCGATGTCTAACGCGCTCATGGCCTCCACGTACGTGCCCTTCTGGCCGAAGTCTCGGGTGGTCGCGTACGACTCGTCCCAGATCCTGCCGACATCCAGTGGAGAGCGCCCGAGCAGCGATGGTGCCAGCACGTGGTCGATGCAGGCCTGGACGGGCTCGGGAGGGCCGTACTGGCCGCCCTCCCCCCAGCCGACACGGCCGTCGTCGGTCTCCACGCGGACGAGCAGGCTGTTCCGCTCTGGGAACGCAGCCTGAGAGGAGTAGAAGCGATCGTCCCCCAGGGGTACCCTGAGAACGGATGTCTTGACGGTAGTGATCTTCATGCTTGTTCCTCGCGGGCCTTGCGCACGACGTCGACGTAGCGAGCTGCCAAGCCAGCGAGCCCGTTCCAATCCCGCTCGGCAACCAAGTCTTTCCGAACCAATGCGGTGCCGACGCCGACGGCGATGGCCCCCGCCCTGATCCAGTCGGCCGCAGTGTCGAGGTCGACCCCGCCGGTAGGCGTAAGGCGCAACTGCGGGAACGGGCCGGCCAGGTCGCGGAAGTATCGAGGCCCGAGTGAGGTGGCCGGGAAGACCTTCACAGCATCCGCACCGGCAGTCCAGGCCGCGAAGATCTCGGTCGGCGTCATGGCCCCTGGCATCACAGGAAGGTCGTAGCGATGCCCCATCTCGATGACCTCGTGGTCGAGCGTTGGTGCGACGACGAACTGTGCACCCGCCGAGGATCGCAGCTCGCGCCGTCTCCGCGTCAAGCACGGTTCCAACGCCGATGATGGCCCTGTCGCCGAGCTTCGCGGCTGCGGTATCGATGGCGGTCAGCGCGCCGGGCGTGGTCATCGTGATCTCGCATGCGACCACTCCCCCATCCGCCAGCGCCGATACGATATCCACCGCCGAATCCCTCGAGGGAGCGCGAATCACGGCTACGACCCCGCTGCCCTCGATCTCCGCCATCAACGCCGCACGATCCACCACGATGGGCCCTCCTCTTGTGGCGACCGAAGGTCCTTCCGACGGTCGTACCTGGTTCACGTCAGCGGATGATCCGAGCGCTACCACCTGCTTCGATGTGCTTGAGCTCGGCAAGCGTGATCTGGCTGGTGTCGCCGCGGGTGGTCTGCAGCAGGGCACCGTGGGCCGTGCCGAAGGCGACGGCGCGCTGGCTATCGAAGCCGCTCAGCAACGACCAGGCCAAACCGCTGGCGAAGCCGTCGCCTCCCCCGACGCGATCCTCGATCGTCATCGCTTCGAACCGAGGGCCGACGTGGGCTGTGTCGGTCGCTCGCTCATACAGGACCGCGGACCACGTGTTGATGCTGGCACTCACCACCTCACGCAGGGTGGTGCCCACGAACGACAGGTTCGGGTAGTCGTTGACGACGCGCCTCGCTAGTTGCGCGTACGACTCCGCGGGGAGCTCACGCAGGTCAGCTGCGACATCGTCGACCTCATAGCCCAGCGACTTCTGGAAGTCCTCTTCGTTGCCGATCAGGCAGTCGATGTGCTCCATCAATGGCCGAGAGGCTGAGATAGCGGTCTGGCTGTCCCACATCTTCGCCCGGAAGTTGAGGTCGTAGGACACGAAGGCGCCAGCTCGCTTGGCGGCCTCCATCGCAGCCAGGACGACCTCGCGGGTGTTCGTGCCGAGCGCCGTGAAGATACCTCCGGTGTGGAACCACCTCACCCCGCGCCTTCCGAACAGATCGTCCCAATCCACATCCTCGGGTCGCAGGTTGGCGGTCGCGGATCGGGCCCGGTCGTACATCGTCAGCGAGGGGCGCACCCCGCATCCGACCTCCGTGAAGTTGAGCCCGATGCGTGCCTCCCGGCCAAGCCCGTCGTAGGGCACGGCGACCACAGAGGACAGGTCGACGCCGGCTGCCCGCGCATGGTTCCCGATCAGGCGTCCGAGTGGGTTGTCGACCAAGCCACCGATCCAGCCAGTCCTGAGGCCCAGTCTCGCTAGTGCGTAGGCGACGTTGTACTCGCCGCCCCCGACGTGGACCTCCAAACAGTCCGCGAACTCGAGACGCTCATGCGCCGGAGGACTGAGCCGGACCATGCACTCGCCCAGACTGACGAGGTCGAACTCGGTATCGGCCGCTTCGAGGAACTTCATGCACAGGTCTCCTGCTTCAACGTGAGCACCAGCGAGCCACCACTAGCTCGACGGCCACAGGCTCAGCTCGATGGTCAGGTCGAAGGAGCACTCACCATCTGGCGGCAGCGTCTCGATCAGGCCATCGGCCGCAGCTTGTGCGCGCCCAGGTACAGCTCCGAGCGCAGGCTCGACGCCGACCACGTTGCGCCCTGCCCGGCGGTCTACCCATGACCAAAGCGCGGGCAGTTGCCGAGGCCGGTAGCCGATGCGGACCTCGACTTGCTCGTCAGCGAACCGTGGGACTGGCACCCTCGCTCCGAGCACAAGCCTGTCTCCAGGTTCGTGAAGCCGATGGCGGAACAGCCGCGACACGCCCGCCGGTACGCTGGTGACCATCAAGTCACTAGCAGTCGGCTCGGCGTCATCGAGCGGGTGCGCCATCGATCGTGGAGGGAACGACCAGACAGCTTGGTCGGTCGTGAAGGGCCAACCAAGGTTGACGTGGTACAAGACCTGGATCGCGACAGGCTCGAAACCCTCGTTGCGGACGCGGTCCGCCAGTCGGATCGAAGAACCACCCAAGGGGAAGTGCAGCTCGCGCGTGAGCACCAGGTTCGGGCCGAGGGCGCTTGCCTCGCGCACGACAGCGGCGCACACGAGCTCGGGCGCTGGGTCTGCGACGAACCACCAACTGGCCTTCTCGGCAGCGATCGTGAGAGATCGAGCCGTGGAGCGGCCAATCGACGTCGTCATGTCGCGAGGGCGAGCCCACGGTCTGAAGCCCACATGTGGTGAGCAATCCTCCGGAGAATTGGTCCAGCCACTCCATCGGGCCGGGTCTCGAGGACGCGCCCTTGGCGTAGCCGATCGGGGACCACCAGGCTGGCTGGATGCCACCGATCTCGACACGGCCGACGTCCATGGCGCGGTCGGGCAGGAGGTCGACCGTCAGTCGCCCTCCGGTGCGGACCCGCCAGATTCGGCTGCCGGCTGCCGGACCAGCCGCCAGTACGAACTCGTCGACACCGGCAAGCTGTTCGAGGCTGCCCAAGGCTGCTCGTTCAGGGATCGCACGCATGGTTCGACGGCCTAGGTCATCAGGGCGCCGCACGTGACGTTCAGGGCTTGCCCTGTCATCGCCGAGCTGGCTTCGCTGGCGAGGAACATGATCACGTCTGCGACCTCGTCCGCCTCGGGATAACGCTTCATGGGAGCGCCCACGCGCCATTCCTCGGCCACCTGCTCACGTGTCTTGCCTTCGACCTCAGCGTGGTAGTCCACGACCTCCCACAGGAGCGGGGTATCCACGGGTCCGGGCAGCACCGAGTTGACCCTGATGCCCAGGTCGACGACCTCGAGCGCCAGCGTCTGGGCCAGACCCAGCATCCCCCACTTGCTCGCGACATAGTCACTGCGGTAGGGCAACCCGCGGCGGGCCACGTTCGATGACACGAAGACGATGCTGCCTCCCGTCGCTGACATCCGCCGGACAGCCTCGGCGCCGACCAGCATCGAGCCGAGCAAGTTGACCTGGAGCGTCTTGAGCCAAGCCTCGGGGTCGAAGTCGACCACCAGCTGTGCTTTGGCGCTGACGCCGGCGGCATTGACCACGACCTTGATGGGCCCGAGATCGCTGGCTACCCCGAACGCGCTGGTCAATGCGGCGGGATCCGTGACGTCGGCGACGGCCGAGGCGCGAATCGCAGGCCAACTCAGCACGGATTGCGGTCGACCACGACCACGGATGCTCCCTCGCCTGCGAAGCGCTCCGCGGTGCGCGCACCGATGCCACTGGCGCCGCCAACCACGACCACGACCTGTTCATCGAACCGAGACATGCCTACCTCCACTACTCCCCGGCTGGGATCACGCCTTCTGGGTGTCGTTGCGCCACGAGCGGCTCATGAGCCGGGACGACGATGCCGCCGAGGCTACGGATCAACTCCATCGACGCGACCAGATTGTCGAGATCATGGAAACCGCCGATAGGGATATCGAGATCGAGGTTGTCGTAGGTGGCGATCTCGTCACCTGCCAGAACGACCAGGCCTGCGCTCGTGTCGACGGTCACGATCTGATGGCCGGGCGTGTGTCCTCCGGTCCAGATGGCCTTGACTCCTGGTGCGATCTCCCTTTCGCCATCGATGAGCTCGAGCCGCTCCCAAGCCTCGTCGATGAGATAGGCGAGCGGTCGCCCTCGGGAAGGCCTCGCGCGAGACGATGGAGCCAGACCTGGGGGTCGTGACGAATCGCCACTCGATCTCGTTGAGGATGACGCGGGCGTTGGGGAACTCGGCGATGTTGTCTACGTGGTCGAAGTGCAGATGCGTCAGCAGGACGATGTCGATGTCCTCCGGCTCGAGTCCGATCCGGGAAAGCTCGGCCTTCGTCGAGCCGATCTCACCCAGTCCCAGCTCATCTCGAAGATCGTCGCTGATGAAGCGATCCAGGTCGTCCATGCCCGTGTCGACCAGGATGCGTTGCTTCCCAGCTTCCATGAGGAAGAAGTTCATCGCTATCGCGACTGGCTCCACGCGCCCCGAAGGGTGGCGGTAGATGACTGGACCAGGCGCATTCCACACGCCGTTGTTGAGGATGTGCACGCGATTGCTCGTCATGCTGTTGCTCCACTTCGTTGGCCAGCGACACGGACGTTGATGAGTGCGGCCAGCAAGATCACCACTCCGATGAACAGGGACTGACTTCGCGGCTGGATGAGCATCAGGGCCAGGACGTTGGTGAGGGTTGCCAGGACGAGAACGCCGATGACCGCGTCGAGGATGCGGCCTTGGCCGCCCCGCAGCGAGATGCCGCCGATGACGACCGCGGCGATCGTGTTCAGCACCAGGTCAGCTCCTTGCGAGCCGGGCACGACCGACGCGGTCCTGGCCAGGAACAGCAAGCCGGCGATGCCACCGAGGAGCCCACTGAGGGAGTAGGTCAGGAAGCGGGTTCGCACCACCGGGACGCCAGCGAACCGAGATGCCAGTGGGGCGCTGCCGACGAAGAGCGCCTGTCGGCCCGAGGATGTGTAGCGAAGCCATAGCGCAGCGACGAGAGCGACGCCCGGCCCAGACGAAGACCGGGAAGGGGATGCTAGCGATCGTCGAACGCCCGAAGTCGATCCAGAACGGATCCCCGGGCTCGACCGCATTGCCGCCTCCGATGAGCAGGATGAGGCTGCCGCCGGCAAGCGACGTAGCCAGCGTGACGATGAACATCGGCATCCGCGTGAACGCGGCGAAGGCCCCGTTGACCGCCCCGAAGGCGGTGCACGCGAGGAGCGCGACCGGAATCGCACCCACGAGCGGCAGACGCGGGATGACGTCCTGTGTCGGGTCGCTCATCGAGCCGGCGATGACCGCTGAGAGGAGCGCGATGGCGCCGACCGAAAGGTCCAGGCCACCGGAAAGGATGACGATGGCCTGGCCGATGGCGAGCACACCCAGCACGCTCGCCTGGAAGAGCACCGTCGTCAGATTGCTCGGCTGCAGGAAGATGCCCTCGGACAGGATGGTCGCGACCACCACCATGAACAGCAGGATGACGACCATGCTGTTGGCCCGGACGAACCCGGCAAGCTGCTCTCGGAGCTGTCGTGGCGCCTTCCGACGTGGCTCCGAAGGGTCGCATCAGATCTCCCTGGGCTGGCCGATGGTGCGTGCTCCGACGGCAGCGATGATGACCGCGGCGATGACGAAGTCAGTGACGAATGGATCGACGCCCAGCAAGCCGAGTGCGTTGCGGATCATGACGAAGATCACGACGCCCGCCATGGCCTTGGGCAGGCTGCCTTCACCGCCGAAGAGACGGGTGCCACCGATGACGATGGCGGCGATCGAGGCGAGCTCCATCCCGGCCCCACCCTGCGGAATGCCGCTGCGCAGTCCTGACGACGAAGAGGACGCCCGCGATGCCGACGAGTACTCCCGCGGTCGTGAACACCGCGATCTTGACGGCGGTGACGCGAATACCGGACGTACGCGCGACAGCCTCGTTGCCGCCGATGGCGAGCAAGTGTGAACCGAATCCGGAGTAGTGCAGGAACAGCGTCACCAGGGCGGCGAGGGTCAACCACAGGATGGTGCTGGCAGGCACCCAGCCGACGAGCGTGCGCGCGAAGTCCATCAGCTCCTGGGTCCGGTTCGGTATCGCCGTCTCGGTCACCGCGAAGGCGAACCCTCGGGCGATGCCGAGCGTCGCCAAGGTCACGATCAGCGACGGCACGCGGCCGTAGGTCGTCATCGACGCCGTTGAGGACGCCGAACACGAAGCCCGGTCAGGAGCGCGGCCCCGATCCCGAGCAGCAGGCCGTCGGTCGGCCGCCGAGGCGAAGACTACGGAGGCGGCGGCCATCACGGCTCCGACGCTCAGGTCGAACTCGCCGACGACGACCACCAGGTACTGGGCGATGGAGAGGACGCCCAGGATGGTGCACTGGGTCAGGAGGTTGCTGATGTTGAACTTGGTCGCGAAGAACGGCACGAACGCGACCGACAGCGCGAGCGCCACGGCCAGGATGATCCAGACGTCGAGCACTTCGAAGGCGGCCAGCGCTCTGCGAGCGCATGGTCTGCGCGGGGAGCCGCGTAGGCCACACCCTGAGCGTCAGTTGACACGTTCGGCTCCCGGGACCGCCATCGCCATGATGGCTTCCTGCGTGGCCGATTCGGCTTCGAGCTCGCCCGTCACCTCCCACCCGCGAGCACGACGATGCGGTCAGCCAAGCCGAGGAGCTCCGGCAGGTCCGAGCTGGCCACGAGCACACCCAGGCCCTGTGCGGCGAGATCCATGACGAGACCGTGCAGCTCGGACTTGGCTCCGACATCGACGCCTGCGGTGGGCTCGTCGAGCAGGAGCACCTTGACGCCGCTCGGAGCGAGCCAACGGCCGACGATGACCTTCTGCTGGTTGCCACCGCTCAGCGTGTCGATGACGGTGGCGGTCGGACGGCGCCTTGACCTCGAGGCTCGTCGCCACCTCGGTGACACGCTTGCCGCGCGCCGGCCCAATCCACGCGACTGAACGCGGACTCGCCCAAGAGTCGGACCATGGTGTTGTCGAGGATCGAGCGCCCACCCAGGATGCCGAACTGCCTGCGGCCCTCCGGGATGTATCCGAGTCCCTGCGAGTAGCGTCGAACCGAGCCCCAGCGGGTCACGTCTCGCCCATCCAGCTCCACGGTCCCGCTCGTCAAGCGGCACGAGGCCGGCGACGGCCTTGAGCAGTGAGCTTCGCCCGGCGCCAGCGAGTCCTGCCAGACCGACGATCTCGCCGCGCCGGACCTCGACACTGACGTCGCGGATGCGTCCGCGCACGGTCAGTGACTCGCACTCCAAGCACCAGCCATCTGTGCTGCACTGCTCGGACGCCGGGCAGCTTCTTCGACGTCCCGCCCGACCATGTCCGCGATCAAGCGCGTCCTCGTGTCACCGAGCCGCGCTCGCGCGTCGAGACGACCTCGCCGTCGCGGAGGACGGTGACGCGGTCGGCGATCTGCTGGACCTCATCGAGGCGGTGCGAGATGTGCACGACCCCGTGTCCGCGGCCAGCCAGCGTGCGCAGCAGCTCGAACAGATGGCTCCAGCTCGAAGTCGTTGAGGACGGCGCCGGGCTCGTCGAGGATGAGCACCTGCGCGTTCGCCGAGATGCCCTTGGCGATCTGGACGAGCTGGCGCGCGGCGGGATTGAGATTGCGCACCTTCTCGCGCGGCGAGATCGGGACGCCCACCTGCGCCAAGCGCATCGCATTGCAAGCCGCTCGGCCGACCGTCGGTCGTAGAGCCCGGAAGCCGCCCGCGCGGTTCGCGCCCCAGCACGATGTTGTCGCGGACCGACAGATCGAGGACGAGGTCTGGCTCCTGGTAGACCATCGAGACCCCCAGGTCGTGCGCGAGCTGGGGCGTCAGTGACGCATGCTCTGCGCCTCCGATGGCGATGCGACCTTCGTCGGGCTGCTCTGAGCCGGCCAGGATCTTCATCAGCGTCGACTTGCCCGCGCCGTTCTCGCCGACCAGGCTGTGCACCTCGCCAGCGAGCAAGTCGAAGTCGACGCCCTTCAGCGCCTGGACACCCGGGTAGGACCTGGAGACCCCGGCCATCGCCACCAAGGTGCGGTTGCGACGGTGACGTCCGGGCCCGCGCACTGCGGGCCCGGACGGTCAGAGTCCTGGTCAGCAGCAGCCGACACCAAGCTCCTCCAGCTCCTCGATGCGCTCCTGCGCGCGCTCGAGTTGCTCGGGAGTGTTGTTGTTGAACGTCTCCTTGGGCACAGCGACCCGGGCCGGAACCTCTTCGCCGGCCAGCCACTTCTCGAAGGTCTCCATGGTCACCTCGCCGTAGTTCGGGGGGTGTCTGGACGGAGAACGAGTACCAGGTCGTCAAGGGGCCGTTCGGCGGGTCGAGCGGCTTGACCATGTACTCGAGCGCCTGCTTGGCACCGCCCTGGCTCCAGATCGCGCCGAGGAGATCGTCTCGCCCAGCAGTCTCGATCGCCTGGATGGCTCCGAAGCACGAGTAGTCGTTGCCACAGACCACGCCATCGACCTCACCGGCGGCCGAAGCGCTGGAGGAAGTTCTCCATGCATGTCCGCCCGGGCTCCTCCTGGTACTTGCCGTCGCAGACGCCGACGATCTCGATCCCGGGGTAGTCCGCGAAGACCTCGTTCATGCCCTCCGTCATGTTGATCTCGGTCGAGGCACCGGTGATGCCGGTGATGTGCAGAAGCTTGCCCTCTGGGGCACCGTTCTTCTGCTCCAGCTCCATCACGACCTCTTCGCCGAGCTGGCGGCCGTGATCGACGAAGTCGACCTCGATCAGGCTGATCCAGTTGCCCGTGCCGGGCTCGCCCGGGATGGACCGGTCGATGACGATCAGCGGCACATCAGCGAACTCCGCCATGTCGGGCACGGGGGCAAGCGGCTCGTACTCCACTGGGGCGAGCGACCAGAAGGTCTGGCTGTCGCGCAAGCAGCGACTCGACGTCAGCGAGCTGCTGGGCCGGGTCGCCACCCGCGTTCGTCGTGATGAAGTCATAGCCAGCGCGCGGGCCGCAGCTTCCATGTCGTTCGAGTTGAGGACTCGCCACTCGTTCTCCAGCGCCGACTGTGAGAAGGCGACGAGGCCCTTGGACTCCTCCTGCGCCTGCACGGCGCCCGCGAGGCTGGTCGTCGCCAGCACTCCGGTGAGGACGGCCATTGTAAGCCGCTGACTCATCCCAATTCGCTTCACGTTCATCTCCGTTGTTGCGTGTCCACATTGCTAGGCCGGATCCGTCGGCGGTCGACCGATCCGTATGCGAGCGCATTTCCCCAGAAGCACCTCCCCTCGAGCTCCAGGTCAGACATGTGCGTGAGATCTGCCAGCCACGGTGTCGTCGAACGCCGGACTAGCAATCGGGACGAATACTCGAGCATCGGTCATCGAGTGTCAAGTGTATTCTCGGCGTGGACGGCTATTCCGGTAGTCTGGAGGCGCGCGTCCTCCCCTCCTCCTGCGTCTGGCCGGGTCGAGGGCATCGGCCCGGCCAGCGCCTTCGCCACTGGGAGCAGTCGGCGTTTCCCTCTCGGCGCCCGCGTCCCTACATCCCCCGCCGCCGATCTGGGCTCCGGCGGCTCCTAGACCGGTGCATGCCCGCAGGAGTACGGGTCGTGTCATCCTTGGAGCTGGCTTGGTCGCCACCTGGAGGATGACAGTGCTGTCATTCTGTCGCTTCCGCGTGAGGCAGCGTGGCCGGAGTCAACCTCAAGACCGTATCGCGGGTCGTCAATCACGAGCCCGGGGTACGCTCCGAGACGGCGCACGCGTGATGGCGGCGGCGCGTGAGTTGGGCTTCCGGCCCACGGGCACGCCCGGCGAGGTTCGCAGTCACGTGCGGGCCAACATCGAGGCCTCACAACCGGTGGTGGCTTCGTCTTCGCCACGGCGCACAGCATGCCGCGCGACGTGCGGTCGCAGGATACCGAGGCTGTGTTCGAGGCCATCGACGAGTACCGCTGAGCGCGGCCGAGCTACCAAGAGCAGCCCCTTCGCGGCGCAGATCCGCGAGTCGGCGACGGCCGACCTGGCCGCCATCCAAGCCGAGTTCGGCCACACGCCCGAGCTGGCCAGCTCGGAAGGCACTTGCAGTGGTGAAGCAGCGCCACAAGACCTCCTGAGCCGCTGGTACCCTCGCCCGAGGGAGGACGAGCGCTGTGGAGACGTCAGACACGAGGAGAACACGCGGGGTAACGCTTGCGGACGTCGCCCGAGCCGCGGGCGTCTCCACGGCGACAGTTTCCCGGGTCGTGCATGGAACGCGACGGGTCGATCCGGCACTGAAGCGGCGGGTCGAGGCGGAGGTACGCCAGCTCGGCTACGTGGCCAGTGCCCCTGGACGTGGCCTTGCCCGTGGTCGCACGGACTGTGTCGCCGTCGTGCTCGAGGAGGTCGGCCGCCATCTCTTCGAAAGCCCGCTCTTTCCGGCTCAGCTGCGAGGCATCACGCGCACACTCGTCGATGGCGGCATGCAACCACTGCTCCTGCTACCAGAGTCGGAAGCAGAGGAAGAACGAGCGCTCCGCTTCATCGGCGCCGGGTCCGTGGATGGGGTGATCGCATCCGCTGTGGATGAGGGCAGCTCGGTCCACAGTGCGCTGGTCGAGCGGGGCTTTCCGGTCGTCATCATCGGCAGCCATGACGCTGACCCACGCTTGAGTTCCGTCGTGATTGACGAGCGAGGGGGAAGTGAGGACGCTACCGAGCACCTGCTGCGCTCGGGCCGACGGTCACTGGCACATATCGCCGGGCCGCCGGGAAGCCGAACGACGACAGCACGCATCGCCGGGTTCCGAGCCGCGCTCATCGAAGCCGGGTACGAGGCTGATGACAGTCGCGTGGAGTACGGCTACTTCAGTCCGGAGGGTGGTCGGGCGGCGACTGCGACGCTCCTCGAGCGACACCCTGACATCGACGGGCTCGTCGTAGCATCCGACTGGATGGCCGTGGCTGCCATCGAGCGGATCCGCGAGCTCGGGCGACGTGTGCCCGACGACATCGCAGTCGTGGGGTTCGATGACGTGCCGCTGGCTGCCTCGTCAACGCCGCGACTGTCCACGATCCGGCAACCGATGGAGGAGATGGGAGCCGAAACGGCCAAGCTGCTGCTGGACACGCTGTCTGGGAAGCTCACCAGCCCAAGGAAGGTCACTTTCCCGACGACGCTGGTCGTCCGAGATTCGAGCATGTGACGCCGGCTGATCACTCCTCGGCCGGTTCATGGGCGGTTCGGCCAAGTGTGGATAGCGCGATGCGGCGAACGCCTCTCTAGGCTTCCCCGGGGGGGATTGACACCGAGGAGGCCCCTCGGCTAGCGTGTGCCCAAGTGTTGGGCAAGCGCTTGCCCAACCGAGGGGAAGAGCGATATTGGGCGAACCGCTGGAATGGTCGGTCCTCTGGCCGCCCACATGGAGGCGTCTGTGGACGAGTTCGAGGGACTGCACCGCGGTGTGCTACCGATCGGTCTGCTGAGCTTCCGGGCCAGTGTCTCACCTACCTCGTGGTCCAGCGAAAGGCCACGAAGGGCATCACGTTTGGAGCGTTCCGCTGATGGTTGACAATGCCTGGTTCGGGGCAAGCCTGCGCAAGAGCCACATCCTCTACGTATCGCCCGAGTGGGTCACCGATCGCGGCAGTTCGTCTGCGGCGGATGGCTTGGTCGCAGCCCTGGCCGATGCCGGGTTCGACTGTATCGAGCTCTATTGCAAGGACCATCACGGCCACGTCTACTTCCCTTCCGACCATGGCATCAAGTATCCGCGCGATGTCGTGGCCGAGGCGGTGGCGGCGACGCGCGAGCGCGGTATGCGCTTCATCGCCTATGTGAGCATCTGCTTCGATCAGTACCTCGTTGGGCTGCATCGCGATTGGGCCGCGACCGACGTACGGGGACGGGCCCGGGTCACGGGTACATTCACATGGCTGTGCCTGCGCTCTCCCTATCGGGATCTCGTGCTGGCACAGATCGAGGAGCTCGTGAAGGGCTACGACATCGACGGACTGTGGCTGGACATCATTCCCATCGCATGGCCGTCTGCGTATACGAACTCGGCCCTCACGGATCCCACTATCGGCGACAAGCCGAATCTCTGGATGATCGCCGATGTGGTGCCCTGCTACTGCTACTACTGCCGCACGCAGTTCGCCGAAGAATACGGTCGTAGCATCCCGCTGTCCCCCGACGAGGATGATGAACGCCTCCTCTTCGAGTTCGGCCTCAGCGCCTCGCGAGATCTCGTGGAGCGAGCCCGAGGCCTCCTGCGCGAATACCGACCCGGGGCGATCCTGACCTACAACGCAGCGGGCGCACCTGGTGACGCCCTCGACGCATCCGATCTCGTATCAATAGAGGGCCATGCGCCCTACTACAGCCGGCAGGACATCATCGGGCGCTGGGCGCGCGGGCGAGGCCAGCCCTTCGAGGTCCTCAGCGCCGGAGCGCTTCCATCGTCACCAGGTGGCTGGAATGGCCTAGACCCCAAGCCCGAAGTCGTGCTCCGAGTCGAGAGCAGCGTGGCCTCAAGCCATGGCGGATCGATGGTCTTCGGCCATGCTCCGAACCCTAGCGCTCCATCGGATGCAGCCCAGCTTGCAGAGGTCAAGCCCGTCAACGGCCGGCTCCGGCAGCTGGAGCCGCACGCGACGGGTGCCCGCAACGTGGCCGAGATCTTGCTCGCCTCGACCATCAAGCCCTTGGACGCGCCCCGTCAGTGGGGTCGGATGTTCGAGGCCATCGAGTACTGGAACGACATCCTGCGTGACGGCCATCATCTTTACGACGTCGGCGGGCTCAACGTCGATCTGTCCGGCTACCGGCTTGTGATCCTGCCCGATCAGGTGGCCATGTCCGACGCAGAGGTCGTAGCGATTCGTAGCTACGTTCGCGCCGGAGGCGCGCTGCTGGCCACGGGCGATGCGTCGTTGAGCGACGGCCGGGGTCGACCGCATCCCGACTTCGCCCTGGCCGATGTCTTCGGTGCAGAGAACGTGGGTCGAACGGGTCAACCCATCACCTACGTCACTTCGGTGGATGAAGCCTTCAGCGATGGTCTTACTGCCGCTCCGATCGCGATCAATCGCGAGGCTCGCCGGCTTGCGGTGAGTGATGGTCGGCCGGTCCTGTGGGGATCGCCGCCCGTGCGGCCGTTTACCGACGGATCGACTGTCCTGTACGGATACCCGCCACCCGACGAAAGCGACACGATGGTGATCGGGATCGAACGCGAGGAAGGGCTTGGCTGTTCCGTCTACATCGGCGTCCCGCTTGATGGTGACGAGCCGGAGGCCCCCGGCCGAGGGACCGAGGGCCTTGAGAGCGCTTGGACGAGGCGAATCGCCGACAACCTCGTTCGTCATCTCCTCCCTGATCCAATGCTGACGACGGACGCGCCGCCAGGTGTGGCGCTCGTACTCCAGGACCACGGCGATCGGTGGGTGCTGCACTTGGTCGACTATCACGCCGGTGACCCTCGGCGACTTCCACCGCCTGGGCGGCCGCTCGTGCTAGGACCCATTCGCATCAGCCTAGATCGCGACGTGTTGCCTGTGGCGCAGGCCATACGGGGTGCCAACGAGGAGCTCAGCCTCGAGGATGTCGGAGGGCGCCTCGAGGTCACCCTAGACGGGCTGAGCATCAGCGAGTACGTCGTGCTGCGCCGCACACCCTGAGCGAGCTGCGCGAGTTCTCGCACCGCCGGCCGGCTGTGACACTCCGCGCCCCGCGGGTGAAGTGTGAGCCGTTCGGCGACACGTACCGGCACCGTGTGCGGAGCTCGGCAGCTGTCGCGCGACCGCGGCGCTCTGCGGCACGAACCGCAGGGCCGACCACTTGGTCGTCGAGCGTCGCTCGCGACCACCCAGGGAGCGGCCACCGAGACAGAGCTCACTGACCCGCATATCGGGCTCTTCGAGAAGAGGGTCGAGGCCACCGGCGGCTGCAGCAGGCGGCGATCGCCTCTCGAGGGTTCCCGAGCGGGGTTTGACAGCGAGGAGGCCCCTCGGCTACCGTGAGCCGCAGGAGTGGGCAAGCGCTTGCCCAGCAAGGAGGAAGCGACATGGTGAACCGCTGGATGGTCCCGGTATCGGTGGCTGCCCTGCTGATGGCCGCATCAGCCCCCGTGGCAGCACAGGACGAAGCTGATGGATCGATGGGCGAGCCCTCCGGCTCGATCACGGTCCTCACCCTCCAGGGTGCACAGGCGGATGCTCTCGGGGCCATCGTCCCTGAGTTCGAGGCCCGGTATCCAGGGGTCGATGTGACGCTCAACGTGACCGGCAATGACGACCTGCGCAACAACTCGGCTCGACTGTACGCGTCGTCGGATGCGCCCGATGTCGGCTGGATGTGGAACGACGCCCGCATCTACCCGGGGCTGATCGAGAATGACGTGCTCGAGCCGCTCGATGATGTCTGGGCCGAGATGGACCTAGACTCGGCATACTCGGACACCGTCAAGGGCCTGTACACCGAGGAAGATGGCAGTCGCTATGCGGTCCATACCGACTTCGTGTGGGCCCCTGTCGTGTACTACAACAAGGAGCTATTCGAGGCGGCCGGTATCGCGCCCCCGGATGGTCGACTCGCTTCACTCGATGAGTGGGATGCCGTCGTGACGGCGCTCAAGGACGCAGGAGTCGCGCCGCTCGCCGTCGGTGTCGGCGATGGCTACCCGGCCAAGCACATCCCCGATCAGCTGCTCGTGACCGCCGCGACAGACGATGAGTTCACGGACTACCTGAACAACTGGCGACCGGGATCGGATCCCTCGGTTCACTACGATCAGCCACCATTCCTTTCCAGCCTTGAGGTCCTGGCGCAGTGGCAGGAGGACGGCGTCTTCGCTCCCGGTACGCCAGCCGCCACCGCGGACCAAGCGATGGCACTGTTCCTCGCCGGCGGCGCGGCGATGATGTCCGGCGGATCGTGGCATCCGGGGATCCTGGACGCCCAAGAGGTCCCCTTCGAGTACGGATGGTTCCTGTATCCGTCTCTCGGCGAGCAACCGACCCCATTCCTGGCCTACGCCGGAAACGCCTACGTCGTGCCCAAGGCTAGCGATGACAAGGAGTCTGCCAAGCTGTTCGTGTCGTTCCTCATGGACAAGGATGTCCAGGAGCAGATCATCCCGCAGTTCGGCGTACCGGCCCGCCAGGATATCGATGTAGCGTCGCTGGCTGTCCACCCGATGCTGGCCGAGATGCTGGCGGCGATGCCCGAGTACGGCGTGTCGACGCTATGGGGAGATGTCGTACCGCCCGCACTCGGTGAGGCGGCGGCGCCGCTCTACGCGGAGATCCTGACTGGCACCAAGTCGCCGGAGCAGGTCGGCACTGAGTTCGAGGCGATCGCAGAAGGACTGCGCTCCGGCGAGTGAGCCGAGTAGCGAGATGAGCGGCTGTCGCGCATTGGTGCAGGCGTGGCAGCTGCTCATGAGCACGTGACCATCACTCATCGGAGCCGGAAGCCGGCATCCGATCGGATCATGCTCATGGCGGTCCCGGCGATCGCCTTGACGGCCGCCTTCATCCTCTACCCCATCGTCGAGTCCCTGCGACTGAGCTTCCTGGACTGGGACGGGCTCGGCCAGGCTTCACCCGCGGGAACGGACAACTTCGCGGAGTTGGCCGGCGACCCATCGTTCGTCAATGCAGCCACCAACAACCTTCTGTTCGCCGTGCTCGCGACGGCCGGAACGGTCGGCCTGGGCACGCTGCTCGCGCTGGCGCTGCACCAACACATCCCTGCGTGGCGCTTCTTCCGGGTCGTCCTGTTCCTGCCGGTGACGATCCCCATCACCGTCGTCGCCATCTTCTGGACCAATGCGCTCGACCCATCGTTCGGCGTCGTCAACAAGGCGCTGGCGTTGATCGATCCCGGATTCGGGCACGCCTGGCTGTCCGACCCGGCCACGGTCATGTGGGTGATCATCGCGGTGTCGATCTGGCAGTTCGCCGGGTTCCCGATGCTCGTGATGCTCGCGGCGTTCGAAATCACAGCCGGTGGAGATCGGAGAAGCGGCGACACTCGATGGAGCCGGCGCAGTCACCAGGGCGCGATATGTGACCGTGCCGATGGCCAAGGAGGTCCTCGCCACGATCACCCTGGTCCAGATCATCTTCTCGTTCAAGATCTTCGACATCGTCTGGGTCATGACCCAGGGCGGTCCGGGGTCCGCCTCCGAGGTCCTTGGCACGCTCATCTACAAGGAAGCGTTCCAGTTCCAGCGGTTCGGCTACGCGTCGGCGATCGCCGTCGTAGCCAGCGCTCTCATCATCGCGATCTCGCTCACGTACCTGTATCTCTCCCGGCCCCAGCAGATCGAGCGTCATGGTTAGAGGGTGGACTCGTGGGACGTGGATCGCGGTCATCCTGGTTGGCTTGTGGACACTCATCATCCTCGTACCGTTCGCGGGGATGCTGCTCTCGTCGCTCAAGTCCAACATCGAGATCTTCCGTGATCCGTTCGGTATCGACCTTGCCAGCCTGAAGTTCGAGAACTACACCGATGCCTGGGCCGGCCCCGGAGGAGGGCGTCCCCTCGCCACCTATTTCGTGAACTCGGTGGTCGCGTCCTCCGTTTCACTGCTGCTGGGTATCTCGGTCGGCACGCTCGCAGCGTACGCCCTCGCCCGGGCTCGCGGCGCCGCAAGCCGATGGATGCACATCTGGTTCATCGTGCTTCTGACCGTTCCCGTTCTCGTCACCCTGGTGCCGTTGTTCGACCTGACCGGCGCACTGGGCATCCGGAATAGCGTTCTTGGCATCGCACTCATCTACTCCGCGCTCATCGTGCCGACGACGGTGATCCTGATGCGCGCGTACTTCGTATCGTTCCCGCTCGACCTCGTCGAGTCTGCCAGGCTCGATGGCCTTTCCGAGATGGGAGCCTTCTGGCGAGTGGTCCTACCTCTGTCACAGGGTCCGCTGATCGGCGTGACGGTGGTCAACCTCTTGTTCGTGTGGAGCGAGCTTGCGCTCGCGGTCGTGCTGCTGCTGACACCGGACGGCAAGACGCTGCCGGTTGGGCTCACGGCGTTCAAGGGCCAGTACGCCACCGACTTCGGCGTGCAGTTCGCAGGCCTGGTCATCGCCACTGCTCCGGTGGTCCTGATCTACATCCTCTTCCAGCGCTTCATCACGCGAGGCGTCGCGCTGGGAGCCATGCGTTAGGAGGCAACCCATCAAGGCAGTACGACTCCGCACCAACTACCTGGATGATCCCGAGATCGTCCAGATGCCGGTCTTCGCATCGTGGCGGCCGGGAGCCCGGCCAGAGACAGCCACACACTGTGAACTCCGCTGCGCAGCGGACGGTCCCGATGCTATGGAACGCCCCGCCTGGTCGTGGGGCCCACAGCAACTAGGTCGCGCCATCGGCATCGAGATTCCGTTCACCGAGGCTGACGCCGGGCACAGCTTCCGATGGCAGGTACGTTACATCGCCGATGATGGGGACGCGGGACCATGGTCTGAGCCTGCCCGGTTCCGGATCATGCCGGACGACCTTCCTCGGACATCGCAATGGGTCAGTGTCGGGCCGCACTTGGAGCCGCCACACCAGCGTCCGGTACAGGCTGGCATCGATCCGGATGCTCTTGGCAGCGGTGTGGGCGACCTGACGCCTACGACCTTCTTCAGGCGGACCTTCGACCTGGACCGGGCGCCAGCGTCCGCGGTGGTCTATGCGACCGCGCTGGGCACGTATCGTCTCGCGGTCAACGGGGTTCTCGTGGGGGATCAGCACCTGGCGCCCGGATGGACCGACTATCAGCATCGTGTGCAGGTTCAGGCGCTTGACGTGACCTCGTATCTGCGGTCGGGCAGCAACATGATCGAGGCATCCTTGGCGAACGGATGGTATGCCGGCTACGTCGGCTTCGATCCACGGCGTTCGGGCGCCATCTATGGGTTCGTCCCGCGGTTCCTAGCCCGACTCGACGTGTGGAGCGGAGGCTCGTGGCGTCGCATCGGCACCGATGAGCAGTGGGAATGTGCTCGAGGTCGGGTCAGGTGGGCGGATATCCAGATGGGCGAGAGCTGGGATCTTCGACGCGGGCATGAGGGCGCCTTTGGCGCGGACGGCAGATGGGGGCCTGTCCGCACATCTCCAGTGCGGGAACACCTGGTCGCTCAGCGAGACGCAGGGATCAGCGTTGCCGAGACACGCTCGCTTGACCTCGTCGGGCAGAACGACGAGGGGGATTGGATCTTGGACACTGGTCAGAACCTCACCGGCTGGGTCGCCCTCGACCTACCTGCGTTGCCGAGCGGGACCAGCGTCACCATCCGACACGCTGAGGCGCTGGAAGACGGGCGACTCTACCGCGCGGCTCTCCGCACGGCCTCCCAGACGGATGCAGTCACCAGCGCTGGTGATGCGGCCCGCTTCGAACCAGAGAACACGACCCACGGTTTCCGCTACGTGGGCATCAGCGGTTTGGAGCGCGCTCCTGCACCGGGGTCGGTCAACGCCAAGGTGGCCCACGCGGCAGTTGAGCGAACCGGCTGGTTCGAGTGCTCCGACCCGCAGTTGCAGCGTACATATGAAGCGGTCGTCTGGACCGTGCGTAGCAACCTTCAGAGTGTCCCTTCAGATTGCCCGCAACGGGACGAGCGACTGGGGTGGCTCGGTGATGCTGGCGCGATCGCCCCCTTTGCCGCCATGACCTTCGACGCGGCAGCGTTCTACCGTAAGTGGCTACGCGACATCCTCGACACCCAGGACGAGGACGGCATGTTCGCCGACACCGCACCGCGGATCGGCTTCGTAAGTGGCCGAGCCGGGGCACCCGGATACGCCGATGTGGGCGTACTATTGCCGGCACTACTGCTGCGACTCTATGCGGATGTCCCTTCGGTGATGGAGGCCTACGAGCCCGCCAAGCGGTTCCTGGCGCAGATCCAGCTCGATTCTGATGACGGACACAGGACTCGTGGACTTGGCGCGGCCTACGGGGACTGGCTAGCCCTGGGACCGCAAGCTGCGCCGGAGGCAGTCGCAACGGCGTACGCCTGGCGTAGCGCCGACGCGATGTCCGGCATGGCCCACGCAGTCGGCAGGCCCGATGACGCCCGGAACTACAGACGTCAGGCCGACGATGCGAAGCGTGCATTCGGCCGCCACTACGTGACGTCTGACGGGACGGTCGCGGATGGGTCGATCAGCGCCTATGCACTGGGGCTCGGCCTCGGGCTTGTGCCGTCAGACCTGCGCCCGCTCGCGATGGAGCGGTTCAGGGATTCGATCACTGCGGCTGAAGGACACCTGGCGACCGGTGTCCTGTGCACGCCGCTAGCGTGGGAGCTGGTGGGCTCCTGCCTCGAACCCGAGGTCGCGACTACCGCGGCGAGGTCCACCGATTACCCGTCGCTCGGATATATGCTCGCCAACGGTGCCACGACCATCTGGGAACGTTGGGATAGCTGGACCGAGGAAGCCGGGTTCTGTACGCCGCTGATGAACTCCCTCAACCATTGCGCACTCGGTTCGATGGCCGAGTGGTTCTACAGGTACGTGGCCGGCATCCGTGTCGATCACGATGCCGTCGGCGCTGATCGCGTCGTCTTCGGGCCCCGCATCGGTGGCGGCCTGACCCACGCCTCGGCACGGCTCGACACGGTGCGAGGCAGGCTGGGAGCAGAGTGGCACATCAGCGCGGGTGTCGTCGAGCTGCATTGCGAGGTGCCGCCCGGCACGTCCGCGGAGTTGCGCGTTCCTGCCACTGCCTCCGAGGTAACGTTCAGCGGCACGGCCAAGCGTCGCGATATGGAACGGGTCGATGCCGACGCGGTCGTGGTCACGATCGGCCCCGGTGAAGCTGGAGCACGGTGGCCGCTTGCCGCCCCCCGCCTTGACCGATGAAGCACGTCGTTGCCTTCATCGGGCTGTCGCACGACCACGCTTGGACGCATCTGTCGTCGCTCCAGCACGAGGCAGGAGTGGAGTCCGTGCGAGTGTTCGAGACAGACACCGACGTGCTCGGGGGCCTTGCCCCCGGGCAGGTATCTGTGTGCGACTCCATCGACGAAGTGCTCGACGGAGCGACCTGCGCGATTGCCTGCGGTTCGACACGCGGACACCTTGCAGCCGTCGAGGCGTGTGTCCGCTCATCGGTCCCACTCATGCTCGAGAAGCCGCTGGCAGTTGACGCATCGGCAGGCGATGCGATCGTCGAGGCGGCTGATGCAGCCGGACTGCCGGTCATGGTCAACTGGCCCCTGGCGTGGGTCCCGGCGCTCCGCCATGCTCTGCAGCTCGTTCGCAATGGCCTCATCGGCTCGGTCGTGCGACTCAACGTCCGACTCGGGAACAGCGGACCAGAGGCCTTCGGCTGCTCCGATGCCTTCGTCCGATGGCTGCGCGATCCGACCGAGGCAGGCGAAGGGGCCTATACCGACTACGCGGGCTACGCGGTCCTCCTCGCCGAGCGAGCCTTGGGCATGCCGCTCCGTGTTCATGCCACGCTCTCGACGACGGACGAATCCCGCGGATCGACGACGGACGCCGTCCTGGTCCTCGAGCACCAACATGGCGTATCGGTACTCGAGGTCGGATGGTCGTATGTCGGCGCCATCCCGGACGATGTCCTCGTTGTCCGGGGGACGGCCGGCTCTGTGGCCGTCCGCCTGCCCTTCGTCCCACGTGAGGGCGCCGAGCCGGTCGGTGACGCACGGTTGGTCCACCGCGACGCCACCAACCCGCTAGGTCGAACCCTGGATATCCCTGACTTGCCGCCTGACTTCCGTTCAGCCGTCGGGCACTTCATCGATCGCCTCTCCTCTGGGCGCCGGTTCGATCGGTGGGTGGACCTGCGAACGGCCCAACGCATCTCGCATGTGATGGGGGCCGGGCTGCGGTCCCACGAGCAGGGCTGCTCCGTGGCCGTGGAGCCGGGGTCTCGATGACGCGGCGGCCGCTACGTGTCGGCATCGTGGGCACAGGCCGGATACTGGCGGCACACCTCCGGGGCTACCAGCTGGCGCGCGATGCGGGGGCGGAGCACGTGCGCATCGCGGCGGTCGTGTCTTCCCGGCCCGAGCAGGCAGCGGCGGCCCTTGGGATCGGTGCACGGCCGCAGCCCGAAGCCAGCGCCAGCCGCAGCGGGGACCCACTTGCGTTGCCACCAATGCCGATCAGCGAGGTCCAGCCGTTCGAGCCGCTCATCTTCGATGACCTCGAGTCGATGCTCCGGGCCCGTGTCGTCGACGCGCTCGACATCCTGCTCCCTGTGCGCCTCCACCACGAGGCCGCGATCGCCGCCTTGGAAGCTGGACTGCACGTGATGATCCAGAAGCCGGTCGCGATCTCCATGGCAGCGGCGCGAGCCATCGAGGATGCGGCAGCGCGGCGTCCGGGCAGCGTCGTCAGCGTGATGGAGAACCTGCACTTCGACCGGGCTTCGAGGCTGGCGCATCTTTTCATCGCAGATGGTGGTATCGGCCAGCCGCGGCTCGTGGACTGGTTCTGGGCAGGGCCCTCCGAGTGGGCCCCGGACCGCGTGGCAGCAGACACTCCCTGGCGACATCGCCTCGCCACGGCTGGCGGCGGCGCCTCGATCGACATGGGTGTCCATATGGCCCACCGTCTGGGTTTCGTGGTCGGCCGGATCGAGGCCGTGGCTGCTAGAGCCGTCACATTCGAGGCGGTCCGATACACCTCGATGGGCACGCCCACATCGTGTGACGCAGATGACACCTACGCCGCCACGGTGTCGTTCCGGGGTGGGGCCATCGGCACGATGAGCTACTCATGGGCCGTGCGTGGTGCCCGGACAGAGGACGGGAAGCTTCACGTGATGGGATCCCACGGTGCTCTGCACGATGACACCCATGTCACCGCGACGGGCAATCACCATCAGCTTGGAGAGGTCCTCGACCTTGCCAGTGATGCCCGCCTGCGTGAGTGGGTCGATGCGGGCGGCACCGGCGACGCGTTCGCAGCGCAGTACCTCGACTGGTGTAGAGCCATCGATGACAGAGTCCGACCGGAGGTGAGCCTCGCCGATGGCATGCAAGATCTGGCGGTCGCCTTGGCGATCGGCGAGTCGACTCTCGCGGGTTGCGAGGTCGACACAGAGGATGTCAGGGCGGGGCGGATCGCTGCATACCAGGAGCCGATCGACCGCGCCATCGGTTTGGGCTGATCGTCTGGCTCGCCTCTCGAGCTCAGCCCGGCGGCGTGGCCTCGATGCCGATGGAGATGTACTTCGTCTCCAGGTACTCCTCCAGCCCCCACTTGCCGCCCTCGCGGCCGAGCCCGGATTCCTTCATGCCGCCGAACGGTGCCTGAGCCGTAGACGGTAGCCCGTCATTGGCGCCGATGATGCCGTACTCGAGCGCTTCGGCGACCCGGATGAGGCGGGAGACATCGCGGGTGTAGAGATAGGCGGCCAGGCCGTAGGGCGTATCGTTGGCCATGGCGATGGCGCTGGCCTCGTCCTCGAACCGCAGCACCGGGGCGACCGGGCCGGACGTCTCCTCCTCCATCAGTTACATGCCCGGTCGTAGACCCGTCACCACCGTCGGTGCGTGGAAGCGATCCGCGAGCGCAGATCGTGGGCGCAGTGGGCAGTGGGCTCGCCCGCGAGTTGCTGCGAGTCAGCCGCGCTCCCGCCAATCCCGGCAGACGAGCAGTTGCCAGCCCGCGCGGTAGCTCGCGATGAGGTGCATCACAAACGCCTCAGCGGCTCGGATTAGAACGACGCGGCTCCGCGCCGCAAGGTCAAGATGGTCGTCCATGACGGCCTCGACTCTGGGCCTGAATTGGCTCATGTCTGCATGGTGCGGACGCGGCATAGTGGGCCACGTGGAGGCGATCGCCAGCGGCACCAGGATCGCAGCAGCGGGCCAGGCCGCCCCCTATGCGGGCGTCGACGTGCCACACCTCCGGCGTATCACCGAAGCGGTCGCGTCGGCCGCGGTGACCGCTTCGGATGTGTCGGACGCCGCGGACCCGGAGGATCCAGCTGCGATCCTGGTCATCGAGTGGACGGGACGTGCCGTAGCGCTGGCCGTCGTCTCGATCGTCACGTGTTCGGCCCTGACCCGGTCATCCCTGGCGGAGGCATCTCGCTCGCGTAGGGGGAGCACCTCCTTCGGTCCGGCGCGTCGAGCCGTGGCAGCGTGGGCATTCCGAACACAGGCCGCACGCGACTGGATCGTTCAGGCAGCGCTCGGCGAAGTCATCGGGCTCAAGCGCGCGGTTCCGCTCATAGCAGCGGTCCTGCCCGAGCTCACTCCATGGCCATGATTCGATGCCCCGCCCGTCGAATCAGACACTGCTTGCCGGGCACTTCGCGGCCGGATGCGTGAGGTGCGTAGAGCACGACACCATGTGCCGAGATGTGCGGCCATCGAGCGCCACGACAGGGTTGTTCCTGACGACCACCCTCCAGGGGCACCGGCGGGCGGTTCGACTCGCGCCTTGGCCGAGAACGGAACGTGGCTGAGCAGCGTCAGCGCTCCGACGCCACGCGGGTCGGTGCCGCAGCGCGCGCGGTCAGGTGCACCAAGCGGGATCCAGGATGTGGCGAACGGCGCATCGAGCCCTCCTCCTCTGCGCGCTCAGTCACCCTCGCCAGGCGGTGCCACCGTGGCGCCATCGGAGATGACGAAGCCATCGGCGAGGACCTCGCGGATGGGCCGGTCCCAGGGGTTGTCGAGCACGAGCTCCACCGACAGGCGGCCCAAACGATTCAGCGGCATCTCGACGCAGGTGAGCGGGTCCACACGGTAGTCCTCCGCGGGCAGCTTCCCGATGGCCACGAGCGAGATGTCATCCGGCACGCGCAACCCGCGTCGCTCCAGCTCGTGCCAGGCGCCAAGCGCCTCGTTGGGATCGGCGGCCACGATGGCGGTGGGGCGCAGCTCGCTCTGCAGGATCTCGGCCACGGCCCTGGCCCCACCCTCTGGCGTGTAGTCGGCGGCCACGACCCACGACGGGTCGAGCCAGAGGTCGGCCGCGGCCATGGCGTCGCGGATACCGTTGGCCCGGCGCTGGGCGGTATCGACACCGGCACGACCGCCGGCCCAGCCGATGCGCGTGTGGCCCTGGGCGATGAGGTGCTCGGTCGCGACGCGGGCGGCCCCCTCGTCGTCGACGATGATCCAGCGATCGGAGCCCACGGTGCGTCGGTCGACCAGCAGCGTGGGCACGCGCGGGTCGCGCAGCAGCGCATCGGCGTGATAGCCCGCGCGCAGGCCGGCCACCAGCGCCGCATCGACGGCCCCGCTCTGCAGCAGACGCAGGGAGCGTTCGGTCAGTTCCCCGTCGTGGTACGCGGTCCACAGCAGCAGGCCCCGCTCGTCCGCCGCCTCCTCTGCGCCGGCGATGACCGGCACCATCAACGGATCCCCTGCCGGCACCAACAGGCCCAGGGCGCCGGCGCGTGCACGAGCGAGGCCACGAGCGTGGAAGTTGGGCCGGTAGTCGAGCGCGGCGGCAGCAGCCCGGACGCGTTCACGCGTCTCATCGCGCACCCGCAAACCGGGATCGTCCGAGAGCACCTTGGACACCACGGCACGGTCGACGCCGGCCTCGCGGGCCACGTCCGTGATCGTCGCTCTGCCGGTTCCTCGCGCCATCGTTCCCCTGCTCCGGAAGTCCGTTCGGACGTCCCTACCGTGCCATCCGGACCCTTTGTTGGTCAACCGGTTGACGTGCGTGACCGGGAACGATACCTTCCAGCCTGAGCCAAGTGGCTCTCGCAGGATGGAGGATCGATGGGCAAGTTCGCGGAATCACTCGCGCGCGACGACGGCAGCACCACCCTCGTGGAGCTCGTGCCGTGGGCCGGTCCCCTTCAGGACGAGGCCGGCGAGCGCCACCGCGAGACCGCCCGTGAACTCATCGCCGACGAACGTGTCACGGCCCTCACCGTCACCGACAACGCCGGCGGCTTCGTCCGGCTCGGCCCGCTCACCCTGGGCCAGGCCATCCAGGGCATGGGTGGTGAGTGCGTGGTCCACCTCGCCTGCCGCGATCGCAGCCGCGCCGCCCTCCAGTCGACCGTCTACGGGCTGGCCAGCGAGGGCCTGACCAACACCCTCGCACTTTCGGGCGACTACCCCAAGGAGGGCTTCCACGGCCGCTCGCGGGCGGTCTTCGACATCGACTCGGTCGGGCTCATCTCGATGCTGCGCGACGCCGGGAGCACCGGCCCCGGCTTCACCATCGGCTGTGCCATCAACCCCTTCAAGGCCGTCGAGGCGGACCTCGTGCCGCAGTACCTCAAGCTGGCCATGAAGATCAAGGCCGGCGCCGACGTGGCTATCACCCAGGTCGGCTACGACACGCGCTCATGGTCGGAGCTGCTGCAGTGGAACCGCGAACAGCTGCGCCCCATCCCGCTGATGGCCTCGATCTACGTCCTCTCCAAGGGCGTGGCCAAGGTCTTCCATCGGGACGGTGTCCCAGGCATCCGCCTGAGCGAGGCGCAGATGGCCTGGGCCGAGGAGCAGGCCGCGGCCGACGACAAGGGCCGTGCCGCCTTCCTCGAGTTCGCGGCCAAGCAGGTCGCCGTGGTGCGTGGCATGGGCTACGCCGGCGCCTACCTCGCCGGCCAGCGCAACGCCGGTGAGGTCGACAAGGTCCTGAGCATGGCTAACGAGTTCCAGCAGGACTGGCAGGCCGTGCTCCCGGACATCCACTTTCCCGAGGCCAGGCCGTACCGCATGTACGAGCAGGGTGATCTGCCGCAGCTGGCCTCGGCCGTTCCGACACCCCCGACCAAGACCAAGCGCGTGCCGCTCTGGTACCGCTTCAACCGCCTCGTGCACGACGTCGCCTTCGAGCCCGGGTCGCGGGGCTTCAAGATGGGCGCGAAGGCGTACGGCACGCTCGAGAAGTCCCGCCTGATGTGGCCCGCCCACGTCCTGGAGCAGGCGGTCAAGGTGCCGATGTTCGACTGCAAGGACTGCGGCGACTGCTCGCTGCCGGATATCGCCTACCAGTGCCCCGAGGGCGCCTGCGCCAAGAACCAGCGCAACGGCCCCTGCGGCGGCTCCATCGACGGTGAGTGCGAAGTGCCCGGCAAGCCCTGCGTCTGGGCCGTCGCCTACGACCGCCTCCGTCCGTACGACGAGGCCATGACCATGCTCGACCGCGCACCGGTCCTCCAGGACAACGCGTTGCGCGGCACCAGCGCCTGGGCCAACACGTTCCTGGGGCGCGATCACTACGCCCGAGAGAACCAAGGAGAGGAAACATGAAGACGGCCGCAGGTGGCACCGAGTTCATCATCATCGGCGAGAACATCCACTGCAGCCGCATCGTCAAGCGCGAGGGCATCCGCGGCGGGGTCGCTCCCGACGGTCGCCCGGGCGTGCGCTTCCCAGACGGGGATGGTGAGTCGTGGGTGCCCCTCCCCGACTCCATCCTCGGATCGAAGGAGTTCACCACCAGCGAGCGCATCAAGCACGTGATGGCCGCTGTCCGGCAGGGCCTTGCGGCTGGCACAGAGGCGGATGTGGCGGCCCGCTACGTGGCCTGGATGGCCCAGCGTCAGATCGCCGGCGGTGCCGACTACCTCGATCTCAACGTCGATGAGATCAGCTCAGACGTGGACGGTCGCCTCGACGCCATGAAGTGGCTGGTGGCCGCCGTCGGCCCCGTCTCGAGCGTGCCGCTGTCGATCGACTCTTCCGACGCGGCCGTGCTCGAAGCCGGCCTCGACGCCATCGATCCTGCCTGGGCCGACGGTGCCACGCCCATGATCAACTCCGCCTCGACCGAGCGCCCCGACGTGCTCGACCTGGTCAAGGAGCGCGGCACGCCGGTCGTGCTCTCATGCACCGGCGCCTCGATGCCCTCGGGCACACAGGACCGTGTCGAGCGGGCAGAGCAGATCATCGGCATGGCCCTCGAGAAGGGCCTGCCCGAGGACTCGCTGCACGTGGACCCGCTGGTCATCCCCATCGGCGTCGATCCCATGGCCGGCCAGGCCTACCTCGATGCGGTGCGCACCATCCGTGAGCGCTTCGGGGACGAGATCCACATCACCGGCGGCGTGAGCAACATCAGCTTCGGCCTGCCGGCCCGCCGCATCATCACCGACACGTTCCTCGATATGTGCGTCGAGAACGGCCAGGACAGCGGCATCATCGACCCAGTAGCCGACGTGGCCGCGGCGCTCAACCCCGACCGCGACTCCAGGGCCTACATGCTGGCCCGCGCGATGCTGAGCGGCGAGGACGCCTTCGGCATGGGGTTCATCGAAGCCTTCCGAGCCGGTGAGCTGAGCTAGGCTCAGAACGGCAGGAGGGACAAGGGATGACGGCTGAGCTGCTCAAGGGTGGACCCGTCGCAGCCGAGATCCGCGAGGGCGTGGCGGCCGACGTCACTGCCTTCAAGGATGAGTTCGACTACACCCCCGAGTTGGCCATCGTGGTGGCCGGGGCCGACGCTCCGTCGATGGTCTACCTCGAGCGCATCCTCAGGGGCTGCGAGAAGGTCGGCATCGGCGGCCGGCTCGTCGAGCTCGAGGGTGACTGCACCGAAACGGAGCTGGCCCGGACCATCGAGGCCCTGGGTGCCGAGCAGGGGGTCGCGGGCATCATCGTCCAGCAGCCCCTGCCCGACTGCATCCCCCTGCGCGTGGTCCTTGACACACTCGATCCGCGCAAGGACATCGACGGCATCCATCCCTTGAACGCCGGCCTGCTCGCGCTCGGCTACGAGGGCTACCTGCCGGCCACCGCGCATGCCTCGGTCGAGCTGCTCAAGCGCTCGGGTGTCGAGCTGGCAGGGTCCCACGCGGTCGTGGTCGGTCGCTCCAACGTCATCGGCAAGCCCGCCGCCCAGCTGCTGCTGCGGGAGAACGCCACGGTCACCACCTGCCACTCGCGCACCAGGGACCTGCCGGCCGTGCTGCGCGAGGCGGACGTGGTCATCGTGGCCATCGGCCGGGCCGAGATGGTCACCGGCTCGATGCTCAAGGACGGGGCCGTGGTCGTCGACGTCGGCATCAACGTCGTGGACGACCAGCTGGTCGGCGATGTGCACTTCGAGTCGGCCGCGGAAGTCGCCAGCGCCATCACCCCCGTTCCCGGCGGCGTGGGGCCGCTGACCAACGCCATCCTGCTCACCCACCTCATGCGTGCCGCTCGCGACCAGGCCACCCGCCAGATCGCCGTGGGCGCGCCGTCGGTTCGCACCAGCTAGCCCAGGAGAACACCCGATGACCGCCATGACCGACCTCGACATCACCCGTTCGGTGACACCGCGGCCGATCGCCGACGTCGCCGCCGAGCTCGGCCTGCGCCCCGATGAGATCGAGTCCTACGGCACGACCAAGGCCAAGGTCACGCTCGAGGGCCTCGAGCGTGTCGAGCAGGAGAACCCGCGCGGCAAGTACGTGGTCATGACCGCCATCACGCCGACCCCGCTGGGTGAGGGCAAGACGACCACCACCGTGGGCGTGGTGCAGGGCCTCAACCGCATCGGTCACAAGGCCGCGGTGGCCATCCGCCAGCCGTCGCTGGGGCCGGTCTTCGGCATCAAGGGCGGCGCGGCCGGCGGCGGCTACAGCCAGGTCATCCCGATGGAGGACTTCAACCTCCACCTCACCGGTGACGTGCACGCCATCGGTGCCGCCCACAACCTCGCGTCCGCCTTCCTCGACAACAGCCTGCACCACGGCAACCCGCTCGACATCGACCCCTTCTCCATCCGCTGGCCCCGCGTCGTCGACATCAGCGACCGCGCCCTGCGCAAGGTCAACATCGGCCTCGGCGGCAAGATCAACGGTGTGCCCCGCGAGAGCGAGTTCGTCATCACCGTGGCCTCGGAGGTCATGGCTATCCTCGCGCTGGCCACCGACGTCTTCGACCTGCGGGCGCGGCTGGGACGCATCGTCATGGCCACCGACCGCAATGGCTCGGCTGTGACCGCAGAGGACCTGCAGGTCGCAGGCGCCATGACCGTGCTCCTGCTCGACGCCATCAAGCCCAACCTGCTGCAGACCCTCGAGGGTGGACCGGCTTTCGTCCATGCCGGGCCCTTCGCCAACATCGCTCACGGCAACAGCTCCATCCTGGCCGACCGCGTGGCCCTGGCCACCTCCGACATCGTCGTCACCGAGGCTGGCTTCGGCGCCGACATGGGCGCCCAGAAGTTCTTCGACATCAAGTGCCGCGCGTCGGGCATGGCGCCCGACTGCGCTGTCGTCGTGGCCACCGTCCGGGCCCTGAAGATGCACGGCGGCGTGGGCAGGATCGTGGCCGGCAAGCCGCTCGACCCAGCGCTCCTCGAGGAGAACCCAGAGGCCGTGCGGGTCGGTGGCGAGAACCTTGCCGCGCACATCGAGATGGTGCGAGGCTACGGCGTTCCCGTGGTCGTGGCCATCAACGCCTTCCCTGGCGATGCCGAGTCGGAGTTCGAGGCCATCCGCGAGGTGGCCCTCGCGGCCGGCGCTCGCGACGCCGTCGTGACCACTCACTGGGCCGATGGTGGCGCAGGCTCCGAAGCCCTCGCGGCGGCAGTCTGGGATGCCTGCGAAGAGGAGTCCGACTTCCAGCTGCTGTACCCCGACGACATGTCGCTGCCCGAGAAGATCGAGACCATCGCGGTCAAGGCCTACGGTGCCGACGGCGTGGATCTCGCCCCGGCGGCCACCAAGGCGCTGGCCCTGTACGATCAGCTCGGCTACAGTGAGTTGCCGGTGTGTATGGCCAAGACGCACCTGTCGATCTCACATGACCCCACGCTCCTGGGCCGCCCGACCGGCTTCCGCGTCCCGATCAGAGACGTCAAACTGGCGGCAGGTGCAGGATTCATCTATCCACTCGCAGGCGACATGCGTACCATGCCAGGCCTGCCCAGCCAGCCCGCCGGGAACAACGTCGACATCGACGAGAACGGCAAGCCGGTCGGCCTGTTCTAGCCGACCATCATCTGTAGGAGGAGGGACCAGAAGATGGCCGACCTTTCCGCTCTGACCGCCGCCGTGGAGGCGGGCAACCGTGCTGAGGCCGTGAGCCTCACGCAGGCCGCCGTCGACGAGGGCGTTCCGCCCGGCGAGATCCTCGACTCGATGACCGAGGCCATGACCGAGGTGGGACGCAAGTTCGCCTGCAACGAGGGCGTGTACGTGCCCGAGATGCTCATCGCCGCCCACGCCATGAAGGAAGCCACCGCGCTCATCGAGCCGCTGCTCGCGGCCTCGGGCGTGAAGCCCGCCCACACCGCGGTCATCGGCACCGTCCAGGGCGACCTCCACGACATCGGCAAGAACCTCGTGGGCATGATGCTCAAGGGCGCCAACTTCGCCATCGTCGACCTTGGCACCAACGTGGCCCCCGAGGCCTTCGCCGAGGGCGTCAAGGAGCACAAGGCCGACGTGGTCGGCATCAGCGCCCTGCTGACGACCACGATGGTGGGCATGAAGGCGGCCGTCGAGGCCGTGCGCGCGGCCGACCCCAAGGCCAAGATCCTCGTGGGCGGCGCGCCGGTGACCGACGAGTTCGCGGCCGAGATCGGGGCCGACGGCTTCGCCAAGGATGCCGCCACCGCCGCGGTCGTGGCCCAGGACCTGCTGAGCTAGATCACTCCCGGGGCGTCTGCGCCCCAGGAACGGCATACTCCTCCAAGCGGTGCCCGGCCCCCTTCGGGCGCCGCTACTTCGTGGGCGTCTCGCCGAGCGGGGCGGGGCCGGCCGAGCCCATTCCTACATGGCTGAACTTGACGAGCCGGCAGCCGCGGTGTCGCATCTCAGCCTCCCCGGGGGTCGCGCTGACACCCTCAGCCGTGAGCGCGATGAAACCGAGCACTTCCCGCGTCGGCGTGTCGTGTTCAGCCAGGGTGGGATGACGTCCGGGAGCTAGTGCGGCTCAGCTAAGTGCGGCTCAGCTAGTGATCGACGCCGGCGGCGTCGAGGGCAGCGATGAGCGTGTCCAGGCCCTCGGGCAGATCGCGCGAGACGCCGGCCAGCCAGTGGCTCGTGCCCACAGGTACCGGGGCCTCGAGTAGCTCGACGATCAGCTCGGTCATGCGCGCAGGCCCGACGACCTCCGCAGCCGTTTCCACCAGCGTGCAGGCCGTCTCGTTCTGCCAGTTCCCAAGCTCGACCAGCTCGCCGGAGGTGACCTCGACCCAGGCGTCGAGATCCGGCGCGTCGGGTCCGGGATGCTCTGCGGCTTCGCCACAGGCGATGTCGGTGGCAGCCTGGGTGGCGAGCCACTGGACCAGTCCTTCCTCCAGCCAGCGGTCCGCGACCTGCGCCGGGTCGATCCACCTGCGAGCGATCCGACCGGCCAGCATCCGAGCATCGGCGTCTTCATCCATCCCGAGAAGGCCGTCGATCGGGCGGTCATCGCCGTAGGTGAAGCGCCGGGTCTGTGTCGCGACCTCACGCACGCGCAGCTCGCCGCCAGGCATGGTCGAGCCCAGCATCGTCTCGAGGTTGGGCAGGGCTTCGGCCGCGACCTGCCTCATGCCCTCGGCCCAGTCCGGGTCGGTCGGCCACGACTCGATGGCGACGAGGCTCTTCCCAGCCTCGCCGGCGACGAAGGTCCGGTCGAGCCGGTCAGGGTCGACAGCCTCGACGCAATGGTTGAACTCGAAGGGGTCCTTCTTGGTCTTCGCCCTGAGCACCACGCCCTCAGACGTGTGCTCGATGACGACGTCGTCGCGGCGTCCTACGGGTTTCCAGCCGGGCGGCAGGATGGCCCTCGTGGTGCCAGTGTCGCCGGCCATGCCCCAGTAGCAGAAGTACGCGTAGCCATCCTCGATACGCACGGAGTCGCCCCCGCTGGCGGCGGTTCCGGCCGGGATGTCGAAGGAGAACGAGGCCTTCTGCTTGGCGCCCTTCTTGTTCCAGAGCTTGGGGTAGGTGATGCCGTAGGCGAGGCCCCCACCGACCTCCATCGCCGACTGCGCCTTCACCTTGGGCCCGCTGACCGTGGGGTTCAGCGCGTCGAGGGGTGTCCACCAGGCATTCCAGCCGTAGTAGTAGTAGCTCTTCTTGAACTTGCACGTACCCCGGCCGTTCTTGCAGGGTCCCCGGCTCGTGGTGGACTTCCTCTTGTTGGTCAGGAGCAGCGACGAATCGACCCTGACGACACCCTCGTCGGGCAGCACTCGATACGTCGTGTCCACCCGCTCGAAGAGCTCGTCATCGTCAGCCGCCACGGGAATCACGGTGAACGTGCCGAGTACGAGAGCAAGCACGAGCCCGATCACCAGACTGTGGATGACGATGCGGTCGTGGTCGCGCATGGATTGTCCCCCGATGGTCGGGCCCAGGACGACAGCGACGACGCGGTGCGCTCGGAACCCTGCTATTGCCACCACTCTCCAGCCGAGCGCCCTTCTCCACCATGGCCCGGACGTCACCCCGGCAGGCGAGACTCTCGGGCCTGGAGATCGGCGCGGTCTGCCCGGTGACCCGATGTGTGGCACCGGAGGGTGCCTATGCCACCCACGGGCCACCCGGCACGTTGACGTTTCTGCTCGTTTGTGCTCGAATAGTAGTCATTCATGAGCGATTCTGAGCGACCCAGCAGCATCATCGCGTTCGCGCCAGAGCGGCGTGAGCGCGTCAAGCAGATCGTCAAGTCACGTCATGCTGTCCGCGTCGAGGATCTCAAGGAAGAGCTCGGCGTGTCGACCGCCACCATCCGCCGTGACCTCCACGAGCTGGAGGAGGAAGGTGAGCTGCGCCGCGTCCACGGCGGTGCCATCGCCATCGACGAGAGCCCGATCGAGGCCCGCTTCGAGGCCAAGGCCGCCACCAACCCTGCCCAGAAGCAGCGCATCGCCGAGCATGCCGCCGCCATGGTCGAGGCCGACGCCAAGATCTACCTCGACGCCGGATCCACCTGCCTCGAGCTGGCCAAGCTCCTGGCCCATCGCACCGACATCACCATCGTCACCAACTCCCTGCCCGCCATCAACGAGCTTGCCGGCGCCGGGCCCCGCCTCATCGTCATCGGCGGTGAGCTGCGGGCCCTGAGCCAGGCGCTCGTCGGACCCCTGAGCACGCCCGTGCTCGATCAGCTCTATCTCGACCAAGCCTTCGTGGGCACGTTCAGCCTTTCGCTCGACGCTGGCATGACCACGACAGACCCCGCCGAGGCCTTCACCAAGGAGTACGTGCTCGCGCGCTCGCGCGAGGCGGTGCTCCTCGTGGATGGCTCCAAGCTCGGCACCCGTTCATTCGCCAAGGCTGGCCGGCTCGACCAGATCGACGTCGTCATCACCGACGTCGCGCTGGACGAGGAGGCCAGTGCCACGTTCGAGCACGCCGGCGTCCGCATCCTGGTCGCCTGAGGAGGATCGATGACAGAAACCCGCACGCTCTACAAGTCGGACATGCGTCCGGAGTTCGAGCCGTTCACCATCCAGCCGCCGGAGGTCAAGGGCTTCGCGTACAGCGGTGACCTCGCCTACGAGATCCGCAGCCATCACCTTGACGGCCAGGCGGCCATCGACCTGCTCGACGACATGCTCGCGATCCGCGAGGTCGAGGAGATGATCGTCCGCCTCCGGTCGGGTGGCTACGAGCCGCTGCAGGGTTTCGCCTACCGCGGCCCCACGCACGTCTCCATCGGCCAGGAGGGCACCGCCGTCGGCGCCAGTTCGGTGCTCGGCATCAGCGACCGCATCACCAGCTCCCACCGCGGCCATGGCGACGCGGTGGCCAAGGGCTTCAGCGCCATCCGCCAGATGACCGACGAGCAGCTCAAGGAGCGCGCGCCCTGGTCCAAGGCCACAGACCGTGAGGGCCTTCTCGCGGATGCCTTGCAGGAGCACATCTACAGGATCATCGCCGAGCTCTTCGGCAAGGACGAGGGCTACTGCGCCGGCCGCGGTGGTGGCATGCATATCGGTGACTTCAGCACCGGCCACCTCGGCGCCAACGCCATCGTCGGTGGGTCGGTGCCCATCGCCACCGGCGCGGCCATGGCCAAGCGCTTCATGGGCAGCGAGGACGTCGTGGTCTGCTTCGCCGGCGACGGCGCGTACGCCAACGGCGTCGTGCTCGAGTCGCTCAACTGGGCTGCGCAGTACCAGTGGAAGAACTTCCTCGCGGGCGACAAGGCCTATGGCCTCCCCGTCATCTACGTCATCCAGAACAACCACTACGGCATGACCCACCGTACCGATGACGAGGTCATGGGCATCAAGGCTCTCGCGGTCCGCGGTGCCGGCTTCGCCGAGGACGGCATGCACGCCGAGGTCGTCAACGGCATGGACGTGCTGGCGATGCGTGACGCGGTCGACCGCGCCACCGAGCTCTGCCGCAACGGCGAGGGCCCGGTGCTCATCGAGGCCTCCACCTACCGCTACTACGGCCACTCCCTCTCCGATCCGCGCAACGAGTACCGGACCAAGGAGGAGGAAGAGGCCTGGAAGGCGGTCGACCCCATCGAGAACCTGGGCGCACAGCTGATCGCCGAGGGCATCCTCGACGAGGACGGCCTGGCCGAGGTCAAGAAGGCCGCTGCCGAGCGAAACGCCGCTGCTGCGGTCCGAGCGAGCAAGGCCACCGACCCCGCACCCGAGGATGTGCTCAAGTACATGTACGCGGGCACCATCTCGGAGACCGTGCCCCCTGAGTTCGCGAACCCGACCCTCTACGACGACGCGCCCGAGCCCAAGGTCACCGACAAGGGCATGCTCCAGAAGGACGCCTTGCGTGAGGCGATGATCGAGGAGATGGAGCGCGACGAGCGAGTCATCTTCTACGGCGAGGACGTGGCCGACTACGGCGGCGCCTTCAAGGCCAGCAAGGGCCTGATGGAGCGCTTCGGCCGAGATCGCGTCTTCAACACCCCCATCTCCGAGGCCGCCATCATCGGCACCGGCGTCGGTGCGGCCATGGCCGGACTTCGCCCGGTGGTCGAGCTCATGTACATGGACTTCGCGCTGATGGCGTCAGACCAGATCGCCAACCAGGCCGGCAAGTGGCACTTCATGAGCGGCGGCCAGACCACCATCCCGATGGTCATCCGCTGCTCGGTCGGTGCCGGCAAGGGCTACGGCGGCCAGCACAGCCAGTCGCTCGAGTCGCTCTTCACGCACCTGCCCGGCCTGGTCGTGGCTTACCCCTCGACCGCCGAGGATGCCAAGGGCATGCTCAAATCGGCCATCCGCTCCGACGACCCGGTGCTCTTCTGCGAGAGCCAGGGCCTGTACGCCGCGCGTGGTCCGGTGCCCGACGGTGAGTACACGGTCCCGCTGGGCAAGTCCGCGGTCGTGCGCGAGGGTGGCGATGCCACCATCGTGGCCTGGGGCCCGGCCGTGCCCGATGCGCTCAAGGCCGCCGAGCAGCTCGCGGCCGAAGGCATCGAAGCCGACGTCATCGACCTGCGCACGCTGGTGCCGCTGGACATGGAGCCCGTGCTGGCATCGGTAGCCAAGACCGGTCGGTGTGTGGTGGCCGCGCAGGCCATCCTCTCGGGCAGCTATGTCAACGAGGTCGTGGCCCGCGTGGTCAACGAGGCCTTCGATGACCTCGACGCGCCGGTCGCGCGCATCGGTGCCGCCAACGGCATCAGCCCGCAGGCCGAGGGTCTCGAGGCGGCCTTCCTGCCGGGCGCCGACGACATCGCCAACGCTGTGAAGGGGCTCATCTGATGGCCGTTCCCATCCGCATGCCGATGCCCGGCCAGATGACCGAGGAGTGCACCGTGCTCCAGTGGTTCAAGGCCGAGGGCGACACGGTCTCCAAGGGCGACCCGCTCTTCGAGATCGAGACCGACAAGTCGAACATGGAGATCGAGGCCTTCGACGAGGGCGCGCTGCTGCGCATCGATGCGCCCGAAGGGGCGACGGTGCCGGTCGAGTCGATCGTGGCCTGGATCGGCAAGCCCGGCGAGGATCTGCCCGAGCCCGAGGCTGCGGGCGGCGCTGCACCGGCGGCGGCTCCGGCACCCGAGCCCGAGGCCGCTCCGGCAGCGCCTGCAGCTGTCGAGGCGCCGGCGGCACCGTCCGCGCCCGAGTCCCCGCCCATGCAGGAGCGTGCCGCGGCGCCCGCTCCGACAGCCGGCGGCAAGATGAAGATCAGCCCCCGTGCCAGCCGCGTCGCTGCAGAACTCGGGGTCGACCCCCGTTCGGTCAACGGCACCGGCCCCGGCGGTCGCATCGTGGAGCGTGACGTGCGTGCCGCAGCCGAGGGTGGCGCTGCCGCTCAGGCCAGTGCGCCCGCCGCTGCCGCGCCGGCGCCCGCCTCCCCTGCCCCGGCCGCACCGGTCGCCGGTCACCCGCTCCGCCCGCACCGACCAACATCGCGGGCGAGGGCGAGACCATGAGCCGCATGCGCCAGACCATCGCGAGGCGGCTGACCGAGAACACCTCGGTGCCCACCTTCACGGTCACGCAGGCCGTCGACATGACCGACCTGTTCGCCTATCGAGCCCAGCTCAAGGCCGCCGGATCGAAGATCAGCGTCACCGACTTCGTCCACGTGGCCGTGGTCCAGGCACTGGGCGAGTTCCCCATGCTCAACGCCTCGACCGACGGCGTGAAGGTCTGGAAGCACGAGCACGTCCACCTCGGTGTGGCCGTGTCCGTCCCCGACGGCCTGCTGGTGCCGGTCATCCGCGAGGCCGACATGCTCAGCGTCAAGGGCCTCCACGACAAGACCGCCGAGACGGTCGTCGCGGCCCGCGACGGCTCGCTCGCGCTCGACCTGCTGAGCGGTTCGACCTTCTCGGTCAGCAACATGGGCATGTTCGGCGTCGAGCAGTTCACGGCCATCATCAACCCCGGCGAGGCCGGCATCCTCGCGGTGTCGAGCGTCGTCGAGGAGGTCCGTCCGTACGCGGGCGGCATGGCCATCCGCAAGATGATGCGCATCACCCTCACCGCCGACCACCGCATCGTGGACGGCGCCATGGGTGCCGAGTTCGTCAACGCCGTCAAGCGTCGCCTCGAGGACGCGGACGGCTTCCGCAACCAGGTGCCGCTCGGCTAGCGACACCTCTGAGTCAGTCCTCCTCCTCTGACCGGCGGTCGAGTCCCCCACTCGGCCGCCGGTTTCTCATGTCGGCGGCCGACCTATCCGTCGGCGGTGTCGAACCGGTCGATGATGGCCTCCACGATGGGCTCGGGAGCATCTTCCTGGATGTAGTGGCCGGCCTCGGGGAGCAACACGAGACGGTGATCGGGGAAGGTGGAGCGCCAGCGTTCCAGGCTCCGCCGGCTGCCGAAGGCCGGGTCCTTCTGGCCCTGCACCAACACGATCGGCCGGTCGGTCAACGTCGCCTTCACTCGCTGCTCCAGCTCGGTGAGCCAAGACCGGGCGGCGCGGATCTGCCGGGGAACTCTGCGATGCCCGCGCGTGACTCCAGCGTCGGCACGACTTCGGAGTAGTGAGCGAACTCGTCCGCGCTGAGCTCCGCCTGCAGCATCCGCTTCATCAGCGTGGTCACGAAGAAGTTGCGCCGCTTGATGAGCGCCTGCATCGGCGGTGAGCCCATGGCCAGGCTGAAGATGCGCATGTTGTTGTCATCGGCCGGCCAGAACCAGG
>CAVVYR010000026.1:0-103249 GCA_963752475.1 uncultured Chloroflexia bacterium | reverse complement strand
GCTATGAAGGGGGCCTCACTGGTGAGACAGTGGGTTCTCTTCGGAACCAGCACCAGGAGGCCCGGAAGCCATGTTATACGCCGGATTGGACCTGTCACGGAGGAAGCTCGACGTCCATGTCCTCGACGAGGACGGGGCCACGGTCGAGGCGCTCGCGGTCCATCCCGATGCCGACGCGCTGCGGACACTCGCGGAGCGCTTCCCCGGGCCCGTGACCGCGACCATCGAATCGATGAACGGGGCCCGCTTCGTGCATGACGAGCTGCAGGGCCACGGCTGGGACGTGCTCATCGCCGACGCGGCCAGGGTCAAGGGCCTCGCACCGCTCGCGGCCAAGACCGACGAGATCGACGCGCGGGTGCTCGCGATCCTCGCCTGGCGCGACCTCGTGCCCGCGGTCTGGCTGGTCCACCCGGCCATCCGTGCCGAGCGCGAGCGTGCCCGCTATCGGCTGTACCTCGTGCGCCATCGCACCTCGATCAAGAACCGGGTCCACGCCACGCTCTTCGCGTTCGGCCACAGCGTGCCCGCCACGGACCTCTTCGGGGTCCGGGGCCGGGAGCTGCTCGCGGCGCTCGAGGTCCCCGAGCCCTGGGACCGGACGCTCGCAGCGAGCCTCGCGCGGCTCGACGCGCTCGAGGCCGAGATCCGCGGCTGCGAAGCCGAGCTGGCACGGCTCGGGGCCGACCACGAGTACGTGCCGCTCTTGCGGACGGTGCCGGGGGTCGGGCCCATCCTCGCCTACACCATCGCCGCGGAGATCGGCGACATCGGCCGCTTCGCGAGCGCCAAGCGGCTCGTGGGCTACACCGGGCTCTGTCCCCGGGTCTACCAGTCGGGCGGGACCGACCGGCGCGGGAAGCTGGCCAAGACCGGCCCGAAGTACCTGCGCTGGGCGCTCGTCGAGGCCGCGGTCCACGCGGCGAGCCATCCACGCTATCGGAGGAAGTACCAACGCACCAAGCGCCGGCTCGGCAAGCAGCGGGGCAGTGGGGTGGCACAGGTGGAGCTGGCGCGCGAGCTGGCCACCGCCATCTGGTACATGCTCACGCGCCAGGAGCCGTTCCGAGCGGCAGGCCCCCCTCGTAGTCTGGTCGCCTGACGACCCTCGTGTGACTTGGGCCGCCGCTGTCACCTACCAGCCAGGTCCTCCCAGCAGGAGGCACATAGAGACATGAGACGCGTTACCGCATCCGCTCCACGACCGCCGCCGGCTTGACGATCTTCATAGAGACTAGATGAGCCTGTGAGGCAACGGCAGTGTCTCCGAGATGTTGAAAGCCAGCAGACCTCGGACTCACGTTCGATTGGCCCACCCATCCGTGGTCGTTGCGTCGGGGCCCGTCTGGCCAAGTCCCACGTGCGGCGGCCGCGGTCACAGCTGCTCCAGCAGGGCCGCCTCCTTTGCGGCATATTCGTGGTCGCTCAGAATGCCGTCCTCGTCGAGTAATGCAGCCCGACGCAGGCGCTCGGAGACGTCAGCATGTCGACGCCGGGTGAAAACTGAACACTCCCCGCCGGCTGAAACCTGGACACCCATCGGGTTTCACAAGGCACCCTCGGGCCGACAAGGCAACGCCGGCACCGAGGGAGAGAGGAGTGTATCGAGTGGAGGACTGGGCCGAGGTCCAGCGACTGTTCCATCGCGAGGGCCTGACCAAGCGCGCCATCGCCCGACGCCTCGGCATGAGCCGCACGACGGTGATCCGACTGTTGGGTTCGAAGGAGGCGCCGCGATATCAGCGGGCACCCAGGGGTTCGCTCGTCGACCCCTTCGCCGACGAGATCGCCGCGATGCTCGACACCGAGGCTGATGCCCCGGCCACGGTCATCCGTCGAGCGCCTGCGCCGCTCGGGCTACCCCGGTGGCATCAGCATCCTCAAGGAGCACCTCGCGCGGGTGCGCCCGGCCTTCCTCGCGGCCCGGGCCTTCCAGCGCACGTCATACCTGCCCGGCGAGATCGGCCAGCTCGACTGGTGGCACACCGGCGTCATGGTGCCGGTGGGCCAGGGCGTCGACCAGGGAGGCCTTCGGCCTCGTGCTCACGCTGCCCCACTCGGGCGCCCATGCGACGGTCTTCACGCTCGGGCGGACGGTCGGCCGACCTGTGCGTGGCTCTCGTCGGCTGCCTCGAGCGTCTCGGCGGCGTGCCCGAGGCGATCGTGCACGACAACGACGCCTCGCATCGTGGCCGACCGGGTGCGGGCAGGCGGGCCCGGCTCCACCCCGAGGTGCTGGCCCTGCTCGGGCCAGCTGCACACGAAGGCCGTGCCCCTGCCGCCACGGACCCCGACCTCGAAGGGCCAGGTGGAGCGCACCATCGGCTATCTCGAGACGAGCTTCCTGCCCTTGCGCACGTTCACCTCGCTGTCCGACCTGCAGGCCCAGCACGATGCCTGGGCGGCCGAGGTGGCCTTCGCCCGCACCCTGCGCCGCACCGGCGCCCGCGTCGGCGACCGCTTCGCGGTCGAGCGCGGTTTCCTCCACCGCCTGCCCGAGCCGCTGCCCGACACCGACCTGCAGCTCGAGGCCCGGGCCGGCAAGGACGCCTTCGTGCGCGTGCTCGGCGCCGACTACTCGGTACCGCCGGCCTTCGTCGGCCGGCGCATCGGGGTGCGGGTCACGCCCACCGAGGTGTGGTTGTCCTGTGAGGGGCACGTCATCGCCGAGCACCGGCGCAGCTTCGTGCGGGCGGACGTCGTGCTCGACCCCGCCCATGGCCGGGCCATCCGCCTCGCACGAGAGGCCCGGCAGCGCCTGGCCGAGGGTGAGCCCGAGGCCCCGGTCGTCGATCTCGCCCGCTATGACGCCCTCTTCGAGGTGCCGGCATGAGCACGAGCACCGCGGCGGAGCTGGCGTATCTCTCGCGGGCGCTCAAGGCACCACGGGTGCGCGAGGTCGCCGACCCGCCTCGCGGAGCGAGCGCGTGACGAGGGCTGGGACCACGAGACGTATCTGGCCGCGGTGCTCGCCGAGGAGGTCTCGGCACGGGACAGCCATGGTGGCGAGGCGAGGGTGAAGGCGGCGCGCTTCCCGGCGGTCAAGACCATCGACGACTTCGACTTCAAGGTCCAGCCCAGCGTGAAGCGAGAGGTCATCGCCCATCTCGCCCAGCTCGACTTCCTCGCCGAGGCGCAGAACGTCGTCTTCCTCGGGCCACCGGGCACGGGCAAGACGCACTTGAGCATCGCCCTCGCGGTGCAGGCCGCCCGACGTGGCCATCGGGTCGCCTTCGCCACCGCCCATCAGTGGGTCAACCGCCTCGGGGCGGCCAAGCGGGCGGGGCGGCTCGATGCGGAGCTCGAGCGCCTGGGGCGCGTCCCGCTGCTCGTCGTCGACGAGGTCGGCTACATCCCCTTCGATCCCGAGGCCGCGGCGCTCTTCTTCGCGCTCATCAGCTCGCGCTACGAGCGACGCTCGATGATCGTCAGCTCGAACAAGACCTTCAGCGCCTGGGCCGAGATCTTCGGTGACCCCGTGGCCGTGGCGGCCATGGTCGACCGGCTCGTCCACCATGCCGAGGTCATCGTCTTGAAGGGCGACAGCTATCGCCTCCGGGGCAAGGGAGAGGAGGTGCTCACGGGCAAGACGGGACGCTGAAAGTGTCCAGCTTTCGGCCGGCGATATCTGTTCAGGTTTGGACCGGCGTTGACAGTCAGCACCACCCGGTTCTTCGGCGATGAGGCGGCTGGTGATTGCGGCTGTGATCGCGCGTATAGGGTGATGTCGAGAATCATGAGCCCAGCCGCAGCGATGCGACCCTCGTCGGTCTCCGGCGTTGCGGTGCGTGCCCGGCCGCCGTCGCCGTGAAGATGCCCCACCAGAGCGCGTCCGAGAGGTCTTTCACGCCCTCGTCGTGCGCCGATAGCGCTGGGCCCGGACCTCGCTCAAACCCTCTCTGCGAGCGCGGACCTTGGACAACGGGGTCGCACATCCACACCAAGTCCTCTCTTGGTCAATCTGTCCCTATCACGATCGCCGACACTCTGAACCGCCTTGCAGTTGCAAGGTCCCGCATCGGCGGATCTCCCAGGCGCCTACCAGCCCGTCCGCCGCGCCTTGCCCTCGACGTCGCGGGAGCGCATGTGCTGGCGGCTCATGGCGTAGTGCTGCTTGCGCATCCGCTCGGGCATGGCGCGGTGGAACTGCTCTGACTCGGACCGCAGCTCGCTCATGATGCGATGCAGTTCCGGGTCGTCGCCCGCGTAGCCACGGATCCGCCGAGCAGTCGCTCGCAGCGACCTCACGCGCCGCATCGAAGTCGCCCATCCGGTTGAGCCGGACCGCCTCCTGGCGCGCCCGAGCCGCGTAGATGCCGGCGATGATGCGGTCGACCTCGCCGTTGCGTGGCTGGGCGTCGTTGTCACGGTCGCCGGCGAACTCCCAGGCCACGCGCTCGGACGTATCCCCGAACACGCCATCACGGTCGGTCACGTTCACCATCACGGTCGCCGAGCCACCCTTGTCGCCCGTCGGGAAGGACAGCCGCAGGGGCACGTCCACCTCCTGGCCGGACACGAGGTCGCCAACGTCGATGAGCGCCCGGTCGTCGCCCGCACGCCCGTGGAAGGCGCCGAGTGACTCGAAGCGCACGCCCGTCGGGAAGCGCACGTCGAGCGTGACGTTGCGGGCCACGACCTCGAGGGTCTCGCCGACCTCACTCTCGATGTGGTCGCGGATCTGCTCCGGCGTGGCGATGTCGTAGAACTGGCCGCCGCCTGCCTGCGCCATGTGCTGCAGCAGGTTCTCGTCGAAGCGGTCACCCATGCCGAAGGTGCTGGTCGAGACGCCGCGCTTGCGCAGCTGCGCCGCGTGGTGCTCGAGCTCCTCGAGCGTGGTGATGCCCTGGTTGGCCAGGCCGTCGGTCAGGAGCAGCGTGCGGTTGACGCCCAGCTCCAGCAACTCGGTGGCCACGAGCTTGCAGCCTTGCAGCCAGCCGCCAGACAGGTTCGTTGTGCCCCGTGCCCCGACCCGGCGGATCTCCTCGATGGCCCGCGACTTCGCTTCGGGCGAGGCGAACACGCCGGGCACGACGGTGTCGACCTCGTTGTCGAAGACGACGACGCTGAAGCGGTCGCTCGCCTTGAGCCGGCGGACCGCCTCCTCGACGGCCTGCATCGCAAGCTCGATGGGCTTGCCGTTCATCGAGCCCGAACGGTCGATGACGAAGGCCAGGTTCACCGGCTGACGCTCGGTGCTGGTCTCGACCTCCGGCGCGGTCACGCGGGCCACGACGAAGCGGCTGCTGTGCCAGCGGCTGCGGATGAGCCCGCGGTCCTGCTTGAGCTGCAGGCGCTTGGTGGTGTTCTTTTGGCGTTCATGGTCACTCCCCTTCCTCGAGCATCTCCCGTCCGAGCTGGATGTAGTGCTCGATCTGCTGCCGCGTCCGCCGATCCATGGGATGGCGGATGTGCAGTTCCACGGACTCGCTGAGCGGGACGCGTTCCCAGCGCGTCCTGGTATCCAGCTGGGCCTTCGTCGGCTTCGCGGGATGCGGCTCTGCGGGCCTCTGGGCGGGTGCCCAGACGTCCTTGGGTGTGACCTCCTTGGCTCGGGTCTCTGGCGGTTGCTCCGCCGTGATGCGTTCGATGTAGTCGAGTGCCGAGTCAGACGGCCGCGCCACCACGTCTCCGTCGAGCGCCGCTTCCACGGCCTCGTCGTCGAGCTTGACGATGCGGTCGCCGATCTCCGCGAGCGGCAGATGCTGCCGCTGTAGATGACGGATCAGGCGCAGGCGCTGGAGATGACCCTCCGTGTACCTGGTCCTGGGTCCGGCCTGCTCCGGTGAGGGCAACAGGCCGATCGAGACGTAGTAGCGGATGGTCCGTGGCGTCACCCCTGCGAGCTCAGCCAGCTCCCCGATCGCGTACTCCTGCTCCGTCGGCATGGCCTAACTATACAGCATGACGTTTCACTGTCAAGATAAGCAGCAGCGAAGCCCGAGCACAGCGTCAGCGAAGTGAGGCTGCCTACCGTGGTGCCTGTGCGATGACATCACCTGGGACACCGACAAGGACCGACAGAACCGGGCCAAGCATCGAGTCTCGTTCCTCGAAGCGCAGACGGTCATGGACGACCCGTTCTGCATCACGACTCCGGACGAGGCCCACTCTGGTCAAGAGGACCGGCATCGGATCGTCGGGATATCCAGGTCGGGCAGATTGCTGGTCGTGATCGTCGCTCTCGACCCGGGAGGTACCATTCGCCTCATATCCGCACGGCGCCCAACGAGGCGTGAACGACATGCGTACGAAGACCGGTGACCGCCGGCCCTGGACGGTCGAAGAGGTTCGAGAGATCCTGCGCCGCCCCAAGGAGTTAGCGATCGAGGATGCGGTCGCCTACTGGCTGGAGGACGACCGAGGACGACGCTTATGCCCGGACTCGGATCGCACCATCGAGCCCTTCGCGAAGGTCCTCGAGCTCCATCGCGCCGGGATGGATCCTGACCGCATGCTGCTGTGGGCACTCCTGGAGTCGGGAGAGCGATACGAGGTCGGCGGTGGGATCGTCCTTCTCGACGTCGCTGAGTCGGCCGCGGGCATCCCGTGGGAGGAGCGGACAGCCAGGACCTGACCCGGCGACGCCAGAGTGCCGTCGCGCCTGCCACTTCGAGCCAGACGGACCTCCATCGCCGACGAGCAGAGGGGGAGCCTTGGCCGAAGGGGGAACACGCGTGGCCTTCCGCTTCGTCCATACCGGCGACCTGCACCTCGACAGCCCGTTCATCGGCCTGTCCACCGAGGCGCCTGCCAACGTCGTCGAGACCCTGCGTGAGTCGACGATCGCCGCCTGGCGCAACATCATCGAGCTTGCCCTCGATGAGGAGGTCGACTTCCTGCTCGTCGCCGGCGACGCCTTCGAGCACGCCAACCGCACGCTGCGCGGCCAGCTCGTCTTCCGCGACGGCCTCAAGCGCCTCTCGGACGCCGGGGTCCCCAGCTACGTCGTCACCGGCAACCACGATCCCCTCGACGGCTGGGAGCCCAGCGTCGCCTGGCCCGACCTCGCCCACCGCTTCGGGGCCCACGAGATCACCTCCCAGCCCGTCCTTCGCGGCGACGACGAGATCGCCCGGGTCTACGGCATCAGCTACCACCAACGCGATATCAAGACCAACCTCGCCAGGCGCTTCGAGCGCGACGCCGACTCCCCTTTTGCGATCGGCCTGCTGCACGCCAACGTCGGAGGCCAGGAGGGCCACGCCAACTACGCCCCCTGCACGCTGACCGACCTGCGCGAGGCCGGCATGGACTACTGGGCGCTCGGCCACATCCACGCCCACCGCGTGCTCTCCGACGAGCGCCCGACCATCGTCTACTGCGGCAACCCCCAGGGCCGCGACCCCGGCGAGACCGATCCCCGCGGCTGCTACCTCATCGACGTCGACGACAGCCGGCCGCGTCACCCCGCACTTCCGCACCGTCGACGTCGTGCGCTGGCAGATCCTCGACCTGCCCATCGCCGAGATCACCACCGAGGAAGGGCTCATCGAGGCCGTCGTCGAGGCCGTGGACGGCGCCCGTTCCGACGCCGGTCGCTCCATCGTGGCCCGCGTGCGACTCACCGGCCGTGGCCCCATGCATGCCTCCCTCCGTCGCAGCGGCATCGCGGAGGACGTGCTCGCCACCGCCCGCGAGAGCCTGGGCACGGTCGAGCCCTTCGCCTGGATCGAGTCGCTCCGCGACCGCACTCGCCCGGACATCGACCTCGAGGAGCGACGCAAGGCCGACGACTTCGTGGGCGACCTGCTGACGCACCTCGACGAGACCCGCAGCCGCCTGGCCCAGGATGCTGCCGAGGCTCCCGCGGCCGAGGAACTCGACGGGGCCCTCGATGACCTCTTCGGCCACTCCCGAGCGCGCAGGTACCTCAGGTCCAGCCGACCCAGCGCGGCCGAGGTGGCACGGCTGCTCGACGAGGCCGAGGCCCTGCTGCTCGATCGTCTCGGGGACGAGGACTAGCCGTGCGCATCGAGACCATCGCCATCGACGGCTTCGGCCAGTTCCACGGCGCACAGCTCTCGCCGAACCCGGGCCTCACGGTCGTTCGCGGACCTAACGAAGCCGGCAAGACGACGCTCCTGGCCTTTACCCGCGCCATGCTCTTCGGCTTCCAGACGCATCGGTACCCCGCGCTCAACGGCGGCAAGCGCGGCGGCTGGCTCGACGTGGTCATGGCCGACGGCCGGGCCCTGCGCATCGAGCGCTACGGCGAGCGCGGTGGCGAGGGCAAGCTGCGCGTCATCGAGAACGACCAGGATCTCGGCCCGGGCCACCTCGCGGCCGTGCTCCAGGGCGTCGAGACGTCGGTCTACCAGAACATCTTCGCCTTCGGCCTCGGTGAGCTGACGCGCTTCGAGACGCTCAGGGACGACGAGGTCGCCGCGCGCATCTACGGCGCCGGCCTGGGCACGGGGGGCGTGTCGGGCCTGAAGGTCGAGCAGGCCCTGCGCGATCGGATGGAGGACCTGTTCAAGTCGGGCGGCAGCAAGCCGGAGCTGAACGCCCTGCTCAAGCGGCTCGAGGAGGTCGACCACGAGCTCGAGGGCCGGGACCTGCCCCACGAGTACGCCGCCGCAGGAGCCCGACTCGACGAGGTCGACGAGCGGCTGGCCGAGCTCGGGGCGCGGTACGACGAGCTCGATGCCGATCGTCGCCGACAGCAGCGGCTGGCGGATGGCTGGGAGACGTGGCTGGCCCTGCGACGGGCCGAGGACGTACGTGAGGAACTCGGCGAGGTGGGCGAGTTCGAAGCCGACGCCCTGGAGCGGCTGAGCGTGCTCGAGGCGGCCGTGGCCGAAGCCGAACGAGCGGTCGAGGCCGCTACCCGAGACCGCGACCGAGCGCTTTCCCGACTTGATGACATGGCCCTCGATGAGGCGGTGCTGGCGAAGCGGGTGGAGCTCGAGGCGCTGGCCGAAGCCGGCAAGGTCGAGGCTGCCCGCGGGGCCGAACGCGACCGGAACGAACGCGAGCTGGCCCAGACGCAGGCAGCGGTCGAGGCTGCGCTGGAGGGCCTCGGCGACGGTTGGACCATCGAGCGGGTCGAGGACTTCGACGACTCCATCGCGGTCAAGTCCGAGATCTCCGGTCACTGGCGCACGACGCTGACCACGGCCGATCAAGCGGTTGTCACTGCTAACGAGTCGCTGGCAGCCGCCGAGGAGCAAGCCAAGGAGGCGAGTGAGCAGGCCGCTGCCGCGACCGCTCGTGTGGCCGAGCTCCATGAGGCCCTCGCCGATCAGCCGTCGTCCGAAGTTCAGGAGCGCTCCGTTCGCAACGTGGAGCGGCTCTCTGCTGAACTCGAGGACCGGCAGCGAATCGCCGAAGACACGCCGGGCGATGACCTGCCGGCGGTGCGGGCGGACCTCGACGAGCGACGGACCAGGGTGCGCGACCTGGCCGATGCCCTGCGCTCGAAGCAGACCGCGGAGGAGCAGTTGCCCGCCGCACGCGCGATGGCCGATGACGCGGCGGGCCGTGCCCAGCGCCAGTACCTGCTGCCGGCCGCCATCGGCATCGGCGGCGTGGTCGTGGCCGTGGTGCTGGCCCTGATGGAGGTGGCGATCGCAGCCTCGGTCGTCGTGGCCGCCGCCGGCGTCGGTGGCGCGGTGGCCTGGATCGTGGTCCTGCGCATGCAGGGAGCTGGCGGCGGTACCGCCACGGCCGAGCAGCTCGAGCAGCAACAGGCGAAGGCCGAGGCTGACGTGGCCAGGCTCGGCCCGGAGCTCGAGCTCGGATCCTCGCCCAGCCCTTCGGACGTGGATCGGTTGCTCGACGACATCGACGCGGAGCGCCGCTCGCTCGAGCGAGACGAGGAGCGGCTCGAACGCGCCCAGGCGGCTGAGCTTGAGGTCGAGCGGCTGACAGGCGAGCTGGCCAAGGCCGCGACCGAGGCGGGACTGCCGGAGCAACCCACCCCCGCCGATCTCGAAACCGCCCGGGCCGCGATCGCCGAAGTACGCGGACAAGAGGCGGCCAGGGCGGCAGCGACCGAGCGCGAGGAACAACTGCAGGCGGCCGCGGAGTCGCAGGCCAAGCGCGTCGCGGACCTCGCCACCGCCGCCGACAAGCGCCGCGAGGAAGCCGCGGCTGTGCACGCCGAGTGGAAGACGTGGCTCAGCGAGCACGGACTCGACGGGACCTACGACCGAGAGACCGCCGGCCGCGTGGTCGACTCGGTGAGCTCGGCCAAGGCCACGGTCTCGTCGCTGCGCAAGGCCCAGGCACGGGCCGAGGAGCTCGCGCAGGAGCACGCCGACTATGCCCAGCAGGTCGCTGCCCTGGCTCCGCTGCTGGCCGACGGTGAGACGGACGAGGACGACCTCGGCGCCACCGCCACCCTCCTGGCCAAGGCCCTTGCCGATGCCCTGTCCGGCGAGCGGGACCGCGACACGCTGGCCGCCACGCTCGAGGACAAGGAGAGCGCCCTGATCTCCACCAACGAGGCCCGTGGTCGGGCCGTCGGCGAGCTGGCGGCGTTCCTGGAGGAGGCCGGTGCCGCAGATGCCGACACCCTGCGCAGCGAGTTCGCTCGATCCCAGCAGGCGACGGCGCTCGAAGCCGAGGTCGACAGGGGCGAGGGTGACCCTGACCACGCTCTCGGGCCCGGGCAAGGCGCTCACCCAGCTGATCGACGACCTTGGCGCGGTCGAGGACATCGCCGATGTCGGGGCGCGCCTCTCGGAGATCGCCGACCAGCTCGGGGAGCTCGACGACCAGCGTGATGAGCTCAACCAGGAAGCCGGCGGCCTGCGCGCCACGCGCGAGGAGATGGAGTCGGACGCGGAGGCCACCGAGCTGCGCCAGCAGCGGGAGGACCTGCTCTCGCAGCTGCAGGCCGGCGCCGGTCGATGGTCCGTGCTGGCGCTGGCCCATCACATCCTCAGCCGTTCCCGCAGCGCCTACGAAGCGGAGCACCGCCCCGCAGTCATCGAGAAGGCCGAGCACTTCTTCAAGGCCTGGACCGACGATCGCTACACGCGCATCGTGGCTCCGCTGGGCGAGGACGTCCGCGGCATCGAGCGGGTCGACGGCGTCGAGGTACCGCTGGCCGGGCTCTCACGCGGGACGTCCGAGCAGCTCTACCTCGCGCTGCGGTTCGGCCTCGTGCAGCACTTCGTGGAGACGTCGGGAGAACCATTGCCCATCGTCATGGACGACATCCTCGTCAACTTCGACCCCGACCGCGCCGAGCGCGCGGCGCGCTCCATCGAGGAGCTCTCCGACACGTGCCAGATCATCTACTTCACCTGCCACGAGACCACGCCGCTGGCCCCAGACCTTGAGCAGGAGCTGCCGCGCATGGAGATCAAGCCATGAATGAGCCAGCCGCGCCGAAGCAGCGATGTCCGAGCTGCGCTGAACTCGTCGTGCCGCTACCGATCGTCTACGGGTACCCCAGCCCGGAGCTCATGGAGGAGGCTGAAGCGGGCCGTGTCCGCATCGGCGGATGCGTGATCAGCGCTGATGACCCGGAGTACGAATGCCCGTCGTGCCACGAGGCGATCACCGGGGGTGGGGCCGAGGAGCCGGACAGCGAGGAGAGCCCGTCAGCGGCCAACTAGCGCTGCGGTCACATCCGCGTCCGCGCCCTCGCAGTCGGCCATACTGATCATCGCGGCGATCGAGACACCCGGCATACCCGCGGGGAATGACAGCCGCAGCCGCACGTCCACCTCGACTGTCAAGCAAGCGCGAAGAAAGCCATGGATGCGGGCGAAGCAAGCACCAAGACCTACCGTGGTCCCTGTGGGAACGAGCGACCTGGGATCAGGACAAGGACCGTCGGAACATCGCCAAGCACGGCGTCTCCCTGCGCGAGGCGGAGACGGTCCTGGTCGACCCGTTGGCCGTGCTGGGAGTCGATACGACCCACTCGACGCATGAGGACCGCTTCAGGCTCATCGGCACGGCGTCGACCGGACGGCTGCTCGTCGTCATCGTCGCGGCCGATGCGAGAGGTACCATCCGTCTCGTATCCGCACGGCGCCCGACAAGGCGTGAACGACATGAGTACGAGGACCGATGACCGCCGTCACTGGACGGCCGAGGAGATCAAGGAGATCCTGAGTCGGCCGCTGGAGGTCGTCATCGAGGATGCGGTCGCCTACTGGCTGGAAGACGACCGCGGGCAACGCCTGTGCCCGGACTCGGATCGGACCATCGAGCCCTTCGCGAAGGCGCTCGAACTGCATCGCGCCGGGATGGACGCCGATCGGATGCTGCTATGGGCACTCCTGGAATCGGGAGAGCGATACGAGGTCGCGGACGGCGTCATCCTCCTGGACATGGCCGAATCGGCCGCAGGCATCGCGTGGGAGGAACGAACCGCCAGAGGCTGACCCGGCGATACCGGGGTGCCGTCGCGCCTGCGACTTCGAGCCAGACGGACTTCCATCCTCCGACCACCCCGATCCCTCCTCCACTGGAGCGTCAGCCTCATCATGGGCGCACATGCACCCGCATCCGCCCGACAGGTCCGACCGCACGGCACCGCGACCGAGGATCAGGCGTGCACTACTGGCGCTGGCCGTGGTCCACCCGGTGCCGAGTGCGCTCAACGCGATCCTCGTCGCCGCCCTCGCGCTCATCGCCGGTGGCGAACGGTCGGTAGCAGCGGTGTTGGCGCTCGCGATGCTCGGGTTCCAGTTCTCCATCGGTGCCCTCAACGACGTCGCCGACGTCGAGGCCGACCGTCCCTCGAGGCCACGGAAGCCGATCCCCGCCGGTCTTGTCCCGATCGAGCTCGCGATCGCCCTCGTCGTCCTCGGGGGCCTCGTCGGGCTGGGCATCTCGGCGTCCTTCGGCGTCGTCGTCCTGGCCCTGGGGGCTGCGGGCTACGCCAGCGGTGTGGCCTACGACATGGTGATGCGTCGGCTGGGGCTGGGCTGGCTGTGCTTCGCCGCCGCGCTCCCGCTGATGCTCGCGTGGACGTGGCTGGCGGCGGCCGGAACCCTGCCGCCAGGGTGGCTCTTCCTCCTGCCGCTCGCGGCCCTGGCCGGTCCGGCACTCCACCTCGCCAACAGCCTCGTCGACGTGGACTCGGACGCGGCGGCCCAGCGGCCCAGCCTGGCGACGCGACTCGGGACCCCACCGTGCCAGGGTGGCACTCGCGCTGCTGATGTCAGTCATCCTCGTCCTCGCGTGGGCCACACTGGCCTCGGCCGGAGCCGCCTCGAGCCTCGCTCTCGGCGCGGCCATCGTCGCGACCGCTACGACCGCGCTCGGCGTCGCGCTCTCATGGCAGGAGTCACCCCGGTCGCGTGAGGCCGGCTGGCTGCTCCAGGCTGCTGGGCTCGCCACCATCGCAGCAGCATGGCTCGCGTCGATGGCCTGACCGCCGGTCTCTCCCTAGCTGGGCCGACAGCCCAACTCGTCCACCAAGGCCAGACACTCGCTCACCGTGCCGATGCCGTCCGATGTGTTCGCATCTCCGATGCACGTTGCGGCCGCGGCCGCGCCCAGTCGGAGACAGTCCTCCACGGACCAGCCCTCGTGGAGCCCGTAGATGACCCCGGAAGCGAACGCGTCGCCGGCGCCGGTCGTGCTGACCACCCGATCGGGTGCCAGGCGCACGGAACCCTGCCGCCACACCTGCCCACCGGGCATCGCCGCAACGGCGCCGGCGGGGAAGTGCACGACCGCGAGCGAGGAGACACCACGCTCGATGAGCCCCTGCGCGAGCGCTTCCATGGCCGCCCAATCCACCGGTGCATCCGCGTCCGGCGCTGACGCACCGATGCCGGTCAGGGCACTGGCTTCCAGTTCGTTGATGATGACCGAGGAGAGGTGCGGCAGGCACGGTCCGACCACCATCTCCAGGTGCTCCGGCGCCAACGTGGCGAGCTCGAGGTTGGTGTGCACGCCCGCGTTGCGCGCAGTCGCGAGGAGCCGCGACCACCCGTTGGAGCCGTCTGCTGCCACCTGCTCCATGAGCGGATGGAACCCGAGGTTGCCGACGTGCAGGATGCGCGCCTCGACGTCCACGAGCTCACTGGGATCGACCTCGAGCAAGCCGTTCGTTCCGAGGTGCGTGAAGAACGTGCGCCGGCCACCCTCGCGCTCCACCATCACGTCAGTGAAGGCGGTGGTGGCTCCCTCGCGGACCCGTACCCGCCCGGTCTCGATGGCATCGCCGGCGCAGGACTCCAGGATGAAGGAGCCATCGTCATCGTCCGCCACGCACCCAAGGAGCTCGACGGGGAACGACGCACCCAGCCGCCGCAGGTCTCGCGACATGTTGAGCGCAGCGCCACCCGTGCTGCGGGAGATGTCCTCGATCGTGGCGAGGGCGTCGAGCGGCGGGTACGCGTCGATGGTCTTGCCGTAGTCGACGAGCGCCGACCCGACGCAGAGGACCCCGCTCCGCTCCGCGCCCATCATTCGGACCGCAGCACCGGGTCTGTCAGCTCCAGATCCTCGTCGAGGGTCCGAAGGGGTCGCACATCTGCCCGCGTCAGGGCCTCGTGGTACGCCCGCACCGCGTCGGCCGGGCTCAGCTCGCCACGCAGCACCGGGCGCAGCAGGTCGACCAGCTCGAGCTGGGACTCCGCATGCTGGATCTTGCGGCCGAAGAGCGCCACGCGAGCCCCGTGCTCGTGCGCACGATGCAGCAGCTCGAAGGTGTCGCGGGTCGTGCCCACCGCGCCACCGTAGATCCCCACGACCAGGGACGGATCGTGCTCGGTGAGCTCCAGCAAGGCATCCGCACCGTTGTAGCCGAGCTTGAGGAAGACCGGTCGTTGCGCCTGCGTGACGCCCGCGAGCGCTCGCACGATCGAGTCGTTGACGAAGGCCGCCATCTGCTCCGGCTCCAGGCGGCTCGGGGCGTTGGGGTTGAACACCTCCAGGAAATGCCGCATCCCGATCGACTCGGCCTCGCGGCGGAACGCGGCATACGCCTCCAGCGAGACCAGGTCCGCTTCGAGGTCGTTGTTGAAGGTGATGGAGTACAGGACCAGGTCGCAGAACGGCCGGATGGCGGCGAGGTCCACGGTCCGGAACGGGCGTGACAGCATGGCCGCGTAGCCGGCTCCACGCCCGACCCACACGTCGCTGGTGTCATTGGCACGGATGGCCAGCGTGAGGTCCGCCGGCAGGGAGCCGTCGCTCGCGAGACGTTCGCCATTCGAGGCCGAGGTCAGCAGGATGTCGACGACGCCATGGTTCGCCTGGGCACGCATGTCAGCAAGGTAGCGCTCCCGGGTCTGGTAGCGGCCCGGGCCGAGGACTCCGTTTGGCGCCCCGTCGACCGGCCCAGCGGCAGTGAGCCCGAAGCCCATGTCCGCGTCCTTGGCGTCGGCGATCACGAAATCGTCCGGCGTGTATCGCCCCTCCGCCATGGTGCGGAGCTTCCGGTCGAGTCTGCGGTCGAGTTCGTTCAAGCTGTGGCTCCGCGGCAGGTGTTCATGGCTGGCTCGATGGGAACGGTAGCGCACCCCGCAACCGGTGGCCTGGCATCGGCTCCGCTGAACCCGTGCTACACTGAAACCGTGCTACACAGGGTCTCGCTATGGCCAACTTGACGATCACGGTGGACGATCTGCTGCTCAAGCGTGCGCGCATCAAGGCCCTGGAGGAGAACACGTCGGTCAACGCCCTGCTACGCGAGTACCTCGAGGCCTACACCGGTGCGCAACGGACGCAGCAAGCGCTCGCCGGCTTCGCTGAGCTTGCCGACCGCAGCGAGGCCAGCAGCGGTGCCGCAGGTCGCACCTGGAGCCGTGATGACCTCCACGACCGCCCGGGGCGACCGTGACCGAGCGCGTCTTCGTCGATACGAACATCTGGGTCTATGCGGTCGACGGATCGGAACCCGACAAGCGTGAGCGAGCCCGCTCGATCATCGCCCCCAGGCAAGATGCGCACATCGCCATCTCCAGCCAGGTCCTGAGTGAGTTCTACACCGTCGTGACCCGCAAGCTCGCGTCGCCGATGACCGAGGAGCAGGCGGCGCAGATGGTCGACCGACTGGCCCAACTCCCCGTCGTGCCCGTCGACGCGGACCTGGTCCTCAGGGCCATCGCTGGCAGCCGAACGTGGGGCATCTCCCTGTGGGATGCCCTCATCATCCGTGCCGCCGAGGTCGCGGGCTGCACCGTCGTCCTCAGCGAGGACCTGGCCGATGGCGCGACCTACGGCTCCATCCGAGTCTCGAACCCGCTCTCCTGACGGTCCGGCCCATGCGCGTCGCGCGCCACAGCGGACATCGCTAAGTCCAACACGATTGCCTTGACAAGGCAACCTCACTAGAGCAGTGTCGTGAAGCGAACTGAGTTCATCAAGAAGGCCAGAAGGGAAGCGAAGCGCCACGGCCTGCGATTCGAACTGGTCGAGGAACGCGGCAGCCACGAGATGTGGCGCGCCGGTCGGGTCCGGGTCTTCCTCCCCCGCCACGTCGCGGAGCTGTCGACGGGCGTCGAGCGGGATGTGAAGGTTCGGCTGGAGCGGGTGTTCGGGAAGGATTGGTGGCGATGACGGAACGGAAGACATACCGAGTGACCGCGGAGCGGGAGCCTGATTGGTGGTACGTCAGGGTCGAGGACATCGGGCATTCCACCCAGGCCAAGCGACTCGACGGCGTCGAGAACATGGCTCGTGACCTGATCGCGATCGTCGAGGACGTTCCCGAGGACAGCTTCGACGTCGAGCTCACGGTCGCCGTGGGGTCCGCGCAGGCGGCACTCGATGAGGCCCTCGCGGCTCGTTCGGAGGCCGAAGCTTCGCAGCATGCCGCGCAGGAGTCGACCAAGGCCGCGGCGCTAGCGCTACGACAGGTCGGGATGCCCATGCGCGACATCGGGCAGTTGCTCGGTCTGACGCACCAGCGGATCTCCCAGCTCGTGGCCGAGTAGGGGGCTCAACGCTCGGGACCCACTAGCGACGTCGGCGGCGGCGAGCCTGCAGCGGAATGGCGAGATGATCGGCTGCGGCGATCACCTCGGGGTGCTTCAGGGTAAGGAGCTCGGGCGCGCCGTCGACCGCGATCGCGCCGACCTCGAACGCCCGCTCCGCGAACAGGCTCACGTTCGTCCAGGCCGAGTCGAGCGTCGACCACCAGCTCAAACCCAGCGCCCCCGCCTCGAACGCCCGCACGGCCATCCCCTGCGTGACAGAACGGTCGCGGCTGGCCACGCCCGATGGCCGCCACCCCTCCTCCACCAGCACCGCTGGCTCATCGAGATCGAACAGCGTCTCCAGCCCGGAGTCGTCGTATGCCGCCAGCATCAGCCGCGTCCCGTCGGACCGCTCCAGATCCTCCGGCGAGAGGTCACGCCCCCGGAACGCCTGGATCACTTCCGCCACCGCGGCCACCGGTGAGCGCGCCGCATAGAAGGCCCCGTAGCGCCCGGGCGAGTCATGCCGTCCCGCCCCCTGATAGTCGCGCGGCACGAACAGCGGCCCACCTCTTGCCGTCGGCGCCGCCCCGTCGAGCGCCCGGTAGACGCGGTACAGCACGCGCTCGGTCGCCCTACGCGTAGGCGCCGGTCTCGTCCGCCTCGATGGCTCGAAGGACGTCAGAGACACGCCCGCGATTGAGCAGGTCGATCGGCCGCGCACCGCCGAGGTGCGCGTTGAAGCCGTAGAGCCACTTCAGCGCCGTCGGCCGCCGGTACGTGGCCTGCAGGCGCGACAGCGCGAACTCGACCGATTCCAGCTTGATGAGGTTGTCGCGGTCCGGCTCCTCATCCCGGAGCCACCGACTCACGCGCGACGGGCTCACCTCCAGCGCACGTGCGACCTGTGCCTGGCTGCCCATGCCCTCGACCAGCGACTCGAGCTTCTGTCGTGCGAGCGTGTCCATGGAACGAACGTAGCGCACGGCCATGCGTTGCGTCAACGGCTCCCGAGCTGGGCCACGGCGCAGGCCGATCCCGTAGGTGCTTCGCGAGCGCGCCGGCCTCAGTCCTCCGCGCCGGAGTCCGAGACCACCGCATCGAGCAGATCCGGTACAAGCAGCTCCGGATCGGCGGAGTCATGGTTGTACAGCACGACTACGACCGCATCGAGCTCTGGCGCGTAGGTCAGCGTCGAGCGAAACCCGGCGATGTAGCCCGCGTGCCCGATGGACTCACCCTGGCTCGCGATGCCCAGGCCGTAGGGCTCTCCGGGGGCAGGAACCATCGCGGCCAGCGACTTCGGATCGTCAAGCAGCGCTCCGTCGAACAGCCCGCGAGCGAAGGTGATCAGGTCCGGTGCGGTCGAGACCATGCCACCCGCGGCCCACCCGACCGACTCGTGGAGCTCGGTCAGGTCCGTGAGGCCATCCCCGGAACCCGTGTAGCCGTGGACGACATCGATCACCGGCTCCTCGTAGCAGTCCAGGAACGTCGAGCCCATGCCAAGCGGCTCGTAGATGCGAGCCCGATAGGCCTCGGTGATCGGCGCTTGCGTCGCCGCTTCGACCACCATGCCCAGCAGCGCGTAGTTGGTGTTGCTGTAGCTCCACCCTGCCCCTGGCTCGAAGACGGCGTCCTTGCCATAGACGTAGCGCTCGAGCGCATCGGCCGGGTCTCGCTCGACGCAGGCCAGCGACACGTTCCCAGTCGTCTCGTCGACCACCATCTCGCCGAAGAGATCGGCGTAGTAGGCCTCGTGCTCGACGATGTTGAAGACGCCGGAGGTGTGCGCCAGCAGCTGACGCAGCGTGATCTGGTCGCCAGAGGGCAGCTCGTCGGCGACGTCGGGGAGCCAGAGGGCCAGCGGATCATCGAGGGACAACACACCCTCCTCGGCCAGCTGCATGACCACGGTCGCGGTGAGCATCTTGGTGATGCTGCCGATCCGGAACGCACCGTCGGGTGGCATCGGCGTGTCGTCGGCGAGGTTCGCGGAACCGCTCGCTCCCGCGAAGCGATACTCGGGTGTGTCGATCCACGCGACCATGCCGGGCGGAAGGCCCCCGGCCGACAGCGCGTCCATCTGCGCTTGCGCGTCTGCGACGGCGTCCGGCGGGAACGCCTGGGGGTCGTCCTGTGCGATGGCGCCACCCAGGGGCAGCAGTAGCACGACGGTGGCCGCCGTAAGGCTCAACAGTGGATGTCTGGTCATGGGCTCCTGTTCCGTGGCTGTCGTTCCGAGGGCCTGATGCTACGCGCTTCTGCCGGCGCCCCCGACTCCGCCTGTCGGCGAAGAGGTCACGCTCCCAGAAGGCCGGCCGCGAAACCGGCCACCTCGGCGGCTGCATGTACCATCATGCAGCCGGGCACTACATGTTCACGCTGGGGGGCGGCCGCGACACAGCCTCACCCCAACGGAGAGATCCGAATGCGTTTGTCCTCTGCCGCCCTCGCGCGAACCAGCGCCCAACGACCGTGGACGGTCGTCGGCATCTGGCTGGTCACCCTCGTCGTCACCTTCGCCATCGCGGCCACGATGATCGGCAGTGCTCTCACCACCGACTTCAGCTTCACCGACAACCCTGAGTCGGAGCAGGCCGCAACCCTCATCGAGGAGCTGCGCGGCGAGACCACGATCCCCGAGCTCGTCATCGTGGCCTCGGAGACCGGCACGGTCCAGGACCCGGCCTTCGCCGCCTACGTCGGCGAGCTGCAGGACGCGCTCAGCGCCCTCATCGGGGAGACCGAGGTCGTCTTCGTCGGCAGCTACCTGACCGAGAGCGGCCCCGTCTCGGAGGATGGCACGACCGCCCTCCTGCCGGTCGTCATCCAGACCCAGTCGTTCGGCGTCCTCCAGCAGGTCGCCGGCGAGATGAACGCCATCATCGAGGCCACGGGCGTGCCGGAGGGCTTCACCGTCCGCACCTTCGGCAACGGCACGCTCAACGAGGATTTCACGCATCTCGCTGAGGAGACGCTCCAGCGAGGCGAGGCCATCGGCGTCCTCATCGCCCTCATCATCCTCGTCGTCGTCTTCGGCACCGTGGTCGCCGCGGTCGTGCCCATCATCCTGGCCATCGTGGCCATCACCGTGGCCCTGGGCCTCATCACCCTCCTGGGCCAGCTGCTGGAGCTGTCGTTCTTCGTCACCAACATGGTCACGATGATCGGCCTCGCGGTGGGGATCGACTACTCGCTCTTCATCGTGTCGCGGTACCGCGAGGAGCGCCAGATCGGCTACGGGACGATCGACGCCATCGAGCGCGCCGGGGGCACGGCCAGCCGCGCCGTCTTCTTCTCCGGGCTCATCGTGGTGCTGGCGGTCTCGGCCATGCTCCTCGTGCCGGCCTCGATCTTCGTCTCGCTGGGCCTGGGTGCCGTCACCGTCGTCATCGCCGCGGTCCTGGCCGCGATGACGCTCCTGCCCGCTGTCCTCGCGCTCCTGGGCGACCGCATCGAACGCTTGCGCGTGCGCAAGCCGGCGGCGGATCCCGAGCAGCGCGGCGGGGTCTGGGATCGCGTCGGCCGTGGCGTCATGGCCCGCCCGTGGATCAGCCTCATCGCCTCCAGCCTGGTCCTGCTCTTCTTCGCCTCGTTCTGGCTCCGACTCGACGCCGGCTTCTCCGGCGTGACCACGCTCCCGGACGACACCCCCTCACGCGAGGGCTACGAGCTGCTCACCGCGGCCGGCATCCCGGCCGGCTCCGGTACACCGGTGGAGGTCGTCGTCGACGGCGCCATCACGCCGGAGGTGGAGACCGCTATCGCCGAGCTGCAGACCGCCATGGCCGGCTACGAATACGAGCTCGACGGCGCGACGCTGCCGCTCTTCTCCCCGGCGACCGTGGAGCAAGGCTCCGACGGCGAGCTGGCCATCGTGTCCGCCGCTCTGGCTACCGACTTCCAGGACGACGTCTCCACCAGCGCCGTCTCCACCCTCCGTGACGGAGACCATCCCGGCCGTCTTCGCCGGCCTCGACGTGGCGGTGCTCGTGGGTGGAGGCGCGGCCTTCAACGTGGACTTCTTCGATGATGCCCGCGAGGCCCAGCCGATCGTCTTCGCCTGGGTCCTGGGCCTGAGCTTCCTGCTGCTGCTGGTGGTCTTCCGCTCGCTGGTCATCCCGCTCACGTCCATCCTCATGAACCTGCTCTCGGTGGCCGCGGCCTACGGCATCCTCGTGCTCGTCTTCCAGAACGGGCAGGAGAACGGGCCGCTCCTGGGCCTCTTCACCCAGGTCGACGCCATCGAGGCCTGGTTGCCGCTGATGCTCTTCACCATCCTCTTCGGCCTCTCGATGGACTACCAGATCTTCCTGCTCAGCCGAGTCAAGGAGTACTGGGACAAGACCGGCGATACGACCGAAGCGGTGGCCCATGGCCTGCGCACGACCGGCTCGATCATCACCGGTGCGGCGCTGATCATGGTGGCCGTGTTCATGGGCTTCGCCCTTGGCAGCCTGCCCGCGCTGCAGCAGATGGGCCTGGGCCTCGCGGTGGCGGTCTTCGTCGACGCCTTCGTGGTGCGCACGATCCTGGTGCCGTCCACGATGCGCCTCCTGGGCGACGCCAACTGGTATCTGCCGGGCTTCCTCAAGTGGATGCCGCACTTCGACTTCGAGGCGCCGGCACGCGAGCTCGAGCCCGTCCCGATCGAGGTGCCGATCGAGGAGCGCTAGACGTGGCCCGGGCTCAGGCGGTCGTGGCGGTGGACACGCCCCATCGGGACGGGCGGGCAGAATAGGGGCCTACGACCGGACCGAAGGAGACCGACCCATGGCGCGTTCGAGCGACGACTTCCCGCCGATCTCGGACTATGCCTTCCTGAGCGACTGCCATTCGCTCGCGCTCGTGGCCCGCGACGGCTCGATCGACTGGGCCGTCTTCCATCGCTTCGACGGCCGGCCGGTCTTCGCCCGTCTGCTCGACCGAGAGATCGGCGGCTTCTTCCAGGTCGCCCCCACCGCGGCGGAGACGCGCATCGAGCGGCGCTATCTGCCCGGCACCAACGTCCTCGAGACGACCTTCACGACCCCATCGGGCGTGGTCACACTCACCGACTTCATGCCCGTGGAGCCCGACCCCGAAGAGGTCGGCGTGGCCCATCGTCTCGGATCGCGTCACTCGCTCATCCGCATCGTGCGAGGCGTCAGCGGCACCGTGGAGATGGGCCTCACCTTCCGGCCCCGGTTCGAGTACGGCCTGACCACGCCCTACATCACGGAGCTGGCGGACGACCTCGTCGCTCGCCACCGGCAGTGCTGATGCCCTGCTGCTCGAGAGCGAGATCGGGCCACTGCCACGCGACGGCCAGCGGTGGCGTGGATGCGCATGCCGTCGTCGAAGCCGGCGACGAGCGGGTCATCTCCATCACCTGGTCCACACCCAGCGGACCCGACACCAGCCGCATCCCTCATGCACTGGCCGTGGCCGAACTCGACTCGACCGTGCGCTTCTGGGAACGCTGGACCGAACAGACCGGCTACGACGGGCCGTACAAGGAGGCCGTCGAACGCAGCGCCTTGGCCATCAAGGGCCTGACCGATGGCAAGACGGGCGCCGTCATCGCTGCGGCCACCACCTCCCTGCCGGAGGAGATCGGCGGCGTTCGCAACTGGGACTACCGCTACACCTGGGTGCGCGACTCGACCACGATGCTCGTCGCACTCCGACGCCTGGGCCACGACTACGAGTGCGGCCAGTTCAGCGAGTGGATCCGCCATACGACCGCCGGTCGGGCCTCGGAGCTGCAGATCATGTACGGCATCGGCGGCGAGCGCATCCTGAGCGAGACCGAGCTGCCGCACCTCTCGGGCTACCGCGGTTCGAAGCCCGTGCGCATCGGCAACGGCGCCTGGGACCAATCACAGCACGATACCTACGGCTGGCTGCTGGCCTCGACCTGGTTCAGCGAGACGCACTCGGGCGAGGCGGGCGAACATCGTCGACCCGCACTACGAACGCTTCGTCGAAGAGGTCGTGGAGCGCGCCATCTCTGAGTTCGATGTCGTCGATGAGGGCATCTGGGAGGTTCGCGGCGGGGCCCGGCACTTCCTCTTCAGCAAGCTGATGATGTGGCTTGCGGTCGACCTGGGCATCCGGCTCATCGAGGACCACGACGGTGTGGAGGCCGTACCCGACCATTGGCGCACCGCGCGCGATGAGATGCGGCGGCGGATCGAGACCGAGGGCGTGGACCCCGCACGTGGGGTCTTCACCCAGGCCTTCGGATCGACGGCCCTGGACGCGGCTGCCCTGCAGATCCCCAACCTCGGCTTCCTTCCCGCGACCGACCCGCGCGTGCTGGCCACCATCGAGGCCATCGATGAGGATCTGGGAGCGAACGGACACATCTATCGCTATCTCAGCGATGACGGCCTCGAAGGGCACGAGGGCACGTTCGCCTTCTGCACCCTCTGGATGGTCACGGCCCTGGCCCGGAGCGGCCAGGTCGAACGGGCCAGGGAGCGCCTCGAGCTGGTCTTGGCCTGCACCAACGATCTCGGTCTGCTGGCCGAGGAGATCGACCCGCACACCGGCGAGCAGCTGGGCAACTTCCCACAAGCCTTTAGCCACGTCGGCATCATCAGCGCTGCGCTGGCCATCGAGGCGGCCGAACGGGGCGAGGACGGCTCGATCCCGGGCTCGCTGGTAGCGCGGTAGAGCGCCGCCATCACGGACGCTCGCGGTCGTCCTCTGGGCAGACCCAGTCGCAGGGCCCGGCCACGCCGGTCCGGAACCACTCCATCACGTCGACTGGCTCGCCTTCAGCCCGGTAGGCACGTGCCATCACGAGATCGACCCAGTGCGTCCAGCGAACCTGCGGGTAGTCGCGCCGCATATAGCAGGTGACCTCGCCGATAGGACCGTCAGCGCCACCTGCGCCATAGGGCGTGTACTCCCCGCTCTCGCCAGCGAAGCAGGCTCCACCCTTGTTCGTGATGTCGGTGGCCTCGCGATAGCTCGTGAACGCGTACTGCATGTCATCGAAATCGCCGAACACGTAGTAGTCGACCGTGGTCGTGATGTCGCCGACCTCGTCGACGTCGCGACAACGCAGGCCGGCAAGGGCCTTCGGCGGCAAACCCCTGCGCAGCTCCCGACACGTGGAGCGGAGCTCGATGGGCACGAAGGATCGCAGCCGATCGAACGGGTCAGCCGACAACGACGGGCTCGGCGTGGGGCTCGGCGTGGGGCTCGGCGTGGGGCTGGGGGACGGGCTTGGCGTGGGGCTCGGCGTAGGTGTCGGCGCCAGCGTCGGAGGCGGCGGTTCGGGCTGCAGCTCCTCGAGCCGCCGTTGCAGCTGGCTCACGCCATCGAGCAGGAGAAACGAGGCCACGATGAACACGACGACTAGCGCGAGGGCCACCCAGATCAGACGTGCCGCCCCGCTCACGCGCGCCTCCCTTCGAATCGGACCACGCCGCGTGCTCCAATGCTGATCACTCCACACCCCCGACCACGGACTCCCCTCCCATCTTAATGAGGCTGGCTGCGGTGCGGGCGGCTACCATCCCGTGTATGTATCAGGAGTTCATCGCCGACGAGTTCATCGCCCACGTCGAGTCGCTGCTGCCCGCTATCCCCGATCGCGAGCGGTTGGTCATCGCCATCGCCGGCGCTCCGGCCAGCGGTAAGTCCACGATCGCCGCGCGCCTCATCGAGCACCTCAACGAGGTCGAACCCGGCTCTACCGCTCTGCTGCCCATGGACGGCTACCACTTCGACGACGAGGTGCTGGTGCCCCGTGGCTGGCGGCCCCGCAAGGGCGCCCCGCACACGTTCGACGTCGGCGGCTACGCCTCCGCGCTGCGCCGCATCCGCGCCAACGACGAGCCCTTCGTCGCCGTCCCCCGCTTCGACCGCGACCTCGAGATCGCCCGAGCCGGCGCCATCATCATCGAGCCCACCGTCCGCCTTATCGTTAGCGAGGGTAACTGGCTGCTCCTCCAAGACGAGCCCTGGCCGACGCTGCTGCCCCTCTTCGACCACACCGCGCTGGTCAAGGCCGAGTGGGAGACCATCGAGCAGCGCAACCGCGATCGCTGGGTCGGCTATGACTACACCGAGGAGATGATCCGCGACAAGCTCGAGGGCAACGATCTGCCGAATGCCCGCCTCGTGTACGAGCGCAGCGCGGAACCCGACTGGATCATCCGCACGTAGGCTTCGGCTGCCGACGCATGCCGGGTCACGGGCTCGTGACACCCCGCTTGCTACGCTCATCGGAAACCGGAGGAGTTGCCTGATGCCCGAGACCCGCGGCCAGACCGAACCGACGCCACCCGCGACCTACGACGACCTGCGGGCGGTCTTCCTCAACTGCACGCTCAAGAAGAGCCCGGAGCAGTCACACACGGACGGCCTCCTCGACGTCGTGCAGGCGATCATGGAGAAGCAGGGCGTGACCGTCGACCACGTCCGCCCGGTCGACCACGACATCGCTCACGGCGTCTACCCGGACATGACCGACCACGGCTGGGACGTCGATGAGTGGCCCGCTATCTATGAGCGCGTCCAGGCTGCGGACATCCTCGTCATCGGCACGCCCATCTGGCTGGGCGACAAGTCGAGCGTGTGCACGCAGGTCATCGAGCGCCTCTACGCGAGCTCGGGCGAACTCAACGACGAGGGCCAGTACGACTACTACGGCAAGGTCGGCGGCTGCGTGATCACCGGCAACGAGGACGGCGCCAAGCACTGCGCCATGAACATCCTCTATTCGCTGCAGCACCTGGGCTACGCCATCCCGCCCCAAGCGGACGCCGCCTGGCTCGGTGAAGCAGGCCCAGGTCCCAGCTACCTCGATCCCGGATCCGGCGGCCCGGAGAACGAGTTCACCCAGCGCAACACCACGTTCATGACCTGGAACCTCATGCACCTCGCGCGCATGCTCAAGGACGCAGGCGGCATCCCCGCTCACGGCAACCAACGCTCGCTGTGGGACTCCGGCGCCCGCTTCGACCACCCCAACCCCGAATACCGATAGCTACGCTAACGACACTCGACCAGCGCTTCCTCGAGGAGACGCTCCGCCTCGCCCGGCAGGCCCAGGGTGCGGTCGAGCCCGACCCGCTCGTCGGTGCCATCGTCGTCGACCCGGACACCGACACGATCATCGGCCGCGGCTACCACGCGACCCACGGCGGACCCCACGCGGAGCCGCTCGCCCTCGTCGATGCCGGCGCGCGGGCTACGGGCGCCACGCTCTTCTGCAACCTGGAGCCCTGCGGCTACGACGCGCCCGAGAAGCGCCACCCGCCGTGCACCGGCGCCATCATCGAAGCGGGCATCGGCAGGGTCGTCGTCGGCCAGATCGACCCGCATCCGCGCGTCCGTGGGAGCGGCGTGGCAAGCCTCCGTGAGGCCGGCATCGACGTCGCGATCAGCGCCGACCCTCGGCTCTTCTGGTTCATCAACGCCGACTACACCACGCGTCACGCGCTCGGTCGTCCCTTCGACGCGAGCACGGACCTCGTCGACGGCCGTCCTGCCAAGGCCTGGCTCGCGGCGCTCGAGGCGGAACGGACCATCCGTCCGTAGACCCTCGGCAGGGACACCTTCGCGTTCGACGCTGCATCATGGGCACTGACTCGCGCCGCAGCTCCGAGCGGCGCGGCCACGGAGCCCCGCGAACCTTGACCCACTGCCCGCGCGCCCGATGATCGAGGCGCTCATCGCCCTCATCCCCATCGCCGTCGTGCTGATCCTCATGCTGGTCGCACGCTGGCCGGCCGTGCGTGCCGGCGCCGCAGGGCTGGTCGTGGCGCTCGTCATCGCGGTCTTGCTCTTCCCGTTCGAGGACGTCCCCGGCGGGATCGTCGTGGGCATCGCGGGCGCCGCCGCCGAGGCGGTCTTCATCGCTCTCACGATCCTGTGGATCATCCTGCCGGCGCTCGCGATCTACCGGCTGCAGACCGAGACCGGCGCCGTCGACAGCCTCCGCACCGGGCTGACTCAGCTCTCGAGCGACCCACGCCTGACCGCGCTCGTAGTGGCCTGGTTCTTCGCGTTGCTGCTCGAGGGCGCGGCCGGCTTCGGCACCTCCGCCGCGCTCGCCGCACCCTTCCTCATCGCCATCGGCATGGGCCCGGTGGCCGCGGTCACAGCCGCGATGGTCGGCCACATCCTCGGCGTCACCTTCGGCGCCGTCGGCACGCCGGTCGTGCCCATGGTCGCCGCGTCGGGCCTGGACCCGCTCGAGATCTCCTCGGCGATGGCGGTGCAGGCCTCAATCGTCGGCTGGGTCATCCCCATCGTCGTGGCCGTCCTCATCGCCCGCGCGTATGCCGACGAGTCCCCGCAGCCGCTGCCGACCCGGTTGGCACTTGGCGTCGGCGCCGCGGTCGCGTTCCTCGTGCCCTACACGCTGATCGCCTTCTTCGTCGGGCCCGAGCTGCCGACCCTCGGCGGGGCCATCGTGGGCGGCGCGGCCTTCATCCTGTTCATCCGACGCCGCAACGTCGGCGCCCTGCCAGAGATCGACACGCCTGCCGGTATGTCACTGACTCGGGCCATGGCGCCGTATCTCATCCTCGTGGCCCTGGTGCTCGTGACGCGGCTGGTGGGACCGCTCCAGGAATGGCTTCAGGGCATGGCCATCACCTGGGAAGCGGCCGACGGCACCTTCAGCGGCTCATTCCAGCCGTTCTACCACCCGGGCACGATGCTGTTCCTCGCGTTCCTCGGTGGTGCCCTCGTTCAGGGCGCCCGACCCGCCCAGATGAGCGCTGCGCTCGGTGGCGCTGGTCGGACGCTGATCCCCGTGGGTGCCGCGCTCATCGCCATGCTCGGCCTGGCCCGGATCCTCGTTCACGCCGGCATGGTCGACGCCATCGCAGCAGCCGCGGCCGACGCGCTCGGCGGGGCCTGGCCGTTGCTGGCGCCAGCGGTCGGTGCGCTCGGGACGTTCGTGACCGGCTCGGCCACGGCGTCCAACGCGCTCTTCTCCGATCTGCAGGTGGCGACGGCCACGGCCATCGGTCAGGACGTGGCCACGATCCTTGGCGCGCAGGGCCTGGGCGCGGCACTCGGCAACGCCATCGCCCCGCACAACCTCATCGCCGCTGCCGCCATCGTCGCCCTCGCCGGTCGGGAGAACGAGATCCTCCGCCGCACGCTGCCGGTCGTCATCCCGCTCGTCATCGCCGCAGGTATCGTGGCCCTGGTGCTGGTGAACCTGTAGCGACTACCCGCGGTCGCTTCCCTCCACGGCAGTACGGGTATGGGCGAACTGCTCGCTAGACCGAGAACAGCGGCACTCCTGCATGGCGCGCGGCTCGCTCCAGAGCCGCATCTCGAGTCGCCAGCACCGAGCTGGTTCGCATCGAGAGCTCGAGGTACGCCGCGTCGTACGGGGTGAGACCGCTCTCCTGCGCGAGCTCGACGAGCGTGTTGACGCGCACGAAGCGTCCGTGTCTGATCCAACTCGATCGGCAGGTCCGCAAGGGCGTCCCGGATCGTGGCGGCTGCCGCACCGTCGATCCGACTGCGGCGCTCTCCGATCGCGAGGATGCTGGCCATCTCGAACAGCCAGAGGGTCGGCACCAGCGCGCCTTCGCGGGCAACGACCTCAAGGGCTGCTTCCGACAGGGGCGTAGCTTCCTCCGGGAAGCACCAGCTTCCCGAGATCGAAGCGTCGATCACGAGACCTGGCTTCATCGGCGGCCGTCATCGATCAGGTCACGAAGCGTGTCGTCTCCGAGGCTCGCGCCGACGCGAGCGGCTCGGATCACGTCCACGGCCTCCGCCGGGCTCCTGCGACGCTCCTTCTCGAGAGGCACGAGCATCGCAACGGGCTTGCCGCGCTTCGTGATCGTGAAGCGCTCACCCATCGCGGCCAGGTCGAGTAGCTCCGACAGGCGCGTCTTGGCCTCGAACGCGCCCACGGTCCTTGTTTCCGTCTTCATACTGGTTGACAGACTAGTTGGTTCAGCCCTCCGGGTCAACGCCCTCGGCCACGATGGAGAGGATGTCCTCACCGTACTTCTCGACCTTGCCCGGGCCGATGCCGGCGACCGTCAGCAGCTCCGCCTCGGTCTGCGGCCGACGCTCGGCGATCTCGGCGATGACGGTGTCGTAGGCCACGATGAAGGGCGATACCTTCTCCTCGCGTGCCTTCTCCAGCCGCCACGCCCGAAGCGCGTCGAACAGGACCTGGTCATCCGCGCCCAACCGTGCTCGTGCCGCACCCGCCGGCTGACGCTCCCGCGGCCCGGGCCGAGACGCCGACGCCGGCACGATCGCTGGGCCCGACACCCCCAACGCCGAGAGGAACCGCGATGGCTTGCGGTTCTGGGGGCTGCCCTTGGTCGACAGCCGCTGCCGAGCCCACGACAGCGCCAGGCGGCGCCGAGCTCGCGTGATGCCGACGTAGAGCAACCGCCGCTCCTCGGCCAGCGCATCCTCGTCGTCCCCGGCCTGGCTCACCGGCAGCGAGCCCTCTTCGAGCATGGGGATGAACACCGCATCCCACTCGAGCCCCTTGGCCCGATGAAGAGTCAGCAGTTCCACGCCCCCGGCGTCGTCCGCCTGCTCTCGGCTCGCCCGCTCTGATAGTGAAGCCACGACATCGTCCCGATCGGCGCCATCCTCGGACAGCGCCAGCCCGGAGACGATCGTAAGCAGCGTCGAGAGGGTGGCGTGCCGCTCCCGTCCCTCGCGTCCCTCGGGCTCGTCGTCGGGGTCGAACCCGAGCTGCCGATCCCAGACCGCTCGAACCGCGGCCATCAACTCCTCGCCCTCGATGTCGTCCGGCACCCGCTCGAGCGCCCGGATCGCCGCCTGCACCTCACGTCGCTCGAAGAAGCGCTTCCCGCGCAGTTGATAGGCGATGCCCTCACGCGCAAAGGCGGCCTCGAAGCCAGCGGTCTGTGCGTTCAGCCGCAGCAGCACCGCGATCTCGTCGGCGGCTGCACCCTCCGCGATGAGGGCCTTCACCCTGGCCACGATCGCAGCCTCTTCCTCCGCGGCTGAGCCATAGACCGCCACCGTCGGCTCGGGCCCCTCCTCTTGCGTGGCCACGAGCTTCTTCGATGAGCCCGTCGAAGCGAGTAGGTTGTTAGCAAAGGAAAGCACCTGTGGTGACGATCGGTAGTTCGTGAGCAGCGGCAACACCACGGCCCCCGGGTGGCGCCGCGCGAACCCCATCAGGTGCTCGGGCGTGGCCCCCGCGAAGGTGTAGATCGTCTGGTCCTCGTCACCCACGACACAGATGTCATCGCGGTCGCCCAACCACAGCTCCAGCAGCCGAGCCTGCAGCGGCGTGGTGTCCTGATACTCGTCGACCGTGAACCACGAGTAGCGCGAGCGCACCGCGAAGGCCGCCTCCTCGTCGGTCTCCAGCAGCTCCACGGTGAGCCCCAGGATGTCGTCGAAGTCCATCAGGCCCCGCCGCTCCTTCATCCGCTCGTAGTCGTGGAAGAGGCGCACGAACAGGTCCGGCGTCGTTGGTGGCGTTCGTCCCAGCGCCAGCTGCTGATACGTCGAGGGCGTGATGCGCCGGCTCTTGGCCCACTCGATCTCATCCATCAGGTCCTTGGTGGGCGTGAAGCGATAGCCACCGGGCAACGACCGGGCCAGCGGTGCCACGATGCGCCACTTGTCCGCCAGCACCTCCGGCAGGTCGGCCCCGTCGTGGCGCGAGGGCCAGAAATAGCGCAGCTGTGCCAACGCTGCTGAGTGGAACGTCCGTGCCATCACCCGACCCAAGCCCAGCCCCCGCACACGCGCGGCCATCTCACCGGCGGCCTTCTCGGTGAAGGTCACCAGCAGCACCTGGTTCTCCGGCACGACCCCGGTCGCCACGGCATATGCCGTCCGGTGGCTCACGACCCGCGTCTTGCCACTCCCCGCTCCCGCGATGATCGCCACGGGGCCAGAGGTGGTCTGCACGGCCTGCCGCTGCTCGTCGTTCAGGCCTTCGAGGATGCGTCCGGTATCGATCACGCGTCGCGCCTACGGCTCGACGATGGGAAGGCCATGACGCTGCATCTTGCGGTCGAAGGTGGCGATCGAGTCCGCACCAGCCACGTCGGCGATCGCGACGATCAACGCATCAGCGAACGGAGCGCCTCCATGCTCGCGCGCTCGTGCCAGCGCGTTGACGGTGAGATCCTTGGGCAGCCCAAGGATCTCGACGTTCTCGCTCGTGACGAATTCCAGGAGCGCCTCGACCGTGTCTTGGCGGCTGACGCCGTACTTCGATCGGAGGGCATAGCCCGCCTCGAGCAGCACCAACGTCGACACGCCCACCAACTCGTGGCCATCGATGAAGGAACGTGCGCGCAACGCCTGGTCGACCGGTACGCCCACGAGATAGCGCACGACCACAGAGGTGTCGAGTGCGATCACCAGTCTCGATCCGGGTCCGGCGTACTTCGGACATCTTCGATGAGGGCGCTCCAGTCGTCCTCGTTGTCTGGTCGTTTCGTGATCTTGTCGGCCAGGATCCCGAAGAGCGAACGACGGTGCGGCGCCGGCACGAAGGTGACCACCAGGTGCCCATCCTCGATCCACTGCACGGCCTGATCGCCGGCATACACGCCCAGCTCCTCGCGGATGCCCTTCTCGATGGTGATCTGTCCGCGCTCGCCGACCTTGCTCGGCATACCTACCTTCGTCTCTGATACATATCTGGTCAGCGAAGTATGACTCAGGCTCGCGAGTCAGACAACCCTATCCGCCCCAGGCACGAAGGTGGCCACATCCGCGAGCAGCTTGCGCATCGTCTCCACCGGCGCCCAAGTCGAGGGCTCGGCGCGCTCCAGGGCCACCACGCGCCGCGGCACCAGGGCCACGTCAGACACACCCACGGCGACCAGCTTCCTGGCCTCGATCTCCGGCACGGCTGAGGTCGAAGGCAGGAAGGCCACGCCCAGACCACGCTCGGTCAAGCGTCGCGCCGTGTCGACCGAGTCGACCTCGATGACGCCATAGGGGGTCACGCCAGCCTCGCGCAGCATCGACTGCGTCGCCTCGTAGTCGTCCGAACCGCGGTCGTATGACACCAGCGTCGCGTCGGCCAGCCGCGCCAGGGGGATCGGTCCCTCGGCCACGAATGGGTGCTCCGGCCGAGCCGTCAGCATCAGCGACTCCTGGTACAGCGGCGTGACCGTCAGCCGCGGGTCACGCGATGGCGCCGCCTCCCGCAGCAACCCCAGCTGGGCACTCCCGAAGGCTACGAGCTCCGCGATCCGCTCGGGGTGCCCGGTGCGAACGTACAGGTGCACGCCCGGGTGATAACGGCGAAACCGCGCCACCAGCTCCGGCACGACCGAGGCATTGATGGCCGAGGCGGCCGCGATGATCAGCTCACCGTCATCACCCTGCTCCACCTGGCTCACGGCCGACCGACCCGCCTCGATGGCCTCGAGCGTCCGCTCGGCATGCGGCACCAGCGCCCGGCCCGCGAGCGTCAGCCGGACCCCGCGCTTGGTGCGCTCGAAGACCTTCGCCCCCAGCTCGTCCTCCAGCGCCACGATCCGCGCCGACAGCGCCGGCTGACCCAGATGCAACGAGCGGGCAGCGGCACGCATGGACCCCAGTCGGGCGACCTCGAGGAACGCTTCCAGGCGCGGGACATCCATGACCACTCCACGTTGAGTGAACGGCTCAATCGATCACAAGGGTCGCACAATTCGATTAGACATGCCATACCAGCGCGCTTACCTTTGGGGCAACGCAGGAACCGATAGCCCGCACGACACCGAGGAGATCCCGATGACCGCGACGACCGCGACCACCGGAACGCCAGCCCCGAAGCCAGAACCGCAGGCCGCTCGCATGATCGACCCGCGTGGCATGCGCTTTGGTGCCGCCCTCTCGGTCGTCATCCTGGGTGTCGGCCTGCTGCTGGGCGCACCGATCGTCGTGGCCTTCCTGGCCGTCGCTCTGGGCGTCAGCGCCTTCTTCGGGACGCGCTACTCCATCCTGGGCCGCCCCTGGCCCATCGTCCGCAAGACACTCCGCATCTCACCGCCGAGTGAGCTGGAGCACGAACTCCCTCCGCGCTTCGCTCAGGCTCTCGGCTTCATCGGCTTCACCGTCGCGACCGCACTGTTCCTCCTCGGTTTCGCGACGGCCGGCTGGGTCGTAGCGGCCGGAGTCGGGGCACTGCAGGCCGTCCTTGCGGCGACCGGCTACTGCCTCGGCTGCCGGCTCTACTTCCTCAAGTGGTGGGTTCCGGCCCAATTCGGGAAGCTGACGCGGCGCACGACGCTCGCGTAGACCATATGCATCGGCCTCGGGCGGCCGATCTGCGTTTCGGAAGGCGGGGTCTGACGTCCTCCCCCTGATGTCGGACCCCGTCTCCTCCTACCCGCCGTCTTCCGCAGCGTCCGGCTCCATCGGGTCGGGCAGGTTGTAGAGGGTCGTCTCCGCGACATCGGAGGGGCCCTGCACGATCCAGATGGTGTCGCCTTCGTCGTAGGCATAGAGTTCGACGTACTCGCCATCCTCACCGACCGAGGTGATGACCGTGACGTCCTTGTCGCCGACGGTGGCCTGCTCGGTCGACGGGTCCTCGAGGTCGCTGATGAGGATCGGCCCGTATGCCGGCCACAGCGTTCCCTGCTCCACTCCGTCAACGCGGATGCCAACAACGAACGCGAAGAACCCCTCCTGGGAGACGAGCGCATAGCCCGAGACCAGGTCGTTCACCTCTGCTCGCGTGGTTTCGAGCAGTCCCTCGAGGGCGAGCCGCGTCGGGTCCTCGGGGGCGAGGCTCGAGAAGTGCTCGTCGCCCCGGACCATCACGATCTCGGGCTCGAACCCACCGATGAAGTAGGGCATATCGAGATAGAGGTCCGGCCGACCCGATTCGGTCTGCGCCGGGATCGGCGTGGGCTTGGCCGAAGGACTGGGTTCATCGGCGTCCTGGGCCGCCGCGGGCATGACCCCGAGGGCCAGGGTCGCAGCCAGCCAGAACCCGATGATCGACCGTCTCGTCGTCCGCCGGGTCGAGGTCAGCCCGCGCCGGCTGCTCATCTGTCTCGTCGTTCGCATGCCCGGAGCCTATCCGATGCGCCGCGAGCGCCCTCGGCTCGATGGTGGGGTGCTTGGCCTTCGGTCGGCGACGCTAGCGCTTCGGTCGGCGACGCTGTGCGCTTCGGTCAGCGGCACTAGCGATTCGGTCGGCGACGCTGTGCGCTTCGGTCGGCGGCACTAGCCCTTCGGTCGGCGGCACCATGCCCTTCCTGACTCTGCGGCATGGGAGCCCTCCATAACCCAGTCCCTTCACGGCATATCCCACGTCTGCGAGGGAATATGCCCAGCCGAGTGGGCTGGCCAAGCGTGCGATAAGCAAGCGATGTGTGAGTGCGAAGTGCCGAAGGCCACGATGGGCGTCATGCCATATCAACGCCCTGAGGGTGAACGTGATCGGGCCTCGCTCCGCCGGTTCGGGGTCGAGTTCCGTCGCTGCCGGCTGTACGCCGGTCTGAGCCAGGTGACGCTCGCACAGCTGTCGGGCGTGTCGCAATCGACGATCTCGAGGATCGAGCGCGGCAAGGCCTCGTCTGCCGCGCTCATCAAGCTCGTCCGCATCAGCGATGCCATGCCCGGTGGGTTCCCCTTCGCCTACTGTCCACACCCGCACTTCTGCCCCTGGAACCATCTCGATGAGGACGGCCGAACGAGCATCGACCCATACCGGCCCATCGTCTCGGAGGAGACACGGGCAGACTTCCTGCGGAACCGCCGCGCCTAGCCATTCGAAGACCCAACCAACCCCGCTATGCCCATGTTGCCGAGGAATATGCGTTGACGGGACTGGCCCGTGGGGAGGCTCTCCCCTCGAGAGTCACGGAGGGCATGGCGCGAGGGTGGCCAAGACTCGGGCGAGGGAAGCGGAGGGCGACTCAGCCGAGGGCGAGGGCGGGCGAGGGCGAGGCCAGACCCAGAACGCCGATGACCGGTGCTATGACCATCGTGGGTCTTGAAATCCGCCCGGCCGCAGCCCACGATGCACGCACCTGCAACGCGCCGAGGTGTCCCCATGCCTGACCCACGAGCACCGTCGTCCAAGATCGAGCTGCGAGTGCTCGGTGGCCACCAGACCGCGGTCGTCCGTGAGGAGGTCCGCGCGCCGGCCTTGGCCGAAGCCATGGGCCGCATGTTCCAGACGGTCATGGGCGCACTGCGCGAGCAGGGTATCGAACCTGCCAGCCAGCCGTTCGCGCGCTACCACGCGATGGGCGAGACCATCGACCTCGAGGCCGGCGTCATCGTCGATAGGCCCATCCAGCCCGTCGCCAACGTGAAGCCGGGCGAGCTTCCGGCCGGACCGGCAGCCATCGCCGTCCACACCGGCACCTACGAGACGCTCGCGGCCACCCACGCGGCGATGAGACGATGGATGGAGGCCAACCCGGCTCAGCACGCGAATGGCGGGCCATGGGAGCTCTACGTCTCGGACCCTGCCGCAGAGCCGGACCCGAACCGTTGGATGACCGAGGTCATCTACCCCCTCAAGCGGAACAGCGAGATCGGCTAGGGAACCGACCGCCATACCCCGACGTCTAGGGGATGCAGGGCGACGTCGTCACGCGCCGTCCACACTCGCCTCAGTGACTCATATTCGGAGGATCGATCACGGTGAACAGCACCAGCCTCACCCTCTCCCGTCCCAGCCTTCGCTGGATCGCCGCCGGCCTCGCCGCGAGCGTCCTGGCCGCCTCGCTCGTGGGTGCGGCCGTCGCCCCCACCCAGGCACAGTCGAACGGCGACGAGACCCTGCGGACCCTGAGCGTCTCGGGCACGGGCCGCGTCAACGCCGTACCGGACGTCGCCGACATCAGCCTCGGCGTGTTCGAGACGGCCAAGGAGGCCGCGGCTGCCTCACAGAAGGCCGCTGCCTCGATGGACTCGGTCGTCCAGGCCCTGCTGGCCATGGGCGTCGATGAGAAGGACATCCAGACCACCAGCATCAACCTCAGCGCCCGCTACGACTGGAACAAGGAGCCGGCGGAGATCGTGGGCTGGGAGGCTCGCAACATGGTCAACGTGACCGTGCGCGATATGGAGGCCGTGGGCGATGTCGTCGACGCCGTAGTCGGGGCCGGTTCCAACCAGATCAATGGCATCAGCTTCCGCGTCGAGGACCCGACCGAGGCCCAGGCGCTCGCTCGCACCGCCGCCGTCGAGGACGCGCGCGCGAAGGCCGACCAGCTGGCCGCCGATGCCGGCGTCGAGATCGTCGGCATCGTCTCGATCAGCGAGTCCGGCGCCCAGCCACCCCAGCCCATCTACATGGCTCGCGCGGAGATGGCCATGGCCGCCGACGCCGGAGCCTCCACTCCGGTCCTGCCGGGCGAAGTCGAGCTCTCCGTCAACGTCTATCTGGTCTACGAGATCGCCTAGCCCCACGAACACGAAGACGACGAGGGCCGGGAACCAGCCCGGCCCTTTCGTCGTGTCTGGCGCTATCCACTAGGCTAAAGGTATGCGTGTCGCCGTCTTTTCTGCCAAGCCCTACGACGAGCAGTACCTCGGTATCGCCGCCGCGGGCTCGTCCCACAAGCTCGACTTCTTCGAAGCCAGCCTCAACTGTGACGTGGTCAAGCTAGCCGCCGACCACGAGGCCGTCTGCGTCTTCGTCCATGACGAGGTCAACGGCCAGGTCCTGCACGATCTGGCCGAAGGCGGGACCAAGCTCATCGCGCTACGTGCCGCCGGCTTCAACAACGTCGATCTCGAGGTGGCCAGAGAGGTCGGCATCAAGGTCTGCCGCGTCCCGGCCTACTCCCCCTATGCGGTGGCCGAGCACGCGGTCGCGCTGATCCTGTCGCTCGTGCGGCGGACGCCTCGAGCCTACAACCGCGTGCGCGATGGCAACTTCGCGCTCGACGGCCTCCTCGGCTACGACCTCAACGGCAAGACCGTCGGTGTCGTGGGCACCGGCCGCATCGGCACCGTCTTCGCCGGGATCATGAAGGGCTTCGGCTGCGAGCTCCTCGCCTTCGACCCCTTCCCCAACGACGAGATGACCAAGCTCGGCGCCAGGTACGTCGATCTCCGGGAGCTGTTCTCGAAGTCGGACATCATCGCGCTCCACGCGCCACTCACCTCGGACACGCATCACCTCGTCAACGCGGCCACGCTCTCGGTCGTCAAGCCGGGCGTGACCATCGTGAACACCAGCCGCGGTGGCCTCATCGACACCGAAGCCGCCATCGATGCCCTCAAGGACGGCCGGCTGGGCTACCTGGGCCTCGACGTCTACGAGGAGGAGCATGCTGTCGGCTTCTTCGAGGACCAGAGCGCCTCGATCATCCAGGACGACACCTTCGCCCGGCTGCTGACGTTCCCCAACGTGCTCATCACCGCGCACCAGGCCTTCTTCACGGCCGAGGCGCTGCAGAACATCGCCGAGACCACGATGGCCAACCTGACCGCCTTCGAGGAGACGGGCTCCCCGCTCCACGAGGTCGGCTCCTAGGGGCTTGTCCACGGTCGCTCTTGCCTAGCGCTTGCGACGCGACTTTCGACCCTTCCGGCGCTTGCGCGTCTGTTCATCGAGCCGCTCGAGATCGGTGGCAGCGCGGATGCACACTGCCCGCATGCCCTCGCAGTCGTGGCGGTTGTGCTCGACCAGGTCAGCCCAGCGCTCGAGCTGGTTCTCGGTCGGCTGACGTCCGGCAGCCAAACGCTGGCGCAGGCTGCGCACGGTAGAGCCCACCTGACCCGGTCCGGCCGAGTCGGGCACCTCGAACCCGATGAGCTCGAAGTAGCGCTCGAGATCACCTGTCGCCGGCTTCTCGACCCGCGGATCGCGCGTGGTCCAGCGAGCAGCCAGCGCCCGACCGTTGGCGTAGCGGGCCTCGAAACGGCGGATGAGCTCCGGCTCGTTCGTCAGGCTGCGCACGATCTCGAGGTCGTGCTCGCTCCATGAGGCGATCCTGCGTGCCTGCTTCTCGGCCCGGGTGACGACGGTGGCCACCGCCTGGCGCAGCTCGAGGAAGTCGGGGCCGAGCTCGCGAAAGGCCGGCTCGACCACGTACTGCTGCGTGTGCTTGCGCAGGATGCCGATGAGCACGGGCGGGGCGTCCTTGCCGCCCTCGAAGTCGACGTAGAAGGCCGTTCGTGCCTCGGCCGCGGTCATCTGCTTGAACTGCTTGCTCATGGTGTCAGTTTCTCCCGTTCGATGCTGCCTTGCGCATGCGTGCGCTACTTCCAGCACGACCACGGCTTGGGAAGGGCGTCAACAGGTCCGACTACGTCGGCAACGCCCTCGCAAGGCGACGCGCCCGCGCGCGAGAGAGGAGAGCTGGGAAGACATCGCGAGAACGTCGCGCCACCGATGCGAGGCGGGTAGATTCCTCGCTACAGGGCGCGACTGCGCCGCCTCAGCCGAAAGGACGACCAGCACGATGGGCCTCATCTTCATCGCCATGGCAATCGCGTCGATCGTCGCCGGTATCGCAGTCATCATCTGGGTACGCCGATCGGAGGAAGAGCATCTCACCGCGGGCTCGGGCTGCCTGGCCGTGGCCCTGATCGGTGGCGGGGTCTTGATGATGCTTTGGGCGTTGTACTGGGCCTGACGCCCGACCAGGTCAGGGCAGCTGACCCGAAACGTCAAGCCAGCTGAGCCGAATCGTCAAGACGCATCGACCTCGTCGGCGCATGCTCCAGCCATGGACGCCGACCTGCTGCCGGTCCTGGTGCACATCCAGGCCGGGCTCGAAGAGGACCTCAGTCTGGCTGCGCTGGCGCAGTCCTCGGGATTCTCCGAGTCGACCCTGAAGCGCCGCATCGAGACCACCACCGGCCAAACGCCGCGACGCTACGTCGAGCGCCTGAGGCTGGAGCGCGCGGCCTCACAACTGATGGTGCGCCGGTCGACGGTGCTGGAGATCGCGCTCGACAACGGCTTCCGGAGCCATGAGGTCTTCACCAGGGCATTCACCCGCCATTTCGGCGTGACGCCGTCCGAATGGCGGAAGCAACGAGCCTTCGGCGACCTCGGCCAGAACGAACGTCAGCCGGGCCTCTCGGAGGCGATCGAAGGCGCGGCCATCTCGTCCACGCGGATGAGCGAGTTGCGATCGATCGAAGTCGCCTTCCTGCGGCACACCGGCCCCTACGACCAGGTGGACGGGGGCCTCTGGGGCCGCGTCCGCCAGCGCCTCACGGAGCTGGGCATCGCCACCGACGGCCTGCCGCTGGGCATCGCCCAGGATCCGCCGCACATCACGCCGCCCGAACACCTCCGCTTCGATGCCGGCTGGACCATCACCCAAGACCTGCCGCCCGAATGCGGCCTGGGCCAGCAGACCGTCTGCGAGGGAACCTACGCGGTGACCACCTACGTAGGTCCGTTCAGCCAGATCGGGCAGGCCTACGAACTCATCGGCCAACGGTTCCTGAACCACCCCGAGATGGTGGTCCACGGTGCCGCCATCGAGTGGTACCGGACCGGCTCCATCGACGAGGAGACCTACCTCAACCAGGTCGACATCACCTTCCCCATCAAGGCACGTGCAGACAGTCCCAGAGTCCTGGAGTAGTAGAGGAGACGACCATGACCGACTTCGAGATCCGCCCGACGACCCAGCAGCACACCGCGGCCATCAAGATGACGCGCCCTGTGGTCCAGATCGGGCCGGCCATGGGTGAGGCCTTCCCCAAGATCTATCACGCGGTGGTCTCGTCCGGCGTCGAGCCGACGGGCATGCCGCTCGCACGCTACTTCGACTTCGGGTCTGAGCAGACCACATTCGAGTGCGCCATCCCGGTGCCGGGGCCGTTCACCGCCAGTGGTGAGGTCCAGCCGAGCACGGTCGGTGGCGGCGAGGCCGCATTCGCCGTCCACGTCGGCCCCTATCAGACGATCGGCGAGACGTGGGAGGCGATCATGACCTGGGTCAGCGAGCAGGGTCGAGCGCCGGCCGGGCCCACGTGGGAGGTCTACATCGACGACCCGCAGGAGACTCCGGAAGCCGAGCTCAAGACCGAGCTCTACGTGCCGCTCGCCTAGCGCGAGTTCGGTCGCCGCTAGCCGGCGGCAAGCTCCGCGGCGGCCTCGTCAGGGAGCAGGAACCAGCGCAGGCCCTCGAAGTCGCCGCCGACATCGAGATCGGCGGCGCTCTGGGGTGGCTCGGCTGGGGCGGGAGGGTCGGCCATGAGCTCGCGCGCCTCGGCCAGGTAGGTGGCGAAAGCGGACTCGGGCTCCTGGCGGCGGTGGTGTTCGTAGGCCATGCCCTCGCCGGCGTAGCTGATGTCGCGCAGGCTCAACGGGGCCTCCGCCTGGCGACCCACGTGGTGCCACAAGCCGGTGGCCGGATCGTGGCGGTAGTGCGGCAGGAGTCGCCAGCCATTGGCGGCCACCATCTCGACCGCCTCGAGCACGTACTCGAAGGCCGGCTCGTCGATGAAGTAGTTGAAGTTGACGCGGACCCAGCCGGGCTTGATGCCTTCGCAACCACGGGTGATCTCGCGCTCGAACTCGTGGCTGGTCTCGATGTCGATGCCCAGCAGCCGATGGCCGTACGGGCCGGCACACGAGCAGCCGCCGCGTGACTGGACCCCGAAGAGATCGTTGAGGAGTGCCACGACGTAGTTGTGGTGGAGGTAGCGCGGGCCGTGGCGCACGACGAAGCTGACGATCGAGAGTCGGGGGTGCTCGAGGTTGCCGAGGACCTCCAGGCCAGGCGCCTCCGACCAGCGCTCGAGGGCGCGCTGGATGAAGTCCTCCTCCGTGCGCCGGATGGTCTCGGCCCCGACAGCATCCTTGAGCTGGAAGACGAGCCCGGCACGGATGGATTCGATGATGGCCGGGGTGCCACCCTCCTCGCGGTGCTCGAGATCGTCGATGTAGACGTGGTCATCGGTGTTGACATAGGCCACGGTGCCGCCGCCGGGAACGGCGGGGACGGAGTTCGTCAACAGCGCGCGCTTGACGACGAGCAGGCCGGGTGTGCCGGGGCCGCCGATGAACTTGTGCGGCGAGATGAAGAGCGCGTCCTTGTAGTCAAGGTGGGCGGAAGTGCCGTCTCCGTCGTCGTCCGGCCGATGGGGGGCCACGTCGAGGTCGACGTAGGGTGCACCCGCGCCGTAGTCCCAGAAGGCCAGCGCGTCGTGCTCGTGGAGCAGGGCCGAGATGCCCCGGGTGTCCGACTTGATGCCGGTGACATTCGATGCCGCGCTGAACGAGCCGATCCTCAGGGGGCGACCAGCGTGCGCACGGAGCTCCTCGGCGAGGTGGGTGAGATCGATACGCCCGTCGGCATCCTCGTGGATGGTCACGACGTCGGCGATGGTCTCGCGCCAGGGCAGCTCGTTGGAGTGGTGCTCGTAGGGGCCGATGAAGACGACCGGGCGCTCCTCGAGGGGGATGTGGCGAGAGAGCTCGAAACGCTGGTCCAGATCAGCGGGGATGCGCAGGTTGAGGATGGCGATGAGCTTGTCGACCGCGGCGGTCGAGCCCGAGCCGGCGAAGATGACCGCGTACTCGTCCCGGTCCGCACCGCAGGCCTCGCGGATGATGTCGCGCGCGTCCTCGCGGAAGCGGGTCGTCTGCAGGCCCGTGCCGCTCGACTCGGTGTGGGTGTTGGCGTACAGCGGCATGACCTGCTCGCGGATGTAGTCCTCGATGAAGGTCAGGTTGCGGCCCGAAGCGGTGTAGTCGGCATAGGTCAGACGACGCACGCCGAAGGGGCCGTTGAAGGCCTCGTCATCGCCGATGACGCTGCGGCGGATGAGCGCGAGCAACTCGACGGGATCGGTGCTGCGGGTAGCGGTGGGTACAGCGGTGTCGGTCATGGAGGTTCCATCGTAGCGATTGTCCGGGTGGCGCCGCGCCAGGGTGAGCGGCGCCCCAGTCCTGAGCGCCCGACCCTGCTCGACTGGCTCCTAGTCGACCGGCTCCACCGACGGTGAGGGCGAGGCCAGGACGGGCAGGTTCGGCGGTCCGTCCCCGAAGATCGTGACATCGAGGATGGGCACGTAGATCTCAGGGACGTCCACGGCCCGTGCGGCGTCGCTGAAGATGAGTGCCAGGAGGACGATGATCCCCGTCAGCAGGAACTTGGCCACGAACGAGGCCAGCAGGTAGCGGGAGAAGCCGAAGCGCATGAGCCCGCCGAGATAGGCCGCGGCCGTACCCATGGGCGTGGGCGCGAAGCAGAGCAGGAACATGCCCCCGGTCCCGCGTTGCTCGATGACCGGCTTGGCTCGTGCTTGCGCCTGCTGCAGGCTCGAGCGGAAGCGCGAGCGGAGCCCGCCAGAGCGAGGGCCGGCCGCGTCCGAGGACGATGGCGGCGGCGCGGGCTCTGGACTCACACCGGCGATGGCTTCGACGGTCTGGGCATCAAGGTCCGCCCCGGGCGAGAAGTCGTAGCTGTCATCGCCGAGCATGCCGGTCTCACGCGCCAGATCCTCGGCGCCGACCGAGTCACCCTCCGCATACGAGGCCGCGGTGCGGGCGCCGGCGATGTAGTAGCTCAGAAGGCCGAGCGCCATCCCCGCGGCGGCCACCGTGAAGACCTGCAGTGACGGCAGGACCACGGCCTGGTTGAAGACGAGGAGGAGGCCGACGAAACGTGCACCGGGGATGGGCACGAGGGCGCCCCCATTGCCGAGCCAGTTGACCAGGAACAGCGCCGCCAGCGCGAGGACGTCGAGCCCATCGAAGAAGATACGCAGGAGCTTGGACGACGAGAGGGCAACGGCCGCGACCACGGCCAGGATGACGATCACCAGTCCGAGCACGACACGCGACTGGCTAGAGAGCCAACGGTAGACCCAGGCCTGGCCGCGCAGGACGAAGCTCGGAGCCTGGTCGTTCCCGTGCATCGGCGCCTGAGCGGCGGCCTCGTCGAAGCCGCCGGGGCTGGGCTCGGCCGGCTTGGGTGGTCGCGACGGAGGATCGGGCATCGTTGGGTTCGACACGGTATGGCGATGCTAACGGCTCGCGCGGTCGACAGGAATACCGCATCCGACGCATGATTCGGGTTCCGCGGTCGCGCAAGGGTGGCCGCCAGCCCCGAAAGGACACGATGCTTCGACTCGGCTACAAGGCTTCGGCCGAACAGTTCGGCCCCCAGCAGCTCCTCGACTACGCCGTCCTCGCAGACTCGCTCGGCTATGACTCGGTCTGGACCAGCGATCACTACCAGCCCTGGCGCCACACCGACGGCCACGCTCCCAACGCCCTTGCCTGGCTGGGTGCGGCGGCCGCCTCCACCGAGCGCGTCATCCTGGGCACCAGCGTGCTCACTCCCACCCTGCGCTACAACCCCGCGGTCGTGGCCCAGGCCTTCGCCACGCTCGGCTGCCTGGCGCCGGGTCGGGTGATCCTGGGTGTGGGCACGGGTGAATCGCTCAACGAGGTCGTAGTGGGTGCTGCGTGGCCCGAGCAGAAGGAGCGCTTCCACCGGCTCAAGGAGTCGGTGCTGCTGATGCAGCAACTCTTCCGCGACGACTTCGTCAGCTTCGAGGGCGAGTTCTACAAGACCCACAACGCGACCATCTACGACAAGCCCGATGAGCCGGTGCCGGTGTACGTCGCCGGATCCGGCCCTGCGGCCTCACGGCTCGCCGGCCGCATCGCCGAGGGCTACATCTCGACCAGCGGCAAGGCCACCGAGCTCTACACCGAGAAGCTGCTGCCGGCCGTACGGGAGGGCCTCGAGAAGGCTGGGCGTGCCGACGACGCCATCAGCCGCATGATCGAGATGAAGGTCAGCTTCGACACCGATCGCGCCCGCGCCATGGAGGACACCAAGATCTGGGCTGCCCTCGCGCTGTCGGGAGAGCAGAAGACGGGCGTCGAGGATCCGCGCGAGATGGAGCGGCTGGCCAAGACGGTCGAGGACGTGGCCCACCGGCGCTGGCTCGTGAGCGACGATGTCGAAGAGCACATCGAGCAGATCCGCCCCTACCTCGAGTGGGGCTTCGACCACCTCGTCTTCCACTTCCCCGGCGACGACCAGGAACGGGCCATGGCCCTCTACGCAGAGTCCGTGCTGCCGGAACTGCGTTCACGTTTCGGCTGAGTTCGAATCAGGACCCCCGCGGCGTCACGCGCCACGGGGGTTCGCAGGTGACCAGGATGAGGCCGTGGTGCCGGTCGCTGATGCTGCTCCTGCCTACTCCTCCGGCGGGATGACGCCCTTGCGCAACATGAAGCAGCCGTAGAAACGGCGCTCGCCGGTCTGGATGACCGCGTAGGCACCCTTGGCCAGGTCGTAGAAGGCGAAGCGGTCGATGTCCTCGATGGCTCGCGACTCGCCCGTGGCCTGGACCTCGGCGATGACCTCCTGCTGCACCGCGGGGATGTCGTCGGGGTCATCACCCACGCGCATGCGGCCGGCGAAGTCGTCTACGAACGTGTCCAGCGGCATCACCGAGAGGATGGCGTTGATGGCCTCCGCCGCCGTCAGGTTCTCCATCCGGATGAGCTCGCCGGCGCGGGTCTCCGAGGCGATCGAATTGGCCGGGAAGTTGGTGTCGCTGATGATCAGGTAGTCGCCGTGGCCCATGGCCCGCAGCGTGTACAGCACGTCGGCGTTCAGCCGGTGGTCGATCCCCTTGAGCATCCGATATCCCTCCCGAAGACTGGCTCGTTCGAATTGGAAGCGTTTCCATCAGGCCCGACGCACGCAATCGTTGTCATCGATGTCGAAAACGTTGACATGGGCCTCGATATGAGCGCTACCCTAGCGCAACCTAACAGTCTGCCTCCAGTGTCAGACGGCACTGCTGCGGACTGATGTGTCTTCCCATGAGGAGGGTGGAACATGGTCAAGGTCAATGAGCGAGGCATGCTCAAGAGGGCCACAGCTCTAGGTGTGGTCGCTGCCCTGACGGTCGGGGCGGTACCGGCTCTGGCACAGGACGATGTCCGAGCGCAGATCCTGCAGATCCCCGGAGTCGGGATGGGCAGTCCTACCGATGCCGATTGGCAAGCGGTCGGTGAGCTGACCCTGGGCCCGACGAAGGCCAATATCGCCGAGGGCGAGTGCAGCGGCGTCGAGCTCACCTTCATGGGGCTCAACAACCAGAACCTGCACAATTTCCTCTTCCGTGGCTTCCTGAAGCCGTGGGAGGACTATACGGGCGCCTCGATCGATTGGATCGACCTGGCGCAGGACGACTACAACGGCCGCCTGCAGCAAGCCATCGCCACGGGCACGGTCGACTGGGACATCATGGAGATGGGCGCCCCCTTCGAGGGCGACACGGCCGGCCGCGGCCTGCTTGACCCCATGCCCGAATGGGTCGCCGAGCAGATCGAGATGGACGACTACGTCGACTACCTGAAGCCGCCGATCGGCACCTGGGGCGACGAGACGTATCGCATCTCCATCGACGGCGACACGCACACCCTGGCCTACCGCACCGACTACTACGACCAGGAGGAGTGGGCCGCCGAGTGGGCCGAGTCCGAGTTCAACACCGCCGGCAGCGAGTGGGCACCGGCCACGACCTGGGAAGAGATGAACGCCCAGGCCAAGTTCCTCGCCGGCAAGACCGACCCGCTGACCGGGCTGGACGCCTACGGCGTGGTCGATCCGCTGAACTACCTGTGGGGCGGCTTCGGCTTCTACTTCCTCGCAGACAGGGCGGCGCCGTACGTCAAGCATCCCGACGAGTCGGCCTGGCTGTTCGATCCGGACACCATGGAGCCGCTGGTCAACAACCCCGGCTGGGTCCAGGCCATCCAGGACGTCATGGACCTCATGGCCGCCGATGGCGCCTATCCGCCCGATCAGATCAACGCAGACCCCAACACCACCGCCTTCCAGCAGTTCCTTGCCGGCACTGGCGGCAACGTGATGTGGTGGGGCGACGTGGGCTCGAACGCGCGCACCAGCGACACCTCGCTGGTGGGTGACGTGGTCGGCTTCGACATCAACCCCGGCACCACCAAGGTCTACGACTGGCGCAGCGGCGAGTGGGACGAGAACGCCAACGTCTCCCCGCACAACGCCTATATCGGCTGGGGCGTGTACGTCACCAACCGCGTCTCCGACGACGAGATGAAGCGCAAGTGCGCGTGGTCGGCTGCTGCCCACCTCGGCGGCAAGGACCTGTCGCTGTGGACCTCGGCCTATCCGTCCGGCTTCCAGCCGTACCGCAACTCGCACTTCATCTATGAGGAGTGGGAGGCCGCCGGTTACGACGGCGAGTTCGTCGAGGACTATCTGTCTTCGAACCTCGATAGCTATAACCATCCCAACGCGGCCAACGAGCCGCGCATCCCCGGCATCTTCCAGTACTACTCGAGGGCCGAGGACGAGCTGGTCAAGGGCCTCGGCAGCGGCGCCTCGGCGCAGGAGATCGCCGACGGATCTACGCCGGCTGGGAGAGATCACTGACCAGATCGGGCGCGAGAGCCAGTCGAGCTGTACCGAGCCTCGCTCGGCCTGTAGCTGTCCAGGGGAGGCGTGACCGACCACGCCTCCCGTTCGACACGGACGGGGTGCGCGACCATCGCGCACCCCGCTACAATTCATCCTCGAGCGCATGGGGCGCTCGCGTCATCACTGGAACGGGACCGGGACGTGACAGCCGACCTCATCCACGTCGTCCAGCCGGACGACATCACCTCGCGCCGCAAGCGGATCGGGCGCCTGCTCATCCGCGGCTCATTCGTCTTGCTGCTGGTGGTTGCGGGGCTACAGCTGGGTCAAGCGCTGGGCTTCTGGGATCTCGGCTTCGAGAACTGGCAGCCGGCGATGTTCGCCTGGATCCTGTGGTGCGTCTGCCTGTGCGTGGGCCAGGTACTCATCCGTGGTGAGCAGGGCAAGCGCATCCTGTTCGTCCTGCCCTCGGCCCTGTTCGTCATCTCGCTGACGATCATCCCGCTGCTCCTGGGCGTCGCCATCGCCTTCAGCGACTGGAACCTCTCCTCGCCCGCCGGCCCGACCTTCGCCGGGCTCGGGAACATCGAGCAGATGCTGAGTGATCCGTTCTACTGGAACGCGCTCACCAACATGGTCTTCTACGTGATCTCGGTCATCCCCGAGTACGCCATCGCCTTCGCCCTGGCCCTCCTGCTGAGCGCGCAGATCCGCGGGCGGCGCTTCTTCCGCGTGGCCTTCCTGTTGCCGCTGATGCTGTCGCCGGTGGCCGTCTCCTGGATGATCGGCAAGTCCATGCTCGAGTTCCGTTTCGGCCCCATCTCGCAGCTGGCCCGGGCACTGGGCTGGGAGGACCCAGCCTTCTTCGCTTCGGCCGACCTGGCGCGCATCACGATGTCGATGCTGGACGCCTGGATCTTCATCCCCTTCATGATGATCATGCTGCTGGCGGGTCTCCAGGCCATGCCCACCGAGGTCATCGAGGCCGCTCGCGTCGATGGCGCCAACGCCTGGCAGACCTTCCGCAAGGTCATCTTCCCGCTGATGCTCCCAGTCTCCCTCACGGCGATCATCGTGCGCATCATCTTCAAGCTGAAGCTGGCCGACATCGTCATCACCATCACCGCCGGCGGCCCCGGCGGTGCCACCGACACGGTCACCAGCTTCATCTTCCGCGAGTACCGCGACAGATCGAACGTGGGCTACGGCACGCTGCTGGCCATCTTCTACCTGGTCATCATCGTCATCGGCCTGACCGTGCTCATCCGAGGCCTGAACCGCTGGATGAGGCCTTACACATGACCGCCCAGGGCATGCCCCAGCGCGAGCCCGGGGTCATCTTCCGGGGCTCCGACGACGACCTCACCTACAAGGCCAGGTGGTATACCAGCCGCGTCGTCATCTACGGCATCCTCATCGGCTGGACGATCGTGGCCCTGTTCCCCATCTTCTGGACCATCACCACCAGCTTCAAGCAGGCGCCCGACGTGATGCAGTCCAACCTCATCCCGTTCCTCGACTTCGAGCCGGCCTGGCTGGGCTGGCGCTCGCTGGGCCTCTCACCGGAGACGATCGGCGCGGACTCCACGGTCCGCGACCAGTTCCTGGCCCGCTTCATGAACTCGGCCATCGTGTCCGTCTCGGCCTCAGCCCTGGCGGTCTTCCTGGGCTCGCTGACGGGCTACGGGCTGTCGCGCTTCGGCTACCAATTCGGCCCGCTCAAGAACGCCGACATCGGCTTCTTCTTCATCAGCCAGCTGATCCTCCCGCCGGTGGTGCTGGCGCTGCCGTTCCTCGTCTTCTACTCCGAGCTGGCGTTGCTGGACACGCATATCGGCCTGATCCTGTTGTACACGCTAACGGTGATGCCCATCGTCATCTGGATCATGCGGGACCAGTTCATGTCCATCCCCTCGGAGTTGGAGGAAGCGGCCCTCGTCGACGGCCAGGGCGTGTGGGGCGCGTTCGCCAAGATCATCCTGCCCATCGCCCTGCCGGGCATGATCGCCGCCTTCGTCATCGCCCTCGTTCTGACCTGGAACGAGTACTTCTTCGCGTCGCTGCTGACGTCGACCGACACCATCACCCTGCCGGTGATGGTGGCCAGCCAGACCGGCAGCCAGGGCATCAGCTGGTGGACCATGGCCGCCATCTCGTTCGCGGCCATCCTGCCGCTGATCGTAGTGGGCGTCCTGCTCGAGCGCTTCATCGTCCGCGGCATGAGCGCGGGCGCGGTGAAGTAGCGAGCGGGGCTAGCCCGGCTTGTAGCCACTCGCCGCCCCCGCCGACGCTATGGAGGCGCTCGGCGGGTTTCGATGGGCACCCGTCGCCCCAGCCGACGCTAGCCCCACGAGCTGGCCGATCCGGCGGCCAGCGGCGATGCTCGGCGCTCGCTGGTATGCCCTGCCACGCTCAGCGCACGTATCCCTGGCCCGCCTCGGACCGGATCCGCTGACTACGAGTAGGACTTGCGTCGACTGGAGCGACGGATGTCCACATCGACAGGTGAGACCGGGTCCAGGAGGGTCCCACCCAGACATCCTGTGAACCTCTTCCGACCTGACCTCTTGGGTGAAGCCTCGAGGTCACGCGACACGCCTCGTCGGCCTGAGGCGAAGTCCCGTCGGGTCAGGGCTCTACTCCATGTTGGTGTGGCGCGCTCGCATGGTCTCGGCCGACTCGCCAAGCGTCTCCCGAAGCCGTAGCACGAGCACCTCGAAGACGAGGAACATGGCCCCTTCGAAGAGCGAGCCCATGGGCAGGACGGCATCGCTGCCGACGTCGTTGGCCATCGTCTGGGCGGGAATGACGAGGAGGTCGTCGGCGAGGGCGCTGGTGGCTCCGTCGGGCTCCGCGGTGATGACCACGACCATGGCACCGGCGTCCCGTGCCACGCCGCAGAGGGCTGAGGCGGTGGGAAGCTCACCGGGACCGGCGGCACAGAGGAAGAGATCGCCGGGACCGAGCGGGAAGGCGTTCATATCCCCTTGCATGCACACGGTCAGGCCGAGGTGGTGCAGGCGCATCGCCAGCGCTCGCATCATCAGCCCTTCGCGGCCGCAGCCGTAGAGCATCACGCGGTCAGCGCCCGCGATGGCGTTGATGGTCGGCTGGAGGGCGGTGTCGTCGACCGTGGCGACGGCTTCGGTCAGCTCGGCAGCAGCTTCACGCATGGTCATGACAGGTTCACTCCTCGACGCCGGCGATGATCGCCCGGCAGCGCGCATCGTCAGGGAACGACTTCTGGGTCCCCGGGCGAAGCACCGACTCCGCCGCGATGGCACAGCCGAGTCGTGCGGCCGAGTCCTCCGACCGACCCGAAGCCAGGCCAAAGGCGAAGGCACCGACGAAGGCATCGCCCGCACCGGTGGTGTCGACAGCATCCACGGTGGGCGTCTCGACGCGCCGGATCTCGCCGTCCGTGCCCACGATGGCCGCTCCGCGCTCGCCAAGGGTCACGAGCAACCGCACACCGAGGCCTTCGGCGAAGGCGACCAGGGCAGCCGGATCCTCCGCGTCGTCGGAGAGGCCCGCGGTCTCGGCGATGATGGCGAACTCATGCTCGTTGGGGATGAGCCAGTCAGTCACAGCGGCAAGTTCTTCGCTCACGGCCGCCGCCGGTGCCGGGTTCAGCACGGTCACAGCGCCACGCTCGTGGGCCGCGGTGAAGGCAGCCGTGGTCACGGCCTGGCGGATCTCGAACTGCCCGATGACGACATCGACCTGGTCCATGGCGGCCACCGCCGCCGAGGCGTGCTCGGGCAGGAGGCCGTCGTTGGCGCCGGGGATGACGATGATGCGGTTGCTGCCGTCGGGCTCGACCCAGATCGGCGCGACGCCGCTGGAGCCGGGCTCACGACGGACGTAGGTGGTGTCGATGCCGAAGCCCTCGAAGTTGGCGATCGTCTCAGCGCCATAGCTGTCCTCACCGACGGCGTTGACCATGGCCACCTCGGCGCCCATGAGACGGGCCATCACGGCCTGGTTCGCGCCCTTTCCACCGAAGCCCTGGGCGAAGCGATCACCGATGACGGTCTCGCCTCTATCAGGCATCCGCTCGGCATACGCGATCTGGTCGATCATCGTGCTGCCGACCACGGTCAGCCACGGTCCCGATCCGCTGTTCATCCCCTTCACGACCTCCTTGTGCGCGCCGTACCGGCCACCCCGGTGCGGCCCCATTCTGGCACCCGCGGGAGGCCTATAGTTCGGGCAGGAACCACGACATGGGGTGATCGACTTGAGCTGGCTGCAAGACGTCTTCGGCGTCCACAAACCCGTCATCGGCATGTGCCACTTCGCGGCGCTGCCCGGTGACCCGGACTACGACGAGAAAGCCGGTCTCGCCGCGGTGGTGGAGCGGGCTCGGGCGGATCTGCGCGCGCTACAGGACGGCGGCATCGATGCGGTCATGTTCTCGAACGAGTTCAGCCTGCCGTACCTGACCAAGGTCGAACCCATCACGTCGATCGCCATGGCCCGCGTCATCGCCGAGCTCTACACCGACCTGACCGTGCCCTTCGGCGTCAACGTGCTCTGGGACGGCGAGGCCTCCATCGAGCTGGCCGCAGCCACCGACGCCCGCTTCGTGCGGGAGATCTTCACCGGCGTCTACGGCAGCGACTTCGGGCTCTGGGACACGAACGTCGGCTCGGCCGCCCGCCACCGCCGGCGCCTCGACGCGCAGGACGTGCGGTTGCTCATGAACATCGTGCCCGAGGGCGCGCGCTACCTGGCCGATCGCGACGTGGCCGAGATCGCCCGCTCGACCGTCTTCAACGCAAAGTCCGATGCCCTCTGCGTCTCCGGCCTCACCGCGGGTGCGGAGACCGACACGCAGGTCCTCCACCGCGTCAAGGAGGCGGTGGGCGACACGCCGGTCTTCGTCAACACCGGCGTGAATCCGGGCAACGTGCGTGAGCAGCTGGCCATCGCCGATGGCGCGGTGGTGGGCACCTACTTCAAGGTCGACGGCGTCTTCGAGAACCAGACCGATCGCGGGCGAACCGCGGAGCTGATGGAGGTCGTAGCGGACCTCCGCTCGTCGCTCTAGCGGGATGTTCATCGGCGTCGACGTCGGCACCTCGGAGACCACGGCGGTCCTGGTCGACCGCGACGGCCGGACCCTGGCACGGGCCTCGACGCCCAACACCCTGCGGGTCCCCCGACCCGGCTGGGCCGAGCACGACGCCGAGGCCGACTGGTGGGGCAACCTGTGCACGGTCGTGGCCGAGGTCTTCGCCCGGGTCGACGTCTCGCCGAGCGCCGTGGAAGCCGTGGGCTGCAGCGGCATCGGGCCCTGTGTCCTGCCCGTCGATGCGGACGTCACGCCTCTGGGCCCGGGCATCCTCTACGGCATCGACACGCGCGCCAGCGCCCAGATCGAACGGCTGGACGATGAGCTCGGCCGCGACGCCATCTTCGAGCGAACCGGCAATGCCCTGACCTCACAGTCGGCCGGCCCCAAGGTGGCCTGGCTGCGCGACGAGCGTCCCGACGCCTTCGCCGCCGCCGCCATGTTCCATACCTGCCAGTCGTTCCTCGTGGCGCGACTCACGGGCGAGCACGTCATGGACCACACCACGGCGGCCTACTGGGGGCCCTTCTACGATATCCGTGCGAACGACTGGATCGACGAGTGGGTCACCGGCACGGTCGAACCATCGCGACTACCGCGGCTGGTCTGGCCCACCGAGATCGTGGGGCGCGTGACCGCTGACGCTGCCCGGGCGACGGGCCTGGCCGAGGGCACACCCGTCATCGCCGGTGCACCCGACGCCCCGGCTGAAGCCGTCAGCGCCGGCGTCCTGGGCCCAGGTGACCTGATGGTGATGTACGGCTCCAGCATCTTCATGATCGCCGTCGTCAGCGAACCGACGGTGGACCCGCGGATGTGGGCCGCTCCGTACGTCTTCGAGGGCACCTCGATCGTGGCCGGCGGGACCTCGACCGCGGGCACCCTCACGCGCTGGCTCATCGAGCTGCTGGCGGACGAACGGGATCCCGCCGCCATCGGCGACCACTACCACGAGTTCACCGCCTGGGCAGCCGCTTCGCCTCCCGGCGCGAACGGGCTCGACTTCCTGCCCTACCTCAGCGGGGAGCGGACGCCGATCCACGACCCCGACGCACGCGGTGTGGTCTTCGGGCTCTCGTTGCGCCACGGCCGTGCCGACATCGCCCGTGCCGCGCTGGAGGGCATCGCCCAGGGCATCCGGCTGAACCTGGAGGTCATGAGCGAGATCGGCGTGCCCATCGAGCGGATCCGAGCAGTCGGCGGGGGCGTCGACAACCCGACGTGGCTCCAAGCGGTCAGCGATTGTGCTGCTCGGCCACAGGAGGTGGTCACGCAGCGTGGGGCGGCCTACGGCGATGCCATCCTTGCCGCCATCGGCGCCGGCGCCCTGGCACGAGACGAGGTCGAGGGCTGGATCGACATCGACCGGCGCATCGAGCCTGACCCGGAGCTGGCCGAGTTGTACGAACGACAGGCATCACGCCAGCGCCGGCTCTACGGATCCACCAGGACCCTCATGCACGAGGTGGCCCATGAAGGCTGACGACAGCACCGACTGGAACCGGCTGGCCGATCGCATCCTCGACACGTCGGTGGCGGTGCAGGCCGGTGAGAACCTGCTGGTCACGCTGACCTCGCCGGAGGCCTATCCCCTGGCGCGAGCGCTGGCCGAGGGTGCCATCCGACGGGGAGCGAACCACCACGCGCTACTGCACACCGAGGAGGTCGACGAAGCCATCCGCCGCTTCGGGGATGACGAGCAGGCGCGCCAGCGGCTGGACGTCGAGCTCTACGCCATGCGGTGGGCCGATACGCATGTGGCGCTGCGAGCGCTGGTGCCGCCTCTCGGGGAGCCTGGTGATGAGGGCTTCGGACGCCGAGCGGCGCTGCTGCGTGGCGCACACGGCGAGGTCTCCGCGGCACGCTGGGCCGAGACCCGCTGGTGCATCGTGCGCGTGCCCACGCCCAGCTACGCCGACTACCTGGGGCTGCCCTACGACACGCTGGCCGACGAGTTCCTGCTCGGCAGCATCGACGATGACGGCTGGAGCGGTTGGAAGGGTCTGGCGGCCGCGCTCGACGGCGCTCGGGAGGTCCGTATCACCGGCGACGACACCGACCTCACGTTCTCGGTCGAGGGCCGGACCTGGAAGCTCTTCGACGGCCGCATGAACCTGCCCGACGGCGAGGTCGCGACCGCGCCCGTGGAGACGACCGTCGAAGGCCACATCACCTTCACCGACCCGGTCGTCTTTGGCGGCCAGCGCATCGAACGGATACGGCTGGACTTCCGAGCCGGCCGCGTGACGAAGGTCGAGGCAGGCCCCAGCACCGGCTTCGTCGAGACCATCCTGGCGACCGACGAGGGTGCCGCCCGCGTGGGCGAGTACGGCATCGGTGTGAACCGCCACATCCAGAGCTGGACCGGCGACCTCTTCTTCGACGAGAAGATCGTGGGCACCACCCACATCGCACTCGGCCGCGCCTACCCCGAGTGTGGCGGTGTCAACCGGTCGGCCATCCACTGGGACATCGTCAAGGACCTGCGCCCGGGCCCGGACCGCACAGGCGGCGCCGTCCATATCGATGGCGAGCCGATCATCGAGGGCCCGCGGCTACGGATGCCCAGCAGGCGCTGACTCAACCTTCGAGCAGTCGCACCACGTCGGCGGGCCCGAGTCCGTCTCGCTCCGCCTCCGGCGTGCCCACGTGCAGCGCGGCGGCGGCGTTGGCGTAGCGCAGCGCGCCGAACAGCGGCTCACCGATGGCGAGGCGAGCAGCCAACGCCCCCACGAAGACGTCACCCGCTCCGTGCGTCACCGGTCGCTCGACCGGGTGCGGCGGCAGCTCGATCGAGCCGGCGCGATCCACGGCGGCCACACCAGCGCCACCGGCGGTGACCACGACCGATGCTGCCAGGTGCCGCAACTCCGAGGCAGCACGGGCAGCCGAGGCGAGACCGTCGATGGAGCCCGCCCCGAGCTGCTCGGCCTCGACGGTGTTGACCACCAGGATGTCGACGAGCCCTGCCAGCTCAGCCAACGCGCGCGCTGGGGCCGCGTTGTGGATGACGGTCACGCTGGCCCCACGCGCCAGCCGGGCGGCGGCGGCGCTGGCGGCTTCCGAGATCTCGTTCTGCAGGACCAGCACCCGGGCGTCGGTGATGGCCCGGCCGCTGGAGGCGACCTGACCCTCGTCGATCTCGCGGTTGGCGCCGGACACGACGACCGCGGCATAGTCGCCATCAGCCTGCTGCAACGCCACGCTCATACCCGAACCGCGTTCGACCGTCCGGATGTGGGTCAGGTCTACGCCGGCCTCGGCCAGCTCGGTCCGCAGCCGCGCGCCGAAGCCGTCGTCGCCGAGGCTCCCGATCATGCACACCTCGGCCCCATGACGCGCCGCGGCCATGGCCTGGTTGCCGCCCTTGCCGCCGGGCTTCCACCACCAGGCATCGCCGATGAGCGTCTCTCCCGTCCGTGGCAGGTACGGCGCCTGGACCATGATGTCGTAGTGCAGGCTGCCCGCGACCGCGACCTGCGGCCGTAGGGTCATTCGCCGCGCCCGAGGATCGCCCGCTGCACCATCCGATGGGCGGCCAGCCCATCGCCGGATTCGAGCGCTGACTGCAACTCCGCTTCAGGCAGCTCGTCGATGATGTCGAACATGGCTTCGATGGTGACGACGTTGGCTTCGGTCTCAGCCACCGGGTCCATGCCCTGGCCGTCGGGGAAGGTGTCGAAGTAGATGGTGCCGCCGAAGCCATCCCGCTTCAGCTGGCGCAGCAGCTCGATGGTCTGCACCGTGTGTACCGAGCCCACCATCAGCCCGTCGTCGCGCTTGCCGTAGCCATCGTTGATGTGCAGGCCCAGCATCCTGCTCCGACGCCCCACCAGCGCCGCGGCCATGGCCGGGCTGGTGTCGCCGTAGAGCACGTGCGCGAAATCGAGCGTCACGCCCAGGTTCGGGGAGCCGGCCTCCTCGATGGCCATGAGCGTGGCCGCCACGTTGGGGATGGCGCTGATGGCCTTGGGCTCGTTGGGCTTGTACTCGATCGAGATCGGTAGCTCCGGGTCGTGTTCGGCGACCGCCCGCACGCCCTCGACCTCCCAGCCCCACATGTTCGCGTAGTCGGTCTCGAAGGGATGATCCACGCCGTCCTGGCCGAGCCACAGCGTGAGCATCGTGGCGCCAGCTTCGCGTGCCTCGTCCACGCCCTTCTTGCTGATATCGATGGCCTTCTGGCGTACGGCGGGATCGGCGTTGGTGAACGCGCCTGCAAGGAAGTCCGGATCGCCGTTGTAGCGCATGGCGTAGCCGCTCAGCGTCACATCCAGGTCGGCCAGGCGTGTGCGCATCTCGGCCGGACTGATACCGACGACCTGCTGCGGGTAGTTGACGTCGACGGCGTTGAGACCCTCGGCCGTGGCCGCACGCTCGATGAGATCGAAGGTGCCCGGCTTCTCGGTCCGCCCAGGCCAGAAGAGCTCCGGGCGGGTCGTGAACGAATTGAGCCGGGCGGCGTAGCGGTATCGGGTCATGCGAGGTTCACCTCAGCGTTGAGCATGGCGTAGTGGTCTGGAATACCGATTCGAGCAGTGTGCCCGAGGCCCGGCCGTCACGATCCATCGGCGGCGCCTGTCACGAGTGCCACCAGTTCGAGCCCCGAGGTCTCGGTCGCGCGCCGGGAGGCTACGGCCTTGCCGTGCCGCATGACCCACACGAGGTCCGCGAGCCCCATCACCTCCTCGAAGTTGTGGCTGATGAAGATGACGGTGATGCCTTCGTCACGGAGACCCTTGATGAGGGTGTGCACCTCGGCCGACTCCTTGACGCCGAGGGCAGCCGTGGGCTCGTCGAAGATGATGATCTTGGCGCCCCAGCCGACAGCGCGGACGATGGCCACGGCCTGGCGCTGACCGCCCGACATGGCAGAGAGCTCCCGCGAGGCGGGGATGGTGGTGTTTCCCACCCGCTTGAGCATCTCGATCGCGCCGGCCTGCATCTTGCGGCGGTTGAGCAGCTTGAACGGGCGGATCCCGAACGTCTGCTCGCGCGAGAGGTAGAGGTTCTCCGCGACGGTCAGGGTGTCGATCACGGCAAGGTCCTGGTAGACGGTCTCGATGCCCTGGCTGCGCGAGTCGATGGGTGAGGTGATACGAACCTCGACCCCATCGATGAGGATCTGCCCCGACGAGGGCTCATGCAGTCCGGAGAGGCAGCTGATGAGCGTGGACTTGCCGGCGCCGTTGTCGCCCACGATGGCCGTTACCTCGCCCTCGGGGATCTGCATGTTCACGCCGCGGAGGGCGTGGACACCGCCGAAGTCCTTGGTGATGTCTCGCAGGTCGATGTAGGCCTCGCTCATGAGGCACCTCCGGGGGACCGATCGGTGCCGGCGGCAGCTGGATCGAGATGGCTGAGGCACCGATTGCGTCGTCATCATCGCCGGGCGCTCACGCGTGCCGTGACCCGGTCGACGAGCACGGCCACGAGGATGATCACGCCGGTGACCACGAGCTGCCAGAACGGATTGACGTTCTGCAGTGTGAGTCCGGTGCGGATGGCGCCGAGGAGCAGGGCGCCGAGGATGGTGCCGACGATCGTGGCACGTCCACCGCCGAGGCTCGTGCCGCCGACGACGACTGCCGCGATGACAAGGAGCTCGTAGCCGGTGCCGGAGATCGGCTCCGCCGCACCGATCCTGCTCATCAGCAGCAGGGCGCCCAGAGCGGCGAACATGCCGGAGAGCGTGAAGGCCACGATCTTGGTCCGCTCGACCATGACACCGCTCTTCTTCGAGGCGAGCTCGTTCGTGCCGATGGCCTTGAAGTGGGTGCCGGAGCGAGACCAGTTGAGGATGAGGTAGGCGACGACGGTCGCACCCAGCAGGAACAGGATGGGCTTGGGGATGGACCCGAGGTCGGCACCGAAGAAGTCGCGGAAGCCATCGTCGATGCCGAAGATGGGGCGCCCTTCGGTGTACAGGAAGGCCAGGCCGCGATAGACGTTGAGGGTGGCCAGCGTGACCACGAACGACTCGAGGTTAAAAAGGGCGGAGAACGAGCCGTTGATCATGCCCAGCAGGCCGCCGAGCGCGAGGCCGACCGCGATCGTGGGGAAGGTTCCCCAGGCATCGAGGTTCGTGGCACAGATGACGCTCACGAGCCCCACGATCGAGCCGACCGAGAGGTCGATGCCACGGGTCACGATGACGAGCGTCATCCCGAGGGCGACGACGCCGATGATCGACGACTGCACCCCGATCTCGATGATGTTGCCGAGATCGAGGAATTTCGGTTCGAGGATGGTGAAGATGGCGAACGTCGCGACGAGGGCGACGAGGACGCCGACGGTTCTGTTCTCGGCGAACAGCGCGGCGAGGCGGATGGCTCCGCCTCTCCCCGCTGTCGTGGTCGTGGTCACTTGGGACGCCGTACTCCGGATCTGCCGTCAGCTACAGCGACGGAGCGGGATCGTCGACGTTCTCGGACGTGATCAACGCCTGCGGCGTGTAGACCGCACGCGGGACTTCCTGGCCGCCGAGGATGCGCAGCGCGACATCGACGGCTACCTGGCCGGTGATATAGGGATACGAGTCGACGGTGGCCGTGAGGTCGCCGGAGCGGATGGCGTCATATGCGGCCTCGATGCCGTCGGTGCCGATGACCATGACCTCGCCGGTCAGCTCGGCGGCGTTGACAGCCTCGGCGATGCCCAGTGCCATCGTGTCGTTGTTGGCGTAGAAGCCGGCGATATCGGGATGCTGCTGGATGATCGTGGCGGCGGCGTCGAGCGCCTTCTGGATATCCCAGTCACCCGGGACACTGGCGACCACGTCGAGCCCGCCGGCAACGGCGGTGTCGGTGAAGCCCTTGGTCCGCTGTCCGGCCGCGTAGACGCCGGCCTGGCCTTCGATGACCGCGACCTTCGCGCCCTCGGGCAGGTTCTCGAGCATGTACTCGGCGGCGCTGATGCCGTTCTGGATCTGGTTCGGGCCGACCCACTGCCTGGCTCCGGGCAGCACGGCGTCGTTGACGTTGAGCACGAGGACGCCGGCCTCTTCGGCCTTCTCGACCGCGGGGCACAGGTTGGTGTCGGTCTGGGGCGATACGAGCAACGCGTCATAGCCAGCGCGCAGCATCGTCTCGGCTGCGTTGAGCTGGCCGACCTGGTCGGACTCGCTGGCTGCAGCCTGGACATCGACGGTGACGCCGAACTGGTCAGCCGCGACCGACTGGCCGTCGGCGAGGATGATCCAGTACTGGTTGCCCAGGAACTTCATGATCGAACCGAGGGTCGTGCCCTCAGCCACCTCGGGAACCGGGCCGAGCTGGGCTTCGAGGTCCGTGTAGTTGATGCTGTCGGCCGCGTCGTCGGTGCTGAACGGCGTATCCCCTGCCACGCAGGAGCCAGCCATCTCGTCCTGTGCGAGACCGACGCTCGAGACGCTGAGCATCAGCGCCGCTCCGATCACGGAGCCGCGAAGAGCGACTCGGCGCAGTAGACCATCCATGGGTTCTCCTCCAAGTGCGGTGTCGTCACTGGCTGACGAACTGGCGCGGCCATCCTTGCACACTGTGTACGGATTGTCCATACAATTCGTACAGTTCGGTACAGTGCGTACAATACGGTCACAACGCCGAGGCCTCGAAGGTCCTACGCTTCTGCCAGGTGTCGGCGCGTCGAGGACGGCGTCGCAAAGCCCACTATGGAGTTGGTTCCGTGGCCATGACGAAGCGCGAGAGCGAAGATCCCGCCGACCGCGGCGAGGTCATCCGACGCGATTCCCCCACGCCCTATCACCGCCAACTGACGGACATCCTCGAGCAGCGGATCCTCGACGGCGTGATCGAGGAGAAGAGCCGGCTGCCTTCCGAGCTCGAGCTCGCCGACCGTTTCGGGCTTTCCCGCTCGACCGTGCGCCAGGCGCTGCAGGCGCTCGTCGCGCGCGGCTACGCGGTGCGTATCGTGAACCGTGGGCACTTCGCCAGCACCCCGCCGCAGGAGCACGGCTGGATCGATCCAGGACCGAGCCGGCTTCCTGGAGAATGGCATCGGGCATCACAACCGACGCGTCACGACCCAGGTGCTCAGCGCCGATGAGCAGCCGTTTCCGGAGCACGTCTGCCACGCGCTGCGGATCGCCGAAGGCAGCCGGGGACTCGTGCTCGTCCGCCGCCGGCTCCTTGACGGCGCGCCCGCTCTGATCGGCACGAACTACCACCCGCCTCACGTCGAACCCGTGATCAAGGGATCGGCGGACGTCCTGAGCGGTGAGGCATCGCTGAACTCTGCGCTGGCACGCGAGGGCTTCGTGGCCTACGGCGCGCAGCGCATCATCCACGCACTCGGGGCGCCGGCGGATATCGCGGAGCTGCTCAGCGTCCCGGAGGGCGACCCACTCGTTCGGATCCGTTCGGCCACCTGGGACCAGTCGACCGTCCCGTTCGACTACTACGAGACGTGGCTGCGGACGGACGTCGTCCCACTGGAGGTCGCGACCGCGTCGGTCGCTTCGAACCAGCCGAGCTAGGCGCCCATGTAGATGCGGCGGCTGATCTGGTCCTCGAGCGAGAGCCAGCGCCGACCGGCTTCGTCCGCGGCACGGTGGTCCATGGCTTCAGCGCGCAGTGACTGCAGTCGGTCGACGGGTAGCACCTGGTCCGCATCCAGTTCTTCGGCGATGCGGACGAAGGCCCCGGCAGCCTCGGTTCCGCCGAGTAGCGGTGCGACGTCATCGGCCATGAAGCGCTCCCAGGTGAGGGTGGGATCCCAGCTGAAGCGAGCGAAGGCGAGGTATGAGAGCTCGACCGTGGCGTGATACGGCGAGGGCTCGCCCCAGACGGTCAGCCCCTGCATCCCGCGTGCGCCGCAGAGCCGAGCCATGTCGCTGAATACCCGGGCGTTGAGGAAGTAGCGCTCGGAGCGTTCGTCACCGTTCCACTGGCAGGCGAACTGGCAGCGCAGCACGTTCGGCTGCATCGGCAGCGACTCGACGTACTCGCGCGTCAACTCGGCCTCGATGCGGCTCCAGTACGTGCGGTTGGTGGTGTGCTGGTAGATGCCGCCGCGGGGCAGGCGCCGCTGGGCCTCGTGGGCCACGGGGTCGAGCAGGTTGTCCCACTGGATCTCGCTGTAGAGCCAGAGATCGGGCTTGACGCCCTTGGCCGTGCGGTAGAGCCGGGGAAAGTTGTCGGCCATGTCGGTGTGGGACCAGGAGTCGCCGAAGTCGTCGACGCGCCGAGCAGCCTCGGCCTCGTTGGCCCGGCGCGCGACACAGCGGTCGCAGCCACAGACGCCGTAGTCGCCGGCCTCGATGTTGATGCCGCCGATGTCGAATGTCTCGGCCAGCCAGGCCACACCCTCCTCCATCCAGGCCATCGTCTCCGGCGCCGAGGGGCAAGCCGAGAGCGTGTAGTCCGACTTGGGGAAGTTGAGCGGGAAGGCGAGGTCCTCGATCTGGAACCCGACGCCCTTCTCCAGCGTGGCCGCGTGCTGCGGGTTCTGGCGCAGCCAGGTGGCCAGGTTGTAGCGGCTGTCGCCCTCCCAGTAGACGCCACCGTAGGAGCCGATGGCGATTCCGGGCAGGATGCGCACGCCACGCTCGGTGGCGTAGCGGCAGAGCTCCTGCGCCGCCTCCGGCCCACCGTGGGGATCGCGCAGGAAGCCGTAGATGACGACGGCCGCGATGCGGTTGCGTGAGCAGAAATCGACGACCCGCTGGTAGTCGGCGAGGAAGCCCGATGGCGGCTTGCCGTACGGGTTGAAGACACCGATCTCCTGCTGGCCGACCTGACTCAGCTCCCAGTTGGTGGAGTGGTCCCAGGTCCAGAACGTGCGATAGGCCAGACCGGGTGCATCCTCGACGACGCCCGGCGGCAGGGTCAGCTGTCTGGGGTCGCCGCCGGCGCGGTCGATCAGCTCCTCTGCGCCATAGATGACGCCGGAGAACGGGCCGCCGGTGACAGACACGCGGCCGGGAGCGGCCTCGATGCGGAAGGCGCCCTCGGCCAGACCAGCGTCTTCGCTCAACTCGAGTGCTGGGCCGTCACCGGCATCTCGCCACTCGATCCCCGGGAACGCCTCACGCAGACGACGCGCCGCGTGGACGTGCCGGTCCGCGCCCTGCAGCGCCACGGTCCCCTCGAGTCGGATCCGATCGCCCGTCATGCTCGTCCATCCTCCCCCGCTGCCACCGGCTCCCAGGTCCAGTAGTCCGTCGTCGTGTCGTCGTACTCACGTCGCGCGGTCATGCCTTCGACGTCGACCACGATGATCTTCGTTCGGCCCAGCAGGTCCTCGCCGTGCTGATAGTCGGCGTGCCCGTAGTAGGCCATGTAGGTCCTCATGCAGTCGATGAGCTCGGCGTCATCGGCGACGATGCGAGCCCGGCCGCGAGCGATGACGCTCTCCCAGTTGCCGTGGCACTTCATGGCCCTGGCCAGCTTCTCGCTGTCACCGTAGTACTTGTTGATGACGTAGACCACCTGCGGGTTCTGCTCCAGGACGTCGAGCTTCCGGCCCTGGGCCGCACAATGGAAGTAGAACCTGCCGTCGATGAAGGCGTGGTTCAGCGGCAACGCGTAGGGCTCATCGGCGAGCGCCATCGACAGCACGCCCTGGTACGTGCCGGCGATGATCTGCTCGCACTGCTCGTTGTCGCGGACAGGATGGAACTGGTCCTTCATCGCGCCCCCTCGACTCCGCTGCGCATGCGTTGATGCGCTCGATCTTCACGCCTTCCGACGGTAGGCTCGAGGGGTTCCGGCGTCAAATCGAGCAGGCTTCGCCACCGTCGCTACGATGAGGAGCATGCTCGATAGGACGCTAAAGCTGTGGGACAGACAGCTCGACCTGGTCGGGGATCGGCGCCCCCTGTTCGAGGCGGTGGCCGAGGCCGTCGACGCCGAGCACGTGCTCTATCCCGGCTCCTACGTCGACGTTACGCCGTCGGTCGTATGGCCGAAGGCGACGTACGTCGACATGGACCAACGTGCCAAGCGCTTCTTCGCCGATCGCGAGGGCGTGTCCGAGCTGCTGACGGAGCTGGGAGCGTCCGGCGTGCCCGAGTTCGAGTTCATCCATGGCGACTACGCCGGGCCACTGCCGATCCCCGAACGCTCGGTCGATCTGCTGGTGTCGCTCTACGCCGGGTTCGTTTCGGAGCACTGCGCCCGCTACCTGGCGGTCGGCGGACACCTGCTGGTGAACTCGAGCCACGGCGACGCAGCCATGGCCTCGATCGACGAACGCTTCCGGCTCCTGGCCGCTGTGGAACAACGCGACCGGCGCACCAGGATCCAGTCCGACGGGCTCGACGAGTACCTCGTGCCCAAGCGTCCGACCGAGGTCACGCGCGAGCTCCTCCATCGCACCGGCCGAGGCGTGGCCTACACTCGCTCGCCGTTCGCCTACCTCTTCGAGCGCGTCGCCTGACACCCGGCAGCGGGGTGAGATGCGGCGGGCTCAGCGTGTGATGTAAACGATTGCCGTTCGGCAATTCGACCTATGCTGGAGCCCTGTTCGCGTCAACTCCAGTGAGCCTGCTGCGGCCGATGCAGCGAGGAGGGAAGCCACCATGGACCGACCGATGATCCCCGTCGAGGAATACGCCGAGCGCCGAGCCAAGGCGGCCGCGCTCATGGCCGAAGCCGGGTACGACGTACTCGTGGGTAACGGCACCGAGGCGGACGCGTCCGTGGTGCGCTACTTCAGCGCCTACTGGCCGCTCTTCGAGATGGGCGGCGTGGCCATCGCACCCGATGGGCAGAGCGCGCTGATGGTGGGCATGGAGTCGGGCGAGTTCGCGAAGGAACGCGGTCTGATCGACAACATCCACCTGCTCAAGGAGTACCGAGAGACGGCCGATCCGGAATACCCGGGCGTGGCCGGCGTGGGCTATCGCGAGGTCTTCGAGTCGATCGGCGTCACCGATCCGGCGCGCATCGGCGTAGCCGGCTGGCTGTGCACCAACATGGCCATGTACGAGGGCCTGCGCGAGGCCTTCCCCAGCGCCGAGATCGTCAACGCCGACGAGCTCACGGCCACCCTGCGCGCGTCCAAGTCGCCAGCCGAGCTGGCCTGTCTGCGCGAGGGCTTCCGCCTGGGCGAGTTGGCGCTCGAGGCCATGCTCAAGGCCGTCAAGCCGGGCATGACCGAGCTGGAGCTGGCCGGGATCGCCGTCGCCGAGCTCTACGCCAACGGCGCTGAGGGTGAGGCCCATACGGTCTACTCGTTCTCCGGCCGCCGGACGACCAACGGCATCTCGCGCTCGACCCATGCGCCGCTGAAGGTCGGCGAGATCATCCAGATCGACGTCGGTGGAAGGGTGGACGGCTACTCGCCCTCGGTCGGCCGGCCCATCTGCCTGGGACCCATGAACGAGCGGCAGCGGAAGCTCGTCGAGTTCTGCCGCGACATGCACTACCGCACCTACGAGTGGGTGCAGGCAGGCATCGTGGCCAAGGAGGTAGCCATCAAGTACGAGGAGTTCGTGCGCGACGCGGGCATGATGCGCCACTACCTCTACGGGCCCTGTACCGGACTCGGCTTGATGGAGGTCGAGAAGCCCTGGATGGAGGCTACGAGCGAGTACACCATCGAGCCGGGCATGACCTTCCAGGCGGACACGTTCTTCCATGACGACGACTTCGGTTGCCGCTGGGAGAACGGCATCCTCGTGAGCGAGTCGGGCCCGTCGGCGATGCTCAACGAGGGCCGCTACATGGATCTCATCGAGATCGAACTCTAGGAAGACGTCATGCGCTACGAGAACATGCTGCCCCACCACATCCGCACCGCCATCAGGGAGGACTGGCCGCTGGTCTGGCCGGTGGGCCCGCTGGAGTATCACGGCCAGCACATGTCGGTGGGCATGGACACGCTCTGTGTCGTGCGCACGGCCGAACGACTGGAGCAGGAGATGGACCTTGTCCTGCTGCCCACGTTCTGGTGGGGTCCGGCGAGCTACGCGGTCGAGGGGCCGGAGCTCAAGGGCAGCCTGCAGATCGAGGCCGAGCACCTCATCCCGGTGGTCAAGGACATCTTCCGCAGCCTGCTGCGGGTGGGCTTCCGCAACATGCACTTCTTCATCCACCACCAGTCGGAGAACTTCTTCCAGGGCATGCCCACCGATCTCGCCTTCCGCACGGCGGCACGAACGGCGATCTTCGAGTTCATCGAAGCCGAGCGTGGCGAAGGCTGGTGGGGCAGCAACGAGATGGCCGATTACTACGCCGATCACGAGCGTGGGGCCGACCCCTTCGCCTGGATCCGCGGTTACCCGCTGATGGATGACGAGATCATCAGCCGCTACTCGTTCGACCACGCCGGTATCGGTGAGACCTCGCTGATGATGGAGCTGGCGCCTGAGACCGTGGACATGGACCACCTCGACACGTCGAAGTGGTATCTCGAGAGCGCGCGGGAGGCCAACCGCGAGTACGGCGCCAAGGGTGCGGAGATGGTGCTCGAGCGCATGCGCCGCATCCTCACGGGATCGAGCTCGAGCGCATGAGTGCGAACGGTTCCCACACCTGGTACTTCCCTGACGGCGACATCCCCGCACCGGGCGACAGGCCGCCCTACGGGCACGAGTCGCTGATCATGCTCAACCCCGGTGATGAGGATGCCGCGGTGACCATCACGGTCTACTTCGAGGACCGCGAGCCCGACGTGCTGCCGGTGCAGACGGTGGGAGCCCGGCGGGTTCGCTGCCTGACCATCAGCGACCCCATCGACGGCTACCAGATCCCGCTGGGCCAGTACGCGCTCGAGCTTGAGTCATCGGCGCCGATCATCTGCCAGATCGGCCGGATGGACGTCCAGCAGCCCAACCTCGCCTACTACACGGTCATGGGCCACCCAGCCGACCGACCGAGGATCTGCTGCAGCGAAGGCCTAGCCGGCGTCGAGGGCTTCCAGCACCGGGGCCAGCGACTCCACACCCGCTGGCGTGACGGGGTCGATGACGAGCTGGACGTGGCTCACGCCGACATCAGCGAACGCGCGCAGCGATCGGGCGATCTCCTCGGGCGTGCCGCTGATCGGCGGTGCGGTGTCGCGGTCGAACACGCGTAGCCCCTCCGAGCCCGGCAGCTCCACGTAGGCTGCGACGGTCCGTTCGACGGTACCCGGGTCGCGGCCGACCTCGGCGCAGGCGGCGTCGACCGTCTCGTGCAGCTCCGGCACCTGCGCCGGGTCGTTCTTGAACCACCAGTACCACGCGTTCCACTGCTCGACGTGGGGCATCGTGATGCGCAGCATGCGCGGGCCACTCGAACCGATGAGCAGCGGCGGACCCTCCGGCCGCGGCCCGCGCGGCAACAGCTCGCAGTCGCGCAGCGTGTAGTACTGGCCCTCGAAGTCGATGGCCCCTTCGCGCAGCAGGGTGCGGATGACGGTGAAGGCCTCCTCGAAGCGCGAGACACGGTGGTCGAAGGGGAACCCGAAAGCGCGGTATTCAGCCTCATTCCAGCCGGCACCCAGACCCAGGATCAGCCGCCCGCCGCTGATCTCCTCGACGGTCATGGCCATCTTGGCCAGCACGCCCGGCTCGTGGAACGAGGTGGAGGCCACCAGCGGCCCGATCTCCACGCGCGAGGTCACGGCGGCGATCGCCGCCAGCTGCGTCCAGGCCTCCCAGGGCCCGCGCGTGCCGTCGGGATGGCGATAGAGGTAGTGATCGCCCACCCACACCGAGTCGAGGCCGATATCCTCCGCCACGCGAGCCATCTGGGCGAGGTCCTTCCAGCGTGGTTCGTACTCGACCTCCGGCAGCTGGACGCCGACCTTCAGTGGCCTGGGCATGGATGGTCTCCCCTCGCGGCAGATGACGGAACGATGACGAGCGCGAAGTGGAACGTGGCCGGTGTCACATTCCTGTCGCTATCTCAAGCATACGGTCGCGGGCATGAACCGCATCGCCATCGGCGCCGCAGCCGCCGCTCTCGGGCTGGCCGCCGCGGTGGCGCTCACCAGTATCCCCACCACATCCCCCACAGTCAGCGCCCAGGAGGACGCCGCGGGCGAGTTCGTGCCCACGCGCCCTGGACAGATCGAGGATCCCGGCACACCTCGCTTCCCCACCGGTGGCTGGTCGACCGACTTCGAGATCAGCTCCGTGCCCTTCGACGAGATCATGTCCGGCGGCCCGGGCAAGGACGGCATCCCCGCCGTCGACGAGCCGACGTTCGAATCCATCGAGGAGGCACGCAGCTGGGTCACCGAGCAGGGGCCGGTCATCGCCCTCGAGATCGACGGCGACGCCCGGGCCTATCCGCTGGCCGTGCTGACCTGGCACGAGATCGTCAACGACACCGTCGGCGACGTGCCCGTCATCGTCACCTTCTGCCCGCTCTGTCACACCGCGCTCGTCTTCGAGCGCGAGCTCGACGGCAGGCTCCATGACTTCGGCGTGAGCGGCAACCTGCGCCTCTCGGACATGGTCATGTACGACCGCCAGACCGAGTCGTGGTGGCAGCAGGCCACCGGCCAGGGCATCGTCGGTGAGCTCACCGGCGCCAAGCTCGAGTTCGTGCCCAGCCAGCTCATCGGCTTCGACCAGTTCGCCGAGGCCTATCCCGACGGCGTCGTGCTCAGCCGCGACACCGGCCACCGCCGCGACTACGGTCGCAACCCGTACGTCGGCTACGACACCATCGATCAGCAGCCGTTCCTCTTCGACGGCGTGACCGACGGCCGCCTCGCACCCAAGGAGCGAGTGGTCGCACTCGGTGAGCAGTCGAGCGAGGCACCGCTATCGATCCCCTACTCGGAGCTACGCGGGGTGGGCGCGGTCAACCTCGAGTTCGAGGGCCAGCCCACGGTCGCACTCTGGGCCCCGGGTGCCAACTCGGCGCTCGACCGGAGCTACGTGGACGAAGGCCGAGACGTCGGTGCCACGGGCGTCTTCTCAGCGGTCGTCGACGACCAGACCTTGACCTTCGAGCGCGGCGATGACGAGGACGCGCCCATCACCGACGCCGAGACCGGCAGCACCTGGGACATCACCGGCCGCGCGGTCGACGGTCCCCTCGCAGGCACGACGCTGGAACCCCTCGGTCACGGCGATCACTTCTGGTTCGCGTGGGCCGCCTTCGTGCCCCACACCGATATCTGGACCACCGACGGCGTGCTCTCGCTCGCGGACGAGGAGGCCGCCTCGTGAGCGACTCCCCGAAGCAGATGGTCGAGTCGGTCTGGGACTACCCGCGACCTCCACGGGTCGAGCCGTCCGAGCGACGCATCCGCGTGGTCGTCGACGGCACCGTCATCGCCGACACCCGGCGGGCGCTGCGAGTGCTGGAGACCTCCCATCCACCGGCCTGGTATCTGCCACCCGACGACGTGCGCATGGACCTGCTGCGCCCGACGAAGCGCCGCACCGCCTGTGAGTTCAAGGGTGAGGCCAGCTACTTCGAGATCGACGCCGGCGGGCGGGTGCGCCGCGATGCAGCGTGGACCTATCCGCGGCCGCTGCGGGGCTTCGAGACGCTCGCCGGTCACATCGCCTTCTACCCGGGATCGGTCGACGAGGCCTGGGTGGACGACCATCGAGTCGTGCCACAGGCGGGCGATTTCTACGGCGGCTGGATCACACCCGACGTGACTGGCCCGTTCAAGGGCGGCCCGGGCACACGCGGCTGGTAGCGATCACGCGCGCAGGGACGTAGACGAACGCCCCGCGACCCATCGGCGCATGTGGTCGGCCTCGCTCCCGGAGGTCGACCACACCAGACCCCACCACTGCGCACGCGGGATGGTCCCCGGGTACGGGGGGCGGTCGTACCAAGGTGGGGTGCACAGACCGTTCGAACCGGTGCAGGATTCGCGTCAGATATCCCCATAGCGACATCGTTCCACTGCACGGCCCTACGTCGTGAGGAACCCCTCTCCCTCACGAAATGGGGGTGGACCAGATGACGCGAACTCTTTTGCCCGGTGGCAAGGTCGGCCCCCTCCTCCCGACCTCGCCACCGGGTTTCTTCCTGTCTAGACGAGGTAGGGCACGAAGCGCCTGGTCCTGCCCGCGTACGCTTCGTAGCCGGCGTAGCGTTGGCGTAGCCAGGCCTCCTCGCGCGCAGACTTGAACCAGAAGAAGACCGCGAGCAGCGCCGTCAGCGCCGCCGTCAGCGGGCTGGCCGAAGCGAGGCTCCAGCCGAAGGCGGTCAGGATGAGCCCGCCGTAGATGGGATGCCGCGCGAGGGCGTAGACCCCCGAGACCACCAGCTGCGCGCCGTCCCGCGGGTGGGGCAGCGGCGTGAGGCTGCGGCCCAGGTCAAGCAGCCCGCGGCCGAGCAGCAGCGCGCCAGCGCCCATGAGCCCGAGTCCGAACAGCGAGGCTATCCCCAGGGGCGGCGAGACCGCGAACGGATCGAAGAGTCCGGCGAAGGCGACGGCCGGCAGCAGCAGGAACTGGAGGACGACCCAGCCCTCACCGCGAGGACCGAGGCTGGGGAGCCGGCTCACGACAAGGTCAGTCGATGACCTCGGGCACGCCGATGATGTTGTAGCCGCCGTCCACGTAGTGGATCTCGCCGGTGGTGCCGCGGCTCATGTCGGAGCAGAGGTAGACCGCGGAGTTGCCCAGGTCGTCGATCGAGAGCGGGCGGCGCATGGGGTTGATCTGCTCGAACAGCTTGTGCATCTTCTTGAAGCCGGAAACACCGGAAGCCGAGAGCGTACGCACGGGGCCGGCGCTGATGGCGTTGACGCGGATGCCGTCCTTGCCCAGGTCGACCGCGAGGTAGCGGACGCAGGCCTCCAGGGAAGCCTTGGCCACGCCCATGACGTTGTAGTTGGCAACGGCCTTCTCGGCCCCGTAGTAGGAGAGCGTGAGGATGGTGCCGCTCTCGGTCAGCAGCGGCCGAGCCTCACGGGCGAGGGCCACCAGCGAGTAGGCCGAGATGTCCTGGGCCAGCAGGAAGCCATCGCGCGAGGTATCGATGAACTCGCCCTTGAGCTCATCCTTGTTGGCGAAGGCGACCGCGTGGATGAGGATGTCGAGCTCGCCGAACTGATCCTTCCACCTGGCGAAGACGCGCGCGATGTCCTCGTCCTTCTGCACGTCGCAGGCCTCCACGAAAGGCGAGTCGAGCTTTGCCGCCAGCGGCTTGACGCGCTTCTCCATGAGCATCTCCATGGAGGCGAAGCCGACGGTGGCCCCCTCACGATGGAAGGCCTGGGCGATGCCCCAGGCGATGGAATGATCGTTGGCCAGGCCGAAGATCAGGGCTCGCTTGCCCTCCAGCAGACCCATCTCGCTCTCGTACCTCCCTGTGACCGACCCCCGACGATGCCGACGACGAGCGCGGCGGCCCTAAGGATGCACCGGAATCGGCCGACCGTGCGCCCCCGAGCGCCGGAACCACACTTCCGGGCCACAGCCCCCTGACATTCGGGTGGTACAGGCTGCACCGCTGCGAACCGCACCATGCATCCACGTTCGAGGGGTCACTGATCGGCGATGCTCGGAAGCCGTGATGCGACCCCTCGTTCGTCCTTTCCGGGGTGCCGAGCCCAGCCCGGCCAACAGCCAGGGGCCCTCGATTGGGCAAAGACGCAAGGCGCGATACAGTAGCGTTCCCAGCACCACTTGGAGGAGCCGTGTCCTTCGGACGGGCGCCAGTCGTCTCTCTCTCGATCGCCCTCTGTGTGGCCCTGCTCGCCGCGCTGCTGCCGGCCACCGCCATGGCGGCCCCGGCGGGCAAGCCTCGCGACTACATCGTGACCGTGTCGGTGAAGGACTCGGATCGCGCCATCGAGCCCTCGAGCAAGAGTGCCAAACAGCGTATCCGCCAGCGGGCCAAGGCAGCGCGTGAGGCCACCAAGGACATCACCGCGCGACACGGCGTCAAGGCCCGCCACCGTTACGGCAACGCCGTCACCGGCTTCTCGGCGAAGTTGACCCCGGCCGAGGCCGCCGAGCTGGCCGCCGACCCGGACGTCACCAGCATCCGCGAGGCGCGCAAGATCAGGATCGCCGGGCAGTCCGTCCCCTCGAGCACCCGGCGCGTGAAGGCCTGGACCGGCGACACCGTCCCGGGGTCGGACGTCAACGCCCACGTAGCGGTCATCGACACGGGCATCGGTCCTGGTACCGCCGCGGGCGTGCCCATCGACGTGGGCAGCAGCGAGCTCAACATCGCCGGTGGTGTGAACTGCTACGACGACCCCGTCACGGGCGATGTGAACGAAGCCTACGAGCCGGGCAAGACCAAGGACACGGACGGCTGGTGGGGTGACACCGACGGTCACGGCACGCACGTGGCCGGCACCATCGCCGCTCGCGACAACGGCGTGGGCACGGTCGGCGTCGCTCCCGGCGCCAGCCTCTGGTCGGTTCGCGTGTTCAAGGGCCTCTACGGCGATGAGGCAGCGGTCGTCTGTGGGCTCGATTGGGTCATCGGCACGCATTCCAACGACACCCCTGACATCGACGTCGTCAACCTCAGCATCGAGACCAACCGCGTCGACTACCAGGAGGACTGCGGGGCCATCCTGGGCAACCCCGTGGCCGACCCCATGCAGCAGTCGATCTGTACGCTCACGCAGATGGGTGTGACGGTGGTGGCCGCCGCAGGCAACGACGGCGCCGACGCGAACTATGCGGCGCCGGGTGGATTCGACCAGGTCATCAGCGTCGGTGCCATCACCGATACCGACGGCGTGGGCGGCGGATCCGGCCCCAGGGCCGGCTGCGGCTACGGTGGCGAAGCGGACGATACCTACGCCAGCTACAGCAATCACGGGGCGGACGTGGATGTCGTCGCGCCCGGTACCTGTGTGGCCTCGACCAACAGGGACGACCCCGACGGGGCCCCGGCCTACATGACCGGCACATCCATGGCCGCGCCGCACGTGACCGGCGCCGTCGCGAGGTGGATCTCCGACAAGGGCAGGCCTTCGTCGGTGAACTTCATGCGCCGGACGATCCGTGCCGCCGGCCGGCTCGACTGGGATAGCAAGAGCGACCCCGTCTGGACCGGCGTCGGCGACACCGACCCGCCCAACCGCGTCCTCGACGTCAATGTGCTCACGGGTTCACCGCAGGTGCGGGCCTGGGTCTCGCACGGCGCGCTGAAGGTCGCCGGCCGTGAGAGGACGCGCACGGTCCGCGTCGATATCCAGCGCGGTGGCGGCTGGGAAGGCGTGGCCAATCTGTCGCTGACGGGACTCCCGGCCTACGCCGGCTCCGGCTCGTTCGCGCGCCAGAGCCTCTCGGGCACCGGCAAGAACGACCTGGGCACGAACCTGACGCTGACGCTCAAGACCGGCAAGCCGGCACACGGTGCGTACGACCTCGGTGTCGTCGCCGGCGGCGCAGGCCTGTCCTCGCACAGCCGAGCCCTTTCGCTGATCATCGACCGCGACGGTCCCACCGTCACGCAGCTGCGCCCGCGCATCGTGGGTGGCGCCAACACGCTCACTCGCAAGGGCGTGGCCCGGACCTGGCTGCAGTGGAACCTGGGCGATGCCTGGAGCGGCGTGAGGTCAGCCGTGCTGCAGCGCAAGCGCCCCGGCACCGGCTGGCGCACGGTGCGCAGGGTCAGCAACAAGACGGCCCTCGTCCGGCTCAAGCCGGGTCAGAGCAACCTCTTCCGGGTCCTGGCCACGGACAAGGCCGGCAATACCGCGTACAGCCGCAAGATCGCCGCACGTCTCACCGTGCGTGACTCGAGCTCCAGTGCCTGGAAGGTTCCGCCCAAGTGGAGGACGAAGAAGGCCAAGAAGGCCTACGGCGGGTCGGTCCTCGTGACGGCCGGGCTCACGGACAGCCTGCGCACATCGTTCCAGGGCAAGGCCCTGGCCATCGTGGCCTGGGTCGGGCCCAAGCGCGGACACCTGCGCGTGCGTGTCGATGACGGCAAGTGGACGGCGGTCTCGCTCCGGGCCAGAAAGGCCGGACATCGCAAGATCGTCTGGAGCCGCGCGCTCAAGCCGGGCACACATCGGGTGGAGATCTCCGGCTACCGAGGTCAGTCGACGCTCGACGCGCTCCTCATCGTCCGCTGATCGCGCGCTCGTAGGCCGCTTCGTAGGCCGCTGCCGGTGCGCGCCAGGAGTGGTCCCGCGCGATGCCGTTGGCCTGGATGCCACGGAAACGTCCCGGGTCCCTCATGGCCGTGAGCGCTCGCCGTACCGCGCCGACAAGGGCCGCCGGGTCGGCCGGCCCGAAGACGAAGCCCGTCCCCCGCTCGGGGTCCTGGTCGGCGTCGATGACGGTATCGGCCAGGCCGCCGCTCGCCCGCACCACCGGCGGGGTGGCGTAGCGCATGGCGATGATCTGCCCCTGTCCGCAGGGCTCGAAGCGTGAGGGCATGAGGAAGAGATCCGAGCCGGCGTAGATGCGCCTGGCCTCGTCGCGGTCGAAGCGCTCGAGCACCGCGACTCGGTCGGGATGGCGAGTCGCCTCCTCCTTCAGCCCCGCCACCAGCTGCGGATGCCCCGTCCCGAGCACGATCAACCGGGCGCCCATCTCGACCAGCTGCGGCGTAGCGCGGGTCACGAGGTCGAAGCCCTTCTGCGGATCGAGCCGGCCGATGACGCCCAGCAGCGGTCCGTCGGGGTCGAGTCCATTGCGCTCGGCGAGGTCCGTCTTGGTCAGCGCCTTGGGCGCGAGATCGGTGCCGTCGTACGGCGCGACCAGGGTGGTATCGGTGGCCGGGTCCCAGAGGTCGGTGTCGATGCCGTTGATGATGCCGATGTAGCGGTCGCCCCGCTCACGGAGTGCATCGTCGAGGCCGGCGCCGTACTCCGGCGTGAGCGACTCGGCGGCGTAGGTGGGGCTGACGGTGTTGACCATGTCCACGGCCAGGATGGCCTCGCGCAGCAGATCGATGCCGTCGGGGTTGTCGCCGACGCGTTCGGGCAAGTCGAGCTGCCACAGGGCGTCGTTCGGGGTCCAACCGTGATAGGCGAGGTTGTGGCAGGTCAGCATCGTGGCTGCACCTGCCAGTAGCGGATCGCCGCCGTATCGGTGCCGGAGCGAGAGCAACGCCGGGCTCGATTGCCAGTCGTGGCCGTGGATGACGTCGACGGGGCGGGCCTCGGCGCGGATGGCCTCCAGCGCGGCGCGGCCGAGGAGCGTGAAGCGAGCCGGGTTGTCGACGTAGTCGGAGGTGCCATCCATGTAGTAGCTGTCGCGATCGAACGAGGGCGCGTGCTCCACGAGACGCAGGCGGTAGCCATCGGCCTCGCCGCTCCAGAGGGTGACCGTCTCGTGCCGCGCCACGCCGTCCTCGCTGCCGACCGGTACGCGCAACCCCAGGGGCACGAGGTCAACGGGTGGGGTCAGGCCGCGGTAGTACGGCATGTAGACGTCGACCTCGTGGCCGGGGCCGGTGGGAGCAGGAGCCTGCAGTGCCCGTGAGAGCGCGTCGACCACGTCAGCCAGACCGCCGGTCTTGGCCCAGGGTTCGCACTCGGAGGCGATCATCGCGATACGCATGGTGCGCGCCATGGTACGCCGTGGTGCTGGTAGCGCTCCCAGCCGACGCGCGGTCGCGGCACTCACGCTACGCTACGGCCGATATGCCCTTCCGAACTCCCATCCCCACCTTGCCTACCCCTGACCATCGCCTGCCTCCGGCACTCGAAGGTCTCAACCGACTCGCCTACAACATGTACTGGTCCTGGCACCCGGAGGTGCGCTCGCTCTTCGCGCGTATCGACCGCCGGGTCTGGCTCAACTACCGCAGCCCGGTGGCGGTGCTGCGCGTGCAGCGTGACTGGACCTCGCTGCTCGAGGATCCCGACTTCATGGTCCAGTACCAGACGATCCTGACCGACTTCGACCGCTACATGGCCAACGGCCGCGAGCACTGGTTCGCGCGAAAGCACGGCGGGGAGGTCGACGGCCCGGTGGCCTACTTCTGCGCCGAGTACGGCCTGCAGGAGTCGCTGCCGATCTACTCCGGCGGCCTCGGCGTCCTTGCCGGCGATCACTGCAAGGCCGCCTCCGACATGGCCATCCCCTTCGTGGCCGTCGGCCTCTTCTACCGCCGCGGCTACTTCCGCCAGAACATCGATGCTGACGGCCACCAGGAGCACGGCTACTTCAACCTCCAGCCCGAGCGCTTGCCGCTGCTGCGCGCGGTCGATCCGCTGGGCGAGCCGGCCACGATCTCTGTCGAGCTGCCGGGCCGCACCGTGTACGCCGCGGTGTGGGTCGTGCAGGTGGGCCGCGTGCCCCTGCTGCTGTTGGACACGGACGTGCCCGAGAACGCCGAGAGCGATCGGCCCATCAGCCACATCCTTTACGTCCGTGGCCGCGAGATGCGCCTGCACCAGGAGCTCATCCTGGGCGTCGGTGGCGTGCGTGCGCTGCGCAAGCTCGGCATCTCCCCGTCGGCCTGGCACCTCAACGAGGGTCACTCCGCGTTCATGCTCGTGGAGCAGGCACGAGAGCTGGTGGCCCAGGGCGCCACGCTCGAGGAGGCCCTCACGCAGGTTCGCGACAGGGCCGTCTTCACGATCCACACCCCGGTCCCTGCCGGCAACGAGCGATTCGCGGCCGACCTCGTGCGTGACCTGACCGCGCCGGAGGCGAAGGCCAGCGGCATCGACATCGAGCAGATCCTGCGGATGGGCCTGGGCGTCGACGGCGACAGCAGCCAGTTCGACATGACCGCCTTCGCCCTGCGCAACACGTGCAAGGCCAATGGCGTGAGCCAGCTCCACGGCCGCGTCGCCGACGAGACCTGGAGCCAGATCATCGACCACGGCATCAGCGGCATCACCAACGGCGTGCACCCGCCGACGTGGGTCGGGCGGCCGATGCGCAAGGCCCTCGAGGAGCTCGGTGGTGATCTCGATCACCAGGAGAGCGAGACCGAGGCCGATCGCTTCTGGGAGCGCATGAACCTGGTGCCCGACCGCGACCTGTGGGCTGCGCACATCCAGCAGAAGGCCGCGCTCCAGGAGTACGCCCGCGTCCGTCTCCGCCGGCAGCTGGCCCGTCACGGCGAGGCCCCCGAAACGCTCGCCGAGCTGGGCGAGATCCTCGATCCGCAGGTCCTGACCATCGGCTTCGCCCGTCGCATGGCCACGTACAAGCGGGCCTCCCTGCTCTTCAGCGACATCGAGCGTCTGACGCGGATCATCACCGACGCCGACCGTCCGGTGCAGTTCGTCTTCGCGGGCAAGGCCCATCCTGCCGACCGCCCCGGCCAGGGCGTCATCCAGACGATCTTCGAGCACAGCCGCTCGGACGCGCTGCGCGGTCGCATCTTCATCCTCGAGGACTACGACATGCGCGTCGGCCGGCACCTCGTGCAGGGGGCCGACGTCTGGCTCAACAACCCGCGTCGGCCGCTGGAGGCGTCAGGCACGTCGGGTGAGAAGGCGGCCATGAACGGCGTCATCAACCTGTCCATCCTCGACGGCTGGTGGGACGAGGGTTTCCACGGCAACAACGGCTGGGCCATCGGTGGCCGCGACCCCAACCCCGACGAGGGCGCACAGGACTGGGCCGACGCCCAGGACCTCTACCGCCTGCTGGAGGAGGAGATCGTGCCGCTGTGGTATGACCGCGATGCCGACGGCCTGCCGCAGGGCTGGCTGAACCGCATGCGTGAGGCCCAGCGCACGTCGCTGTGGGACTTCTCCACCACGCGCATGCTGGCCGAATACGTCGAGGAGATGTATCTCCCCGCCGCCAAGGGCGAGTAGGCCCGGGCGGATCAGCGGCGGCGGGGGTCCTCCGTCAGCAGCCACCGCGTCCAGCTGAAGACGCGCTCGAAGCCAAGCGCGTCGTAGGCTCGCACGGCCGGCTCGTTGTCCTCGCGGACCGAGAGCCACACGAGGCGATTGCCCGTAGCCATGCCGGTGCGGGTGGCGATCGTCGTGATGAGCGTGCCGTATCCCTGTCCGCGGTAGCCCTCGACCACGCCGATGCCCTGCAGACCGGCGGCACCATCGGCCTGTGAGAGTCGAGCCACAGCCACCGGTTCATCGCCCAGCCACACGACCCAGGCCCGCAACGTGCCGGCCTCGATGGCCACGGCGATGGCGGCCCGCCGCCGCCCGGCCTGGTCCGCGCCGATGCCGAAGATGCGCCGCTCGAGCTCCTCGTGGGTGTCGAGTGCAGTGGCTCGTACGGCCTCGATGCGCATGCCCGGATCGAGGTGCGGCACGACTGCGGCACGTCCCGTGACCATGACGGTCTCGCTCACGACCGGCATCCAGCCCTGCTGCTCCAGCTCTGCGGGTAGCTCCGGTGGGTGCTCCAAGCGGTCGGTGAGCAGTAGTGAGGGCCAGGTGTTCTCGTCGAGCATCCGCGCCCGCACCGTCGCCAGTGCATCGGCCCAGGTATCGGCACCCCAACGGGGCATGGCGGCGTAGGTCAGATCCGGCCCCGAACCAGGTCCGCGCACGAAGGTCACGCCCAGCTCGGTGTCATCGGCCACGATGGCACCCTCCTGGCCGGGCAGCCGCACAAGATGGCGGCGGATGGCCTCCAGCTCCTCGATCGTCGGCGGGGCCACGTCAGCCGGAGCGTCCTGACGCGGTCGGGCCGTGTCCGGCCGCTGGATCGGAGAGTCGGGCCTGAGATCGCTCAAGCGGTGCCAGCCTCCAGGTCACGCAGCACGAGCTCACGGCACCACTTCACCGGCGGCGTGCCGTAGCTGATGACTTGCTCCAGGTGCGCGCGCTTGTCGAAGCCGGGCGAGTCGTCCATGCCGCCACGGATGTGCTGCTCGGGCACAGCACCGACAGGCGCGCCGGCGGCGACCGCGAGCCGGCGCCGGACCTCGACCTCGAGGTCCCACATCTCGAGCGAGCCGACGAAGTACGTCGACAGCTGCGTCGAGCTGATGCGCGCGCGCAGCCACTTGCCGCGGGCTTCATCCAACTCCTGCCAGGCACCATCGACCATCAGGGTCATGGCCTGCGCATCGGTCATGCCACCGGTATGCGTCTCGACATCGAGCACGGCGTTGGTCGTCGCTCGCAGGTACATCTTCCAGTGCTGCAGGGCGAAGCCGGGATCGTCCGCGGCATAGCCCGCGTCGTACATGACCTGCGTGATGTAGACGGCCCAGCCCTCGGCGAACATACCGTTGGTGAAGACCGTGCGCACCAGCGAGTCGCAGCGGTTGGAGGCGGCCAGCTGCAGGTAGTGGCCGGGGATGCCCTCGTGGATGCTGAGCACGCGCAGCGAGGCGTCGTTCTCCTCGCGCAAGTACGAGGCCACGGCCTCCGGACCCTGGCTCTCATCGGGCGGAGTGATCCAGAAGTGCGATCGCTCACCCCGGTCGAGCGGGCCAGGGCTGTCGAGGAAGGCGCGCGCGGCCGCCCGCAGGAAGACCGGCGTCCAGGTGATGACGAGCGGGTCCTCAGGCAGGCTGATGACCTCGCGCTCGCGCACGAAGTCGCTGATGCGGTCGATCTCGTCCTCGCAGAAGGCGATCAGGCCGTCGGGCTGTTGGTGCTGCTCGGCGACCGCGTCGAGGACGCGCTGCACGAGCGCGTGCTCGCCGGCCTCGTCACCCGGCGCCACCTCCGGCAACGGCGCGTCGGGGATCCAGGTCGACCATAGCTCGCGGGCGAGGCGAACCATCTCCGCCCGAACCGCGTGGTAGTCGGCCCAGGCACGCTCACGCAACTCGTCGGGCGTGAGGTCGGAGCCGAGCGTATGGCGCAGCTTCTGGGCGAAGAGCTCCGGTCCGAGGCGACCCTCACCTTCGGCGCGTGGGCGGATGCTGGTGTCGAGTCCGGTGCGGAAGTTCTCGACGGCGGCATGTGCGGCAGTGGCCGCAGCCTCCAACGGCGCCACCAGCTCGGGTGCCTCGCCGGCATCAGCGCGTCGCTTCGCTTCGGTGACCGAGGAGTCGACGAGGTCGGTCACGCCGGCCAACTGCCCGAGCGCGGTCTCGAGCTGGAGCAGGCCCACCGGACGGTCGGGCAGCCCGGTCAACCCGGCCAACGCGGCGGACAGCAGCTCGGGCAGGCCCTCGATACGCGAGCGAAGCGCGGCACCGCGTACGGACCAGGGGGCGAACTCGCGCGAGAGCACGCCGAACAGCCCGCCGCCCACGAGATACACGATCTCGAGCGGATCCCAGGTCTCCGAGCGCAGCACCTCCTCGCCGAAGGTGACCTTGTCGATCTCCTCGAGCAGGATGGCCCGGTCGATCGACTCGTCAGCCGAGAGCGCGTCGTGGGCGAAGCCCTCGAGCCTCGCACGATGGCGTGCGAAGGTCGCCAGGCGTGCGGATCGGCCGGCCTCGGTGAGGTCGGGCCAGCGACCGTCGACGCGGTGGTAGCCGGTGTTCGTGCCCCACGTGGGATAGGCCTCGAAGAGGTCGATGAGGAAGTCGACCACGGCCGACTCGAAGTCGGTGCGAGGCTCGGGCAGCCCATCGGGGCGGAGCGCGTCGGTCACTGGTCCTCCAGCTGGTGTCGTACGTGCGGTCACGGCGTGGTCGTGGGAGCGGTCCCAGCATCGTACGTCGCCTTCAGCCGCGCTTCCGGTCCGGCGCGTGCGCGAACGACCTCGCGCGTCGGGGTACCCTTGGCTTTCGATGGCCGAGACGTCCTCCACCTCCCACGCCCGCCGGGCATTCGCCGAGCGCATCGCCGAGCGTCCGCTGCTCCTCGACGGCGCCATGGGCACGCTGCTCTACAGCCGCGGCACGCCCCAGCGCGCCTCGCTCGATGAGCTGGTGCTGAGCCGGCCCGACGTGGTCAGCGCGGTGCACCGTGAGTACATCGCGGCCGGCGCCGACATCATCGAGACCGACTCGTTCACGGCCAGTCGGCAGCACCTCGCGCCGCTGGGACTGGCCGACCGCACCGGGCCGATCAATCGCCGTGCGGCCCAGCTCGCTCGCGAGTCCCGCGAGGTCTCGGGGGTGGACGTGCTGGTGGCTGGTTCGATCGGTCCCGTCAGCTCGCCGCTGCATGGTCCCGGCCACGTCTCGCCGGAGGTGGCCGCCGCCTCGGTCACCGAGCAACTCGAGTCGCTACTGGAGGGCGGGGTCGACATCGTCCAGATCGAGACCTCGAGCGACCTCGAGCACCTACTGGCCTGCGTGGAGGCAGCGCGCCGGTTGTCGGACCTGCCGATCGTGGCCTCGCTGACCTTCGGTGAGGACCTCAAGATGGCCGACGGCACCGACCCAGCCGCGGCCGCCCGTGCCCTGCATCAAGCGGACGTCGATGCCATCGGCGTCAACTGCGGCTCCGGCCCCATCGCCGGCATCGACGCCGCCGAAGCCATGGCCCTGGACCTCGGCGGCACGCCGCTGCTGATCATGCCCAACGCCGGCCTCTCAGGCCGCGTCAGCGGTGAGTTCGTGTGGGCCGCCGAGCCGTCCTACTTCGCCGAGGAGGTGCCGGCCTTCCTGAACGCCGGAGCCCGACTCATCGGTGGCTGCTGTGGCACCACGCCCGAGCACGTGGCGGCCATGCGTCAGGCGCTCGACCGTGAGATCGCCCGCCGGGCCAGTGCCGCAGCGGTGGAGACGCCGGCCACGACCGAGACGGCGACCGCCGCCCCCCGTCCCCGTACCGCATCAGACGACCAGGGTGCCGCGGCCGCGGCCGATGCTCCGCCGCCCACGGGGCTGGCGCAGAAGCTGGCCGAGGGCCGCTTCGTCATCAGCGTCGAGATCGACCCGCCGCGCTCGGTGCGCATCGAGCGCACGCTCGGTTCGGCCGAGCTCATCCGTGACGCCGGCGCCGACCTCGTCAACATCAGCGACAGCGCCATGGCCCGGGTGCGCATGGGCGCGATGTCCGTCGGCTTCGCCGTCCAGCGTGACCTGGGTCTCGAGTCGCTCATCCACTTCACCACCCGCGACCGCAACCTCATGGCTCTGGAGTCGGAACTGCTGGGCGCCCACGCCCTGGGCATCCGCGACATCCTCGCGCTCACCGGCGATCCGCCGCGCGTGGGCGACTACCCCAGCGGCACCGGTATCTGGGACATCGATAGCATCGGGCTCATCGGCATCCTGCAGCGGCTCAACCGTGGCGAGGACCAGGCCGGCCGACCCATCGGTGCCCCGGCCGGCTTCACCATCGCCTGTGCCCTGGACCCCACGGCCGAGGACACCGACGCCGAGATCGAGCGGCTGGCCGGCAAGATCGACGCTGGCGCCCACCTGATCATGACCCAGCCCATCTACGCCACCGAGCAGTGGGACCGCTTCATGGAGCGCGCCTCGGCCCGCTGGGGCGACCGCCTGCCGCGGCCGGTGCTCTTCGGCGTGCTACCGCTGCACACCGCGCGCCACGCCGAGTTCCTGCATAACGAGGTCCCGGGCATCACCATCCCCGACGACGTGCGGTCGGCCATGCATGCGGCCGGCGACCGTGGCGCGGAGGTCGGCCTGGAGCAGTCGCTGGAACTGCTCGCCTCGATGCGACCCTACGTCGACGGTACCTACATCATGCCCAGCTTCGGGCGCTACGAGCAGTCGGCCGAGCTGGTGCGCCGCGTGCGCTCGGAGCTGCTGGAGGTGCAGGAGTGAGCCGCCTCCGGCAGATCGCGAGCCTGCTCTCGCTGGCGCTCGTGCTGGCCCTGACGCTGGCACCGCTGACCCTGGCCCAGGACGTCACCTACGTGCCGCGGAGCACGGATCAGCACATCTCCGATCAGGCCAGGGTCTTCGATAGCGTCAACCAGGCCCAGATCAACGATGACCTCGTCACGCTCCAGGAAGAGACCGGCATCGACATCGCGGTCTACACCCAGAGCAAGCCCAAGGTCGGCAACCGCCGCGAGGCCCGGGCGGAGGCCGCCGTCCTGCTCGAGGAGTGGAACGTCGGTGCCGAAAGTGGCCTGGGTGCGGTGCTCTTCTGGAACGTCAAGGAGGACGAGGCGGCCACCCGCGGCGGCATCGCGCTGACCGAGGGCTGGGAGGACGTCGACCTCGCGACCATCGACGACTCCATCCACGAGCTGACCAGGTCGACCCTGTCACAGCAGGCCTTCGTCGACTCGGCCAAGGTCGCGCTGACCGCTCTCGAGGCCGCGCTCGTCGGCTCGGGCGCCCAGCCGGTGCAGCCGACCGACACCACCGACGATGATGACGGCGGCGGTTCCACGACCACCACGGGGCGGCGCCCGACCGATGGCCTCGAGCCACAGGCCGGCCCACCCTTCCCGGACCCCATCCCGACCGTCGCGGTCTACGACTACGCGGAGGTCATCAGCCCCGACGTCATCAGCCGCCTCGACGCCAACATCGACCGCATCGAGGAACGTACCGGCGCCGAGATCGTCATCTACACGCAGTACAAGCCCTCGGCCAACTCGCCCAGTGCGACCGAAGCGGACGCCATCGCCCTCATCGACCAGTGGGGCGTGGGTCGCGCGGGCTTCGATGATGGCCTGGCCATCTTCTTCAACCTCACCGATGAGTGCCACGGCCAGGTGCAGCTCTATGCCGCACCGGGCTATCGCGCGGCGTACCTCACCAACGACGAGCGGCAGTCCATCTTCGAGAACCAGATGGTGCCGCCGCTGCGCCGCTGCGACTTCGACGCCGCGCTGCTGAGCGCGATGCGCACGATCGACGACACGGCCACCGCCGAGCACGCCCGCAACCTGCAGCTGGCGCGGCAGATCGACGCCATGGCTGGGCTGGTGGTGGCCCCGTTGCTGCTGGTGGGCCTGGTGGGCTGGGCCGGCTGGTCCTGGCTGCGCTACGGGCGCGATCCCGAGTACCTCGACGACGATTCGATCCTCATGCCGGCACCACCGCCCGGTATGTCGCCGGCCGCGGCCGCGGTGCTCATCGACGGCCGCTCCAAGCGCCGCGCGCTGACCACGGCCATGGTCGACCTGGCCTCTCGCGGCGAGATCAGCTTCCGCGCCGAAGAGGACGAACCCTCAGAGCTCTCGATCGACATCACCGTGCCCGATCAGCGCGATGCCCGCCTCGCGCGCAATCGGCGCCGCCCCCTCGGCGAAGCCGAACGCTACGCGCTCGACGAGCTCAAGGACCTCGGTGGTGCCATCCGCACCATCGACCCCGAGGACGTGCCCAAGTTCGCCAAGTCGGTCGGCGGCTTCGACGATCGCATCGAGGAGACCGTGGCCCGGAACGGCTGGTTCGTCGAGGCCCCCAGTGATGCCATCGACCGCTGGTCCCGCCGTGGTGCGGTCGTGCTCATCGGCGGCATCGCCGGCGTGTTCCTGGGCTTCCGGTTGCCCAGCAGCGGCCTCATGATCGTGGCCGTCGCAGCCATCGCTGCCGCCATCGCCATCTTCGTCATCGCCCGCGCCATGCCCCAGCGGAGCATGGAGGGCGCGCGCATGTACGCGCAGTTGGCGGCCTACCGGCGGACGCTGCAGCGCACCCTGGAGCAGTCGCGCACGATGGACCAGGTCGTGGCCAGCAAGGCCCTGCCCTGGGTCGAGACGCCCGACCAAGCCGTGGTCTGGGCCTATGCCCTGGGCCTGCACGAGGAGACCGAGGAGGTCCTCGAGCGATCGATGGAGGACGTGCGCACCGGTGCGGCCTCCCCCACTCGCACCTACTTCCCGCTGTGGTACGCCATCGGCGCTCGCGACGGCGGCCGCATCGGCGGCGGCACCAGCCGAGCACCCACGGCCGGCCTCTTCTCCGCGGGCGTGGTGCCGGACTTCACCTCGATGACCGCCGCACTGGGATCGATCGGCAGTGCGCCGAGCTCGTCCGGCAGCGGTGGCGGCGGCTTCAGCGGTGGCAGCTCCGGCGGTGGTGGCGGGGGCGCCGGAGGCGGCTTCTAGCAGCGTTGGCGCAGGTCGCCTAGTCTGTAGCCATGGGTGCGACAGACACGATGGAGATCTTCTTCGAGAAGCTGAATGACGGTGATCGTGAGGGTGCGGTCGAGCTCATGGACGAGAGGATCGAGATGCGTGTGCACGTGCGCGACGGGTTCCGAACGCTGCGTGGCGTAGCCCAGGTCGGCGGCTGGTTCCTGCGCGGTGATGCCGGCCTGAAGATGGTGCCGGGCGAGGTCCGCGATATGGGCAACACCTACGAGGCCGACCTGCTGGTGATCCGTCCGGATGCGCCCTCGCAGCACCTCGACGCCACCTTCCGCATCGAGGCCGGCAAGATCACCACCATCAACTTCGCCTCGAACTAGCCTCCCCCGCGCGGCATCGCCGCTCTTACGGCTCGGGCGTGCGCGGCATCGCCGCACCTACGGCTCGGGCGTCGCGTTCCGCCAGCCCTGTGGACAGCTGAAGCCCTCGGGCGGGATCTGCAGCCTGGCACCGAGGACGACGATGTTCTTGTTGGTGATGCCGTTGAGGCACTGCAGGTGGTTGACCTTGACGTCGAACCTGGCGGCGATGCCGGTGAGGGAGTCGCCGGACTTGACCTTGTAGGTCTTGCGCTTCGGCGTCGGCGTGGGTTCGGGCTCGAGGCTGGGCCCAGGGGTCACGGCCGGCGCCAGCGTGGCCACGGCTGCGGAGGGGTCGGGCGAGGGCGAGGCTGCTGCCATCGGCTGCTCGTCGCCACCACCGAGCGAGGCCGCGATGAGGAAGACGACGATGGAGACGAGCAGGAGACCCAGCACCGCCAGCAGGATCTGAGGCGTGACGCCGTAGCGCCGGCTGACCAGCGGGTCGCGGCCGGGCGGATCGGCGTAGAACCACTCGCCTGAGCCACGCGAGCGGATCGGCTCCTGCGGCGGCTTGCGCTTGCGTATGGGTAGGGCGGCCGGCACCTTCGGAGCCTGGGTCGCCTCCTCTGGCTCGGGCTCGTCGTCTTCGTCGGCGTCCTCGGCTACCTCGAGCCCGAAGGCCAGCTCCTCGGCCTCGAGCTCCTCGAGCTCTTCGGCTTCCAGTTCGGCACGCTCATCCCAGGGCGCCTCGGACCAGGCGGTGGCCGAGACCCAGTCGAGCTGCTCGTTGGTCTTGACCTGGTCGGGATCGTCCGGCTCGGCCGTGGCACCGAAGAGACCGCCCTCGGGAGAGGGTGATGGCAGCTCCTGCTCGTCCTCGGCATCGGGGCTCAGCTCGTCGGTGGCGAGTGGGTCCTGCGGTGCGGTGATGCCGGAGCCCCAGGCCCTCTGTGCCGCGTCGGTCACGAAGGCGGGCTCGGCCGCGTTGCGTGCGGCCCACGAGAGGAAGACCGAGCACGATGAGAACTCGGGCGAGTAGCAGTAGTCCGACTGGTATGCCAAGTCGCGACGCCGGGGCGCCCGTTCGGCATAGCACCGGTTGCCATCGTCCGGCGTGTCCGCTCGCCGATCACGGTCCTCGGCGAGCGCCACGAACGGGCAGACCGAGGGGCCGGGTCCCGGCGCGGATCTCGAATCTGTCACGCACCGATGATACGGCCGCTCGGCGGTAGTGGCTGACGCGGCACCAGGACGCCTCGAGTACGGCTCGCGAGCATCCCGCACGGCGGCCCTCACGACATGCGTCGAGATGTGTGGCCGCCGGATGGCCCGTGTGGAAGGCTGATCGTCCGGCGGGTGAGGATGTGGCCGTCGGATGACTCACGCAGGAGGCCATTCGACCGCGGAGCGCCGCCTGGGCCGCCGTGGTGAGGAGTGTCCCCCGAGCGGTGGGACGAATGACGCGATAGAGCGCGCCGGCCGGTCGTGTGGCCTTTCCCGTGAGACACGCTGCAACGGCAGCGCCACGGCCGGTCGCCTCGGCGGGCTTGCGGTAGGCAAAGAGAACGCGGTGAGCCCCTGGGCAGTGGGGCCCACCGCGGTGAGCGTGCGGGTTGCGGGCGGCGTCCCACCCGGTGTGGTCGTTCTAGGCGGCCGTTTCCGCCTCTTCGAGGTCGAGCTCAGGCTCCGGCTGGGTACGCACGACCATGCCAGCCCCGACGGTGTCGCTGGTGGCCTCATCGATGAGGATGAAGCCGCCGGTGGCACGCGAGAGGCGGTACTCGTCGAGCAGCAGCGGAGTGCTGGTTCGGATGCGTACGCGACCGATCTCGTTGAGTACGAGCTCATCGACCGACTGATCACGCTGGAGCGTGTTCACGTCCATGCGATAGCGCATGTCGTCGACGATGGCCTTGGCCGAGCGGGTGGCGTGCTTGATGATGTATCGGCCGCCCGGACGGAGCGGTTCATCGGCCATCCAGGCGACCATGGCCTCGAAGTCGTTGGTGACCTCCGGCTGGTTGTGCGGCCGGCAGATGAGGTCGCCGCGGGCGACATCGACGTCGTCCTCGAGCTGCATGATCACCGACAGCGGAGGGCTGGCCACCTCGAGCTCGCCGTCGAAGGTGCTGATGGCCTTGACCTTCGACCTCTTGCCCGAGGGCAGCACGACCACGTCGTCACCCTTCTTGAAGGTGCCCGAGGCGATCTGGCCGGCGTAGCCACGGAAGTCGTGGTGCTCATCGCTCTGTGGACGCACGACCCACTGGACCGGGAAGCGCACGTCGATGAGGTTCACATCGGAGCCGATGTAGACGTGCTCCAGGTGGTACAGCATCGACGGACCCTGGTACCAGGGCATGGCCATCGAGCGCTGCACGACGTTGTCCCCGTGCAGGGCACTGATGGGGATGAACTGGATGTCATGGACGTCGAGCTTGGCGGCCCAGTCGGCGAACTCGGCGGTGATGCGGTTGTAGACCTCCTCGTCGTAGCCGACGAGGTCCATCTTGTTGACCGCCACCACGATGTGCGGGATGCCCAGCAGGGCCGCGATGAAGGCGTGGCGATGGGACTGCTCGAGGACGCCGTTGCGAGCGTCGATGAGCACGATGGCAAGGTCCGCGGTAGAAGCGCCCGTGACCATGTTGCGCGTGTACTGCACGTGGCCGGGGGTGTCCGCGATGATGAACTTGCGCTTGGGCGTGGCGAAGTAGCGGTAGGCCACGTCGATGGTGATGCCCTGCTCCCGCTCGGCCCGGAGGCCGTCGGTCAGGAGTGCGAGGTCGACCTGATGGTTACCGCGGGCCGCGCTGGTGCGCTCGATGGCCTGCAGTTGATCCTCGAAGATCCCCTTGGAGTCGTAGAGCAGGCGCCCGATGAGTGTGGACTTGCCGTCGTCGACCGAACCGGCGGTGGAGAAACGAAGCAGATCCATGCTAGAAGTAGCCTTCCTTCTTGCGGTCTTCCATGGCCGTCTCACTGAAGGAGTCGTCGGCACGGGTGGCGCCGCGCTCGGTGATCCGGGCGGCAGCGGTCTCGGCGATGATGTCTTCGAGGCTGGCGGCGTCGGAGTTGACCGCGCCGGTGCAGGTCATGTCGCCGACCGTGCGATAGCGCACGATCTGCTTCTCGACCGACTCATCGGGGCCCGGCTCGAGGTGCGGGCCGATCGACAGCCACATGCCGTCGCGGCGGAAGACCTCGCGCTCGTGGGCGAAGTAGATGTGCGGCACCTCGATGCCCTCGCGCTCGATGTACTGCCAGACGTCCATCTCGGTCCAGTTGGAGATGGGGAACACGCGCATGTGCTGACCCTGGCTGATGCGGCCGTTGTACAGCGACCACAGCTCGGGACGCTGGCTGCGGGGCTCCCACTGGCCGAACTCGTCGCGGAGGCTGAAGACGCGCTCCTTGGCACGGGCCTTCTCCTCGTCACGGCGAGCGCCACCGAAGAGGGCGTCGAACTTGTGCTCGATGACCGCGTCGAGCAGGGTCGTGGTCTGGAGGCGATTGCGGGAGGGGTTGCCCGGCTCCTCGCGCACGCGACCCTTGTCGATGGACTCCTGGACCGAGGCCACGATCAGGCGCTCACCCAGCTCCTCGACACGGCGGTCGCGGAACTCGAGGACCTCCGGGAAGTTGTGCCCGGTGTCGATGTGCATGATCGGGAAGGGGAACTTCGCCGGACGGAACGCCTTCTCAGCGATACGCAGCAGGACGATGCTGTCCTTGCCACCTGAGAAGAGGAGGCACGGGCGCTGGAACTCGGCCGCGACCTCGCGCATGATGAAGATGGCTTCCGCCTCGAGGGCGTCCAGGTGCGTGGCACGGTGCGCGATAGCGCGCTCGCCTGCCGGTCTCGTTTCGATCATCTCGTGGGGGTCGACCTCTGCTTCAGCGTCTCCGCGACGACGTCTCGTCGCTATGCTACCCTTTCCCGACCGAAGTGATAGACATTATCGGGATACTCAGGTAAGTGGGAGTATACCCACATCTTGGATGCGCCGCCCACGCGCGGCCGAAGCAGTGAGCGAGCGCAGGGACACGTGAGCGACACGACCTCGACCGAGGAACTGACCGACCGATCCGGGCAGTCTGTGGGCACAGGCCCCGATGGCGACCCCGCCGAAGGCCCCGCCATCCCCCACAACCGCGCCAAGCGCAAGCCGGCCTATCTCCCGGGGATCTGGGAGAAGGAACCCCAGTGGGTTCGCACCATCCGCTACAAGATCGACATCGGCCCGCGGCAGTTCGCGGCCACCGTCGTGGCCTCGGTCATCACGGTCATCGCGCTTGCGCTGACGCTGTTCCTGACACCCGCGGATGACAACCCGCTCATCGTCGGTGCCTGGCTGGTGGGCCTCGCTGCCGGTATCGCGCTGACCTCGGTCGGTGTGTATGGCGGCGTGCTCGTGCCGGGCCTGCTGCTGATGGGCGTGAGCCCGCTGTTCGCCGCTCCCCTCTCGCTCTTCCTGCAGGTGCTCATCGTGCCCTTCGGGGCCAGCGCGCACGTGCGCCTGGGCAACGTGTCCCGGCCGATCGTCATCCCGCTGGTCATCGGCGGCATCATCGGCGCGGTGCTGGGACCGGTGGTGGCCTCGGTCTTCGACGCCCAGGCCATCGCCGTGGTGGTAGAGGTGCTCATCATCATCGGCGCGGTGTTGCTGCTGGTGAGCCTGCCGCTGAAGCAGATGCAGGTCACACGCGACCCCGAAGACGTGCCCAGCGTGCGTATCAGCGGCATCGGCACACTCTCGGGCATGTTCAGTGGCATCTCCGGTGCCGGCTGGGGCCCGATGGGCGTGACGCTGCTGATCCTCTCGCGCATCGAGCCGCGGATCGCCGTGGGCTCTTCTGTCTTCGGGCGCATCTTCATGGCCGCGGCCGCTGTGGTCAGCGCATTCATCCTGTTGAGTACCGGCTCGGGCCAGTTCGCGGACGTAGTGCCGCAGTGGGAGCTGGTGCCGGTCATCCTCACGGCCTCGCTGGCCACGATGCTGCCGGGTGCCGTGCTCACGAGCCGACTGGGCCGCACGCGCATGTCCCTGCTCATCGCCACGGTGTCGATCTCGCTGGCCTCACTGGCCCTGGCACGCACGCTCTTCTTCTAGACGTCATCGGCGTCACAGAGACGCCACGTCGCTGACACGGACCCGTCACGAGGCATTGGCTAGGGTCGAGCCATGGAAATCTTCGGTGATCTCGAGCGCTTCTTCGTGGACGTCATCTGGCCCGTCCGCGTGCCCCTTGCCATCGCGCTCGTGGTGGGTATGGCCCTCTTCGTCCTCATCGCCTGGCGGCGCGGCTGGTTCGCCGCCGCTCGTACCCATCCCCGTCCCGTCGTGGTCGGGCTGCTCCTCGTCCTCGCGGTCGCGGGGCCCCTGGGCTGGGTCCTGGGCTCTCCCCTCTTCCTCCGCACCGAGCTCGTGGAAGAGACTCCCGTTGCCGTGGCTGCCTCGACCGGCGGAACCGCGGCCACGCTCGTGAGCGGTGAGTGGCAGGGCGCAGACGACTTCCACTTCGGCAGCGGCGGTGCCCGTATCGTCGAATCGGCTGATGGCTCCCTGAGCCTGGTGCTCGAGGACTTCAGTGTCCAGAACGGACCCGACCTCTTCGTCTACGTCTCACCCGACCCTGATGGCTGGACCGAGGAGGCCGTGAACCTCGGCGGCCTCAAGGCCACCGACGGCACCTTCAGCTACGAGATCCCGCCCGAAGTCAGCATCGACGACATCGCCAGCGCCGTCGTGTGGTGCAAGGCCTTCGGCGTGCTCTTCGCCACGGCGGCGTTCGACTCGGACGCGACGACGGCCTGATCGGAGCTCTCGGTCGTGCACCGGCGCCAGGGGCTCGGACCCCGGCGCCGGCACACGGTTCACGGCGGACGGATGTGCTGACTACGGCCTGATATCGACGTGGATCTCGGCGCGACGGACGCTGGCCGATGGGTCATCCCAGCCCGGGACACGCACGCGATAGCAGCCATTCGTATCGGCCGAGATGACGGCGCTGCGGCCGTCACCGCCGACGCGGTAGATGGAGAACTCCTTGATGATGTCGAGACCGCCGGGGCGATAGCGACGCAGGACAGGTGCCTCGGTGAAACCGTCGTCGAGCTCCAACACGATCGAGCGGCGTCCCAGGCCAGGTCGGGCGGCGTTGGCGATGTTGTCCTCGACCTTCCAGCTGCCCATCGAGAGCGCCGTGATCGAAGGCGATTCACCCGAGCCGGGGCCATCGCGCACGAGCCCCAGCACGACGCGCTCGAAACCGGTGCGCGGGCGGAACGAGACACTCCTGATCGACCAGTCCCGCAGCCGACTGTCCTCGATGACGATCTCCGAGTTACAGACCCAGCCGCCGTCGTAGCCGTTGGGCTTCTTCTCCGCGGACGCTGCGGCAGGCTCTTCGGGTGCGCTGACCTCGGGCTCGGCTACGACGTCGGGCTCGGCTGGTTCGACGACCGGTCGGGCCTGGACGACAGGCTGGGGTTCGGGCTCCTCGGCGGCTTCGGGCTCGACGATCGGCTCCGGCTCGACGATCGGCTCAGGGTCTGGTTCGACCACGGGCTCTGGTTCGACCACGGGCTCTGGTTCGGGTTCGACCACGGGTTCGGGTTCGACCACGGGTTCGGGTTCGACCACGGGTTCGGGTTCGGGTTCGACCACGGCCTCAGCGGCGGCCACGGGCTCCGGCCGGACCGTGATACCGCTCACGGCGCCGGTCTCTTCGTTGGGCGGAGGCTCGGTCGTGGCCGGGACCACAGCGGCCATCTCGGGCGCACCATCGCGATCGCTCACCGGCAGGGCCACGTAGAGGGCGGCCGCGCCGATGACCATGGCCAGCACGACCGAGGTCACGGCCGTCATCACCCGCGTCCGGCGCGTGGCCCGTCGCTGCTCCTCGACCGAATACGAGCCCAACGGCGCAACACCCGAGATGAGCGGCAGGGAAACGTCCACGTCGGCATCACCGGGGACCGGCGGCGGTCCGGAGAACGGCTCGCCTCCCGGCGCGGACTTGGCCTGCGAACCGATGGCGATGAACGAGCCACAGCTCACGCAGAACATGCGGCTGGGCGTGTTGGGCGTGTCGCAGCTCCAGCAGTCGATCGTGCGGGAGGGCACGACGGGGACATGCGGCGCGGTGGGCTGGCCGCTGGGCTCGGCGGGGTCAGCCGGGGTCTGCGGTTCGGGGGGCACAGCGAGACCTGCGTGAGGCTGGCGGTCTGCGGTCGAGGGCATGAGCGAGTCACACCGACCACAGAACGACACATCGGCGGGCACGGGTGCGCCGCACGCAGGGCACGGTCGTTCGGTCGTCACCCCCAGAGTCTGAGGCTCGCGGGCTGAGTTTGGAATAGGTGACCGTGCTTAGCCGAGAAGTACTGGTGCGTCGGTACAACCGATGGACTGGTACCGGTCAGCGGCCCGCGAGTGCGTCCAGCCCGCAGCCAGGCCGGGCGCGCGGTCACTCCTGCGGGACTACTCGACCCCGATGAGCACGAACAGGCCGAGGCTCACGACTGCCAGCATGACGGCCACGGCGAGGCCCATGAGGAACGGCGCCGGACCGGTCTGCCGCAGGGCGGAGATCTTCGTCGTCAAGCCGACGCCGACGAGGGCCATGACGATGAGCACCTGTGAGATGCGGGTGAGCAGCGTGGCCAGCTCGTCGGGGATGAAGCCGGCCGAGTTGAGCAATGCCAACGCGAGGAAGCCGATGAGGAACGTGGGCACCGCCTTGCGTGCGGACGCCAGCCACGAGCGGCGCTCATCGGTCCCGGTCTGGCGCGACTCGCGGGCAGCGAACCACATGCCTACCGTGAAGATGACCGGCACCATCAACGTGTTGCGCGTGAGCTTGACGATGGTGGCCGTCTCCCCCGCCTCGACCGAGTAGCTGAAGGCCGTGGCGGTGACCTGGCTGGTGTCGTTGACGGCGGCGCCGACCCAGTGACCGAAGAGGTTGTCGGACATCCCCAGGGCATGCCCGATGAGCGGGTAGACGATGACCGCGGCGGTGCCGAAGAGCGTGATCGTGGCGACCGCGAAGGAGACGTCGCGTTCGGGCGCCTTGATGACCGGCGCCGTGGCCGCGATGGCGGTGTTGCCGCAGATGCTGGTGCCGACACCGATCAGGGCGGAGAGCTTCTCCGACAGCCCCAGGGCGCGGCCGATCGCGAGCGTCACCACTAGCACGAGCACGATGTCGACGACGAGCACGGCGATGGCGCCGATGCCGGTCGAGAGGATGTCGGCCAGGCTCAGTCGGGCGCCGAGCAGCAGGATGCCCAGCGGCAGGAACCAGGCCTTGGCCTTCTTGGCGCCGACCTCCGTCCGAGGTATCGGGCGGACGTTGGCCACGAGGATGCCCAGGAAGAGCCCGATCGTGACCGCCCCGAAGATGTCCGGCAGGATCAGCGTCGAGGCATAGGCGACCGCCGAGAGGAGTGCGACGAGGGCGAGGCCGGGAGCAGCGGCGCCCAGCGTCGCCCGCTCGATCAAGCGGTGCGGTCGGCGTGGACCACGCCGGGTCCGATGAGGATGGTCACGTCACGCCGTTCCTTCGACTGCGCGTCGCGCACCTCCTGGGCTACGAAGCCGCCGAAGCCCGTGCGGTCACGCATGGAGATGGTCATCACCTCCGCGGCCACGTTGCTGGGCAGGAAGCCGACCTGTGTGGCGTCGTCACCGGTCCAGACGGCGATGGCGAAGCGGTCCTGCGGCTGAGCGTCGGGCTTGAGCAGTACGCGCTGGCCGACCTCGAGGCTGGCGGCCTTGATGCCCTCGAAGTCCATCACGCCGGCGACCTCGCTGAGGCGGGCGCCAGCCTCGACCAGGGCAGTGGGCAGGGTCTGCTCCTCGATCCAGTTGCCGCCGTCCTCGCTGAAGCGAAGGGCTCGGGCTTCGATGCCGGATTCGATCGAGCCCCACCACTCGGGCAGCGTGGCCTGAGCGGTGCCAGCGCCCACGTGGACGGTGAAGTTCTCTCGTTCGGGACGGTGCTTCGGTTGCGTCATCTTCGGGATCCCCTTGCGCATATGGGAGACGGACAGCGTAGCGTGACGATGGATGTGTCCATCGACGCACTCGACCGAGTCTCGTACAGTCGGCCGATGCCCATCGATGAGACCCGCTGGAATTCCACCAATGCCTACGCACGAGAGGTCTACGGATCCGAGCCTGAGCACATCCGAGCCAACCGGCTGGCCGCGGATGAAGCCGGCCTGCCCACCTGGGCCGTGTCGCCAGAGCTAGGACGATTGCTGGCCTTGCTGGCCGGGACCACACAGGGGCGAACCGCGCTCGAGATCGGCACGCTCGGTGGCTATTCCACCCTCTGGCTGCTCGAGGGCATGCGGCCTGATGCCCGCATCATCACGCTCGAGTACGCCGAAGAGCACGCCGCGTTCAGCGAGGGAGAGTTCGTGCGCTGCGGCGTCGGGGACCGCGTCGACGTACGCCGGGGTGAGGCGCTCGAGCTATTGCCGGGGATCGTCGAGGAGCTCGGCTCCGAGTCGCAGGACATCGTCTTCATCGATGCCGACAAGGTCTCGTATCCGGACTACTACGAACTGACGGCTGGCCTGGTGAAGCCTGGTGGCCTGCTGCTCGTGGACAACATCTTCGGCAGCAGTGGCGCCTGGATCGACGAGGTCGACCATCCCGACGCCCGGGCCATCGATCGCATGAACCGTCGCGCTGCCTCGGATGAGCGCTTCGAGGCCGCGGGCGTCTTCGTGCGTGCCGGTCTGCTCATCGCCCGACGACGCTAGCGGATCGGCTGGCGATCTCGTCAGCCGGCTCGGTCGTCTCCCCTGCGTCGCAGCGCCGAGAGCAGCACGATGATCCCGGCGCCGATCAGGAGCAACGGCCACCACTGCAGCAGGTCGCTGCCATCGGCGAGCACGACCAGGCCGATGAGGATCAGGATCCCGCCCGGAATGAGCGGCCACCAGAGCGCATCGCCGGCGTCCTTGGACTCGCCGTGCGGCCAATCCTTGTCGGCCATGCGGACGAGCATGCTCGCGACCCAGATGGCGATGAAGCCACCGCCGATCGAGAAGAGCACGACTGACCCTGACCACGGATCCCCGACGGCCATCTCGAGCAGGATGCCGACCCCGACGCCGCTGACGATGCAGCCTGGGATGAGGTAGCCGTATTCACGCTTGACCAGGAATGCGGCCAGGAAGATGAGGCCGATGAACAGCGGGATCCAGGCACCGATGTCCGGCACGTACCGGGCGAGCAGGAAGAACAGGCCGATGCCGATGATCACCACTCCCGCGATGAGCCCGCCTCGATCGCGTCGAGGACGTGGTGCGGGCGGAGGCTGCTGAGGAGACGGAGGTGGCGGGCCAGGCTGACCCTGCGGTGGCGGAGGCGGTGGTGGCGCGTATGGGCCACGGCCGGGGGGCGGACCCGGCGGCTGGCCGTACGGCGGCGGAGGTGGCGGTGACCAGTCGTTTCGCGGTGCACTCATGAGAGTCGGACGATGCCACGGAGCGACGTATACCGACAAGGGCCACACGGCTCGCCCGCCGCGAGCGAGCGGCACCATGAGCACCGAGCCGCATCGCCCGCGGTCGTCAGCGGTCGCACACGCGGCCGACTCACGCTGCGAACAGTCAGCCTACTCCACCGACGTCGGCGGCGGATCCGCAGTTCCCGGCTCGCGGCGTGGGTGGACGCCGATAAGCAGCACCGAGGCGAGCGCCAGCGCGATGATGCCGAGGCCCGTGGCCAGCCGTGCGCCCGTGGCTGCATCGCCAGCTCGCAGGAAGACATCCATGACCGGTCCGGCGATGGCCAGCCCGAGTGGACCCGAGAGTGAGTTGGCGATGTTCGCGATGCCCATGTAGCGACCGCTTGAAGCAAGCGGGATGATGTCGGTCATGAGGGCCCAATCCACGGCCACGTAGGCTCCATAGCCCACGCCCAGGAAGAAGGAGCCGGTGAGGGCGATGGCCGGGCTCGGTGCGACAGCGAGGATGAGTACGCCGGCCATGGCCGCCACCGCTGCGGCCCAGACGATCGGCTTGCGCCCGACCCGATCGGAGAGCCGCCCGGCGGGCACGGCCGACAGCACCGTGCCCACGAGCCCCAGGCCCAGCGCCGCCATCCAGAGGACGGACTTCTCGTCGCTGTCGGTGACGTCGAAGACGCGCTCGATGTAGAGCAGGCTGATGTTGATGAACGTGCCCGCGCCCATGAGGAAGAGCAGCCGAACCAGGGTCATGCGCACGAACGAACGCTCGCGCAGGATGCCGCGATCCCAGGTGCTCAGCGCGATCGTCGGCCAGGAACGGTCGCCACGTGGTTGTCCCTGCGGGCCGTCGTCGACGAAGAGGAATGTCAACACGGCCAACACGAACTCTACGATGCCGACGCTCAGCAGAGCCAGCCCCCACTGCTCGAACCTGACGCCGACGATGGCCATGACCGCGATGCCGCTGATGAGGCCGACCACGCGCATCACGCCCACGAGACCACTGGCGACGCCGACCTGGCGCTCGGCCACGAGGTCCGGAACGAGGCCTTGGTACGGGCCCTGGGCCACGTTCGAGCTGAACTGCAGGCCCAGGTAGCAGAGCGCGTAGACCGCGAGCAGTGCCGTCGTCCCAAGGGCGCTGCCGTCCCAGTCGGCCGGCTGGGCCATGGCGATCATCGAGAGGCCCGCGATGAACAGCATGTCGAAGAGCGAGCCGGTGATGATGTAGCCCTTGCGCTTGCCGAAGCGCGAGACGGTGTAGTCGCTGAGCGACCCGACCATGGGCACGGTCAGGAGCGCGATGACCCCACCCAGCAGCTCCAGGCTGCCCATCGTCGTACCCACTGATCCCCTGCCCACGATGAGCTCGAGTTGCTTCTGTCCGAAGCCCTCGTATGCACCCCACACCAGGTTGATGCCGAACCAGTAGACGGACATGAGGCCGAGCTGGCGCCACGGCAGCATGGCGCTCGGCCGTGTGCTCGGGACATCCTGCTCGGCTTGAGCCATGGTCGCGTCTCCGGGCTACGTCTTGCGCCACGACACTCGGGCTTGCGGCTCGCGAGTGCAAGTGGCCTCTCGGCCTGGACGGACTGGGTCCATCACGTGGACTTCCTGGTCGTCGTCCCGAGGTCGCCCACGTCGCAGGAGCTCGGACATCCGCGGCTCAGCGGACGAGCATCCGGATCGATGCCCGAGCGACTCGCCTGAGGCCGTCCACGACTGCGGCCAGAACGAGAAGAGCGACGCCCATATCCCCGAATGGCGAGGCGTACCAGGCCAACTTCTGATAGCCGATCCTCGCGCGTGCTTCGTCGGCGGGAAGGCGGTCCCGCTCATTGCGTCGGCCCTTCGCTGCCATGGCCCTACCCCCGTTGGCTGCGTGGCTCCATGGTCCGCCCATGGGTCAAGGCTCGATCGAACGTCAGACTGATCGGCTCGAACCCCGGCCCGGCGATCTGCCCTCGCATCCATCGTTCAGAGATCTCGCTGGGCGCGCCGGATCAGCTCCCGGTAGAAGCCCACGGCGCCGGCCAGTTCCTCTACGCCCACTCGCTCGTCGGTGCCGTGAAGGCGCTGTCGCGCGTCGGCGTCAAGGCATAGGGGCAGGAAGCGGTAGACGTTCTCCGAGATCGCCTCGAAGTGGCGAGCGTCGGTGCGTCCGAGCACGAGGTAGGGCGCGACGACGGTGCCGGGGAAACGCGCAGCGATGGTCTCCTCCAGGAGCGCGAAGGCCGGTCCGTCATCAGGCGATGCAGGGGTGGGTTCACGGCCCGATGTCCCTGGCTCGATCCCGATGTGTACGCGCGCGTCGGCGACCGTCGCTCGCGCGTGGGCCATGATCTCGTCCACCGACTCGCCGGGCAGGATGCGGAAGTTGACGATCGCGCTGGCACGCTCGGGCAGGACGTTGGACTTGGTACCGCCGTGGATCACCGTCGCAGCGGTCGTCGTCCGGATCGCGGCATCGAGTGCCGGGCGGGTCGCCAGGGCACGCAGCACCAGGGGCTCGAGCACGTCCGCGTTGGCGAGCACCAGCCGATGAAGTAGGGGCAGCTCGGAAGCAAGGGCCTGCAGGGTGGCGCGGGTCGGCTGGACCAGTCGCGCGGATGGGCGACCGGTCTCCAGTCGGCGCACAGCCTCGGCCACGATGCCGACCGCGCTCTGGCGCGGCGGCATCGACGAGTGTCCGCCCGGCGCCTCGGCCACCAACTCGAGGCTGACCGCTCCCTTCTCGGCCACCCCGACCAGAGCGACCGGGCCGAGCCCAGGGAGCACACCTTCGGAGATGGCGCCGCCCTCGTCGAGGACCAGGTCTGCGTGCACGCCCCGTGACGCGAGTACGGACACGATGGCCCGCGCGCCGGCCTCACCCCCGATCTCTTCGTCGTGGCCGATCGCGAGCAGCAGCGTGCGCCGCGGGGCGAAGCCCACGGCGAGGAGATCCTCCACGGCGGCGAGCATGGCGACGAGGCTGCCCTTGTCGTCGAGGGCGCCGCGGCCCCACACCTCACCGCCCGACAGCGCGCCGGAGAATGGGGGCTGGCTCCACGCGTCCTCGGTGCCCGGCTCGACGGGCACGACGTCCTGGTGGGCGACGAGGACGATCGGCGCCAGCCCGGGTGCGCTGCCGCGCCAGGTGTAGAGCAGGCTGTGATCTCTCACCAGCTCGCGTTCGAGGGTGGCGTGGACGCGGGGGAAGAGCGCAGTCAGCTCGGCTTGCAGGGCCTCGAAGGCCTCGGCTGCCGGCGGCGCATCGCGCGACCAGGCGATCGTCTGGTGCTGGATCGTCCGCGCCAGGGCGTGGGCGACCGCATCGGCGTCCACGGGCGCGGTATCGAGGGGCGCCACGTGGAGACGGCGCGGGGAGAGTACCGCGGCGCGCCGAACCATCCACAGGAAGGACAGCCCCAACGCGAGGATCATTGCCCTCGCGGCGCACAGCGGTAGAGCAACGTTCGCACGCCTCAGGAGCGGTGGTGCACGTCTCTCGGTGCGCGAGCCGGGCATGGTCCATACCTCCGTTCGGGGCGTGACCTCTACAGGGTCCGATCGAGATCCTCGGTCGTCATCGGACGGCGCCTTATTTCCTGCCTCACTTGGACGGTCGTGACCGCTCTACCGCAGTCGCCACTGCCAACCTCCCGCTGACCTGCGCCGCCCAGTACGGTCGCTGGCGTCAGTCGCATGCCGCAAGCGGCACATCCGCTCGGATCCACTGCCGAATGGGGTCGCGGCGGACCTTGAGCAGGTGGGTCCGCGGGAAGTCGCGCTCGGGCCACATCCGCCACGAGTCGACACGCTGGTGCGTCGCGAGCTCGCGGTTCGCCGATCGGATGATGCCCTCGATCTCGGCAGACACGCGCGCCTCCTCCTCCGGCGAACGAGGCTCCTGCCCACCACGGTCCGGGGTCAGCATGGGCAACGTCCCCGGGGGCATGACCACGGCTTCGATCCGTCCCGGTGTCGTCTCCAACACGACGGCCTGCTCGAGGCCGTGGTCGCCGAGAACGGATTCGACATCCTCGGGGAACACGTTCAAGCCGTTGGGCAGGACGATGATGTTCTTCTTGCGTCCGGTAAGGATGAGACGCCCCTCGTCGTCGAAGCGCCCGACGTCCCCGGTGTGATAGCGGCCCTCGTCGTCGAAGGCCGCCGCGGTGGCCTCTGAGTCCTGCCAGTAGCCGGGCGTGACGGTCGGACCGGCCACGAGGATCTCCGAGTCAGACGCGGCCAGCTCAAGCCGAACCGGAGCCAGCGCGCGTCCGACCACGCCTGTCGGGTGATCGCGCTCGCTGTTGCTGGCGACGAATCCCGTCTCGGTCGAGCCGTAGCCCTGGACGATCCGGACGCCGAGCTCCTCCCAGGATCGCTGCAGCTCGGGCGGCAGGTAGGCGGCCGCCACCCCGATCATGGTCAGCGCACCACCGAGCGACGAGAAGACCGGGCGGAAGAGCACTCGGCGTGCGCGGAAGGGCAGATGGCGTGCGATTCGCCGGAGGCGGTCGAACGACACGCGCCTGCCTCGCTTGTCGACCTCGCGCGTGAGGGCCGTCCAGAAGAGCTGCAGGACCTGAGGTGGGCAGAGCAGCGTGGTGGCACGCAGCTCGCGCATCGTCTCGAAGATCGTTCGAGGGTTGCGCGTGCGGACGTAGACGACCTCGGCCCCGATCATCGTCCCGCAGTAGAGGACGATCGCCTGCTCGAAGAGGTGGGAGAGCGGAAGGAAGCTCACGATGCGATGCTGCCGTGGCGGCAGGATCGTCGCGGCAAGCTCGACCGTGCTCAGGAACGTGCCATGCGTGAGCATCACGCCCTTCGGCTGGCCGGTGGTCCCAGAGGTGTAGATGATCTCTACGAGGTCCGCTCGCGTCGGGCGTGGCCATTCATCGAGCTGCGTCTCCCAGTCGGCCGGAAACCATCCGTCGGCGTCGGGTTCCGCGACGAGCTCCTCGATGGTGGCATGCGAGAGATGCCCCAGGTCGTTCGCCATCGGATCGGGTGCGTCCTGTCCGGTGCCGACGGCCAGCCAGTCCGCATCGACGCGATCGGCGATGCGTCGCAGCACGGCCGGGGCCATGCGCAAGTCCAGCGGGACCACGACGACGCCGGCCATCATCGCGCCCCAGTAGACGGCCGGAAGCGCGGGCGTAGATGGGCTCCAGGTCAGGAGTCGATCGCCACGCCGCAGCCCGATGCTATGGAGGCGCCAGGCAGCGACGCGAGCTCGGCGTCGAAGCTCGAAGCTCGACCACGCGAGCGTCATGCCGTCGTCGGTCCGCAGGCTGAGCGTGGGCCGATCTCGCGGGTAGCGCGCAGCTGCATCGTCGAGCAGCTCGACGAGTGATCGGAAGTCCCTTGGGTCCGGATAGGATCGCGAGGCCATCTCTACGTCTCCATCGCTTCTGGGATGTGAGCTAGCGCAGCAACCGCGTGAGCCAGTGCCAGCGACGCGGTGTGCTCGGTGGGTCGACGGTGGTTCGGTAGTCCGCCCGAACGGCCGCAGCGATACGCTCCGAGAGCGCCGTCGTCAGATCACGGGCAGCGCGCAGCTCGTCGCGACTGCCGGGCTCCGGCACGCTGGTCCCATCGTTCCCCGATGAGCTCGCGCGGGTTCACCGGCTCGAGGATGCGCACGCTGATGCGTTTGCCGCGGTAGAGCTCCTCTGCCCCACAGATGGCGATCGGGACGATCGGCGCGTCCGTGCGCAGGCAGAGCAGGCCCGCACCGCCGCGCATCCGGGCAGGCTCGTCCGGCGGGCCACCGATGGCGCCCTCCGCGAACAGGGCCAGGACGGCTCGCTCATGCAGGACCGCAGATGGCCGCCGTCACATGGACGGAGACGTCCGTCCCGCCTCGCCACACGGGGAGCAGACCCCCGGTCCTGCGCAGCAGCCGCTCCTTCCAGGCGCGGTCGAAGGCCGTTGCTCCAGAGCCCATGAACCAGATGCGCGGCTCCCGCGGCAGCGCGTCGACGAGCAGCAGTGGATCGAGCCAGCTCCGATGGAGCGCACAGACCGCGACATAGCCACCAGCGGGCAGTCGATCGCGACCTTCGACCACGATCCGTAGGCGACAAACGTGGTGCAGGATGGCCAGCGCGAGGCCGACCAGGAGGCGGTAGATCCATGGGGCCCGCGCGCTCGGAGGGCGTCCGAGCCAGTCGAGCCCCTCGCGAGGTGCTGTCTCCAGGCTCGCTGCCAGCTCCTGCGGCCGACGGGCGCGGGCGATGCTGACGTCACCGCCGCCGAGAAGCTTCCGATAGAGATTCATCCGATGCGCCCTCGCGTCGACCCGAACCCAGTCCGCGTCATCTCCGACCTTGTCCTTCGAACATGACGTCAGCATCTGGCTAAGGCGCACGCATCGCATCGGCACTGCGCCCTAGTGGCGACCTCAAGGTGTCTTGCCACCCCGGCCCCGTGGGGGCACTATCGGGACATGGTGGGGGTGACAGGTAGCGTGACCAGCCCCGTGATGGTCGGGCGTGATCACGAATCCGCCCGACTGGCCGAAGTGCTGAGCGCCCTGTCCGAGGGTCACGGTCACATGGTCGTGATCAGCGGCGAGGCGGGCATCGGCAAGTCCCGCCTGATCGATGCAGCCCTGGAGCAGGCTGGGAGCAGCGTCCGAGCCCTACGCGCGGACTGTCTGGCGCTCGGGTCAGGCGTCCCGTATCTCCCCTTCGCCGAGTTGCTGCGCGATATGCAGCGAAAGCTGCCGCCACACGATCTCGCCCGCATCCTTGGTGTCGCGCGCGCCGATCTGGCTCGCTTCCTTCCGGAGATCGCGGTATCGGCAGAGGCCGGGGGCGAGCGTGGCAAGCCGACCGGGCGCAGCCAGCACGAGCGCAGTGACGAGCTGGAGCGACTACGCCTGTATGAGGCGGTCCTGCGAGTGGCCGAACGCGCCGCCGAGGATGCGCCAACCGCCTACGTCGTCGAGGACGTCCAGTGGATCGACGGTGCCAGCCTGGAGCTGCTGGCCTTCCTGGCCCATGGGCTGGCTCAGTCGGGCCCGTCGACGCTCATCGTGTCGGTTCGGCCCGAGGAGATCGAGGACGACCAACGAGTCTTGACCCTGCTCGCGGAGCTCGGTCGGATGAGCCGGTCGGTGCACATCGAGCTGGGACCACTCGACGAGGGATCCACGCGACGGATGGCGGCTGCGATGCTCGGCAGACGACCACAAGACGGCCTCACCGAGCACATCCAACGCCTCAGCGACGGGAATCCGCTGTTCGCGGAGGAGCTGCTGGCCTCGCGGCTTCGCGGCGTGCCGGATGGGGAGCTGCCGCCGAAGCTGCGGGACCTGCTGGCCGCGCGCATCGCACAGGTGCCCGAAAAGGTCATGCACGTGCTGCGCATCGCTGCGGCTGCCGGCCGCTCCGTAGACGACCGCATGCTCACCCTCACCGGCGGGCTGACCGAGCAGGAGGTCGGACACGCGGTTCGCTATGCGCTCGACGACCACATCCTCGTCCGCAGCGACCGGCTTGACGGTCCCGACTACCGCTTCCGCCACGAGATCGTGCGAGAGCTGGTCGCCTCGCAACTTCTGCCCGATGAGGCCCGCCGCATCCACGCGGCATACGCCGAGGCACTGGACGATGAGCCACCCGAGCGACGCAGTACCACTGAGATCGCCGCGCATTGGGATGCCGCTGGTGATCGTGACCGAGCGCTCGCTGCGCACATCGAGGCCGGGCGCGTGGCCGCGCGGAGGTTCGCCTTCGGCGAGGCCCGTGATCACGATGAGCGCGCGCTGCAGCTGTGGGACACCGTCGAGGACCCTGAGACGGTGGCCGGCCAGCCACTGACGACGTTGATGGCGGACACGGCGTCGGCCGCGGCGCGCACCGGCACGTTCGGACGCGCCATCGAGCTCACACGCCAGCGCATCGAACAGCGCGACGCCCTCGATGAGGACGCCTTCGAGCTGGCGCGATCCAGCCTGCGCTGGTACCTGTGGGAGGCAGGCGAGCTGGAGGCCGCCCTGGCCGAAGCGGAGGCCGTGCTGTCGGAACCGACCGACCTGCCCAGGCGCTGGCATGCCAATGCCCTCGGGCATGCGGCTGCGCTACTGCTCTATCTCGAACGTACCCCGCAGGCGCGTGACCGGGCGCTCGAGGCGAACGGCGTCGCTCGCGAAGCCGAGGCCGTGGAGGAGCAGGTCATCTCCGACGGCGTGCTGGGCTGGTGCCTCCTGCTGGAAGGTGAAGTCGACGCGGGCCTGGAGGCGATCCGCCGTACCGTCGAAGAGGCCCAGCGCATCGAAGCCCAGGGATCCACGAGCCGATATCCGGTCTACTCGGCGCTGGCCCACTCCCAGCTCTCGGTCGCGCTCGAGCTCGTCGGCCGCCATGACGAAGCCCATGCCGCGGCACTCGACGGCATGGCGATCGCGGAGCGACAGGGTGTCTCGCGGACCATCGGCTCGGTCCTGCACGCGAACGCCGCACGTGCTCTCTATCAGCTCGGCCGCTGGGATGAGGCGTCACGGGCGGTCGAAGCGGCTCTGGCTTCGGGGGCCGTCGGCTCGGGTCGAGTCTCGTTGCTGGCAGTACGCGCGCTCCTGGCTGTCGGCCGCGGGCAATCGGCCGAAGCGGAGGCCGACATCGCCGAGGCCGATACGCTCATCGACGACAAGACGCCCATCGACGTCCGGCGCTGGCTCACCTCGGCCGTTGCCGAGCACGCCATCTGGCAGGGCGACCCCACAACGGCTTTGACTCGCTTGGCCTTGCTTGTCGACGAGACCGATCCAGCGCCTGTCGCGGCACCGAGTGCGCGGCCTGCGCCCCTGGACGCGAGCATCCCTCACCTCATGGTCCTGGGGGCACGTGCGGCGGCAGACGTAGCGCTGGCCGAGCGAGCGGCCGGAGTCGACGATGGGATCTCGGCGTTGGCCGAGTCGCGGTTGCGCTCATCGATGCGCCGAGCAGAGCGACGGAGGGCCCTGGCACACGCATGGAGCGGAGACCTGACCGTCGCCAAGGCCGAGCTGGACCGGGTCGGAGACGCCGATGTGGCCACGCGCACGCGGCACTGGAAGACGGCAGCGGAGCGCGTCGTCGCCCGACCGTACCTTCGTGCCTACGCCCTCTGGCGGCTAGCGGAGGCGCAGCTGGCCAAGCGAGACGCTCGGGAAGTGGCAGCGGAGACCATCGCCGAGGCGCTGGCCATGGCCTCGTCGCTAGGCGCCGTCCGACTGGAGGCAGAGCTGACCGATCTTGCCCGCCGCGCACGCCTGTCGATCGTGCCCACGGCGGATGGGCTGTTGGTCACCCCGGGCGAGGGGGAGCGTCCGTTCGGCCTGACGCTGCGCGAGGTCGAGGTGCTCTCACTCCTGGCAGGCGGTCTCAGCAACCAGGACATCGCCGAGCGGCTGTTCATCAGCCCCAAGACGGCGAGCGTGCATGTCTCCAACATCTACGGCAAGCTCGGCGTGGAGTCGCGAGTCGCGGCCGCGACGACCGCCCACCAGCTCGGGCTCGTCGCGCCGGCTGAGG
>CAVVYR010000025.1:0-3554 GCA_963752475.1 uncultured Chloroflexia bacterium | reverse complement strand
ACGACCTCGAGGGATGAGGACTAGCGAGGGAAGGTTCTGAGGCTCGAACGGGGTCTTACCCTCTAGAGGCACCTGGGACCAGGCGCCCGCAACGGCAGGGTCATGGACACCGAGCTGGTCATCCGCGCACAGCAGGGGGATGAGGCGGCATTCGCCGCGCTCACGGAGGGGGTGTACGTCCGGCTGCGCGCGGTGGCCTATCGGATCCTGCGTGACCCACACCTGGCCGAGGACGCGACGCAGGTCGCGCTCGTCGGCATCTGGCGCAAGCTGCCCAAACTGCGCGATCCGGCCCGCTTCGAGGCCTGGTCGTATCGCTTCCTCGTCAACGCCTGCGCCGACGAGGCCCGATGGAGGCGTCGGTCCCTCCCCGACCTGCCCTCGACGACGGAGCCAGCGGCACCGGACCAGTTCATCGGCGTGCTCGCGCGCGACGAGCTAGCCCGGGCCTTCGGTGCTCTCAGCGTCGAGCAACGGGCGGTCATCGTCTTGCGCCACTACCTCGATCTGAAGCTCGAAGACGTAGCCGAGGCGCTCGGTGTCCCGGTCGGCACGGTCAACTCCCGGCTCAACCGGGCGATGGCAAGGCTGCGGGACGCGCTTCAGACCGAGGAGCAACCCTCGGCAGCCATGCCCCCGGAGATCGCCCGATGAACCACGCACGGGACATCACACAGGACCTGGCGGACTGGCTGCACGAGCCCGACCGGCTGCCGCCTCCGCGCATCTCGGAGGTCGCGTCCCTGGTGCACCGCACACCGCAGCAACGCGGCCTGGTGCCACCGCTTCCTCGGGGGTTCCTGCCCATGTTCAGCGCGACCAGATATCTCGTCGCCGGGGTCATCCTGGCGCTCTTCGGTGGCCTGCTCCTCGTGGGTCTGGGACAGCCGCGGCAGACTGACCTGGCCCCCGCGGTCGTGGGCGCATCCCCCGACGCGACACCGGCCACGACGCCCGAGGTTGAGGTTCCGCCGGGTCCGACCCTCCTGTCGGGTGCCGAACTGGTGACCGAGGAGGTCGAGCGCGGCGTCTTCCGCATCATCGAGGACGGTGTACGTGACCTCGAGTGGCCGGGCGGCAGAGTCGTCGAAGGGCGGTCCGTGACGGCCGGGCTCGATGGCACCGTGCTCGTCGCCGAGAACCCACAGGGTACCCCGGGCTGTCAGGGTGGCTGCACCGCATTCCGGCTGGGCTCGGCCGGGAACATCGACTGGTCGAAGAAGCCGCTTGGGCCCAAGAGTGACAAGAACGCTGACGAATGGTCGGTGCTCCCGCTCGAGATCGGTCCTGATGGCACGGTCTATGCCCGTGCCTGGGGACGCAACGGCAACCCGGATTTGCGCGCCTGGGATGGAGACCGCTGGGACGTCATCGCGAAGCGCTCGAAGGATGGTGGGGTCCGCCAGATCGTCGTCGACGACGGCACGCTGTGGGTCGCGTCGTACCCAGATCAGATCGCACGACTCACTGACAGCGGCCTCGAGCCGAATGGGTCGGCGGTAGCGTTGCTCAAGTCCCCTGCGCAGCCCCTCCAGGCCTTCGACGGAGTACGGCTGTGGACTCTACCGTCAGGCGACGAGCACTACGTCGGCGTGGCCCGGTTCACCCACACCAACAGCGGGCCGGCGGTCGGCCTCTCCGACGACGGCACGATATGGATGCTCAACGGCGCCGGAGGAATCCATCGCTTCCGGGATGGCGAGTGGGAGACGTTCACTATCGAGCACGAGCACAACGAGTGGTACATGACCTGGTTCGAGGTCGCGCCCAGCGGAGGCGTGTGGATGGGCACGGATTACTACCACCCGCCACTGGGGCTGTCGCACTTCGACGGCGAGACATGGACACGGGTGCTCGACGGCATGCACATCCAGGCGATGGACATGGCACCCGATGGCACCATCTGGGCCCTGGCCGAGGAGCCCAACGGACCGGCGCACCTGTACGCTGTCAGCCCTGCAGCCATCGGGGCCCAGGAGTAGCGACGCGGCTCAGCCGGGGAACATCTCTTCGAGCTCGGCGCGGAGGCCGTCGCGAACGGCCTTGTGCGAGAAGTAGCGGAGGCCGGCGGCATAGTTGCCTTGAGTCCACTCGGCGATGAGCGCCGGGTCGTCGAGGACCGCGTTGGTCTCCTCCACGACCGCTTCGGTGACGAAGCCGTCCATCTCGATGTTGCGAAAGCCCTTCGGTCGGATATCGATGTCGTAGATGGCGTAGCGGTTCACGAACACGGGCTTTCGGTGGTAGACCGCTTCGAGGTAGGCGTTGCCGAAGCCCTCGATCAGCGACGGGTAGACCACGAGGTCGCAGGCGTCGTACATGTCGCCTAGCGAGTAGAGCTGCCGGCCTTCCGAGTCCGTGCCGCGCTCGAAGTCGGCCACCCGGTCTGCCGCCCACAGCACGTCCACGTCCAGCAGCCGCGCGAACTCGCGGATGCGGGCCTCGTACTCCAGACCCTCGTCGCCGGCAGCGTGCGAGACGACGAACCGCGCTTTCCGACCCAGCCGTGCTACCAGCTCGACCGCGTGCTCCAGACCCTTGCGTGGTACCACCCGCACCGGCGCCAGCACGAAGAGCTCGTCATCGGCAAGGCCCAGATCGGCACGGAGGCCGGCTGTCACCTCGTCAGGCGCGGGCGGTGGGTTCTCGAAGTCCATGACGTTAGGGATCACCCGCGAGGTCCGGCCGAGACGCCGGGCGATCTGCTCACGCTGGGTGGTGTTGATGCAGGCGTGGCGCACGTTCGGCAGCGCCGGCGGGAAGGCCGCGCTGATGATGTCGGCGGCGCTGTTGACCCCGAAGCGCTGCCGCTCCCATGGCAGATCGTGGTGATGCGCCAGCACGGGGATGCCGCTCTCGGCCGCGAGCTGAGTGATGGCCAGGCCCAACGGCAGGTGCATGGGGATGGTCAGGGCGTTCTCCGGCAGCAGCATGTCCAGCTCGAAGTCGCGCACGAAGTCGTAGAGGGTGCCCTTGAGGTACGACGTCAGGTCATCGATAGCACGGCTAACGGACGCAGGCCGGCCGGAGCTGGCGCCACCGAAGACGGCTTCGTTGATGGCCGCAACGTCGGGGTGCCCAAAGAACGCCTCCGCTACCTCGCGGCTCTTCTCTGCCGGACGGTCGATGACACCGGCGAAGTAGTAGACGTCGTGGCCCATCGCCCGCAGCTCGACGGCCCACTTCTCCGCTTCGAGGGAAACACCATCGGTCCCGGCGAAGCGGGTGGCCACGAAACCGATGCGCAGGGGTCGCGTCTCAGCCATGCGCGCACCCTACATGCCCTCGCAAGCCGTGGTGGCCGTGCCAGCGCACTCCAGCACAGCCATCGCAGGGACCTGGCCGCGTCGAACGCTGAACCGTGGCGGGCAACGAGTCTCGCGGCTGGATCTGCCCTTGGTCGATGGCGATAGTGTCGAGGATCGGCGAACCGCCGTCACCCCGGGCGTGCGTTCGTGGCAGAGTCGAGACAGGCACATACAGCCACAGAGGTGTCGTGATGTCGGACGACGAGCGCCAGGCGACCAGCGCCGATCCGATGAGCGCCGAAGAGA
>CAVVYR010000024.1:0-33544 GCA_963752475.1 uncultured Chloroflexia bacterium | reverse complement strand
AGCCTGCGGCGACGCAGCCCACCACGACACCGCAGCCCACCGCGACGCCTGCGCCTGCGCCGACGCAGCTGGCGCCTGCCGGGGAAGCCGAACCCGAGCTGTCGACCGAGTCCGGGCTGTCGCCACGGCGAACCCAAGCCGAAGCCCAAGGCCGCACCCACGCCACGACCAGCGCCCAAGGCGACACCGGAGCCGGCTCGCCGCGACTCCAGACCGAGATGTCTGGCTCGATCGTCCGCGTCGATGACCTCGACGGTGGCTTCAAGCGCTTCGGCACCGGCTGGCAGCGTGGCCCGGCAGGGCTCGCCTCGAACCACTGGTACGTGCCGGTGCGCAACAACGTCGAAGCGCACTCGGCCACTTGGCGGCCGCAACTGCCGGTGGCGGGCGCGTATGCGGTCCAGGTCTACATCCCGGGCCCGCATGCCACGTCACAGAAGGCGGCCTACAAGATCAAGACCGCCGACGGCTGGGTCACGCGCGTGCGCGATCAGTCGAAGCGCCGCGGAGGCTGGGTCGCCCTTGGCGTCCACCGCCTGACGCGGACGCCCATCGTGCAGCTCACCGACCAGACCGGTGAGGATCCCGCGAGCGGTCGCACCATCGCGTTCGATGCGGTCCGGTTCGTGCCAACGGCCGCCACGATGGCCAAGATCCGGACGGCCGGGCGCGGATAGCAGCAGCTCGTGGAGTGCCTGCAACACGCTGGCTTGAGGGCAGGCCCTTGCCCGTTGTGGACAGCGGTCGCCCCCATCGACCCTGGGCTCGCTTGTAGCCACCACCGAGGCCATCGCGTGACGATCGGCCGCCGGTCCCGAGCGTGCAGGGGCATAGCTGGCAAACCCGGCGAACGCCGAGGCGGACGATCCGACCAGCCTTGCCGGCCTACGGTCGGCTCGGACGACAGGTGTCCACCGAGTTCGGCCCAGTCGATCGACAGCGTCGCCAGGAGCGACGCCTGACTACAAGTGGTCGAAATCGTCTCTCTACCACGTGACCTGGGCACACTGATGCCCCACGGTCGCCCGCGGGGCCATCAGGTTCGTCTTGATGTCGTCAGGCGAGGAGAGCGCCTGGCGCGAGCGTCAGTTCAGGTAGCCGCCTTCTCATGCTCGTCGACCTCGATGCTGGTCAGCCGGAACGAGAACGGCTCGTCCTCCTTCTTCTCGAAGTGCAGGATCGAGCCCTCGGCCACCGAACCCTCGCTCAGCAGCGGCCAGTGCATCTCGACCGACTCGATGTCGATGCCCGACTCATCGCCCACCTCCAGGTAGACGTCGGTCACGCGCTGGGCGTGCGCTTCCTTGGCGTGTTCGACCACGATCTCCAGGATCCGCTCGGTGACTCCGGCTTCATGCATGGACTGGCTCCCCTAATGGCGACGCAGAGGACTGCGCACGCAATGCCCCGACAACCTCTGTCGCCGCGACCGGCACGGCCTCAGCGATGGCGTCGCTCAATTGTTCGCCGAAGACATCGCCTCGTTCGATGACGATGCCCACGACCTCGATGTCAGACGGCAGGTCCACGCCCATCGCGCGTCCTGCTTCGATGGCGGCCGGCAGGGGGGCGTCGTGTGACGAGTCCAGATGACTGGCCACCCGAGTTTCCACATCCGACAGTGACCTGCGCCAGACGCTACCGGGCGCGACTTCGGGATCGATGATCGCATCGACGATGATCGCGCGCCGATACCCGACAAGGAGTTCCATCAGGCTTACGCCACCGACACACGCCTGCTGCAGGCTGGCGCCGTCATGGTCGAGTTCGTCCAGCTCGTCGATGACGCGCCACCCGACACCATCATCCCCAAGGATCGGATTGCCAAGTCCCACGACCAGGGTCTCGCCGGGTTCGGCGATGCGCAGGCCATAGGGCTCGAGCGGGCTAGTCACGGCGCAGCTCCTTCACGGCGTTGCCGTCCTTGTCGCGGATGGTGACGACCATGGCCATCTGCCCCGGCATCGAGTGCGTGGCGCACCCGAAGCAGGGGTCGTAGGCCCGGAAGCCCATCTCGATGCGGTCGAGCAGTCCGTCGGTCACGACGGTGCCCTTGGAGATGAGGCTGCGTGCAGCCTTGTCCACGGACATCGCGATGGGGCCGTAGTTGTTGGTCGTGCCGACGATGAGGTTGACGCGCGTGATGACGCCGTTCTCGTCGGTCCAGTAGTGGTGCGTCAGGGTGCCGCGCGGTGCCTCCACCGTGCCCACACCCTCGGTCGGGATCTCGGTCGGGACAGCGCGGACATCCGGCGAAGTCATCTCCGGGTCGTTGACCAGCGCCTGCACCGTCTCGGCCGCCTGCATCATCTCGACGAGCCGGGCCCAATGGGTCGCGCCGCGGCTGTGCACCGGCGTGCCATCGGGTGAAAGCGTTTCGAAGTACTGCTCGTAGGCGGCCTGGGCCTTGGGCGTGGCCATGCCGGAGGCGACGTTGAGCCGGCCCAGCGGAGCCACCGTGTAGATGCCGGAGTCCTTGCCGTCGACAAGGCCCTTCCAGCCCACGTTCTTGAGGTACGGGAACTTCAGGAACGTCCATGGCTCGACCTTCTCGTCGATCCAGTCGCGGTAGTCCTTCGGCTCGTACTGGCCGAAGACCTCACCGTCGGGCGCGACGACCTTGATCTGGCCGTCGTAGAAGGTGACCTTGTCATCGGCGTCGACGAGGCCGCTGTAGTACGTCTCGTGGGTGTAGAGGTCGCCCTTGACGATCTCCTCGATGGATTCGTCCTCGAGCATCGAGGCGAACAGCTCCAGACTGAAGCCTCCGAACTCGACCATGGCGTCGGCGAGCGCCTTGATCTCGTCCCGCTCCTCTTCGCTGATGGCCTTGGTCTGGCCACCGGGCACCGAGGTGCAGGGATGGATGCGCCGGCCGCCGATGATCTCGATGATGCGATGGCCGGCCTTGCGTGCGTCGATGACCTTGCCGCCGACCTCAGCGCCGACCTTCTTGACCACGCCGAGGATGTTGCGCTCGGCCTTGGGGGCGTCCGGCCCCATGATCAGGTCCGGTCCGCTGAGCACGTAGAAGTGCGTCGCGTGGTCAGTCACGTAGAAGGCGTTGTAGAGCAGCTCGCGCAGCATGCGACCGGTGCGCGGCACGGCGACACCGTACGCGGCATCAGCCGCCTTGGCCGCGGCCATGTGGTGAGCTTCCGGGCAGACGCCGCAGATGCGGTTCGTCAGCGCCGGCATGTCCTCCACCGGACGACCGACACAGAACGACTCGAAGCCGCGCAGCTCGGGGATCTGGAAGTAGGTGTGTTCGACGTCTCCAGCATCGTCGAGGAGGATCTCGATCTTGCCGTGACCCTCAAGGCGAGTGACGGGATCGATGGTGATGCGTGTCATGCCCGACCCCCATGGAGCAGCGAGGCTGCGAGGCTGAAGCGATAGAACTGGCCGACCGTGTCCGGCAGACCCTCGAGCACGCGCTCGATGTCTTCCGGTTCACTGGCCTCGACCACCGAGGCGTAGGCGCTCAGCAGTCGAGCGCCGAAGTCATTGACGCCGGTCGTCGCGCCGTAGCAGCCGATGCACGGAGCACCTGCCGCCGGACACTTGGCACCGCAGCCGTCCCGCGCCGCCGGACCGCAGCAGGGCAGGCCCTGCTCCAGCAGGCACAGGTTCGGGTCGACCTCCGCGAGCGTCTGGATACGCTTGAACTCCGTGATGGTCTTGACGCCACGCTCTCGCTTGCACTCGTCACACACGGTCGAGTTGCCGGCGCCGAGCACGGCGCCCTTGGGCGGCAGCGGGCCGGTGCCGTCAAGAGCGGCGGTGACCGCCCCCAACACCTCCGCGATGCGCTCGGTCTCAGGCGGGCAGCCGGGCACCGAGTAGTCGACATCGACGACCTGGCTCAGCGTCTGCAGTCGCGTCTGAAGCGTGGGCAGTTCGAGTTCGCCGTGGGGCGATTCCCACGGTCCGTTGGGCGTGCCCGCGCCGTTGACGTCGTTCAGCTCGGGATCGAAGGCGGCCGCGAAGACCGCCTCGATCGGACGCTGGTTGGCGAGACCGGGGATGCAGCCTTCGCTGGCGCAGGACCCGAAGGCCACCAGCACCTTCGACTTGGCCCGCAGCAGGTGCGCCATCTCGGCGTCCTCGTCGGTGCGGATGCCGCCGTCGAAGAGGCAGACGTCGATCTCGCCATCCTCCATGTCGCGGACGTCCTGCCGCTTGCCGTCCATGGCTGCCGGCCAGAAGACCGGTTCCCAGCGCTCGGTGAACTCGATGAGCTTCATGCCCAGGTTGAGCACAGCGACGTCGCAGCCACCGCAGGCGGAGGCCCAGTACATCGCCAGCTTGTAGCGGGGCTTGACCTCGGCTTCGGCCGGGGTCGCGGCTTCGGCGGTCATGCCTCCACCTCCTCAGGCTGGAACGCTGGAGCCGGCGCTTCAGGGCGCGACTCCAAGGCGACTCGGATCTCGGGCGGGATGGGGCCAAGCGCCTTGACCTCGGCCACGATGCGGGCCATCTCGTCAGCGAAGCGCTGGCCCTCGGCGGCGCTGGCGTAGAAGCGCTGCAGCCGGGCCGGCTCGATGCCCAGGTCGCTGAGCATCCGGCGCAGGAAGATGAACCGTCGCAGGGCCTTCACCGACTGGATGCGGTAGTGGCAATCCTCTGGCCAGCAGCCGGTCATGATCACCGCGTCCGCGCCCTTGGCGAAACCCTCGAGGATGAACTCGGGTTCCATGCGTCCGGAGCACATCAGGCGGATGAGCCGGACGTTGTGCGGGTACTTGGTACGGGCCGTGCCCGCGAGGTCGGCCGCACGGTAGCTGCACCAGTTGCAGGTGAAGCCGAGGATGAGCGGCTCGAAGTCGGCGGGCGCCACGGGCGCCGAGTTCCCAGGCTGGGTCGCAGGTGCGGTCATGCCGTCACCTCCACTGGCTCATCGGTTGGAACGCCGGCGGCACCGTCGGTGCTGGCCAGCAGCCCGTCGATCTGGGCCATGACCTGCTCGTGGCTGAAGCCGCTGCCGGAGATGGCGTTGGCGGGACACGCGGCCACGCACACGCCACAGCCCTGGCAGAGCTTGGGATTGATCTCGGTGACCATCGCCCCCTCGTCGAAGGTGATGGCGCTGAAGGGGCAGAGGTCGTTGCAGATGCGGCAGCCGGAGCAACGTTCGGCATCGACGCTGGCCCGGTAGGGCTCCATGGCGATCTCGCCCTGGGCGATACGGCTCAGGATGGTGGCCGCGGCTGCGGCGCCGTTGGACACCGAGGTCGGGATATCGCGAGGCCCGAGCGTGGCGCCGGCAGCGAAGACGCCGTCGGTCATGGTCGCGACGGGGTCCAGCTTGGCGTGGCGCTCGATGATGAAGCCGTCGGTGCTGCAGCCGACGCCGAACATGCGGGCCACGTCGGTGGCGTCCGCCTGCGGTTCCAGACCGGTCGAGAGGATGACCATATCGGCCGGTACGCGGCGCTTGAGACCAGCGAGGGTGTCCTCCACCTGCACGATGAGCCGGCCCTCGTGGCCTTCCTCCTCCGGGTAGCGCAACGAGTCGGTGACCTCCGCGACGCGGCCGCGGATCATCTGCGTGCCCTCGTCGAGGATGCGGTTGTAGAACTCGTCGTAGCCCTTGCCCGGCGTGCGCATGTCGATGTAGCACTCGTACACGTCAGCGTCCGTGTGCTCCTTGACGAGATGCGCGAACTTCAGCGACTGCATGCAGCAGATGGCCGAGCAGTGCTCGTTGGTGTTCTTGTCGCGTGAGCCGACGCAGTGGACGATGGCCACCGACTTGGGCTCGGTCACGCCGTCGCGCAGGACGATCTTGCCGCCGGTGGGGCCGGCCGCGTTGCTCATCCGCTCGAACTCCATCGAGGTGAAGACGTTGGGCAGTCGGCCGTAGCCGAAGGCCTCGATGCGACGGGCGTCGAAGGGCTTGAAGCCGGTGGCGAGCAGGATGTTGCCCACGTTGAGCTCGACATACTCGTCGGTCTGGGTGAAGTCGATGCAATCGACCGGGCAGAACTTCTCACAGGCCTTGCACGTGCCCTTCTGGAAGTAGGTGCAGTCGTCCGGTGTCAGCACCGGGTACTTGGGTACCGCCTGCGGGAAGGGCGTGTAGATGGCCTTGCGATAGCCGAGGCCGGCCTCGAAGCCGGTGTCGATCACCTGCACCGGGCACTTCTCCCAGCAGATGCCGCAACCGGTGCAGTCCGCCTCCACCACCATGCGTGGCTTGTGCTTGACCTTGATCTTGAAGTCGCCGACCGAGCCGGAGACGTCGACCACCTCGCTCCAGGTGTGGAGCGTGATGTTGGGATGCGCCCCCGCATCGACCATCTTGGGCGTGAGGATGCAGGCCGCGCAGTCGAGTGTCGGGAAGGTCTTGTCGTACTGGGCCATGTGGCCGCCGATCGACGGTTCCTTCTCCACGATGTGGACCGGATAGCCGGCATCGGCGATCTCCAGCGCCGCGGTGATGCCCGCGATGCCGCCGCCGACGATGAGCGTGGCGCTGTTGACCGGAGCGATGAGCGGCTCCAGCGGCACCTGCTCGGCGACGCGGTAGACGCCGCCGGCGATGATGGCCTTGGCCTTCTCGGTGGCCTTGGCCTTGTCGGTGTGGACCCACGAGACCTGCTCGCGGATGGACACCAGCTCGGCGAGATAGGGGTTGAGGCCGGCGTTGCTGCTGGCCTCACGGAACGTCTTCTCGTGCATGTGCGGTGAGCAGGCACCCACCACCACGCGCTCGAGGCCGTACTCCTCGATGTCCTTGGCGATCAACTCCTGGCCCAGGCTCGAGCACATGAAGGGGTAGTCGCGCGAGACGACCACGCCCTTGTCCTTGAGTTCCTCGGCGGCCCAGTCGCGGACCTCTTCGACATCGACCATGGCGGCGATGTTGGTGCCGCAATGACAGACGTAGACGCCGGTCTTGGGGGCGGTCATCGCAGCTCCTCCTCGTCCTCACGCGGTGCGGGTGAGGGCAGCGTGGGATCTCCTCGGCGGCGTCGCTTGGGCTTGGCTGCCTTGGCCTTCTCGGCCTCTTCCTCCTCGGTCAACGGGGCCTCGATGCCGATGTTGGCCAGCGCCGGACGGGCCGAGATGATCTCGCGCCCGAAGCCGAGCTTGCCTGCCGGCATGCCGTAGGCCAGGCCCATCAGCTGGGTGAAGAAGAGGATCGGCATGTGGTGGTCTTCGCGGAAGTGGTGGTTCATCTCCCGCTGGTAGAAATCCACGTTCATCTGGCACATGGGGCAGACCGTGACCATGGCATGGGCCCCGACCCGCTCGGCCTCGACGATGAGGCGGCGGATCAGCTCGAGGCCCGTCTCCGGGCTGATCTGCGTCATGTGGCCGCCGCAGCAGTCGGTGCGGCGTGAGTACTCGACCACGTCAGCGCCGAGCGTCAGCAGCAGCTGGTCGAGCGCGTGTGGGTGCTCGCGGTGCTGCCAGCGGTTGTCGTAGTCCGGCCGCGAGACGAGGCAGCCCATGTACGGTGCCAGCTTCAGGCCGGTGAGCGGGCGCGTGACGTGCTCGCCGACCTCCTCGAGACCGATGTCATCGATGAGGATCTCGAGCAGGTGCCGGACCTTGACCGAGCCTGGGGTGTAGGACATGCCATCGGCACCGAGAGCGTCGTTGACGTTCTCGGCCAGCTCGTCGGACTCGCGCACGTAGGCGTCCGTGCGAGCGAGGTTGACGTAGCAGGCGGAGCAGGGTGCCACCAGGGTGTCGGTGCCGTTCTTCTGCTTCTCTGCCAGGGCCAGGTTGCGCCCGACCAGCGCCTGAGAGCGCAGCGGACTGATGCCCATGTACTCGGTGGCGCCGCAGCAGTTCCAGTCGTCGAGCTCCTTGAAGCCGATGTCGAGCTCGGGCAGGACCGCCTCGATGGAGTCGTGATAAGCCTTGCCCGTGCCGTCCATCGAGCAGCCCGGGTAGTACATGTACTGCGTGGCCATCAGTGCGCTCCCCCGCTCTGCGGCCGCTCTTCGAAGACGGCGCGCTGCTTGGCCTGCTCGATCTCGGTGGCGCGATCGAGGATCGCGTTGAGCCCGTCGATGTCCCTGATCTTGTGGGGACGGAAGCCCATGCGGCCCTTGGTCACCATGCCGATACCGGAGGTGGTCATGCCCGGCAGGCGCGTCATGTAGTGGCGCAGGTAGTGCTTGGCTACGAGGCCGACCTCGAAGCTGCGGCCGTACTGGTGGATGTAGTCGACGAAGGTCTTGCTGAAGTCGGGCGCCACGTGGCTCGGGACCCGGCCGTCCTGGGTGGACTTGGCCTTGAGCGCGTACATCACGTCGGGGATGTGGATCTGCTGCGGACAGCGGACCGCGCAGAGGTAGCAGCTCACGCACATCCAGGGCGTGTTGCTGTCCATGACCTTGTCCTTGGCCCCGGCGCGGACAAGCGCAAAGATCTGCCGTGGCGTGTGGTCCATGTCCGCATACGAGGGGCATGACCCTCCACAGGTCCCACATTGGATACACGTCTCCAGGCGGGAGTCAGCCGGGATCATGGCGATGACTTCCTCTTGGAACGTGGCCGCTCGCTTGCCCCCAACGGGAGCTGGCGGTGGCGGAACAGCAGCCTTTGGCATCACTACGCCTCTTCGTGCTCAAACACCCGCGGACCGCGCGTCACCACGGTTACCGCGGGCGTAGTTTTCGGACGGCTATGTGTCAGACATGGCCCACGACTCGGGTCGTCGGTCAGCCAGGGGGAAAGCCTCCGGTGGCTCGAGCTATTCGGTTGCGCTCAGCGTCTTCCTCGGTGCAGGTGGCCAGACAGGGCCGACCGGCCCGTGTGGACCGGGCCTAGTGCACACGTATTCATAAACCCCGCGCGTGTGCGATAGAAGCGCCCGATGGAGGGAGAGGGGTGGGTATCGGCCGCCTAGCTCTGGTCGATGCCGGTCTTGGCGCTGGGCGGGCTGAACACGTCGAAGGCGACCACGCGCTCGAGGGCCTGGAACCCATGCGGCACGAACGCCGGGAACACGATGACCTCGCCCGAGCCCAGCACTTCCTCGCGGATCTCGTCCGAGCCGATGGTGCCGATGCGAACCAGCAGCCGCCCTTCGAGGATCATCGTGATCTGCTCGTTGTGATGGACGTGGGGCTGCACGTCGAGGCCCGCATCGAGGACGAAGCGTGCGACCATCGCTCGCTCCCCCTTCACGAGTCGGCGGGTGGCCCTTTCGATGGGATGATCCGGCTCGATCGCGTCCCACGAGTAGCGGGTGGCGGTCGTGGCGGCAGGGTTCTCGTTCATCGCCGCAGTGTCGCACCGCCGTCCAGCGCCGATCGCAACGCTACAGTCGGGCTATGCCCGAACCGCTCCTCGACGCCCACGGCCTCTCCAAGACGTTCCGGAGCGGCCGTGGCTCGGGCCGGCGTGAGGTCCGGGCGGTCCAGGACGTCTCGCTGGCCATCGAGCCCGGACAGACCCATGGGCTCGTGGGTGAGTCGGGATCCGGCAAGTCGACCACCGGCCGCATCCTGCTGCGCCTCGTCGAGCCCGACGCCGGGACGGCCACCTTCCGTGGCCAGGACCTGTTCGCTCTCGACGGTGCCGAGCTCCGTGAGATGCGCAAGCACATGCAGCTCATCTACCAGGACCCGTACTCCTCGGTCGATCCGCGTTTCCGGGTGCGCGACATCGTGGCCGAGCCGTGGGTCATCCACCGGCTCTACGACAGCCACGAGCGACGACGACGTGCCGATGAGCTGTTGGGGCGAGTGGGCATCGACCCCTCGCTGGGCGATCGGCGGCCGAGCTCGTTCTCCGGTGGCCAGCTGCAGCGCGTCGGCATCGCGCGCGCCTTGGCGCTGGAGCCGGACCTGATCATCTGTGACGAGCCCGTCTCTGCGCTCGATGTCTCCGTCCAGGGCCAGATCCTGAACCTGCTCATGGACCTGCAGGCCGAGCGCGGGCTCGCGTACCTCTTCATCGCCCACGACCTCGCTGTCGTGCGGCACATCAGTCATCGCGTCTCGGTCATGCGCGAGGGGCGGGTCGTCGAGAGCAGCACCCGTGACGAGATCTTCGAGCGACCGCAGCACGAGTACACGAAGGCGTTGCTTGCCGCGACGGGCAAGGAGCCCGCGGTTGAACAGGTCGAGCGCCGCCCAGGCGCCCAGTGAAACGCACCGGCCCAGGCGCACCTGCCCGGGCGCCCAGTGAAACGCACCTGCCCAGGCGCACCTGCCCGGCGCCCAGGACGCACCTGCCCGGGCGCCCAGTGAAACGCACCTGCCCAGGCGCCCAGTGAAACGCACCTGCCCGGGCGCACCGGCCCAGGCCCTCCCTCGCGAACCCTACCCGCGGTGCCGCTGTGGACAGATGTCGTCCGAGTCGACCGTAGTCCTGCTCGTAGCCACCGGTCCGGGGTCGACGGGACGATCGGCCACCAGCGCTGAGCGTGGCAGGGCATAGGCGACACCGGATGCGAGTGGCTCGGAGGCACGAGCTGGTCGCGGTGTGCGACTACGGTCGACTCCCACGACGGTTGACCACAGGAACCGGCCGGCTGGGCCGATAGCGTCGATGGGGGCGACGACCGGCCACGAGCGGCTGCTGGCGTCGATGGGGGCGACGACCGGCCACGAGCGGCTGCTGGCGTCGATGGGGACGACACGATCCAGCCGGCCCCCACGGGCGACGACCGGCCACGAGCGGCTGCTGGCGTCGATGGGGGCGACACGATCCGGCCGGGCCGCCCCGGGCGCCGAAAGAAGCGACGCTGCGCGGCCGACTGCCCCAGCCGACCAGAGATGCCCTGGTCGCCCGGTCGGCTAGGTGCTCCGTCGTACCCGTGGGTCGATGGCGATGACGGCCAGGTCCGCAAGCAGGTTCACGAACGCGACGAGCAGGCCGGCGATGATGCCGATGCCCACGATGAGCGCGGTATCGAGGCGCCTGAGTCCGAGCAGCAGGTCGGCCCCGAGTCCCGGCATGGAGAAGGCCACCTCGACGACGGCCACGCTCGAGAAGAGTCCCGCGAGGTCCAGCGCCAGGATCGACAGCAGCGGCAGCAACGCGTTGGGCAGCAAATGCCGCCAGCGCACCGACCAGGCCGACTCACCCATGGCCTCGCTGAAGGCGACGTAGGGCTGGCTGCGCTGCTCCAGGAGCGACGTGCGCAGCAAGCGCGCCAGCACCAGCCCGAAGGGGATGCCCAGCGTAAGCACCGGCAGGATGTACGCCGCCGGTGAGCCACCGCCGCCGAGGGGGAAGATGCGCAGCCGGAAGGCGAAGACGTAGATCAGCAGCAGGCCCACCAGGAAGGCCGGGATGGCCGCGGTGAAGCCGGCCAGGATCACCAGCAGGCGGTCGACGAACCCGCCACGGCTGACGACCCAGAGGGCGAGCGGGATGGCGATGAGCACCTCCACCAGGAAGGCCAGACCGGTCAGCAGTAGCGTCGTCGGCAGCGAACGCAGGAGCGCATCGGTCACCGGCTCCGCCTTGGCGAAGCTGTAGCCGAGGTCGCCCTGCGCCATGCGCGCCATCGCCTCGACGTATCGCACCGGCAGCGGATCGTCGAATCCGTAGGCCTCGCGGATGCTGGCCAGAGTCTCGGCGGACGCTCCAGGGCCGGCGAGCTGCCGGGCGGGGTCGCCGGGGATGAGTTCCACGAGCAGGAATCCGGCTGTGGCCACGATCCAGACCGTGATCAGCGCCGCAGCCAGCCGTCGCGCGATATACCAGCCCATCAGCGTTCCTCGGTCCGCGTGCGCAACGCCTCACCCACGAGGTTGGCGGCCATCACCAGCACGGCCAGGAAGACCGCGGGGATGATGATCAGCGCCGGGTGGCTGCGGTAGTAGCTGCGATGCGCCTCAAGCATCGAGCCGATCGACGCCTCTGGCTCCTGCACGCCCGCGCCGAGGAACCCCAGCGCCGACTCGAAGAGCACCGCCCAGCCCACCGAGAGCGCGGCATAGGCGCCGACCACGGGCAACAGGTGAGGCAGGATGTGACGTAGCAGCACCGTGCTGGCCCCGCCGCCCATGACACGTGCCGCCTCCACGTAGTTCCGCTCCCGAAGCACGACCGCCTGCCCGTACGTGACACGAGCGATGGGTGCCCAGAAGACGGCCGCGAGGCCGACGATCAGCGAGAGCGTGCCGCGGCCGAGGATGGTCGAGAACGATGCCGCGAGCAGCAGCCCGGGGATGGCCAGGCCGAGGTCGGTGAAGCGCATCAGGACCGATCCCGCGAAGCGCTTCGTGTTGGCGGCCAGGAGTCCCACGGCCACACCCGCGAGGGTGGCGATGGCCACGGCCGAGAGCGCGGTCAGCATCGTCAGGCCGCCGGCGTGGATCGTGCGCGCGAGCATGTCCCGTCCTCGTGGGTCGGTACCGAGTGGATAGCCGTCGGCTGCGACGGGCAGGGGTTCGCCGAATTCGGTCAGACCATCGAGCGACTCGTATGTCGGGTCGACCGGCGACAGCAGTGGGTAGAGGACCACCAGCGCCACGAGCACGAACAGCATCCCCGCGCCGATCCACAAGCCCCACGGCCGAGGCTCGCCCGCGCGCGTCGCAGCGGGCGCCGGGATCGGCGTCGGGCCGATCACGAGCCGCGCTCCAACGGGAAGTGGCAGGCGACGCCCTCGTCGGCCGGCCAGTCGTAGCGCGGCTCCTCGTCGAGACAGCGCTGCTGCGCCGCCGGACACCGGGGCGCGAAGGCGCAGGCGGAGAACGTCCCTGGCAGCGTCGGCGGCTGACCCTCGATGACCTGCAGTCGCTCTCCGGGCCGGGCGGCCCGAACGGACGACTCCAGCAGCGCAGCCGGATACGGGTGCCGGGGCTCACGCAGCAACCGTGCGGCCGGTCCGAACTCCACCATCCGGCCGGCGTACATCGCCGCGATGTGGTCGGCCATGCGCTCCAGAAGCCGTAGGTCGTGGGTGATGACCACGACGCTCGTACCGAGCTCTCGCACCAGCGGCAGGAACGAATCGATGACCTGGACCTGCACCAGGGCGTCCAGCGCGGTCGTGGGCTCGTCGGCGATGACCAGCTCCGGCTCACAAGAGAGGGCGGTGGCGATGGTCGCTCGCTGCAGCAGCCCGCCCGAGAGCTCGTGCGGGTAGCGGCCCATGACGCCTTCGGGCTCCGCCACGCCCAGGCGGGACAGCAGATCTGTGACTCGAAGGTCGGCTTCGCCGGCGGACAGACCGCGATGCAGCTCCAGCGGGCGCCGGACCTGCGGACCGACACGGCGCAGCGGGTCGAAGGAGCGGAACGGATCTTGGGGCACGAAGCTGACGCGCGTACCCCTCAGCCCGGCCGTGCCATCGAAACCGGGCGCGCCGATGCGCTCGCCATCGAGCCGGATCTCGCCGCCACTGATCTCCCGCGTACGCCCCAGCAGCCCGAGCACCGCCAGACCGAGCGTGGACTTGCCGCAGCCGGACTCGCCCACCACGCCCACCACGCTGCCTCGGGGCACGGACAGGTCGACCCCCCGCAGGATGTCGCCGGCCGCCGACGTGACCCACAGGCCCTCGACGGCCAGCAGAGGCGCTGTCATCGGTAGGGCCGTGGTCACGGACCCTTGAGGATCAGGCGTCTGCCTTCACCCAGGCCTCGGCCCAGAAGAAGGGCGCGTAAGTGGCGATGGTGGGGATGTCTCCGACGCGCTCGGTGAAGACGGACTTGGGCGTGACCTCCATCACCGGGATGCCGGCCAGCTCGTCGATGAGCCGCTGCTGGACGTCGAGGAGTGCCGCATCACGCTCAGGGCCGAACTCCATCGATTCGGTGGCGAAGAAGGCCTCGTCGATGGCCTCGTCGCAGAAGCGCGAGATGTTGAGCACGTCGATCGTGTCGCAGATGAAGTTCGTCGAGATGAAGTCTTGCGCGTCGGGATAGTCCGCGCTCCAGTACGTCGACGAGATGTCGAAGGCTGCGGGGTCGTAGATGGCGTTGTAGAACTCGCCCTTCTGCAAGCCGATGAGCTCGACCGTGAACCCGACAGCCTCCAGGTCCTGGGTCAGGGCCGTGGCGTTCTGCGTGGTGTACGGATCGGTGACGTCGTAGACCACCTTGACCGGGCTGCCGTCGTAGCCCACCGACTCCAGCAGCGCCGCCGCAGCCTCCGGATCGTGAGCATAGGTAACGGTCCCCTCCGGATCGGACTGCACCGAGGTGGAGCTGATGAGCTGGTTCCAGGGCTTGGCCAGGCCACCGAAGCGGACGGTGAAGTCGGTGGTCATGGCGTGGGCCACGGCCTGCCGCAGATCCTTGTCCGCGAAGATGCCGTCGTTGTTGAGCGCGAGGTAGAAGATGCGCGGGCCGACGGAGTCGACGAGCGTCACGCCGGGTGCATCCTCGAGCTCACGCAGCGACTGTGGCGAGAGCGCGAACTGGTCGAAGACGCCGTCGGTCTCGCCCGTCTCGAGACGCAGCTTCTGTGTGTTTTCGTCCACGCCCAGGTCGACGAAGATCTCATCGAGGTACGGCAGCTCCGGATCGACGTAGCCGGGGTTGCGCACGATGGTGATGTCCGAGCCCTTGTTCCACTCGGCCACGTAGAAGGGCCCGGCGCCGACAGGGCTGTTGCCGAAGTCCTCGCCGCGCTCTGCCACCGCCTCCCGCGGCACAGGCCAGCTGGTGGCGATGGTCAGGCCCAGCAGGAACGTGGTCGTGGGCGCCTCGAGCGTGACCTCGAGGGTTCGATCGTCGATGACCTTGAGGCCCTCGACCGAGTCGGCCTCGCCGGCGTTGAACGCCGCCGCGCCCTTGATGGGGAAGAGGTAGCCACTACCCCACGACGGGGCGGGCGCCCCCACTGGGGCAGGGCTCAGTGCGCGCTCCATGCCGTAGGCCACATCGGCTGCGGTCACCTCGCGCGGTTCGAAGTCCGGGCCAGCGAACATCGCACCGGGCTTGAGCTTGAAGGTGTATACGAGGCCATCCTCGGAGACCTCCGGCATCCCGTCGGCCAAGGCGGCTTCGAGCTCACCCTCGGGGTTGAAGTGATACAAGCCCTCGTACAGCGCGCCCGCGACCATGTTGTAGTCGAGATCCAGCACCTGGCTGTTGTCGAGCGTGATGAGGTCGTTGGCAGCCACGAGCTCCAGGCGTCCGCCGTGCTGTGGCTCGACGCCCTCCGCCGACACGACGACCGATGGGAGTATGGCGGCCGCCAGCACGATGCTGAGCAGCAGGGAAGAGAGCAACCTTTTCACGACGAACCTCCGTACACGCGTAGCCACTCCGAGTCTACGTTCGCGGCAGGTGCAGCGGCAAGGTGATCGGGTGGGCCTCGCGGGCCCTATGCTGAAGCCATGGACACTCGAGCCGCTGCCGACGAGGCAGCCGCCACCATCTGCGAGCGTGCTGGACGTGCACCGGCGGTCGGCGTCATATGCGGCACCGGCTTCGCCCCCTGCACCGACATCCTCGAGGGTCGCGTGACGATCCCCTTCGCGGATCTGGGCTTCCGCCCCAGCGCAATCCCCGACCACGTCAACGAGGTCGATGTCGGCGAGCTGGACGGTGTGACCGTCGCCGCTGTCAAGGCCAAGGTCCTGCCCTGCGACGACGCCACCTGGCAGGAGAGCGGCCTGCCCGCGCGCGCGCTGGCCCGTGCCGGCTGTCGCACGCTGCTCTACTCGGCCAACTCCGGCTCGATGCGGGAGGACGTGACCCCGGGCTCGTTCCTGGCCTTCACCGACCACATCAACTTCAGTGGCTTCAACCCGCTGTCGGTCGAGCGCTACGGCCAGGGATGGGACACGCCCTACGTCTCGATGGCCGAACTCTACGAAGCAAGGCTAACGAGCCGTGTGGTCGCCGCGGTCGAGGCTGCCGGCGTGCGCCTTCCTACCGGCGTCGCCGGCTACTGGACCGGCCCCAGCTTCGAGACACCGGCCGAGATCCGCCTGGCGCAGATGGCCGGCTGCTCCATCTCCTCGAACTCGTTCCTACCGGAGGTCATGGCCGGCTACCACGCGGGCATGAGGGTCGTGGCCTTCACGTTCGTCTCGACGATGTCGGCCGGTATCGGGCCGCCCATCGATCTTGGTCCCGTGCTGGACATGACCCACCGAGCGCACGCTGACTACCGCACCATCCTGCGTGCCGCCATCCCGGTGCTGGCCGATGGCTGAAACCCTGCTCGAAGCCTATCTGCCGACCGTACGTGAGGATGCACGCGGGACCGTCCGTGCCCTCGCCGCCGCCATCGATGCTGCCGGTATCGACCTCGACTGCAAGCTCACCTACAAGATGCTCGTCTACACGTTCGCACAGCGATGGCACGAGTGGGTCGTGGCTATCGGTGTCTCCAAGGCGACGGTCAACCTGCGCTTCCTCTACGGCACGGAGCTGGATGACCCCGCCGGGATCCTGCGTGTCGGCACCAGCACCGCCGCTCAGGCGGACTACCAGAGAGCCCAGGATGTGGACGCCGAGCTTGTCACCGCCTACGTTCGTGAAGCGGCCGAGAAGCATCCCAACACGCCCTGACCGGCCGCGGGCTCAGCCCTCCGAGGAGGTGGGTTCCAGGACGTCGATGGGGTCGGACGGAGCCCCCTCGCGCTTGGCCATGAAGATGAACGGCAGCGCCAGCGCGCTGACCGCACCGGAGACCATGTACGACGCCGCGTAGCCGGACATGTCGGCCACGCGTCCCAGAGCAGGCTGCGCCACGACGCCGCCGAGCGAGCTCATCAGGGAGTCGAACGAGAGCACCGTCGCGCGCTGCTCGGAGGGGATGACGCCGTTGAGGAAGGCTTGGCGGATCGGTCCCGCGATGGCGGCTACCAGGGCCCAGGCCACGAGCAGCGCGATGGCCAGGTAGAAGGCGGTCATGCCCATGTCGTCCATATTGAAGCCGACGACGGCGATGGCCACGAGGATGATCGACTCCAGCGCCACCGCCAGGAAGATGGCGTTCGTGCGCAGGTTGAAGAAGCGCCGCGCGATGGGTACCGACAGGCCGCCCACGATCTGGGCACCGGCCACGATGGCCGCAGCCAGGCCAGCGATGGAGTAGGCGTTAGGGTCGCCGTAGAGCTCGAGCAGGTAGGGCTGCATGGCGTAGAACGCATAGATGCCGATGCCGCCGGTGAACGGCGCGGCCAGCATCATCCAGCGCACGGGCCGATTGCGCAGCCCGCCGTCGATGGAGCCGCGCGTGATGTCGCCCAGCGCTTCCCGCGTGCTCACGTCGGTCTTGGGCTTGAAGCCCAGGTCGCGCATGAACCAGAACGCGGCCAGCAGCGCTACGCCGAGCAAGATCGCGCGCAACACGTAGGGCACGCCGAGGTTGCTCATCTGGGCCACCACGCCACCGAGCACTGAGCCGCTCAGCATGGCCACACCGGCGATCGTCTGGCCACGGCCGAAGACCGTCTCGAGGTTGCCCTTGAAGCCCGTCGCGCCGAGCGCGTCTACCAGCCAGGCCTCCGTCGCGCCGCTGAAGAAGGTGAAGCCGAGGCCGAGCAGGATCGAGGCCAGCGCCCAGCCCACGAACGGCGCCGAGACCTGCCACATCACGAGGTACAGCAGCGTCGAGAGCAGCAGCGTGCCGGCACCGAGCATGAACGAGAGGCGCCGGCCGCGGGTGTCGGCGATGACGCCGGTCGGGACCTCGAAGATGACCATGCCGACGCTGAAGAAGGCGTTGGCCGCGAAGGCCTCGGTGTTGCTGAGCCCGGCATCGAGCAGGAAGAGCGTGTTGACGCCCCAGATGAACGAGGCGGCCAGCGTGGTCAGCAGCGTGAGCAGCAGGTAGACACGCTGGATCTGGCCGGCGGTGTGTCCGTTGGCGGGGGGACTCGTCATGGGCCGACTCACACTACACGCCGTGTCCAGCCCATCGGGCTAGGCTTGGTCCATGCGAGACCCCCACGAGATCATCACCGAGCTGGGGCTCCGACCACACCCCGAGGGCGGGCACTACGCTGAGACTTGGCGAGCCGAAGCAGGGGCAGGGGAGCGGCCAGCGGGCACGGCCATCTACTACCTCCTGCGCGCCGGTGAGCGTTCCCACTGGCACCGTGTCGATGCGGCCGAGGTCTGGCACTACTACGCGGGTGACCCCCTTGCGCTCTCGATCGCGTCGGGGTCCGGCGATGCACCTGCTGAGCGCCACATCCTCGGGCCTGATCTGGGTGCCGATCATCGACCACAGCTCGTCGTGCCCGCGGGAGACTGGCAGACGGCCGAGCCCCTCGGGGCCTGGACGCTCGTGGGCTGCACCGTTTCGCCGGGCTTCGACTTCACCGGCTTCGAGCTGGCCGAGCCCGACTGGGAGCCCGGACCATGATTCGCGTCGTCGGCGCCAACCCGGCCATGGACCGCATCTCGACCTGGCCGCCGCTCCGACTGGGCGCGGTCAACCGGGCGGTGCAGGTCTCGGTGGTCCCCGGCGGCAAGGGCTTCAACGTGGCCCGGGCCGCCTTGCGCCTGGGAGCGTCGGCCGCGGCCTATGGGTTCCTCGGTGGCGACGTGGGTGAGTCGCTGCGCGGATTCATCGCCGCCGATGGGGTCGAGGATCGCCACACGACCATCGCTGCCGGCACCCGCGTCTGCTTCGTCGTCGTCGAGCCCGATGCCGAACGGACGACCGTGCTCAACGAGCCCGGCCCGGCCGTGACAGAAGCCGAGATCGGCCGCCTCCTCGATGACATCCTGGCCGACGCTGCCGCGGACGACCTGCTCGTCATCTCTGGCAGCCTGCCCGACAGCGTGCCAGCCAGCGTCGTGGCCGAGATCCTCGAGATCGGCCGCACAGCCGGATCGCGCACGGTCGTCGACATCCATAGCGAGGCCCTGCGCGTGGCCTTCGCCAGCCGGCCATGGATGCTCAAGTGCAACCGCCGCGAGCTGCTGGAGCTGTTGGGTGCCGCCGATCCCGACGCACCGATGGGTATCGTCGAGCTGGGCGCCGAGATGCAGCGCATCCGTGAGCACGGGATCGAGGTCGTGGTCGTGACCATGGGCGCCGAGGGTGCGTTGCTGGCCGATGGCGACGGCGTCGTGCATGCCGTCGCGCCCCAGATCGAGGAGGTCAACCCGACCGGCTCCGGGGATCTCTTCCTGGCCGGTCTGGTCGTGGGCATCGAGGAAGGGCTGGCCCCGCGTGACGCGATCGCGCTCGGTGTCGCCTGCGGCACGTCCGGTGCCACGCATCTGCCCCCCGAGCTGCCACCCGACTTCGAGCGTGAGGCTTGGCGGGCACGCGTCCGCGTCGAGCAGGTATCCGACCGATGATCACCCTGGGGATCGACGTGGGCACCACGCACACGAAGGTCCTGGCGCTCGAGATCGGGACCGGCCGAACACTGGCGGTCGAGTCCGCCCCCACCCCGGTGCTGCGCGACGACGCCGGCGAGGCCCATCGTCCGGCGCAGGTGCTCGAGACCGTGCTCGAACTGATGGGCTCCACCGTCCGCCGGTTGCCGGCCGGAGCTTCGGTCGATGCGGTCTGCGTCGCCAGCGTGGGCGAGGAGGTCGTGCTGCTCGATGCCGAGGGTCGGCCCACCGACGACGCCATCACCTGGTACGACCCACGTGGCCTCGAGGAGGCCGCCACCTACATGCGTGGGCCGGGAGGTGAGCTGCCGCTCACGCGCCGCTGGCCGCCTGACGCCACGTTCTCGCTCTTCAAGCTGCTCTGGATCCGCGACCAGCGGCCGGAGACGCTGGAACGCGCCGTGACCTGGACCGACCTCGGCGACTACGTGCTGCACGGCCTCGGCGCCGACCTCGTGATGGACTGGTCGCACGCCTCTCGTGCCGGTGCCTTCGACATCGTCGAGCGGACCTGGGATCGGGCCACCATCGAAGCTACGGCCATCGAGCTGGAGTGGCCACGCCTCGTCCCGGGACGGACCGTCATCGGTGAGTTCGATCCCGTGTTGGCGCGGCAGGTCGGCCTGCCACCGGGAACAGCCCTCGTGAGCGGTGGTCACGATCACCTCTGCGGTGCCTACGGCGCCGGCGTGCGCTCGACGCGAGAGCTCTATCTCTCGGCGGGTACCTCGGAGGCGCACCTGTCGTTGCTGAAGGCGCCCCTCGAGGGCGAGGCTGCCAGGGGCATCGATCAGGGCTGCTACGTCGACGACGACACCTGGTACGCCCACATCAACATCCACTCCGGGCACTTCTTCCAGCAGTGGCGGGCACTGCTCTTCGATGGCGTGGAGGACGAGGCCATGTACGAAGCGGTGGCCAGAGCGGACAGCAGTGGCGTCGGCTTCGAAGTCACCGACGACCTGCGTCTCGGTCGCCTCGATGCCGTGCCCTACGACGCCGACCGCGCGACCGTCATGCGCGCCGTGCTCGAGGGGTTGGCGCAGCGCTCGGCGGCCATCATCGCGAAGCTCGAAGCTGCCTCCGGGCGGCCCTACGAGCTGGTGCTCGCAGCCGGACATCCCACGCGCGTTCCCTTCTGGCGCGAGTTGCGCAGCGCGGCCTACGAGCGGCCGATGGCTCGCGTGACCGAACCTGAGACGACGGCCTTCGGCGCCGCCGTGATGGCCGCTCATGCGCTGCAGGGCAAGGCCCCGACCGACATCGTGGCGGGTCGCGAGGCGTCGAGCTAGCCCATTAGACTCTGGGCATGGCGCGGTTCGGCTACGACCACGAGGTCCTCGAGCGGTTCCCGAATGTCGTCGGCGGGGTCATCCACGCAGACGGCGTAAGGAACCGTCCCGCCCCTGCCGAGCTCAGCGCGGCCTTCCACGCCGAGCAGGCCTCGGTGCGCGAGCGCATCGGTGAGACGCCGCTTTCGGAGCTGCCGACCCTGGCTGCCTGGCGCGGCGTGTTCCGCGGCTTCGGCGTCAACCCCACCAAGTACCGCTCGGCTGCCGAGGCCTTGCTGCGGCGCCTCACCAAGGAGGGCGAGCTGCCCTCGGTCAACGCCCTTGTCGACCTGGCCAACCTCGTCAGCATCCGCTATGCCCTGCCGGTGGCGGTCTTCGATCAGCGCGACGTGAGCGGCGGCACGACGGTGCGCCTGGCCCATGGCGGGGAGGCCTGGGCCGACCTCGGCTCGAGCCAGACGGCCCACCCGGAGCCGGGCGAGGTCATCTTCAGCGACGACGATGAGCGCGTGAGCGCGCGCCGTTGGTGCTGGCGCCAATCGAAGGCGAGCGCGGCACGCGAGGACACGGCCGAGATCCTCATCACCATCGAGGGTCACCACGACGCCGCGCCAGACGACATCGACCGGGCGGTCCGTGACCTGGAGGCGCTCCTGGGCTCGTACGCTGCGCCGTCCACGGTCTATGCCGAGGTCCTCGACGCGGGACACCCCGCTTTCAGCCGATGACGCTGCCGTGAGGGTCACCCGCATCTGGGCTGATGACGGCGGCACCTCGCACTTCGAGGACATCGACATCGCTCTCGAGCCCGCCGACTTCGCGCCACCCGCGCCGCCGTTCGATGTCTCGGCGCCGTTGCCCGCGGAGCGCGCGCTCCTCTTCGAGTTCCCGGCCGGCTGGTTCGGTGACTGGCACCCCAGCCCCCGACGGCAGCTCTACTTCAACCTCGGCGGCCGCTTGGAGGTCGAGGTCGGCGACGGCCAGATCCGTCACATGGGCCCCGGCGACGTCGCGCTGCTCGAGGACCTGAGCGGCACCGGCCACGTCACGCGCGTCGTCGGCGAGGAGCCATCCCGCGGCGTCTTCGTCCAGCTGCGAGAGGACGCGCCCTGACCTTCGCTCTTCGCCGGTGCATCACACTCGAGCAGAGCGAACGATCCACCTGAACCCAAAGGATGCAACATGCGCTTCGGCTTGGACCTGTCGATCTTCGGGGAGTATGCCGACCCCGATCTGCTGGCGGACGTCGCGGTGGCCGCGGAGGGTGCAGGCTGGGACGGCTTCTTCCTGTGGGATCACCTCGCGACCGATCACGAGCCCGAGGTGACCGATCCCTGGATCGCCCTGTCGGCCGCGGCCGTCCGTACCGAGCGCCTCATCCTGGGTCCGATGGTCACGCCCCTGGCGCGCCGCCGGATGACCAAGCTGGCTCGCGAGACCGTGGCCCTGGACCACCTCTCCGGTGGCCGACTCATCCTGGGCGTCGGGCTGGGCGCCAACGACGAGCGCGAGTTCGCGGCCTTCGGCGATGAGGCCGATCCGCGGATCCGTGCCCGCATCCTCGACGAGAGCCTGGCCTTGCTCGACCGACTCTGGTCGGGTGAGCCCGTCGACTTCGAGGGCGAGTACATCCATGCCGTCACGGAGCCGTTCCTGCCACGCCCGCTGCAGCGGCCGCGGATCCCGATCTGGGTCGCCGGTACCTGGCCCAACAGACGTCCCATGCGTCGTGCGGCCGCCTGGGACGGCGTCTTCCCCCTCAAGGCCGGAGCCGGCTTCGAGTACCAGATGACAGCCGAGGAGATATCGGAGGTGAGGGCCTTCGTCGAGGCCGAGCGCCAGGACGACGGTCCGTTCGACCTCGTCCATGCCGGGCTGCTCAGCGGCGAGCCCGAGGCTGACTCCAGGCTCGTGGCTCCGTACGCCGAGGCTGGTGTGACCTGGTGGCACGAGCACATCTACCCCGGCCGCATGAGCGTGGCCGAGCTTCGCGATTTCATCCGCCTGGGGCCTCCACGCACCAGCTGAAGGAACCGCAGCGGTGCCGCCGACGTCATAGCCGTACCCACCGCAAAGAGGTACGACCATGCGTTCCCTGTCCCGGATCATCGTCATCGCGCTGGCGGCGCTGTTCCTGCTACCGGCCGCCGGCCGCGCGCAAGACGTCATCATCGAGCCGCCGATGCCGCCCGACTGTCCTGGCTGCTGGTGGCCGGTGACGGAGATGGCACAGCTCGACGGTATCGAGGCCGGCATCGAGGTCAACGATGGCGTGAGCATCGCCCGCTATCGCTTCGATCTCTCGAACCCGGCAGAGCCCGGCCGCGGTGGCCCAGGCGCCGAGGGCCGCATCGTCTTCCCGGTCCCGGCCGGCAGCTCGGTGACCGACCTCGTGCTCTCCGGTGGCCCCGAGACCCTGGAGGGCAAGCTGCTCGACTCCGACGATGCCACGCGCATCTACGAGGACATCGTCCGTCGTCTCATCGACCCCGCGTTGCTGCGCTCGCTCGAGGGCGACCTGTACGAGGTGCGGGCCTTCCCCGTGCCTGCGGGTGAAGAGCGTTCGGTCAGCTTCACCGTGACCACGCCGCTGCTGGCCGAGGGCGAGCAGGCCATCGTGGAGGTGCCCTGGTCGGGCATGTCGCCACGTCCCGCGAGCGGGATGGTGAGTGTCGACGTCGACGTGCCTTGGGAGGTCCGCTCGGCCATCGCGCCCGGCTTCGACCTCGACGAGGAGCGGCGTGGCGCGGGTGAGATCGGCGTCGGTTGGGAGTCAGCCGACGATTGGACCCCCGGCACCGACTTCCGCCTTTACCTCTCAGGGGGCGAAGGCCTCATCGATACCCGCCTCCTGACTTACCGAGAGTCGGGCGACGACGGCTACTTCAACCTTCTCTTCGCACCCGTGGTCGAACTCGACGAGACCGTCGCGCGCGACGTGGTGCTGGTGCTCGACCGCTCCGGATCGATGGAGGGCGAGAAGATGAGCCAGGCCCGTGACGCGGCCGAGTACGTGCTCGACAACCTGGGCGCGGACGACCGTTTCGCGGTGGTCGACTTCTCCCGCTACATCCGTACGTTCGCGGACGAGCTCCATCCCGCCTCCGATGCCGATGAGGGCATCGACTACGTGCGCGACCTGAGCGCCGGCGGCAACACCAACATCAGCGGTGCTCTCGAGACGGCCATGGAGTTCCTCGACGGGGAGCGCCCGGCCACCATCGTGTTCCTGACCGACGGTCTGGCCACGGTCGGCATCGAGTCGGCCGAGGGCATCCTCGAGCTGGTCGAGCGCAACGCGCCCGAGCGCACGCAGCTCTTCGCCTTCGGCGTGGGCTACGACGTGGACACCGTCTTGCTCGACGCGCTGGCGACCGAATTCACCGGCTCCAGCCACTACGTCACTCCCGAGCAGCGCATCGATACCGAGGTCGCTCGCTTGTGGGAGATGGTCTCGACGCCCGTCCTGGCCGATATCGAGATCGTCATCGACGGCGTCGACACCTTCGACATGGCTCCGGCCGGCGTGCCCGGCATCTTCGCCGGCAGCCAGGCGTTGCTCGCGGGCCGCTACGACGGCGCCGGCGAGGCCACCGTCACAATCACCGGCAGCTCCGCCAACGGACCCGAGACGTTCGCCTACGACGTCCTCTTCCCCGAGCGCGACACCGACGATCCCGCCATCTCCCAGCTATGGGCCCAGCGCCGCGTGGCCGACCTCATGACCGAGCTGCGCATCGAAGGCGTCCGTGACACGCTGGTCGAGGAGGTCGTGGAGATCGCCAACCAGTTCGGCATCGTGACCCCCTACACGGCCTATCTGGCCGAGGAGCCCGATGCACGACGGTTGTTCGCGGCCGACGGCGACGACGCCATGCTCGAGATGGCCATGGACGAGGCCGAGGTGGTGGCGAGTGCGCCGGCCTCGGGTGCCTCCGCGGTGCAGGCAGCCAAGTCCGTGGGTGAGATGCGCGAGGAGGCCGAGTTCCGGGCCAACACGATCATGACGACCGAGGTCGTGGGTTCGCACTCCTACTACTTCGTCGACGACACGTGGACGCGCGACGACTACGAAGAGGGCACCGACGCACCTGTCGTCGAGGTCGGCAGCGATGAGTTCCTCGAGCTCATCGCGCGCGATCCGAGCCTGGCCGATGCGGCCGCACTCGGCGAGCGCGTCGTGACCGAGGGTCCTGACGGCTGGATCACCATCACCTGGCCGAACCTCGGCGGCTGATCCCCGAACCAGCAGCACACAGGATGCGCCGGGGTCCATCGAGGGCCCCGGCGCTTCTTCGGTATTGACGGCCCTCCGTCGGGGGTCGACGATGGGCAGAAGCGCATAGGGGGGAAGAGCGATGCGACGTGGCTGCACGTCTCTGCTGTTGACCGGCTTGCTCGTCGGTCATGTTGCTGTGGTGGTCGCGCAGGACGACGCGACCGACGGAGGTGAGACCCAGCGGATCTCCGTCCCCGAGGCTGGCGTCGCGCTCTCCGTGCCGGCGGATTGGTCCGCCGACATCGAGATGCGCCAGAAGGAGGACTGGGGCCTCTACGACGAGGGCTTCGCCGACGAACCGGTCCCGTTCTGGAAGGTCATCTACGCCAGCGACGGCGGCGGCACCTGGTGCGACCTGACCTGGTATCCGAGCTACCCGCAAGCGCTCGATGCACATGCCGAGCGCTACGAAGCACTGATGACGCCCAGCCACAGCGAGGTCGAGCGGCCGATCGAGGTGACGGGCGTCGAGCTCCCCGCAGGTGAGGCCTATCGATTCGACATCTACAACGAGCCCAGCGCGGCCTACACCTCGGTCTACCTGCTCGCGAGCGTCGACGCTCACTATCAGCTGCAGTGCGTGGGTGACGAGCCAGCCGAGGACGGCTGGCTGGCGGTGGCGGAGTCCCTCGAGTTGGCCGCGAGTGAGAGCGGAGAGATGGAGGTCGAGTGATGTTCCGACGGATCGCCGGCTGTCTCGCCGCGGCTGTGCTCGTGGCCACGATGGCCCCGGCAGCAGCCGCACAGGACGAGGAACTGCGTATGGGCGACGACCCCGCGTACTTCGAACGCGTGGAGCTGCCCGAAGCCGGCATCGCCGTCTCGTATCCGCCCGACTGGAGTGCCGACGTCCTCATGGAGTACGGCCACACAGAGCCAGGCGATCCCTACACGGGCCGTTGGTGGGTCGTCCGCGGCAGCACGGAGGACGCCTCCTGCGGCGTCTGGTGGTATCTCTACCCCGGGCCCTCGCTGGTGGAGACCGACGCCGGCGGCGATGACGGGTGGGTGACCGGACTCGGCGGGGAGGTCGTCGAGGTCGAGCTGCCGATCGGCACCGCCGCACGTGCCGTTCACCCAGACGGGACCAGTGACGGCTACACCACGAACTACGAGATCGATGCGGACGGCATGCGTTGGAAGCTGACCTGCTACTCGGAGGAGCGAGCAGCCGATGACTGGCTCGGCATCGCGGAGACGCTCGAGTGGCTGCCGGCCGAGGACCGGCTGGAGCGGGCGCTGGAGCCACCGTCGGAAGGCAGCATCGAGTGGGCGCCGGGGTCCTACGAGCTCGAGCGGGTGGAGTTGCCCGAGGCCGGCGTCGCCATGGAGCTGCCTCCCGACTGGCAGATCGACGTCGTCATGCAGAAAGGCGAGCTGGCCCTCCCGTCCGACCGTGCCGACGAGGGGCCGGTCCCCTACGTCGAGGCGTTCTCGGCCGAGGGCGCTACCGGCGACTGGTGCAGCCTGCAGGTCCATGATGCCGGTCCGCTGACGCTCCAAGAGCACGCCGAGCTCCTGGCCTCGACCTGGCTGGTCGACGACCCCGAGGGCTGGCACGCCAGCGTCGGGTTCACCGTCATCGGCGGCGAGCTAGCCGAGCAGGTCGACCTCCTCAGCGAGGCCGACCCAGGGATCATCCGGGCCCAGGTCTGGGACTCGGATCCGGTTCAATTCGTGCTCACCTGTGGCACCGACCTCGTGTACAGCCGCAGCTGGCGCTCGATGGCCGAATCGGTGGAGCTGCTCGAGGGCGGGCTCGAACCCACCCCCGAAGTCACGCCAGAGGGCGTCGACGACGCCGATGTCAGCGCCGACGTGGTCGACTCGGGGGAGTCGGGCGCCGACTTGGTGTCTACCCAGCGCGTGGAGGTGCCGGAGGCCGGGATCGCCATGACGATCCCTGCCGACTGGATCCACGAGATCGTGATGGAGCCCGGGGAGTACCAGCTCCCGGCCCAGTTCGACGACGGCTCCACCGTGCCCTACACCATCGTGTCGTCGGCCGCCTCGCCCGCTCAGGGCGCATGCCTCCTCACGGCGTACGAAGACCTGCCCCTGAGCCTCGAGCGACAGGCGCAGGAACGAGCCCGTGAGAACGCATCGTCGTTCGTCGACGAGGACCCCGTCATCACGGAGGTCGAGCGCTCCGCCGGACCGGCGGTGCGCCTGGACTTCATGGCCATGCTGGGTTGGGGTCATGAGTATCTGTTTGACATGGCTGGGCTGCGCTACGTCCTGTCCTGCTTCGACGAGGAACTCGGTGACGAGACCTTCTGGCCCATCGCCGATTCGATCGAGCCCCTCGACGCGACCCCTGAGCAAGAGCCCGACACGACCGACCCCGCGGAAGAGACCGATACGACCGACCCTGCGGAGGCGAGCATCGACGACCGACGAGTCGAGTTCCCCGATCTCGGCATCGGCCTGACGATCCCGCACTTCTGGACCTACGAGCTTCGCACCGAGGAGACCGACTACCCGCTGCCCGACGAGTTCGGTGTAGACGCGACCGCGCCACGGACGCAGTTCCTCTCGGCCTTCCCCTGGACCGAAGGCGTGTGCTGGGTCTCGACGTTCGCGGACATGCCCATGGATCCTGAACGACATGCGCACGAGCACGGCTGGGTGCAGTACTCCTCGCTCTCCGAGGCAGACCCCGAGACCGAACGAGTGCAGCTGCCGGCAGGCGAGGCCTACCGCGTCGTCTACTACTCTCTAATCGGTGGCTCGGTCGCCTATGTCTTCGACCTGGCTGGGTCGCGCTATATCGTCGACTGCGTAGTCGGCGACGACGGCGGGTTCGCCTCGCGCTCGCTGGCCGCCTCGATCACCGCCCTCGGCGATGAGCCGCCCGAGCTTGGGCTCCAGCGCCTGCAGTTCGCCGATGCTGACATCGCCGTGACGCTGCCGGTCGACTGGGAGGTCCAGTCCGTGATGGACTTCATCGACACCATCAACGTCGCCGGGCCCGACGCACCCGAGTCCGATCTGTGGGCGGTGATGCATGCCTTCCCGGATGACGAATCCTGGTGTGACGTCTACATGCTGAGTGACATCCCGCTCTCGCTCGACGACCATGGCTACGGCTTCGCCACGGCCGCCGAACTCAAGGATCCGCCGGGCGAGGCCCGGATGGAGTCCCTGACGCTGCCTATCGGTGGCACGGTGCGCGTCGTGGAGACGTCCGCCGATGGCACGGTCCTGACCTACTACCTCTACGACGTGGGTGACCACCGGCAATACCTGGTCTGCAGCACCCCGGAGCAACCTGAGGATGCCTGGCTCTCGGTGGCGGAGAGCATCGAGTCGCTGAGCGGCGCGTCACCTGAGCCCGAATCCGAACAGGATCCGACGATCCAGCAGATCGAGGTGCCCGAGGCCGGTATCCGCCTGGCACTGCCGGCACACTGGGAGATCGTGTCAGAGACCGAATCGATGGGTCCCGCCTTCCTGCCTGAAGGCGTCTCCGACGCTGATGTGGAGGTCTGGAAGACCCTGACGGCCTACTCCGTCGAGGACCAGCAGTGGTGCGACGTCTACGTGTACGACGGCATCCATCTCTCGCTCGACGATCACGCCGTCTGGTTCGAGGAGCTCGAAGGCATCCTGGGCGGCCTCACGCCCGAGCCTCCGCCGGCGGCCATCGAGACCGGCTCGCTCGTGCTGCCCATCGGTGATGCCGCGACCTACACGCAGACAGCAGAGGATGGCGACGTCAGCATCAGCTACCTCTTCGACCTCGCTGGCAACCGTGAATACCTTGTCTGCGGAGGCCCGTACCTGCCCGACGATGCCTGGCTCTCGGTGGCCGAGACCATCGTGCCCCTGGGGGTGCCCGACGACGCGGTAGCGTGGTCGGAGGTGACCGACATCGTCACGGTCCTGCCGGTGAGTGGGCCGGAGCACGAGACCTATATGACCGCCGAGTGCGGGCAAGCCCTGTGGATCGAGTACGGTGACGGCTCGTTCGAGGAACAGCTCACGTGCATCCTCACCGACGAGCCGGTGGACCCGCCCGAGGACCAGGGCGGCCTGCCCCGGGAGCCGTCGACCCTCAGTGGCGGCGAGTGCGAGTGGGTCTCCGACTTCTGGGCGGAGGCCGATGGCAGCGACGCCTGGGCCTCGTCCTGGTCGGTGACGATCGAGTCGGACGGCCGCGCCTCTGCGACATCGTGGTACGCGCCCGAGGAACTCGACTGCGACGACTGATCAGGACGCGGGCGTGAGCAGCCGCAGTGCGGCTGGACGGACGCGAGCGTGGAGGCTGCCCTCGCCGACATGATCGCCGTCGACCTGCAGCGGCATGGGCTCGAGCGGCTCGATGTCGATGGATCTGCCGCGCAGGCGGATGCTGGCATCTCCGGCCCCGCCACCGAGCTGGGTGCGTCGAAGCTGATCGTTGAGGCCACGCAGGCCGCTGACCGGGCCGGACGCGCCCACGATGATGAGCTCCAGCAGGCCGTCGTACGGATCGAGCGGCAGGCGCAGGTCGAGGCGGCCCGGCACGAGGTGGCCCATGTTGCCGATGAGCACGATGGTGGCGCCCGTCTCGAAGGTCTGACCGTCGACGGTCACGCGACAGGGCGTGGCTGATAGCCTCAACATCAGCCGTGCCGCCTGCACGAAGTAGGCCAGCGATCCGAGCCAGCGCTTCAGTCCCTTCGGAGTCGTGGCCATGAGCTGGGCGTCGAAACCGGCACCGCAGCCGATGAGGCACACCGAGGTCTCGCTCCTGCCGTCGACCCGGACGGTAACCTCTCCGAGGTCGATCACGCGTTCGACGGCGTTCGCGAGGACATCGGCAGCCTCCATCGGAGATCGCGGGATCGCGAGCGCCCCCGCGACCTGGTTGCCGGTGCCGGCAGGGATGACGCCCAGCGGCACGTCCGTGCCGGCGAGCACGCCCGCGATCTCGCGCAGTGTGCCGTCACCACCGACGCCCACGACCGAGGCCACACCGCTGTCGAGCGCCTCCCTGGCCACCGGCGCTACTTCGCTGGCCTCGGCCGTCTCGACCAGCCGGGGCTCGGCGCCGTCGCGCTCGGCCAGCACCTCGCCGAGGCGCTCGGTCAGCGCCGCCAGCGTGGTTGCGTCTCGGGATTTCGAGGCGTGTGGGTTGATGACGACGAGGGAGCTGGGCACGGCCTAGTAGGGCTCGGGGATGAATGACTGGTCGTCGAGCGGGGGTCGCACGTAGCCCTTGTCCGGCTCGCGCGGCGGCAGATCGATGGGCTCGGGCGTCAGGTCCTCGTAGGGGATGAGCGAGAGCAGGTGCTTGATGACGTTGAGCCGGGCGCGGCGCTTGCTGTCGGCGTTGACCACGGACCAGGGTGCCTGCTTGATGTCGGTGTGGCGGAGCATATCGTCCTTGGCCTTGGAGTAGTCCACCCAGCGGGCGCGTGACTGCAGGTCCATGGGCGAGAGCTTCCAGCGCTTGGTGGGATCGTCGATGCGAGCCTGGAAGCGTGCCTCCTGCTCGGCGTCGCTGACCGAGAACCAGTACTTGATGAGGATGATCCCAGAGCGCACGAGCATGCGTTCGAACTCCGGACACGAGCGAAAGAACTCCTGCACCTGCTCTTCAGTCGCGAAGCCCATGACACGATCGACGCCGGCACGGTTGTACCAGCTACGGTCGAAGAGGACCATCTCGCCGGCCGCCGGCAGGTGCGCCACATAGCGCTGGAAGTACCACTGTGTCTTCTCGCGCTCGGTGGGCGCGGGCAGAGCTACGACGCGGGCGACGCGCGGGTTGAGGCTCTGGGTGATGCGCTTGATGGAACCGCCCTTGCCGGCAGCGTCGCGACCCTCGAAGAGGATCACCACCTTCAGGCTGCGAGCGCGGATCCACTCCTGCAGCTTGACCAGCTCGATCTGGAGCTTGGCCATCTCCTGTTCGTAGAACTTCTTCGGGATGCCCCTGGGCTTCTCGGGTGCTGCCTCAACCCTGGCCTTCTTGGCCTTCGGCTTCCTGGATTTGTCGGTCTTGGCATTCTTGCTGGCCATGTCGTCGGATCCTCCCCGTGGTAAGGGTCAACGGTAGACCGCCGTGCAAGTGCCGGTCAGGTGGCGCAAGCAGGCGAGGCAGCGGCGTTCGAGGGGATCGGCTGCGTGATGGAGGTCACCTGACCGACGCCTTCCTGGAGGCCCCTGGTGGCCCAGTCGTAGACCTTGGCGACGTTGTTGTCGGCGCCCTGGATGGCGACATAGAAGGCCGGGCTGCCGAGCGTCTTGCCGCCGACCTTGAGCTTCTTGCAGTCGGTGGCGTTGTCAACGAAGCGCAGCTGGGCGGTCTTGTTCTCTCGGTAGCAGCCCTGCGCCTGCCAGCCGCCGAGATAGATGCTCTGGGACTTGGTGCCGTCGGCGCAGGTCTGGCCGCCGGCCGAGGTGTCGGGCACGTTGTAGTTCGACATCACCGAGCCGAACTCGGTCATGGCCCGGCTGCCGTCGAGCAGGTAGTAGTCGACCGACGAGACCGTCTTGGTGTTGGGGCGGCAAGTGACCGCGGCCCGTGTGCCCTTGGGCAGCGCCGTGCGCAACGGGCTGCAGTAGTTGCTGATGCGCGTAGGGATGCCCTCGAGCAGGACCTTCTCGGAGGCGTTGAACGAGGTCGTCTGGGTGTTCGGCGCCTGATCGACCTTGGGGGAGTCCTCCAGCTGGGACAGACTCTTGGTGATCTTCCTGTTCTCCGCTTCGAGCGCCTTGATGCGCTGGCGGAGCGTGGGCACGTTGAGCTTGTCGGTGTCCGTGCGCAGTGTGTCGATCTCGCTCCGGAGATCGCTCAGAGCGGCCAGCAGGGTAGCCAGCTGCGTGGGCGTCCAAGCGATGCTGGGCAGCTCGAAGGTGAGCGCCAGGTCGCCAAGGTTGTCGTAGAGCTCGAGCTGCTCCCCGTCGATGGCCCAACCACCGACGCTGCCGAGGTTGGCCAGGTAGGCATCCTCCACGTCCTGTGCCGGGCCCTCGCAAAACGCGAGCGTGACCGACATCTCCTCGCCGAACTCGATGGTGCTGCCGTCGAGGTCGTAGAAGCCGCTGAACCGATTGCAGCCGCCCGACCCGGAAGCGGTGCCATCCTCGAGGCGCAGCGTGGCGTTGACCTCGAAGGGCACTGGAGCGGTCTCGCCGGCCTCCTCGTCGTAGTAGCTCACGAGTGACCAGTCGGTGTATTCGAGTTCGATGGGCTCCTGTGCCAGGGCCGGGCCGGGTAGCGTGAGGAGCATGCCGGCGGCGACGACGGAGCTGAGAAGACGGTTGTTGATCACCAGGTGATACCCCCTGCTCTTGACGACTAGGGCAGAGGGCGAGGGTACACCGCCTTCGGCGCAGGCTCGGTCAGCGAGAGCACCGGGTCTGTGCCGGTCGTACGAGGACCTAGCCGGCCGGTCCCACGCAGCCAGGGGAGGGCGGGTTGCCGCTGACGGGGATGTCGGACCATACCGGCGCCGGCGTGCCGTCGGTCGTGGCCCAGTCGTACAGCGGCTTGATGTGGTCGCCGGTGCCCTCGATGGCGACGTAGGCCGCCGGTGCCCTCACGCGCTTGCCGTTGATATCGAGCTGCTGGCAGCTGGCGGCCCACGTCACCAACCGCACGTTGGCTGAGCCTCCATCGACGAAGCAGCCGGTGGCGTGATACGGCGACTGGAGCGCCTGACTCTGTCGGCCGTCCATGCAGCGATACCGCTCAGGCACGCTGTGCCGGTCCATGACCCCCGTGAAGGTGCGCTCGGCCGACTTGTAGGGCAGCAGGTAGTAGGCCATGTCGGCCACGAGGTCGTTGCCCGGATCGCAGCGCACGGCAGCAAGCGTCCCGCTGGGCAAGCCCGAACGCAGTGGCGCGCACGTACTGCGGATGCGGCCAGGGATGCCCTTGAGCAGCTGCTTCTCCGCGCCCGTGAAGGTCCTGCCACCGCTGCTCGACGAGGAAGCCGCGGACCCGAGCGTCTTGACCTCGCTCTCGAGTTCCTTGATGCGGTCACGCAGGGTGCCGATGCGGATGTTGTCGATGCGCTTCTCCTGCCGGTCGATCTGCGCCCGCAGGTCCTCGAGCTCGGCTGCGAGCGCTCGGACATCAGAGGTCGTCAGGCTCATGGCGCTCGTCTCGTACGTGAGCACATCCTGGTCCGAGTCGTTGCGGAGGTACAGGTAGCTCTCGGTCGCACCCGTGTCGACGACCGCTCGCGTGGTCTGTGCGAAGGCATCGAGGTACCCGCGCTCGATGGTCATGTAGGGGTCGCCGCCACAGGCCTGCTCGGTGACCCCGAGCAGGTCGATCGTCAGTTGCTGGCCCACGAGTTCGTAGCTGCCGAAGAAGCGATTGCAGCCGGTCGAGCCGCTGGCCTCGCCACTCTCGAGCTGCAGGGTCGCGTCGACGAACCAGGGCACTTGCACCATCTCCCTGCCGTCGAGGTACTCGGTCAAGTGCCAGTCGATGCCCTCGGGTGTGTCGTTCTGGGCCGCGGCGGCGGCCGTGACGGTGAGGACGAGCGCGGCAGTCAGCGCCAGCCGAGTCGAAACGGTGCGGTACATCGAACGGTCCCCCTTCGTCGCCCTTGGCGCCCCGATGCTAGGCCGGTCGGACGGCCTGGACAAGAGGGCGGTCGGCGATATCGCCTGGAACGCTCGGTCCACGATCGGGCGGCAGGTCGGGGTCCTGGGCTGGCTGCCCGCCAAGTGCTCGTCGTCTCAGGGTCAGGCCGTGGCGTCGGGCTCCGGTGCAGGCTCGG
>CAVVYR010000023.1:0-28928 GCA_963752475.1 uncultured Chloroflexia bacterium | reverse complement strand
AGGGCCGACGCCTACGCAAACGCCAGAGCCCACGCCCAAGCCGACACTCGAGCCTGCGGCGACGCAGCCCACCACGACACCGCAGCCCACCGCGACGCCTGCGCCTGCGCCGACGCAGCTGGCGCCTGCCGGGGAAGCCGAACCCGAGCCGTCGACCGACTCCGGGCTGTCGCCCACGGCGCAACCCAAGCCGAAGCCCAAGGCCGCACCCACGCCACGACCAGCGCCCAAGGCGACACCGGAGCCGGCTCCGCCGCGACTCCAGACCGAGATGTCTGGCTCGATCGTCCGCGTCGATGACCTCGACGGTGGCTTCAAGCGCTTCGGCACCGGCTGGCAGCGTGGCCCGGCAGGGCTCGCCTCGAACCACTGGTACGTGCCGGTGCGCAACAACGTCGAAGCGCACTCGGCCACTTGGCGGCCGCAACTGCCGGTGGCGGGCGCGTACGCGGTCCAGGTCTACATCCCGGGCCCGCATGCCACGTCACAGAAGGCGGCCTACAAGATCAAGACCGCCGACGGCTGGGTCACGCGCGTGCGCGATCAGTCGAAGCGCCGCGGAGGCTGGGTCGCCCTTGGCGTCCACCGCCTGACGCGGACGCCCATCGTGCAGCTCACCGACCAGACCGGTGAGGATCCCGCGAGCGGTCGCACCATCGCGTTCGATGCGGTCCGGTTCGTGCCAACGGCCGCCACGATGGCCAAGATCCGGACGGCCGGGCGCGGATAGCAGCAGCTCGTGGAGTGCCTGCAACACGCTGGCTTGAGGGCAGACCCTCGCCCGTTGTGGACAGCGGTCGCCCCCATCGACCCTGGGCTCGCTTGTAGCCACCACCGAGGCCATCGCGTGACGATCGGCCGCCGGTCCCGAGCGTGCAGGGGCATAGCTGGCAAACCCGGCGAACGCCGAGGCGGACGATCCGACCAGCCTTGCCGGCCTACCGTCGGCTCGGACGACAGGTTCGACCGAGTTCGGCCCAGTCGGTCGATAGCGTCGCCAGGAGCGACGCCTGACTACAAGTGGTCGAAATCGTCTCTCTACCACGTGACCTGGGCACACTGATGCCCCACGGTCGCCCGCGGGGCCATCAGGTTCGTCTTGATGTCGTCAGGCGAGGAGAGCGCCTGGCGCTAGCGCAGTTCAGGTAGCCGCTTCTCAGGCTCGTCGACCTCGATGCTGGTCAGCCGGAACGAGAACGGCTCGTCCTCCTTCTTCTCGAAGTGCAGGATCGAGCCCTCGGCCACCGAACCCTCGCTCAGCAGCGGCCAGTGCATCTCGACCGACTCGATGTCGATGCCCGACTCATCGCCCACCTCCAGGTAGACGTCGGTCACGCGCTGGGCGTGCGCTTCCTTGGCGTGTTCGACCACGATCTCCAGGATCCGCTCGGTGACTCCGGCTTCATGCATGGACTGGCTCCCCTAATGGCGACGCAGAGGACTGCGCACGCAATGCCCCGACGACCTCTGTCGCCGCGACCGGCACGGCCTCAGCGATGGCGTCGCTCAATTGTTCGCCGAAGACATCGCCTCGTTCGATGACGATGCCCACGACCTCGATGTCAGACGGCAGGTCCACGCCCATCGCGCGTCCTGCTTCGATGGCGGCCGGCAGGGGGGCGTCGTGTGACGAGTCCAGATGACTGGCCACCCGAGTCTCCACATCCGACAGTGACCTGCGCAGACGCTACCGGGCGCGACTTCGGGATCGATGATCGCATCGACGATGATCGCGCGCCGATACCCGACAAGGAGTTCCATCAGGCTTACGCCACCGACACACGCCTGCTGCAGGCTGGCGCCCTCATGATCGAGCTCGTCGAGTTCGTCGATGACGCGCCACCCGACACCATCGTCCCCAAGGATCGGATTGCCAAGTCCGACGACCAGCGTCTCGCCGGGTTCGGCGATGTGCAGGCCATAGGGCTCGAGCGGACTAGTCACGGCGCAGCTCCTTCACCGCGTTGCCGTCCTTGTCTCGGATGGTGACGATCATGGCCATCTGCCCCGGCATCGAGTGCGTGGCGCACCCGAAGCAGGGGTCGTAGGCCCGGAAGCCCATCTCGATGCGGTCGAGCAGCCGTCGGTCACGACGGTGCCCTTGGAGATCAGGCTGCGCGCAGCCTTGTCCACGGACATCGCGATGGGGCCGTAGTTGTTGGTCGTGCCGACGATGAGGTTGACGCGGGTGATGACGCCGTTCTCGTCGGTCCAGTAGTGGTGCGTCAGGGTGCCGCGCGGCGCCTCCACGGTGCCCACGCCCTCGGTCGGGATCTCGGTCGGCACAGCGCGGACATCCGGCGAAGTGATCTCCGGGTCGTTGACCAGCGCCTGCACCGTCTCGGCCGCCTGCATCATCTCGACGAGCCGGGCCCAATGGGTCGCGCCGCGGCTGTGCACCGGCGTGCCATCGGGTGAAAGCGTTTCGAAGTACTGCTCGTAGGCGGCCTGGGCCTTGGGCGTGGCCATGCCGGAGGCGACGTTGAGCCGGCCCAGCGGAGCCACCGTGTAGATGCCGGAGTCCTTGCCGTCCACAAGGCCCTTCCAGCCCACGTTCTTGAGGTACGGGAACTTCAGGAACGTCCACGGCTCGACCTTCTCGTCGATCCAGTCGCGGTAGTCCTTCGGCTCGTACTGGCCGAAGACCTCACCGTCGGGCGCGACGACCTTGATTTGGCCGTCGTAGAAGGTGACCTTGTCATCGGCGTCGACGAGGCCGCTGTAGTACGTCTCGTGGGTGTAGAGGTCGCCCTTGACGATCTCCTCGATCGATTCGTCCTCGAGCATCGAGGCGAACAGCTCCAGACTGAAGCCTCCGAACTCGACCATGGCGTCGGCGAGCGCCTTGATCTCGTCCCGCTCCTCTTCGCTGATGGCCTTGGTCTGGCCACCGGGCACCGAGGTGCAGGGATGGATGCGCCGGCCGCCGATGATCTCGATGATGCGATGGCCGGCCTTGCGTGCGTCGATGACCTTGCCGCCGACCTCAGCGCCGACCTTCTTGACCACGCCGAGGATGTTGCGCTCGGCCTTGGGGGCGTCCGGCCCCATGATCAGGTCCGGTCCGCTGAGCACGTAGAAGTGCGTCGCGTGGTCAGTCACGTAGAAGGCGTTGTAGAGCAGCTCGCGCAGCATGCGACCGGTGCGCGGCACGGCGACGCCATACGCGGCATCAGCCGCCTTGGCCGCGGCCATGTGGTGAGCCTCCGGGCAGACGCCGCAGATGCGGTTCGTCAGCGCCGGCATGTCCTCCACCGGACGACCGACACAGAACGACTCGAAGCCGCGCAGCTCGGGGATCTGGAAGTAGGTGTGTTCGACGTCCCCGGCATCGTCGAGGAGGATCTCGATCTTGCCGTGACCCTCAAGGCGAGTGACGGGATCGATGGTGATGCGTGTCATGCCCGACCCCCATGGAGCAGCGAGGCTGCGAGGCTGAAGCGATAGAACTGGCCGACCGTGTCCGGCAGACCCTCGAGCACGCGCTCGATGTCTTCCGGTTCACTGGCCTCGACCACCGAGGCGTATGCGCTCAGCAGTCGAGCGCCGAAGTCATTGACGCCGGTCGTCGCGCCGTAGCAGCCGATGCACGGAGCACCTGCCGCCGGACACTTGGCACCGCAGCCGTCCCGCGCCGCCGGACCGCAGCAGGGCAGGCCCTGCTCCAGCAGGCACAGGTTCGGATCGACCTCCGCGAGCGTCTGGATACGCTTGAACTCCGTGATGGTCTTGACGCCACGCTCTCGCTTGCACTCGTCACACACGGTCGAGTTGCCGGCGCCGAGCACGGCGCCCTTGGGCGGCAGCGGGCCGGTGCCGTCAAGAGCGGCGGTGACCGCCCCCAACACCTCCGCGATGCGCTCGGTCTCAGGCGGGCAGCCGGGCACCGAGTAGTCGACATCGACGACCTGGCTCAGCGTCTGCAGTCGCGTCTGAAGCGTGGGCAGTTCGAGTTCGCCGTGGGGCGATTCCCACGGTCCGTTGGGCGTGCCCGCGCCGTTGACGTCGTTCAGCTCGGGATCGAAGGCGGCCGCGAAGACCGCCTCGATCGGGCGCTGGTTGGCGAGACCGGGGATGCAGCCTTCGCTGGCGCAGGACCCGAAGGCCACCAGCACCTTCGACTTGGCCCGCAGCAGGTGCGCCATCTCGGCGTCCTCGTCGGTGCGGATGCCGCCGTCGAAGAGGCAGACGTCGATCTCGCCATCCTCCATGTCGCGGACGTCCTGCCGCTTGCCGTCCATGGCTGCCGGCCAGAAGACCGGTTCCCAGCGCTCGGTGAACTCGATGAGCTTCATGCCCAGGTTGAGCACAGCGACGTCGCAGCCACCGCAGGCGGAGGCCCAGTACATCGCCAGCTTGTAGCGGGGCTTGACCTCGGCTTCGGCCGGGGTCGCGGCTTCGGCGGTCATGCCTCCACCTCCTCAGGCTGGAACGCTGGAGCCGGCGCTTCAGGGCGCGACTCCAAGGCGACTCGGATCTCGGGCGGGATGGGGCCAAGCGCCTTGACCTCGGCCACGATGCGGGCCATCTCGTCAGCGAAGCGCTGGCCCTCGGCGGCGCTGGCGTAGAAGCGCTGCAGCCGGGCCGGCTCGATGCCCAGGTCGCTGAGCATCCGGCGCAGGAAGATGAACCGTCGCAGGGCCTTCACCGACTGGATGCGGTAGTGGCAATCCTCTGGCCAGCAGCCGGTCATGATCACCGCGTCCGCGCCCTTGGCGAAACCCTCGAGGATGAACTCGGGTTCCATGCGTCCGGAGCACATCAGGCGGATGAGCCGGACGTTGTGCGGGTACTTGGTACGGGCCGTGCCCGCGAGGTCCGCCGCACGGTAGCTGCACCAGTTGCAGGTGAAGCCGAGGATGAGCGGCTCGAAGTCGGCAGGCGCCACGGGCGCCGAGTTCCCAGGCTGGGTCGCAGGTGCGGTCATGCCGTCACCTCCACTGGCTCATCGGTCGGAACGCCGGCGGCACCGTCGGTGCTGGCCAGCAGCCCGTCGATCTGGGCCATGACCTGCTCGTGGCTGAAGCCGCTGCCGGAGATGGCGTTGGCGGGACACGCGGCCACGCACACGCCACAGCCCTGGCAGAGCTTGGGATTGATCTCGGTGACCATCGCCCCCTCGTCGAAGGTGATGGCGCTGAAGGGGCAGAGGTCGTTGCAGATGCGGCAGCCGGAGCAACGTTCGGCATCGACGCTGGCCCGGTAGGGCTCCATGGCGATCTCGCCCTGGGCGATACGGCTCAGGATGGTGGCCGCGGCTGCGGCGCCGTTGGACACCGAGGTCGGGATATCGCGAGGCCCGAGCGTGGCGCCGGCAGCGAAGACGCCGTCGGTCATGGTCGCGACGGGGTCCAGCTTGGCGTGGCGCTCGATGATGAAGCCGTCGGTGCTGCAGCCGACGCCGAACATGCGGGCCACGTCGGTGGCGTCCGCCTGCGGTTCCAGACCGGTCGAGAGGATGACCATATCGGCCGGTACGCGGCGCTTGATACCAGCGAGGGTGTCCTCCACCTGCACGATGAGCCGGCCCTCGTGGCCCTCCTCCTCCGGGTAGCGCAACGAGTCGGTGACCTCCGCGACGCGGCCGCGGATCATCTGCGTGCCCTCGTCGAGGATGCGGTTGTAGAACTCGTCGTAGCCCTTGCCCGGCGTGCGCATGTCGATGTAGCACTCGTACACGTCAGCGTCCGTGTGCTCCTTGACGAGATGCGCGAACTTCAGCGACTGCATGCAGCAGATGGCCGAGCAGTGCTCGTTGGTGTTCTTGTCGCGTGAGCCGACGCAGTGGACGATGGCCACCGACTTGGGCTCGGTCACGCCGTCGCGCAGGACGATCTTGCCGCCGGTGGGGCCGGCCGCGTTGCTCATCCGCTCGAACTCCATCGAGGTGAAGACGTTGGGCAGTCGGCCGTAGCCGAAGGCCTCGATGCGACGGGCGTCGAAGGGCTTGAAGCCGGTGGCGAGCAGGATGTTGCCCACGTTGAGCTCGACATACTCGTCGGTCTGGGTGAAGTCGATGCAATCGACCGGGCAGAACTTCTCACAGGCCTTGCACGTGCCCTTCTGGAAGTAGGTGCAGTCGTCCGGTGTCAGCACCGGGTACTTGGGTACCGCCTGCGGGAAGGGCGTGTAGATGGCCTTGCGATAGCCGAGGCCGGCCTCGAAGCCGGTGTCGATCACCTGCACCGGGCACTTCTCCCAGCAGATGCCGCAACCGGTGCAGTCCGCCTCCACCACCATGCGTGGCTTGTGCTTGACCTTGATCTTGAAGTCGCCGACCGAGCCGGAGACGTCGACCACCTCGCTCCAGGTGTGGAGCGTGATGTTGGGATGCGCCCCCGCATCGACCATCTTGGGCGTGAGGATGCAGGCCGCGCAGTCGAGCGTCGGGAAGGTCTTGTCGTACTGGGCCATGTGGCCGCCGATCGACGGTTCCTTCTCCACGATGTGGACCGGGTAGCCGGCATCGGCGATCTCCAGCGCCGCGGTGATGCCCGCGATGCCGCCGCCGACGATGAGCGTGGCGCTGTTGACCGGAGCGATGAGCGGCTCCAGCGGCACCTGCTCGGCGACGCGGTAGACGCCGCCGGCGATGATGGCCTTGGCCTTCTCGGTGGCCTTGGCCTTGTCGGTGTGGACCCACGAGACCTGCTCGCGGATGGACACCAGCTCGGCGAGATAGGGGTTGAGGCCGGCGTTGCTGCTGGCCTCACGGAACGTCTTCTCGTGCATGTGCGGTGAGCAGGCACCCACCACCACGCGCTCGAGGCCGTACTCCTCGATGTCCTTGGCGATCAACTCCTGGCCCAGGCTCGAGCACATGAAGGGGTAGTCGCGCGAGACGACCACGCCCTTGTCCTTGAGTTCCTCGGCGGCCCAGTCGCGGACCTCTTCGACATCGACCATGGCGGCGATGTTGGTGCCGCAATGACAGACGTAGACGCCGGTCTTGGGGGCGGTCATCGCAGCTCCTCCTCGTCCTCACGCGGTGCGGGTGAGGGCAGCGTGGGATCTCCTCGGCGGCGTCGCTTGGGCTTGGCTGCCTTGGCCTTCTCGGCCTCTTCCTCCTCCGTCAACGGGGCCTCGATGCCGATGTTGGCCAGCGCCGGACGGGCCGAGATGATCTCGCGCCCGAAGCCGAGCTTGCCTGCCGGCATGCCGTAGGCCAGGCCCATCAGCTGGGTGAAGAAGAGGATCGGCATGTGGTGGTCTTCGCGGAAGTGGTGGTTCATCTCCCGCTGGTAGAAATCCACGTTCATCTGGCACATGGGGCAGACCGTGACCATGGCATGGGCCCCGACCCGCTCGGCCTCGACGATGAGGCGGCGGATCAGCTCGAGGCCCGTCTCCGGGCTGATCTGCGTCATGTGGCCGCCGCAGCAGTCGGTGCGGCGTGAGTACTCGACCACGTCAGCGCCGAGCGTCAGCAGCAGCTGGTCGAGCGCGTGTGGGTGCTCGCGGTGCTGCCAGCGGTCGTCGTAGTCCGGCCGCGAGACGAGGCAGCCCATGTACGGTGCCAGCTTCAGGCCGGTGAGCGGGCGCGTGACGTGCTCGCCGACCTCCTCGAGACCGATGTCATCGATGAGGATCTCGAGCAGGTGCCGGACCTTGACCGAGCCTGGGGTGTAGGACATGCCATCGGCACCGAGAGCGTCGTTGACGTTCTCGGCCAGCTCGTCGGACTCGCGCACGTAGGCGTCCGTGCGAGCGAGGTTGACGTAGCAGGCGGAGCAGGGTGCCACCAGGGTGTCGGTGCCGTTCTTCTGCTTCTCTGCCAGGGCCAGGTTGCGCCCGACCAGCGCCTGAGAGCGCAGCGGACTGATGCCCATGTACTCGGTGGCGCCGCAGCAGTTCCAGTCGTCGAGCTCCTTGAAGCCGATGTCGAGCTCGGGCAGGACCGCCTCGATGGAGTCGTGATAAGCCTTGCCCGTGCCGTCCATCGAGCAGCCCGGGTAGTACATGTACTGCGTGGCCATCAGTGCGCTCCCCCGCTCTGCGGCCGCTCTTCGAAGACGGCGCGCTGCTTGGCCTGCTCGATCTCGGTGGCGCGATCGAGGATCGCGTTGAGCCCGTCGATGTCCCTGATCTTGTGGGGACGGAAGCCCATGCGGCCCTTGGTCACCATGCCGATACCGGAGGTGGTCATGCCCGGCAGGCGCGTCATGTAGTGGCGCAGGTAGTGCTTGGCTACGAGGCCGACCTCGAAGCTGCGGCCGTACTGGTGGATGTAGTCGACGAAGGTCTTGCTGAAGTCGGGCGCCACGTGGCTCGGGACCCGGCCGTCCTGGGTGGACTTGGCCTTGAGCGCGTACATCACGTCGGGGATGTGGATCTGCTGCGGACAGCGGACCGCGCAGAGGTAGCAGCTCACGCACATCCAGGGCGTGTTGCTGTCCATGACCTTGTCCTTGGCCCCGGCGCGGACAAGCGCAAAGATCTGCCGTGGCGTGTGGTCCATGTCCGCATACGAGGGGCATGACCCTCCACAGGTCCCACATTGGATACACGTCTCCAGGCGGGAGTCAGCCGGGATCATGGCGATGACTTCCTCTTGGAACGTGGCCGCTCGCTTGCCCCCAACGGGAGCTGGCGGTGGCGGAACAGCAGCCTTTGGCATCACTACGCCTCTTCGTGCTCAAACACCCGCGGACCGCGCGTCACCACGGTTACCGCGGGCGTAGTTTTCGGACGGCTATGTGTCAGACATGGCCCACGACTCGGGTCGTCGGTCAGCCAGGGGGAAAGCCTCCGGTGGCTCGAGCTATTCGGTTGCGCTCAGCGTCTTCCTCGGTGCAGGTGGCCAGACAGGGCCGACCGGCCCGTGTGGACCGGGCCTAGTGCACACGTATTCATAAACCCCGCGCGTGTGCGATAGAAGCGCCCGATGGAGGGAGAGGGGTGGGTATCGGCCGCCTAGCTCTGGTCGATGCCGGTCTTGGCGCTGGGCGGGCTGAACACGTCGAAGGCGACCACGCGCTCGAGGGCCTGGAACCCATGCGGCACGAACGCCGGGAACACGATGACCTCGCCCGAGCCCAGCACTTCCTCGCGGATCTCGTCCGAGCCGATGGTGCCGATGCGAACCAGCAGCCGCCCTTCGAGGATCATCGTGATCTGCTCGTTGTGATGGACGTGGGGCTGCACGTCGAGGCCCGCATCGAGGACGAAGCGCGCGACCATCGCTCGCTCCCCCTTCACGAGTCGGCGGGTGGCCCTTTCGATGGGATGATCCGGTTCGATCGCGTCCCACGAGTAGCGGGTGGCGGTCGTGGCGGCAGGGTTCTCGTTCATCGCCGCAGTGTCGCACCGCCGTCCAGCGCCGATCGCAACGCTACAGTCGGGCTATGCCCGAACCGCTCCTCGACGCCCGCGGCCTCTCCAAGACGTTCCGGAGCGGCCGTGGCTCGGGCCGGCGTGAGGTCCGGGCGGTCCAGGACGTCTCGCTGGCCATCGAGCCCGGACAGACCCATGGGCTCGTGGGTGAGTCGGGATCCGGCAAGTCGACCACCGGCCGCATCCTGCTGCGCCTCGTCGAGCCCGACGCCGGGACGGCCACCTTCCGTGGCCAGGACCTGTTCGCTCTCGACGGTGCCGAGCTCCGTGAGATGCGCAAGCACATGCAGCTCATCTACCAGGACCCGTACTCCTCGGTCGATCCGCGTTTCCGGGTGCGCGACATCGTGGCCGAGCCGTGGGTCATCCACCGGCTCTACGACAGCCACGAGCGACGACGACGTGCCGATGAGCTGTTGGGGCGAGTGGGCATCGACCCCTCGCTGGGCGATCGGCGCCCGAGCTCGTTCTCCGGTGGCCAGCTGCAGCGCGTCGGCATCGCGCGCGCCTTGGCGCTGGAGCCGGACCTGATCATCTGTGACGAGCCCGTCTCTGCGCTCGATGTCTCCGTCCAGGGCCAGATCCTGAACCTGCTCATGGACTTGCAGGCCGAGCGCGGGATCGCCTACCTCTTCATCGCTCACGACCTCGCCGTTGTGCGCCACATCAGCCAGCGTGTCTCGGTCATGCGCGAGGGGCGCATCGTCGAACATGGCACGCGTGACCAGATCTTCGAGCGACCGCAGCACGAGTACACGAAGGCGTTGCTTGCCGCGACGGGCAAGGAGCCCGCGGTTGAACAGGTCGAGCGCCGCCCAGGCGCCCAGTGAAACGCACCGGCCCAGGCGCACCTGCCCGGGCGCCCAGTGAAACGCACCGGCCCAGGCGCCCAGCACCTGCCCAGGCGCACCTGCCCAGGCGCCCAGTGAAACGCACCTGCCCAGGCGCCCAGTGACACGCACCTGCCCGGGCGCACCGGCCCAGGCCCTCCCTCGCGAACCCTACCCGCGGTGCCGCTGTGGACAGATGTCGTCGGAGTCGACCGTAGTCACCCTCGTAGCCACCGATCCGGGGTCCGCGGGACGACCGGCTACCAGCGCTGAGCGTGGCAGGGCATAGGCGACGCCGGATGCGAGTGGCTCGGAGACGTGAGCTGGTCGTGGTGTGCGACTACGGTCGACTCCCACGACGGTTGACCACCGGAACCGGCCGGATGGGCCGATAGCGTCGATGGGGGCGACGACCGGCCACGAGCGGGTGCTGGCGTCGATGGGGGCGACGACCGGCCACGAGCGGCTGCTGGCGTCGATGGGGACGACACGATCCAGCCGGCCCCCACGGGCGACGACCGGCCACGAGCGGCTGCTGGCGTCGATGGGGGCGACACGATCCGGCCGGGCCGCCCCGGGCGCCGAAAGAAGCGACGCTGCGCGGCCGACTGCCCCAGCCGACCAGAGATGCCCTGGTCGCCCGGTCGGCTAGGTGCTCCGTCGTACCCGTGGGTCGATGGCGATGACGGCCAGGTCCGCAAGCAGGTTCACGAACGCGACGAGCAGGCCGGCGATGATGCCGATGCCCACGATGAGCGCGGTATCGAGGCGCCTGAGTCCGAGCAGCAGGTCGGCCCCGAGTCCCGGCATGGAGAAGGCCACCTCGACGACGGCCACGCTCGAGAAGAGTCCCGCGAGGTCCAGCGCCAGGATCGACAGCAGCGGCAGCAACGCGTTGGGCAGCAAATGCCGCCAGCGCACCGACCAGGCCGACTCACCCATGGCCTCGCTGAAGGCGACGTAGGGCTGGCTGCGCTGCTCCAGGAGCGACGTGCGCAGCAAGCGCGCCAGCACCAGCCCGAAGGGGATGCCCAGCGTAAGCACCGGCAGGATGTACGCCGCCGGTGAGCCACCGCCGCCGAGGGGGAAGATGCGCAGCCGGAAGGCGAAGACGTAGATCAGCAGCAGGCCCACCAGGAAGGCCGGGATGGCCGCGGTGAAGCCGGCCAGGATCACCAGCAGGCGGTCGACGAACCCGCCACGGCTGACGACCCAGAGGGCGAGCGGGATGGCGATGAGCACCTCCACCAGGAAGGCCAGACCGGTCAGCAGTAGCGTCGTCGGCAGCGAACGCAGGAGCGCATCGGTCACCGGCTCCGCCTTGGCGAAGCTGTAGCCGAGGTCGCCCTGCGCCATGCGCGCCATCGCCTCGACGTATCGCACCGGCAGCGGATCGTCGAATCCGTAGGCCTCGCGGATGCTGGCCAGAGTCTCGGCGGACGCTCCAGGGCCGGCGAGCTGCCGGGCGGGGTCGCCGGGGATGAGTTCCACGAGCAGGAATCCGGCTGTGGCCACGATCCAGACCGTGATCAGCGCCGCAGCCAGCCGTCGCGCGATATACCAGCCCATCAGCGTTCCTCGGTCCGCGTGCGCAACGCCTCACCCACGAGGTTGGCGGCCATCACCAGCACGGCCAGGAAGACCGCGGGGATGATGATCAGCGCCGGGTGGCTGCGGTAGTAGCTGCGATGCGCCTCAAGCATCGAGCCGATCGACGCCTCTGGCTCCTGCACGCCCGCGCCGAGGAACCCCAGCGCCGACTCGAAGAGCACCGCCCAGCCCACCGAGAGCGCGGCATAGGCGCCGACCACGGGCAACAGGTGAGGCAGGATGTGACGTAGCAGCACCGTGCTGGCCCCGCCGCCCATGACACGTGCCGCCTCCACGTAGTTCCGCTCCCGAAGCACGACCGCCTGCCCGTACGTGACACGAGCGATGGGTGCCCAGAAGACGGCCGCGAGGCCGACGATCAGCGAGAGCGTGCCGCGGCCGAGGATGGTCGAGAACGATGCCGCGAGCAGCAGCCCGGGGATGGCCAGGCCGAGGTCGGTGAAGCGCATCAGGACCGATCCCGCGAAGCGCTTCGTGTTGGCGGCCAGGAGTCCCACGGCCACACCCGCGAGGGTGGCGATGGCCACGGCCGAGAGCGCGGTCAGCATCGTCAGGCCGCCGGCGTGGATCGTGCGCGCGAGCATGTCCCGTCCTCGTGGGTCGGTACCGAGTGGATAGCCGTCGGCTGCGACGGGCAGGGGTTCGCCGAATTCGGTCAGACCATCGAGCGACTCGTATGTCGGGTCGACCGGCGACAGCAGTGGGTAGAGGACCACCAGCGCCACGAGCACGAACAGCATCCCCGCGCCGATCCACAGGCCCCACGGCCGAGGCTCGCCCGCGGGTGTCGCAGCGGGCGCCGGAATCGGCGTCGGGCCGATCACGAGCCGCGCTCCAACGGGAAGTGGCAGGCGACGCCCTCGTCGGCCGGCCAGTCGTAGCGCGGCTCCTCGTCGAGACAGCGCTGCTGCGCCGCCGGACACCGGGGCGCGAAGGCGCAGGCGGAGAACGTCCCTGGCAGCGTCGGCGGCTGACCCTCGATGACCTGCAGTCGCTCTCCGGGCCGGGCGGCCCGAACGGACGACTCCAGCAGCGCAGCCGGATACGGGTGCCGGGGCTCACGCAGCAACCGTGCGGCCGGTCCGAACTCCACCATCCGGCCGGCGTACATCGCCGCGATGTGGTCGGCCATGCGCTCCAGAAGCCGCAGGTCGTGGGTGATGACCACGACGCTCGTACCGAGCTCTCGCACCAGCGGCAGGAACGAATCGATGACCTGGACCTGCACCAGGGCGTCCAGCGCGGTCGTGGGCTCGTCGGCGATGACCAGCTCCGGCTCACAAGAGAGGGCGGTGGCGATGGTCGCTCGCTGCAGCAGCCCGCCCGAGAGCTCGTGCGGGTAGCGGCCCATGACGCCTTCGGGCTCCGCCACGCCCAGGCGGGACAGCAGATCTGTGACTCGAAGGTCGGCTTCGCCGGCGGACAGACCGCGATGCAGCTCCAGCGGGCGCCGGACCTGCGGACCGACACGGCGCAGCGGGTCGAAGGAGCGGAACGGATCTTGGGGCACGAAGCTGACGCGCGTACCCCTCAGCCCGGCCGTGCCATCGAAACCGGGCGCGCCGATGCGCTCGCCATCGAGCCGGATCTCGCCGCCACTGATCTCCCGCGTACGCCCCAGCAGCCCGAGCACCGCCAGACCGAGCGTGGACTTGCCGCAGCCGGACTCGCCCACCACGCCCACCACGCTGCCTCGGGGCACGGACAGGTCGACCCCCCGCAGGATGTCGCCGGCCGCCGACGTGACCCACAGGCCCTCGACGGCCAGCAGAGGCGCTGTCATCGGTAGGGCCGTGGTCACGGACCCTTGAGGATCAGGCGTCTGCCTTCACCCAGGCCTCGGCCCAGAAGAAGGGCGCGTAAGTGGCGATGGTGGGGATGTCTCCGACGCGCTCGGTGAAGACGGACTTGGGCGTGACCTCCATCACCGGGATGCCGGCCAGCTCGTCGATGAGCCGCTGCTGGACGTCGAGGAGTGCCGCATCACGCTCAGGGCCGAACTCCATCGATTCGGTGGCGAAGAAGGCCTCGTCGATGGCCTCGTCGCAGAAGCGCGAGATGTTGAGCACGTCGATCGTGTCGCAGATGAAGTTCGTCGAGATGAAGTCTTGCGCGTCGGGATAGTCCGCGCTCCAGTACGTCGACGAGATGTCGAAGGCTGCGGGGTCGTAGATGGCGTTGTAGAACTCGCCCTTCTGCAAGCCGATGAGCTCGACCGTGAACCCGACAGCCTCCAGGTCCTGGGTCAGGGCCGTGGCGTTCTGCGTGGTGTACGGATCGGTGACGTCGTAGACCACCTTGACCGGGCTGCCGTCGTAGCCCACCGACTCCAGCAGCGCCGCCGCAGCCTCCGGATCGTGAGCATAGGTAACGGTCCCCTCCGGATCGGACTGCACCGAGGTGGAGCTGATGAGCTGGTTCCAGGGCTTGGCCAGGCCACCGAAGCGGACGGTGAAGTCGGTGGTCATGGCGTGGGCCACGGCCTGCCGCAGATCCTTGTCCGCGAAGATGCCGTCGTTGTTGAGCGCGAGGTAGAAGATGCGCGGGCCGACGGAGTCGACGAGCGTCACGCCGGGTGCATCCTCGAGCTCACGCAGCGACTGTGGCGAGAGCGCGAACTGGTCGAAGACGCCGTCGGTCTCGCCCGTCTCGAGACGCAGCTTCTGTGTGTTTTCGTCCACGCCCAGGTCGACGAAGATCTCATCGAGGTACGGCAGCTCCGGATCGACGTAGCCGGGGTTGCGCACGATGGTGATGTCCGAGCCCTTGTTCCACTCGGCCACGTAGAAGGGCCCGGCGCCGACAGGGCTGTTGCCGAAGTCCTCGCCGCGCTCTGCCACCGCCTCCCGCGGCACAGGCCAGCTGGTGGCGATGGTCAGGCCCAGCAGGAACGTGGTCGTGGGCGCCTCGAGCGTGACCTCGAGGGTTCGATCGTCGATGACCTTGAGGCCCTCGACCGAGTCGGCCTCGCCGGCGTTGAACGCCGCCGCGCCCTTGATGGGGAAGAGGTAGCCACTACCCCACGACGGGGCGGGCGCCCCCACTGGGGCAGGGCTCAGTGCGCGCTCCATGCCGTAGGCCACATCGGCTGCGGTCACCTCGCGCGGTTCGAAGTCCGGGCCAGCGAACATCGCACCGGGCTTGAGCTTGAAGGTGTATACGAGGCCATCCTCGGAGACCTCCGGCATCCCGTCGGCCAAGGCGGCTTCGAGCTCACCCTCGGGGTTGAAGTGATACAAGCCCTCGTACAGCGCGCCCGCGACCATGTTGTAGTCGAGATCCAGCACCTGGCTGTTGTCGAGCGTGATGAGGTCGTTGGCAGCCACGAGCTCCAGGCGTCCGCCGTGCTGTGGCTCGACGCCCTCCGCCGACACGACGACCGATGGGAGTATGGCGGCCGCCAGCACGATGCTGAGCAGCAGGGAAGAGAGCAACCTTTTCACGACGAACCTCCGTACACGCGTAGCCGCTCTGAGTCTACGTTCGCGGCAGGTGCAGCGGCAAGGTGATCGGGTGGGCCTCGCGGGCCCTATGCTGAAGCCATGGACACTCGAGCCGCTGCCGACGAGGCAGCCGCCACCATCTGCGAGCGTGCTGGACGTGCACCGGCGGTCGGCGTCATCTGCGGCACCGGCTTCGCCCCCTGCACCGACATCCTCGAGGGTCGCGTGACGATCCCCTTCGCGGATCTGGGCTTCCGCCCCAGCGCAATCCCCGACCACGTCAACGAGGTCGATGTCGGCGAGCTGGACGGTGTGACCGTCGCCGCTGTCAAGGCCAAGGTCCTGCCCTGCGACGACGCCACCTGGCAGGAGAGCGGCCTGCCCGCGCGCGCGCTGGCCCGTGCCGGCTGTCGCACGCTGCTCTACTCGGCCAACTCCGGCTCGATGCGGGAGGACGTGACCCCGGGCTCGTTCCTGGCCTTCACCGACCACATCAACTTCAGTGGCTTCAACCCGCTGTCAGTCGAGCGCTACGGCCAGGGATGGGACACGCCCTACGTCTCGATGGCCGAACTCTACGAAGCAAGGCTAACGAGCCGTGTGGTCGCCGCGGTCGAGGCTGCCGGCGTGCCCTTCCCTACCGGCGTCGCCGGCTACTGGACCGGCCCCAGCTTCGAGACACCGGCCGAGATCAGCCTGGCGCAGATGGCCGGCTGCTCTATCTCCTCGAACTCGTTCCTGCCGGAGGTCATGGCCGGCTACCACGCGGGCATGAGGGTCGTGGCCTTCACGTTCGTCTCGACGATGTCGGCCGGTATCGGGCCGCCCATCGATCTTGGTCCCGTGCTGGACATGACCCACCGAGCGCACGCTGACTACCGCACCATCCTGCGTGCCGCCATCCCGGTGCTGGCCGATGGCTGAAACCCTGCTCGAAGCCTATCTGCCGACCGTACGTGAGGATGCACGCGGGACCGTCCGTGCCCTCGCCGCCGCCATCGATGCTGCCGGTATCGACCTCGACTGCAAGCTCACCTACAAGATGCTCGTCTACACGTTCGCACAGCGATGGCACGAGTGGGTCGTGGCTATCGGTGTCTCCAAGGCGACGGTCAACCTGCGCTTCCTCTACGGCACGGAGCTGGATGACCCCGCCGGGGTCCTGCGTGTCGGCACCAGCACCGCCGCTCAGGCGGACTACCAGAGAGCCCAGGATGTGGATGCCGAGCTTGTCACCGCCTACGTTCGTGAAGCGGCCGAGAAGCATCCCAACACGCCCTGACCGGCCGCGGGCTCAGCCCTCCGAGGAGGTGGGTTCCAGGACGTCGATGGGGTCGGACGGAGCCCCCTCGCGCTTGGCCATGAAGATGAACGGCAGCGCCAGCGCGCTGACCGCACCGGAGACCATGTACGACGCCGCGTAGCCGGACATGTCGGCCACGCGTCCCAGAGCAGGCTGCGCCACGACGCCGCCGAGCGAGCTCATCAGGGAGTCGAACGAGAGCACCGTCGCGCGCTGCTCGGAGGGGATGACGCCGTTGAGGAAGGCTTGGCGGATCGGTCCCGCGATGGCGGCTACCAGGGCCCAGGCCACGAGCAGCGCGATGGCCAGGTAGAAGGCGGTCATGCCCATGTCGTCCATATTGAAGCCGACGACGGCGATGGCCACGAGGATGATCGACTCCAGCGCCACCGCCAGGAAGATGGCGTTCGTGCGCAGGTTGAAGAAGCGCCGCGCGATGGGTACCGACAGGCCGCCCATGATCTGGGCACCGGCCACGATGGCCGCAGCCAGGCCAGCGATGGAGTAGGCGTTAGGGTCGCCGTAGAGCTCGAGCAGGTAGGGCTGCATGGCGTAGAACGCATAGATGCCGATGCCGCCGGTGAACGGCGCGGCCAGCATCATCCAGCGCACGGGCCGATTGCGCAGCCCGCCGTCGATGGAGCCGCGCGTGATGTCGCCCAGCGCTTCCCGCGTGCTCACGTCGGTCTTGGGCTTGAAGCCCAGGTCGCGCATGAACCAGAACGCGGCCAGCAGCGCTACGCCGAGCAAGATCGCGCGCAACACGTAAGGCACGCCGAGGTTGCTCATCTGGGCCACCACGCCACCGAGCACTGAGCCGCTCAGCATGGCCACACCGGCGATCGTCTGGCCACGGCCGAAGACCGTCTCGAGGTTGCCCTTGAAGCCCGTCGCGCCGAGCGCGTCTACCAGCCAGGCCTCCGTCGCGCCGCTGAAGAAGGTGAAGCCGAGGCCGAGCAGGATCGAGGCCAGCGCCCAGCCCACGAACGGCGCCGAGACCTGCCACATCACGAGGTACAGCAGCGTCGAGAGCAGCAGCGTGCCGGCACCGAGCATGAACGAGAGGCGTCGGCCGCGGGTGTCGGCGATGACGCCGGTCGGGACCTCGAAGATGACCATGCCGACGCTGAAGAAGGCGTTGGCCGCGAAGGCCTCGGTGTTGCTGAGCCCGGCATCGAGCAGGAAGAGCGTGTTGACGCCCCAGATGAACGAGGCGGCCAGCGTGGTCAGCAGCGTCAGCAGCAGGTAGACACGCTGGATCTGGCCGGCGGTGTGTCCGTTGGCGGGGGGACTCGTCATGGGCCGACTCACACTACACGCCGTGTCCAGCCCATCGGGCTAGGCTTGGTCCATGCGAGACCCCCACGAGATCATCACCGAGCTGGGGCTCCGACCACACCCCGAGGGCGGGCACTACGCTGAGACTTGGCGAGCCGAAGCAGGGGCAGGGGAGCGGCCAGCGGGCACGGCCATCTACTACCTCCTGCGCGCCGGTGAGCGTTCCCACTGGCACCGTGTCGATGCGGCCGAGGTCTGGCACTACTACGCGGGTGACCCCCTTGCGCTCTCGATCGCGTCGGGGTCCGGCGATGCACCTGCTGAGCGCCACATCCTCGGGCCTGATCTGGGTGCCGATCATCGACCACAGCTCGTCGTGCCCGCGGGAGACTGGCAGACGGCCGAGCCCCTCGGGGCCTGGACGCTCGTGGGCTGCACCGTTTCGCCGGGCTTCGACTTCACCGGCTTCGAGCTGGCCGAGCCCGACTGGGAGCCCGGACCATGATCCGCGTCGTCGGCGCCAACCCGGCCATGGACCGCATCTCGACCTGGCCGCCGCTCCGACTGGGCGCGGTCAACCGGGCGGTGCAGGTCTCGGTGGTCCCCGGCGGCAAGGGCTTCAACGTGGCCCGGGCCGCCTTGCGCCTGGGAGCGTCGGCCGCGGCCTATGGGTTCCTCGGTGGCGACGTGGGTGAGTCGCTGCGCGGATTTATCGCCGCCGATGGGGTCGAGGATCGCCACACGACCATCGCTGCCGGCACCCGCGTCTGCTTCGTCGTCGTCGAGCCCGATGCCGAACGGACGACCGTGCTCAACGAGCCCGGCCCGGCCGTGACAGAAGCCGAGATCGGCCGCCTCCTCGATGACATCCTGGCCGACGCTGCCGCGGACGACCTGCTCGTCATCTCTGGCAGCCTGCCCGACAGCGTGCCAGCCAGCGTCGTGGCCGAGATCCGTCGAGATCGGCCGCACAGCCGGATCGCGCACGGTCGTCGACATCCATAGCGAGGCGCTGCGCGTGGCCTTCGCCAGCCGGCCATGGATGCTCAAGTGCAACCGCCGCGAGCTGCTGGAGCTGTTGGGTGCCGCCGATCCCGACGCACCGATGGGTATCGTCGAGCTGGGCGCCGAGATGCAGCGCATCCGTGAGCACGGGATCGAGGTCGTGGTCGTGACCATGGGCGCCGAGGGTGCGTTGCTGGCCGATGGCGACGGCGTCGTGCATGCCGTCGCGCCCCAGATCGAGGAGGTCAACCCGACCGGCTCCGGGGATCTTTCCTGGCCGGTCTGGTCGTGGGCATCGAGGAAGGGCTGGCCCCGCGTGACGCGATCGCGCTCGGTGTCGCCTGCGGCACGTCCGGGGCTACGCATCTGCCCCCCGAGCTGCCACCCGACTTCGAGCGTGAGGCCTGGCGGGCTCGCGTTCGGGTCGAGCAGGTATCCGACCGATGATCACCCTGGGGATCGACGTGGGCACTACGCACACGAAGGTCCTGGCGCTCGAGATCGGGACCGGCCGAACGCTGGCGGTCGAGTCCGCCTCCACCCCGGTGCTGCGCGACGATGCCGGCGAGGCCCATCGTCCGGCGCAGGTGCTCGAGACCGTCCTGCAAATGATGGGCTCCACCGTCCGCCGGCTGCCGGCCGGGGCTTCGGTCGATGCGCTCTGCGTCGCCAGCGTGGGTGAGGAGGTCGTGCTGCTCGATGCCGAGGGTCGGCCCACCGACGACACCATCACCTGGTACGACCCTCGAGGGCTCGCAGAGGCCGCCACCTTCATGCGTGGGCCGGGAGGTGAGCTGCCGCTCACGCACCGCTGGCCGCCTGACGCCACGTTCTCGCTCTTCAAGCTGCTCTGGATCCGCGACCAGCGGCCGGAGACGCTGGAACGCGCCGTGACCTGGACCGACCTCGGCGACTACGTGCTGCACGGCCTGGGCGCCGACCTCGTGATGGACTGGTCACACGCCTCTCGTGCCGGTGCCTTCGACATCGTCGAGCGGACCTGGGACCGGGCCACCATCGAAGCTACGGCCATCGACCTGAGGTGGCCGCGCCTCGTCCCAGGACGGACCGTCATCGGTGAGTTCGATCCCGTGTTGGCGCAGCAGGTCGGCCTGCCACCGGGAACAGCCCTCGTGAGCGGTGGTCACGATCACCTCTGCGGTGCCTACGGCGCCGGCGTGCGCTCGACGCGAGAGCTCTATCTCTCGGCGGGTACCTCGGAGGCGCACCTGTCGTTGCTGAAGGCGCCCCTCGAGGGCGAGGCTGCCAGGGGCATCGATCAGGGCTGCTACGTCGACGACGACACCTGGTACGCCCACATCAACATCCACTCCGGGCACTTCTTCCAGCAGTGGCGGGCACTGCTCTTCGATGGCGTGGAGGACGAGGCCATGTACGAAGCGGTGGCCAGAGCGGACAGCAGTGGCGTCGGCTTCGAAGTCACCGACGACCTGCGTCTCGGTCGCCTCGATGCCGTGCCCTACGACGCCGACCGCGCGACCGTCATGCGCGCCGTGCTCGAGGGGTTGGCGCAGCGCTCGGCGGCCATCATCGCGAAGCTCGAAGCTGCCTCCGGGCGGCCCTACGAGCTGGTGCTCGCAGCCGGACATCCCACGCGCGTTCCCTTCTGGCGCGAGTTGCGCAGCGCGGCCTACGAGCGGCCGATGGCTCGCGTGACCGAACCTGAGACGACGGCCTTCGGCGCCGCCGTGATGGCCGCTCATGCGCTGCAGGGCAAGGCCCCGACCGACATCGTGGCGGGTCGCGAGGCGTCGAGCTAGCCCATTAGACTCTGGGCATGGCGCGGTTCGGCTACGACCACGAGGTCCTCGAGCGGTTCCCGAATGTCGTCGGCGGGGTCATCCACGCAGACGGCGTAAGGAACCGTCCCGCCCCTGCCGAGCTCAGCGCGGCCTTCCACGCCGAGCAGGCCTCGGTGCGCGAGCGCATCGGTGAGACGCCGCTTTCGGAGCTGCCGACCCTGGCTGCCTGGCGCGGCGTGTTCCGCGGCTTCGGCGTCAACCCCACCAAGTACCGCTCGGCTGCCGAGGCCTTGCTGCGGCGCCTCACCAAGGAGGGCGAGCTGCCCTCGGTCAACGCCCTTGTCGACCTGGCCAACCTCGTCAGCATCCGCTATGCCCTGCCGGTGGCGGTCTTCGATCAGCGCGACGTGAGCGGCGGCACGACGGTGCGCCTGGCCCATGGCGGGGAGGCCTGGGCCGACCTCGGCTCGAGCCAGACGGCCCACCCGGAGCCGGGCGAGGTCATCTTCAGCGACGACGATGAGCGCGTGAGCGCGCGCCGTTGGTGCTGGCGCCAATCGAAGGCGAGCGCGGCACGCGAGGACACGGCCGAGGTCCTCATCACCATCGAGGGTCACCACGACGCCGCGCCCGACGACATCGACCGGGCGGTCCGTGACCTGGAGGCGCTCCTGGGCTCGTACGCTGCGCCGTCCACGGTCTATGCCGAGGTCCTCGACGCGGGACACCCCGCTTTCAGCCGATGACGCTGCCGTGAGGGTCACCCGCATCTGGGCTGATGACGGCGGCACCTCGCACTTCGAGGACATCGACATCGCTCTCGAGCCCGCCGACTTCGCGCCACCCGCGCCGCCGTTCGATGTCTCGGCGCCGTTGCCCGCGGAGCGCGCGCTCCTCTTCGAGTTCCCGGCCGGCTGGTTCGGTGACTGGCACCCCAGCCCCCGACGGCAGCTCTACTTCAACCTCGGCGGCCGCTTGGAGGTCGAGGTCGGCGACGGCCAGATCCGTCACATGGGCCCCGGCGACGTCGCGCTGCTCGAGGACCTGAGCGGCACCGGCCACGTCACGCGCGTCGTCGGCGAGGAGCCATCCCGCGGCGTCTTCGTCCAGCTGCGAGAGGACGCGCCCTGACCTTCGCTCTTCGCCGGTGCATCACACTCGAGCAGAGCGAACGATCCACCTGAACCCAAAGGATGCAACATGCGCTTCGGCTTGGACCTGTCGATCTTCGGGGAGTATGCCGACCCCGATCTGCTGGCGGACGTCGCGGTGGCCGCGGAGGGTGCAGGCTGGGACGGCTTCTTCCTGTGGGATTACCTCGCGACCGATCACGAGCCCGAGGTGACCGATCCCTGGATCGCCCTGTCGGCCGCGGCTGTCCGTACCGAGCGCCTCATCCTGGGTCCGATGGTCACGCCCCTGGCGCGCCGCCGGATGACCAAGCTGGCTCGCGAGACCGTGGCTCTGGACCACCTCTCCGGTGGCCGACTCATCCTGGGCGTCGGGCTGGGCGCCAACGACGAGCGCGAGTTCGCGGCCTTCGGCGATGAGGCCGATCCGCGGATCCGTGCCCGCATCCTCGACGAGAGCCTGGCCTTGCTCGACCGACTCTGGTCGGGTGAGCCCGTCGACTTCGAGGGCGAGTATATCCATGCCGTCACGGAGCCGTTCCTGCCACGCCCGCTGCAGCGGCCGCGGATCCCGATCTGGGTCGCCGGTACCTGGCCCAACCGACGTCCCATGCGTCGTGCGGCCGCTTGGGATGGCGTCTTCCCCCTCAAGGCCGGAGCCGGCTTCGAGTACCAGATGACAGCCGAGGAGATATCGGAGGTGAGGGCCTTCGTCGAGGCCGAGCGCCAGGACGACGGTCCGTTCGACCTCGTCCATGCCGGGCTGCTCAGCGGCGAGCCCGAGGCTGACTCCAGGCTCGTGGCCCCGTACGCCGAGGCCGGTGTGACCTGGTGGCACGAGCACATCTACCCCGGCCGCATGAGCGTGGCCGAGCTACGTGATTTCATCCGCCTGGGGCCTCCACGCACCAGCTGAAGGAACCGCAGCGGTGCCGCCGACGTCATAGCCGTACCCACCGCAAAGAGGTACGACCATGCGTTCCCTGTCCCGGATCATCGTCATCGCGCTGGCGGCGCTGTTCCTGCTACCGGCCGCCGGCCGCGCGCAAGACGTCATCATCGAGCCGCCGATGCCGCCCGACTGTCCTGGCTGCTGGTGGCCGGTGACGGAGATGGCACAGCTCGACGGTATCGAGGCCGGCATCGAGGTCAACGATGGCGTGAGCATCGCCCGCTATCGCTTCGATTCTCGAACCCGGCAGAGCCCGGCCGCGGTGGCCCAGGCGCCGAGGGCCGCATCGTCTTCCCGGTCCCGGCCGGCAGCTCGGTGACCGACCTCGTGCTCTCCGGTGGCCCCGAGACCCTGGAGGGCAAGCTGCTCGACTCCGACGATGCCACGCGCATCTACGAGGACATCGTCCGTCGTCTCATCGACCCCGCGTTGCTGCGCTCGCTCGAGGGCGACCTGTACGAGGTGCGGGCCTTCCCCGTGCCTGCGGGTGAAGAGCGTTCGGTCAGCTTCACCGTGACCACGCCGCTGCTGGCCGAGGGCGAGCAGGCCATCGTGGAGGTGCCCTGGTCGGGCATGTCGCCACGTCCCGCGAGCGGGATGGTGAGTGTCGACGTGACGTGCCTTGGGAGGTCCGCTCGGCCATCGCGCCCGGCTTCGACCTCGACGAGGAGCGGCGTGGCGCGGGTGGGATCGGCGTCGGCTGGGAGTCAGCCGACGATTGGACCCCCGGCACCGACTTCCGCCTTTACCTCTCAGGGGGCGAAGGCCTCATCGATACCCGCCTCCTGACTTACCGAGAGTCGGGCGACGACGGCTACTTCAACCTTCTCTTCGCACCCGTGGTCGAACTCGACGAGACTGTCGCGCGCGACGTGGTGCTGGTGCTCGACCGCTCCGGATCGATGGAGGGCGAGAAGATGAGCCAGGCCCGTGACGCGGCCGAGTACGTGCTCGACAACCTGGGCGCGGACGACCGCTTCGCGATGGTCGACTTCTCCCGCTACATCCGCACGTTCGCGGACGAGCTCCATCCCGCCTCCGATGCCGACGAGGGCATCGACTACGTGCGCGACCTGAGCGCCGGCGGCACACCAACATCAGCGGTGCTCTCGAGACGGCCATGGAGTTCCTCGACGGGGAGCGCCCGGCTACCATCGTGTTCCTGACCGACGGTCTGGCCACGGTCGGCATCGAGTCGGCCGAGGGCATCCTCGAGCTGGTCGAGCGCAACGCGCCCGAGCGCACGCAGCTCTTCGCCTTCGGCGTGGGCTACGACGTGGACACCGTCTTGCTCGACGCGCTGGCGACCGAATTCACCGGCTCCAGCCACTACGTCACTCCCGAGCAGCGCATCGATACCGAGGTCGCTCGCTTGTGGGAGATGGTCTCGACGCCGTCCTGGCCGATATCGAGATCGTCATCGACGGCGTCGACACCTTCGACATGGCTCCGGCCGGCGTCCCCGGCATCTTCGCCGGCAGCCAGGCGTTGCTCGCGGGCCGCTACGACGGCGCCGGCGAGGCCACCGTCACATCACCGGCAGCTCCGCGATGGACCCGAGACGTTCGCCTACGACGTCCTCTTCCCCGAGCGCGACACCGACGATCCCGCCATCTCCCAGCTATGGGCCCAGCGCCGCGTGCCGACCTCATGACCGAGCTGCGCATCGAAGGCGTCCGTGACACGCTGGTCGAGGAGGTCGTGGAGATCGCCAACCAGTTCGGCATCGTGACCCCCTACACGGCCTATCTGGCCGAGGAGCCCGATCACGACGGTTGTTCGCGGCCGACGGCGACGACGGCATGCTCGAGATGGCCATGGCCGAGGCCGAGGCAGTCGCGAGTGCGCCGGCCTCGGGTGGCTTCGCGGTGCAGGCGCCAAATCCGTGGGTGAATGCGCGACGAGGCCGAGTTCCGGGCCAACACGATTATGACGACCAGGTCGTGGGTTCGCACTCCTACTACTTCGTCGACGACACGTGGACGCGCGACGACTACGAAGCCGGCACCGACGCCCCTGTCGTCGAGGTCGGCAGCGATGAGTTCCTCGAACTCATCGCGCGCGGTCCGAGCCTGGCCGATGCGGCCGCACTCGGCGAGCGCGTCGTGACCGAGGGTCCTGACGGCTGTATCACATCACCTGGCCGAACCTCGGCGGCTGGTCCCGAACCAGCAGCACACAGGATGCGCCGGGGTCCATCGAGGGCCCCGGCGCTTCTTCGGTATTGACGGCCCTCCGTCGGGGGTCGACGATGGGCAGAACGCATAGGGGGGAAGAGCGATGCGACGTGGCTGCACGTCTCTGCTGTTGACCGGCTTGCTCGTCGGTCATGTTGCTGTGGTGGTCGCGCAGGACCACGCGACCGACGGAGGTGAGACCCAGCGGATCTCCGTCCCCGAGGCTGGCGTCGCGCTCTCCGTGCCGGCGGATTGGTCCGCCGACATCGAGATGCGCCAGCGGGAGGACTGGGGCCTCTACGACGAGGGCCTCGCCGAGGATCCGGTCCCCTTCTGGGAGCTGATGTACGCCAGCGACGGCGGCGGCCCTGGTGCGACCTCCTGGTATCCGACCTTCCCGCAAACGATGGATGCACCGCCCAGCGCTTCGAAGCCTTGATGACGCCGAACCTCGACGGACGTGATTTCGACCATCGAGACTGACTCCGTATCGCTGCCGGCCGGCGAGGCCTACCGCTTCGTCATCTACAACGAGCCCACCAGCGACTACACCACCACGTACCTGCTTGGACTCGGTGACTCGCGCTATCTGTTGCAGTGCGTGGGCGATGTACGGCCCCCCGACGACGATTGGCTGGCCGTGGCCGAGTCTGCCTGGAGCTGCTCGAAACCACCGCTGAAGGCATCGAGGAGGAGTGATGCGCCAAGTCGACGGACGGACCGGTCGACTTGCTCGGAGTCCAGGGCGGGCTGCCGCAAGAGCAGCTGCCCATCAGCGGCAGGGAGTGCGACTGAGTCTCTGACTTTCTGGGCGGAGACGGGCGGCAGCGAGGTCTGGGCCAGCTCCTGGTCGTCACTGTGGAGTACGACGTGCGGGCCGCGGCCCAGTCATGGTCTGCGCCCAAGGAGATCGACTGCGGCGGCTGACTCTCAGGTCGCTGGCACCAGCACCTGCAGCGCGCCCGGGCGGATTCGGGCCTCGAGCCGCCCTGCCGACGTGGTCACCGTCGACCTCGAGGGGCCAGCGGCCGCTCCGGCTCGATTCGGATTTGTGGCCTCGTCGCCGGATGCTCCCGTCGCCGGAGCCGCCACCGAGCCCCGGTGCGGCGCAGCTGGTCGGCCAGGTCGCGCAGCCCGCAGACCGGATTGGAGGCGCGACGACGATGAGGTCGAGCAAACCGTCGCCCGGCTCGAGCGGCAGGCGCAGGCCGAGACGGCCTGGCACGAGCTGGCCCATGTTGCCGATGAGCACGGCCGTGGCGGCGGCTCGATCAGCTCGCCGTCGACGGTCACGCGACAGGGCGTGGCCGTGAGCCGCAGGCCAGCCGCGCGCCGTGTACGAAGTAGGCCGCCGCCCGAGGCGGCGCTTGTGGCCGCCGACGTGGCCGCCATGAGCTCGGCATCGAACCCAGCAGCCGCAGCCGATGATGAACGTCGAGTCGGTCCGCCGCCCCCCCCTCGAGCTCGACGGAGACCTCGCCGAGGTCGACCGTCCGCTCGATGGCGGTCCCCAGCGCCCTCCGCAGCCGGCAGCGGCGAAAGGGGGATGCCGAGCACGGCCGCCACCTGGTTGCCTGTACCGGCCGGGATGATGCCCAGCGGCACGGCCGTGCCCGCGATGACCGACGCGATGTCGCGCATGGTGCCGTCGCCGCCGACGCCGATGACCGAGGTCACGCCCTCCGCCGAGCGCCTCCGTGCCCGAGCGGCCTGACCTCCGTCGGCCGAACGCCGGTCTTGACGATACTGGCGGGGCCCCGTCACGCTCGCTGAGCACCTCGCCGACCCGCTCGGTCAGCGCAGCGAGCGTGTTCGGTCCCCGCCCTTGGAGGCGTGCGGGTTGATGATCACGAGGCTGCCCGGCACGGGAGCGCCTAGTAGGGCTCGGGGATGAAGGACTGCTCGTCGATGGGCGGGCGACGTAGCCCTTGTCCGGCTCGCGCGGCGGCAGGGCGATGGGGTCGGGCGTCAGGTCCTCGTAGGGGATCAGCGAGAGCAGGTGCTTGATGACGTTGAGGCGCGCCCGGCGCTTGCTGTCGGCGTTGACCACGTACCAGGGTGCCTGCTTGATGTCGGTGTGGCGGAACATCTCGTCCTTGGCCTTGGAGTACTCCACCCAGCGGGCGCGTGACTGCAGGTCCATGGGCCACAGCTTCCAGCGCTTGGTGGGATCGTCGATGCGCGCCTGGAAGCGCGCCTCCTGCTCGGCGTCGCTGACCGAGAACCAGTACTTGATGAGGATGATCCCCGAGCGCACCAGCATGCGCTCGAACTCCGGGCAGGAGCGGAAGAACTCCTCGACCTCGTCCTCGGTGGCGAAGCCCATGACCCGGTCGACGCCGGCGCGGTTGTACCAGCTGCGGTCGAAGAGCACCATCTCGCCGGCCGCCGGCAGGTGCGGCACGTAGCGCTGGAAGTACCACTGCGTCTTCTCGCGCTCGGTCGGCGCGGGCAGGGCCACCACGCGGGCGACGCGAGGATTGAGGCTCTGGGTGATGCGCTTGATGGAGCCGCCCTTGCCGGCGGCGTCGCGGCCCTCGAAGAGGATGACCACCTTCAGGCCGCGCGCGCGGATCCACTCCTGCATCTTGACCAGCTCGATCTGCAGCTTGGCCAGCTCGTCTCGTAGACCTTCTTGGGCAGGCCCGGGGCCTTCGGAGGCGGCGCAGCGGCCTCGCGCTTCTTGGCCGCCTTGCCCCTCGACTTCCTGCTTGTCTGCCCTGGCCTTCTTGGTCGCCATGTCGTCTGCACCTCCCCGGTGTTTGCTGACCGATGCGCCTCGTGACCACGGTACTCGCGGCGTGCGTGCTGCCGCGGGTCAGGTCGGGCAGGACGGCGAGGTGCCCAGGTTCGAGGGGATGGGCTGGGTGATGCGAGGTCAGCTGGCCGGATCCCTGGTCAAGGTTCTTGGTCGCCCAGGCGTAGACAGCGGCCACGTCATTGTCGGTGCCCTGCAGGGCGATGTAGACGGCCGGGCTGGCGATCGTCTTGCCACCGACCTTGAGCTTCTTGCACGTCGGTAGCGTTGTCGATGAAGCGCAACTGCGCGACTGTTCGTCCCGGTAGCAGCCCTCGGCCTGCCAGCCGTTGCCGACCCATCTGCCGCCGGGACTTGACGCCCTCTTCGCAGGTCTGGTCCGCCGCCCGACTGCTTCGGGCACGTTGAACGTATCCCATCACCGGCCCCGAACGGCCGTGGCCGCGCGTTGCCCTCCAGCAGGTAGTAGTCGACGCTCGAGACCACCTTCGTCTTGGGCCTGCAGGTCACCGCGGCCCGCGTGCCCTGGGCAGCGACGACCGCAGCGGGCTGCAGTAGTTGGCGATGCGCGTAGGGATGCCCCTGAGCAGGACCTTCTCGGCCGCCGAAATGAATCGAGGCCGATGCCTGCGGGACCTGGCTTGGGTCGACGGCCGGTGTGGACTCGAGCTGGGCCGAGTCGCTCGTTGAGCTCCTTGTCCTCGGCCTCGAGGACCTTGATGCGCTCGCGCAGCCTGGGCACGTTGAGATACTCGGTGTCGGTGCGCAGCCTGGCGATCTCGGCGCGTAGGTCGCTCGGCGTGGCTCGGCATGGTCATCGCGGCCCTGGTCGGTGTCCAGGCCATGCCCGGCACCTCGAAGGCGAGGATGAGGTCCCCGAGGTCGTCGTAGGAGCTCCATCCGTGCCGCGGTGGACCAGCCGCCGACCCTTCCGAGCGTCGCGAGGTAGATATCCTCGATCGCCTGCGCCGGGTCTTCGCAGAGGGCGAGCGTGACGGACATCTCCTCCGCCGAAGGCGAAGCGAGCTGCCGTCGATCTCGTAGCTCCCGCTGAACTGGTTGCACCCCCCGAACCGGACGCCATGCCGTCCTGCAACCGCAGCGAGTTCACCTCGAAGGGCACCATCAGCGGGCTCGCCGACCTCCTCGTCGAAGTAGCTCACGCAGTGCCCAGTCGGTGGATTCGAGCTCGATGGGCTCCTGTGCCAGGGCTGGGCCGGTAGCACGACGAGCATGCCGGCAGCGATGACGGAGCTGAGAAGACGGTTGCGGATCACCAGGCGTTACCCCCTGCTCTTGACGACTAGGGCAGAGGGCGAGGTACACCGCCTTCGGCCGAGGTCGG
>CAVVYR010000022.1:0-8058 GCA_963752475.1 uncultured Chloroflexia bacterium | reverse complement strand
CCCAACATCCAGCGTTGACGTGTGCCTTGGAGCCGTGCATCGTGAAGGGCAACGGTAGCCAGAGGAGACCCGTGGAGCGAGAGCCGTCCGAGCACCCCCATTCGTCGCACTGGGGTGCCTTCCTGGCTCGCGTGGAGGATGGACGGATCCGGGTCCGTCCCCATCCGGCCGATCCCGATCCCTCACCCCTGCTGGCCAATCTCGAGTCCGCCGCCGACAGCGAATCACGCGTGGCCAGGCCGGCCTTCCGGCGAGGATGGCTGGAGGACGGGCCGGGCGCCGACCGCCGCCGTGGCGCTGACGAGTTCGTGGAGCTGCCCTGGGACGAGGCGCTCGAGGTCACCGCCGCCGAACTCGAGCGGGTGTACGGAGAGCATGGCCCCGAAGCGGTCTATGGCGGTTCCTACGGCTGGAGCAGCGCCGGCCGGATGCACCATGCGCAAAGCCAGGTGCACCGCTTCCTCAACGTGCTCGGCGGCTACGTCCGCTCGGTCAATACCTACAGCGCGGGCGCCGCCGAGGTCATCCTCCCGCGCGTGCTCGCCTCGTACCAGGACCTCGTCACCGATGGCGTGACCTGGGAGAGCGTGATCGATCACGGTCGCCTCGTCGTGGCCTTCGGCGGCATGCCCGAGCGAACGCGCTACGTGCACTCGGGCGGACCGTCGCGGCACCGCGGGGACTCGGCCCTGCGCACGGCGCGTGAGCATGGCGTGGAGTTCGTGCTGCTGAGCCCACTGCACGACGATCTGCCAGGCCACCTTGAGCCCGACTGGATCGCGCCGCGTCCGGCCACCGACGTGGCGCTCATGCTCGGCCTGGCCCACACCCTCGCCAACGAGGGCATGCACGACCGTGACTTCCTCGAGCGTTGGTGCGTGGGCTATCCCGTGTTCGAGCGCTACCTGTTCGGACTCGACGACGGGCAGCCCAAGAACGCCGCCTGGGCCGCGGGGATCTGCGACGTGTCGGCGGACGAGATCACCGGCCTCGCTCGGCGGATGGCAGCGGGGCCTACGCTCATCACCGTGGCCCACGGCCTGCAGCGAGCCGAGCATGGCGAGCAGCCAGTGTGGATGGCCATCGCGCTCGCGGCCATGCTCGGCGGTATCGGATCACCGGGAGCGGGCTTCGCCTACGCCCTCGGGATCTTCGCCAACACCGGCCAGGCACAGGCAGCCGTGAAGATTCCGTCCTTCCCGCAAGGTCGGAACCCGATCGACCGGTTCATCCCGGTCCCGCATCGCGGACATGCTGCTCCGCCCGGGCGAAGCCTTCGAGTACGACGGGCGCTCACTGACGTACCCCGACATCAAGCTCGTCTACTGGGCCGGCGGCAACCCCTTCCACCACCACCAGGACCTCGGTCGGCTGCGACGTGCCTTCCGCCGGCCGGACACGGTGATCGTGCACGAGCCCTACTGGACGGCAACGGCCCGGCATGCGGACATCGTGCTGCCGAGCACCGTCACACTCGAGCGAGAAGACATCGGCTCCTCGCGCAACGATCCCGGCGTCATGGCCATGCACCGGGTGCTCGAACCGTTCGGACAGGCCCGTGACGACTTCGCCATCTTCGGCGACCTCGCGCAGCGGCTCGGGTTCGGCCCGGCGTTCACCGAGGGTCGAGACGCGGAGGGCTGGCTGCGTCACATCTACGCCGGCCTGGCCGACGAGCTCAGCGCGCCGGGGCGGAGGCCCCGTCCTTCGAGACCTTCTGGGAGCAGGGTCAGCTGGAGCTACCCATGCGTGCGGAGACGGGCGCCTGGCTGCGCCGCTTCGGCGAGGACCCCGAGGCCCATCCCCTGGCCACGCCCAGTGGACGCATCAAGATCCACTCGGAGACCATCGCGGGGTTCGGCTACGACGACTGCCCCGGCCATCCGATGTGGCTGCCGCCCGACGAGTGGCTCGGCGGCGAGCGTGCCGCGAGCCATCCCCTGCAACTCATCGCCAACCAGCCCGCGGGCCGGCTCCACGGCCGACTCGACTTCGGTCCCGCCGAGCGCTAGGCACAAGCAGGACGGTCGCGGAATGGTTCGGCTGCACCCGCATGACGCTCACGCGCGTCGGGTCGGCTTGGGCGACACGGTACGTCTAAGGAACGATCGCGGGGCCTGCCTGGCGGTCGCCGAACTGGACGAGGCGATCTCGCGCGGCTGCATACGGCTACCGACTGGCGCCTGGTTCGATCCACTCGATGACTCGATCGGCCGACCTGTCTCGCGGGCAATCCCAACGCCGTCACGCGCGACTTGGGCACGTCCCGCTTGGCCCAGGGGTGCTCCGGGCAACTGAGCCTGGTCGAGGTCGAGCGCGTCGAGCAAGCACCTCCTCCTCGGGGCCACGCCCCTCCCCCCTGGAGCGCTACCGGGAATGAGGAACGGCTTGCACAGGGACGCTCGAGGAGACTGGCTCAAGGGGCTTGACACGACCCCTGTGGTGGGGGCACACTGCGCCGGAGTTGGACATGGTACGTTTGCTGAACATATGTACCCGAGAACCCGACGACACTGGCCAAGCGCTGCGGACCGCCGCTTGGACTACGGGAGGAATCGAATCGCCGAGGGAAGCGGCGAAGAGGAGGAGCGACTCGGACGAGCGCTGAACCACCGAACGGATTGACTCGATCACCGCATCGCCTAGAGGAGAACCCACCATGAACTTCCGACGCGGAATCACCGCCGTCGCGTCGCTGGCCATCGTCGCCAGCCTGGCCGCCACGCCGGCCCTCGCGCAGGACGACACAGAGCAGGTCGGCGAGGTCGACACCGAAGGCCTGAGCCTCGACGGCACGACCATCGGCGTCGCCGTCATCGGGACCGACCACTACTGGGTCCGCGCCGCCTTCAACGGCCTGACCGGCAAGCTCGAGGAGCTCGGTGCAGAGGTCGTATCCGTGGACGCCGGCCGTGACGATCAGAAGCACATCGCCGGTCTCGAGAACCTGCTCGCGCAGGAGCCCGACGCCATCTCAACATCCTCGGCACTGCCACCGTCATCGAGCCGGTGTTCGAGAAGATCGCCGAAGCGGGCATCCCGCTCCTCGCGGTGGACACGGCCTCCGAGTTCGCCATCAACAACACCACCTCCGACAACACCGCCCTCGGCACCGAGCTGGCCGATCAGCTGGTCGCCGACATCGGCGAGGCCGGCAACTGCCTCTTCAACGGCTTCTACGGCATCAACGTCTGCGCCCTGCGCTACGACGCGCTGGCCGCCGTACTCGACCAGTACCCCGATGTGGAGATCCTCCAGCCGGAGCTCCAGGACGTCATCCCCAACACCCAGGAGGACGCCCGCAAGAAGACCCAGGACCTGCTGCAGAAGTATCCCGAGGGTGAGATGAGCGCCGTCTGGGCCTGCTGGACATCCCCGGCCTGGGCGCCAACCTCGCCATCGTCGACGCCGGCCGCCAGGGCGACGTCGGCTCTACGGCGTCGACGGCGACCCCACGGTCCTCGAGGTCATGGCCCAGGAAGGCCAGGCCATCAGGGCCATCGCCAGCCAGCAGCCGGGCCTGATCGGTGAGATCAGTGCCATGAACGTGGCCAAGTACCTAGGTGGCGAGGAGCTCGCCAAGACGACCCTCGTGCCCGCCTTCCTGACCCTGCCTGACAACGTGGAAGAGGTCCGCGTGCAGCTCGGCCAGGTCGAGTAGCGACAAGTCCCAGGAGCCGTGCCGGTGGTCCTCCTCCTGCGTTCCGGCCGGCACGGCCCCACTATCACGAAGGTCTGAGATGTCCACCGCTCCCGACGCACTCACGCTGCGCGGTATCAGCAAGTCGTTCCCGGGCGTACGCGCCCTCGATGATGTCGACTTCTCGGTCGCTGCAGGCGAGGTCCACGGTCTCGTCGGTGAGAACGGCGCGGGCAAGTCGACGCTCATCAAGATGATCGCCGGTGTGTACCAGCGCGATGCCGGCGAGATGCTGGTCCGCGGCAAGGCCTGCGGGAACCTCACTCCTCACCAGGTCGAGGAGCTGGGCATCCAGTTCATCCACCAGGAGCAGAACCTGGTTTCCGAGTTCACCGTGGCCCAGGCCGTGTTCATGGGCCAGGAGAAGAAGCTGGGCAAGTGGGTCCCGCTGGTCGACAACCGGCGCATGGAGCAGGAAGCCAGCGCCCTGATCAGCGAGATGCTAGGTGTCGACCTGCCGGGCAATCGCTCGTGCGCGACCTCTCGGTGGCCGAGCGCCAGCTGGTTCAGATCGCGAAGGCCCTCCTGACCAAGCCCAGCGTGGTCGCCTTCGACGAGCCCACCGCTCCCCTCGCCCGTCGCGAGGTCGAGGGGCGCTCTTCCGCATGATCGACAAGCTGAGAGAGCAGGGCCTGGCCATCATCTATATCTCGCACTACCTCCAGGAGATGACGCAGATATGTGATTGCGTGACGGTCTTGCGCAACGGCAAGCTGGCCGGGACGCTGCCGCTACCCGAGACCTCCATCGAGGACATCGTGACAACCATGGTCGGTCGCGAGATCGACGAGATGTACCCGCCGCGCAAGGTCGAGGTCGGCGCTCCCCGCCTCCATGTCGAGAACCTCACGCTCCACGGCGCCTTCGAGGACATCTCCATCGACGTCGGCCGAGGTGAGGTCATCGGCGTGACCGGCCTGCTTGGCTCGGGCTTGCATCCCCTGGCCGAGACGCTCTACGGCCTCGTTGGCCGGGTTTGGAACCATTCGGCTCGACGGGACCGAGCTGGGAGCGCTCACTGCCTCCAAGGCGGCCGAGCTTGGCTTTGGCATGGTGCCCAAGGATCGTCGCTGGGAAGGCGTGGTCGTATCCATGTCGGTAGCGGACAACGTCAACCTCTCGAGCCTTGAGAAGTCGGCTCGTGGCGGCCTCATCAGCGACCGTGTGTTCCGCGAGCGCGCCACCGAGATGATCGACGCGCTGAGCATCAAGACCCCGACACCTGATACGGCCGCGCGCTATCTCAGCGGCGGCAACCAGCAGAAGACCGTCATCGCCCGCTGGCTCTCGGCTGACACTCAGGTATTCGTGCTGGAGGAGCCGGGCCTGGGCGTCGACGTCGGGGCCAAGATCGAGATCTACACGCTCATCAATGAGATGGCTGCCGCCGGTTCGGCGGTATCATCGTCGGCTCCGACATCCCCGACCTGCTGGGCGTCTGCGACCGCGTACTGGTGATGTATCGCGGCGAGATCGCCAAGGAGCTGCAGTGCGGGCGGAGACGACGCCTGACCCGTGCTCTACTGGTCGACCAGCGGAGGATCGAAGACGGACGCAGCGGGCACCGACACGGCGCAGTTGGCCTCATGAGTGCGATCTCCAACGCCTTCACCGGCGACACGCCCTGGGCACGCGCTCTCGACTTCCTGCTCCGCTACGGCGGGCTGCTCATTGATCGCGGCCGTTGGTACCGTACTTCACCATCGTGAAGCCGGTCTTCCTGACCGGCGACAACCTGATGGCCATCCTGAAGCAGTCGGCGGTGCTGGCCGTCGCGGCGTTCGGTGCTTCCACGGTCATGATCGGCGGCGGCACCCACATCATCAAGGGTGGTATCGACCTCTCGGTCGGCGCCCAGCTGGGCCTGACCACGGCTGTCTACGCGCTCATGCTGACCAACGGCTGGAACCCGTTCGTGGCGATCGCCGTCGGTACCGCCGCGGCCCTGCTCATCGGACTGGGCAACGGCATCGCGGTGGCGATGGTCGGTATCGTCCCGCTGCTGGCCACGCTGGCCATGCAGAACGTGGTCAACAACGAGCTGCTCATCACCAACAACGTCAACGTGCCGGTGTCGTCGGACTTCATCGACTGGCTGGCCAATGGCGAGATACTGTTCCTGCCGGTACCGGTGGTCATCCTCATCTTCGCCTTCGTCGGCTTCTACCTCTTCATCGAGCGGACACCCCTCGGAGTCCAGATCCGGGCCACCGGCGGCAACGCCGACGCGGCCATCCAGGCCGGCATCGCCATCCGGCGCAACGTCATCCTGACCTACGTGCTGGCCAGCCTGGCCGTGGCCATCGCTGCCATCATCATCGTCGGGCGCGTCTCCGGTAGCGTCCGAGGCATCAGTCGTTGATGCTCCTGGACATCCTGCTGGCAGCGTCTGTGAGCGCCATGTTCTCGCGCCGCTGGGTCATCAACATCCCCGGCACCCTCGTCGGTGCCATCTTCGTCGGCGCCCTCACGAACGGCTTCACGCTCGTGAACATCGCGACCTATTGGGTCCTCGCAGTGAAGGGTGTGCTCATCCTCATCGTGGTGGCAGCCGCGTCGCTAAGCGGCAGCGGGAGCCCAGGCGATGACTGCCGGCGTCAGCGTCCAGTCGTCGGACACCCGCTCGGGTGCGGCCCGAACCGTCGCCTTCCTGCGGCGGTATGCCGTCTGGATCGCCTTCTTCCTTGTTGTCGCCTTCTTCGCGGTCTTCGCGGAACGCTTCGCGACCACCAACAACGCCCTCAATATCGCCAGCCAGAGCGTCATCCTGATGTTCGTGGCCCTGGCCATGACGCTCGTGGTCACCGCCGGCGGCATCGATCTCTCCGTTGGCGTCTCCTTCGACTTCGCCGCGCTGGCGGGCGTGAGCCTGCTGGTCGCCGACGTGCCCTGGCCGCTGGCCATCGCCGTGGGGCTCGGATTCGGCACCCTTGTCGGCGTCTTCAACGCCGGCATGATCGTGAAGGTTGGGACCAACCCGTTCCTCGCGACCCTGGCCATGCTCTTCATCGGCGAGAGCGTGCAGCGCATCTATACCACCGGTGGTGCGCCGATCTACGTGGCCGTGATGGAGCCGCCTACCGCTACATCGGCGGCGGCAAGATCATCGACAACGTGCCGTCTCGCTGGTCCTGGCACTGATCCTCATCGTGGTCATGTTCGTGCTCATCGAGCGCATGGTCCACGGCCGCCGATGGCGCGCCATCGGCGCTCAGCCTGAGGCGGCGCGCATCGCCGGCATCATGGTCCACCGCTACCAGGCCGCGACGTCATCATCGGAGCCTTCATCTGCTCCGCTGCCGGCATCATCCTCAGCTCATCGTTGAGCTCCTACGTCCCGTTCTCGGGTGGTGCATACCTGATGGACGCCATCGGCGCGACCTTCATCGGCACGGCCATCGACGAGGAGGGCCGACCGAACGTGCTGGGCACGGTCCTGGGCGTGCTCTTCCTGGGCGTCCTCGCCAACGGCTTGAACCTCATCGGCATCAACTTCTACTGGCAGGCTGTGGCCAAGGGCGTGCTCATCTTCGGGGCCCTTGCTCTCGGCGTCCTCAACCGCCGCCGACAGTCCTGAGATGTCCACCGGTCTCCGACCTCCCCGGGGGCTGCTCCAGTTCCGGTCGCCTTGCCGCATGGCTGAAGCGGGCCGGAACTTCGGGCTCTTCATCGTGGTGCTGCTGCTCGCGGGTGCCTTACTGCGGCCGGTCGCCGCACTCTGGTCCGAACCCATCGCGGTGGCGCCCCAGTACGGACGCTCGGCCACGACGCTTTGGGAGGTGCTGCCGGAGCCGGGTTACCTGGTGCCGGTCAGTCGACGCACCCCCGAAGTAGAGGTCTCACCCGAGAACGCGGTACGCCAGTTGCTGGCTGGCCCGGTCGCCGGCCCCGACCTCGAGGCTCCCTTCGCAGACGGGACCGAGCTGTTGGCGTTCGAGCTGGATGAGGAGCACGCTCGAGTGGCACTGTCGCCGACAGCACCTCGAGACCGACGACTTCCAGCGCGCGATCGACGCGCTGGTGCTGACACTGACTGAGTTCCCTGAGGTCACGGTGGTCTCTGTCGCGGTCGACCAGACCCACGCTGACGACCTCGAGCGCCCGACCGTCAACCCTGAGTCCGAGACCGCCGCCGAGGGCGGTACCTTGCTGTACTTCGCCTACCAGGGCGAGGATCGCTACCTAGTGCCGGTCACGCGCGAGTCCAAGTCCGATGGACCGGGGCCGGCGGCGGTCATGGACGAGTTCCTGACCGGCCCGCAGGCCGGCAGCGGCCTCGAGCCGGTCGTGCCTTCGGACGTGCGCGTGCGAGAGGTGCGGTTCGAGAACGGCCTGGCTACGGTCGACTTCAACGCCAA
>CAVVYR010000021.1:0-13444 GCA_963752475.1 uncultured Chloroflexia bacterium | reverse complement strand
AGATGCCGGCGAGCGCGCTCATCACAAGACCCTATAGCGGTTCCAAGCGTCACGTAGCAGCGCGCCACCCTCGAGCAACTCTCGCGCCTCGTTCTCGGTCGTAGCCTTGGCGATCGCTCGAGTCGCCACGTCCTCGGTCGCATCAGCGGGCACGACCGCGACGCCGTCGATGTCCGCCACTACCAGATCGCCGGGCGAGACCTTGATGCCGCCGATCGTCAACGGGACATCGTGCTCGCGGATGGAGACACGCCCAAGGCTGTCGGTCGGGCGGCCACCTCGGGCGAACACCGGGAATCCCAGCTCTCGGATGCGTGCCTGGTCCCTGACCAAACCATCGACGACAGCGCCGACGGCGCCCCGCGCCTTCGCGGCTGTCGAGAAGAGCTCGCCCCAGAAGGCTCCGGGGGCTTCGACCGTACCGACCACGACGTCGTCACGACGCAACGAGTCGATGAAGTCGATCTCCGCCCCGTAGGGCTCGTCAGGGATGTCCTCGACGGCCACGCTCCGGACCGGGCGGGCGAAGCCGATGAGGACCTCGGTGCCGCCCGAGACCGGCTCGATCCCTGCCGACATCGTCTGCTCGCGCAGCCCGACCTGATCGCAGCAGTCTGAGACGACGGCGCTGTATGCGACACGCCGAAGGGTCTCCAGCATGGCCGCTCGATCGTTCATGGTCATGTCGATTCGCCTCCCGGATGGGGCTGTTCGCTCTGTCCGCGCCCTGCGCCGGCGGTCAGGCCGGATTCGTCCCGTGCCTCCAGGCAGCCTCGACCAGAGCGTGGATGTTGTCCGACGGAGTCTCCGGCCCCAGGGCACATCCCGGGCCCAGGATCAGGCCACCATCGCGACCCATGGTCTCGATGGCCTTGCGAACGGCATCGTCGACCTCACTAGGCGTGCCGCGGGTGATGATATCGGTGTCGATGTTGCCCAGGAAACAGACTCGTCCATCGGCGACGTCCTTGGCGTTGCGCAGATCGGTCAGATGGTCGACCTCCAGGATCTGGGCACCCGTGCCGATGAAGTCCTCGAGGATGAGTGACGTGTCGCCGCAGATGTGGTTGTGGATGATCCCGTCCCGGGCCTTGATGTCGTCGACCAGTCGCTTCTGCTGCGGCTTGGCGTACCTGTTGTAGTCCGCCGGCGAGATCGAGCCCAGGGCCGGAGACTGGCTCTCCGATGGAGGTAGAGCGACCGCCCGCGTCGAGCAAGGCATACGCATAGCGGGTCGTGACCTGTCGGCAGTAGTCGAGGAGCGCATGGACCCCGTCTTCCTGGCCCATCGCCATGGCCAGCATCAGGTTCTCGATCCCGAAGAGTTGGGACGCGAGGTCGAAGGGTCCCTGGTCGGCGCGAGCCACGATCCAGGCCTGATCACCGATCTCCTTCGACAGGATGCGAGTGGCCTTCAGGATCTCCTTCTGCGGGAACGTGGTCTCGGGATCGGGCACCGTGAGATCAGCGACCTCGTCGAGAGACCCGATCAGCGGCTCGTCAGCGACCGGCGCGGCGTCATCGCGATAGGCAACCTTGGCGCCGCAGGCCTCCGCGTTGCAGCCGGTGCCGTTCTCCAGCAGGATCATGTCGTGCCCGTACTCGCGCCACGCATCGAGCATGGCCTGTGCCAACAGCTCGCCGTCGCGGAAGGTCTCGGTGAAGGGACGCCCGAATGCCTGCGCTGCGGGCAGGAAGTTGTGCAGGTCGACGGGAACCCTGTCCGGAGTCCGCATCTCTATCGCCGCGGCGACACGCTCGATCGAGTTCATGTGGTGCTCCCTTCACTGGATCTGAGCTCGCGATGGCGCTCATGAGCCGGAGCGGACGTCGCAGAGCGGGCTTGAGGTGGCTTGTCGGGGCGTCGGTGAAGCGGTCGGGTCATCGGACGACCCGCATCGCGTGCTTCGGAGACAACCAGAACGGAGGAAGATAGGCGGGCATGTTCGAGAAGGGCAGTACCTCCCGCTTGAGCCGGATGCCGACGACGTCACGCATGAAGCGGCGGCGCGCTTCGATCCGCGCCCAGGCATCGGGATACGTAGCCGCGAACTCGGCCCGCAGGGCTGCGTCCGCGAGGGCGATGCCGTCCTCGATGTTGGTGCTGAAGTACGGGCTGCCGGTCGCGGGGATCATGTCCACCTGCCAGTACATTCCCGACACGAGAGGGATGGTCGATCCTTGCCACACCGGCGAGCTGAGCCATTCTTCGAGGTGGATCAGGTGTCCCGGATTGAGGCTGACGCCGAAGAAGGGATCGCCGATATGCTCCATCGCCGCCGCGTAGAGCTCACCGCTGGGCACGCCGATGCCGACCGTCTCGTACCACGCCACGGCCGCACGGAAATAGGGCGCGACCAGCCGATCGACGTAATCCGAGATCGACTCCGGCAGGTCTGCCTTGCTGCGTGCCGCGAACCCGGCACGAGCGGTGTTGCTGCCCCAATAGCCGATGGCGGCCACGATCGGATCGCCCAGCGATATGCGCCGGGTGGACGGGCTGCCCAGGCCGAGGCTCGTCCGCTCACCGCTAAGCAACAACGGGTGGAATCCGACGGGCATCCCGCGCATGCCGGCGAGTGCGCAAGCGTCGTACTCGGTCATCTGCTCTCGAAGGCCGAAGATCAGGTCCCGCACACCCTGCGACGCGTGTGCCGCCGAGTACTCGAAGGCGGCCAGCTGGTGGACATCGTTCACCACGCGCAGCCCGCCATCGGGGTGCATCAGCAGTGCGTTGGCGTTCGACGGGACCAGACCCATCTCGCGTAGGCCATCCACGATGAAGCTGGGGACCTCCAGCCATTCGCCGGGCGAAGGTGAGTCAAGCGCGGAGAAGTATTTCCAGCCTGCGACTCCGACACGCATGCCCTTCGCGAGCCCGGAGCTGGCCAGAACGTCCGCAAGCGGTGGGCTCGAGTCGCGGGGTTGGTCGACGAGGCTGAGCGTCTGACAAAGCTTCACGTCCACCGGTAGCGGACAGACTGAAGCGTAGGTCAGGCCTTCGTTGCCGACGAGCAGCGCCGGCGTTCGTCCCGGAAGCAGGACCAGCAGCGCTTCCTCGAACCGGGGGTCGTAGCCGGTGAGATAGGCCATGTTGGCGAAGTGCTCACGGTCGGCGTAGACCACGAAGGCGTCGAAGCCGGCCGAGCGATACCGCGCCTCGAGCGCCGCGACCCTGGCTGCATACGTGGAAGCGGGGATGGTCGGCTGGTCCTGCGGGAGTCCGAATTCGGGCAGCTCGAGCTCCGCAAGCGTCACGCGGGGTGCCTTCATGTGCGGTCACTCCAGCTGTGGCCATCACTGCGCCGGCCGTGGCGCTTCGAGCGGCTCACGCTCGTCTCGACCGGTTCTGGAGCGCGTCGATGGCGACGGCGATGATGATCACGGAACCCTTCACGAACCCCTGCCAGAAGGGGTCGATGCCCAGGAAGATGAGGGCGTTGCCGATGGCGCCGAGGATGAGCACGCCCAGGACCGTGCGCGGGATGGTCCCGACGCCTCCACCCAGCCTTACGCCGCCGAGGATCACGGCTGCGATCGCGTCCAGCTCGCCTCCCGCCATAGCGCCGGGTGTGGCCGAGCGCAGGTACGACGTCATCACGACACCGGCGATGCCGGCGCAGAGCGAGACGATGACGTACGAAGCCGTGATGACCCAACTGGTCGGTACGCCCGCCAGGCGGCTGGCCTCGACACTTCCGCCCACCGCGTAGACGTAACGTCCGAAGCGCGTTCGACTCAAGAGGAAGTGGCAGACGATGGCGGTGGCAAGGAAGAAGAAGATGGGTGAGGGGATGGGGCCGATCTCACCCTCGCTGATGCTGAGCAGCCACGGGTCGAAGCCTCTGCGGGTCTCGCCGCCCGACGCCACCAGCGTTAACGATGAGGCGATCGAGAACATGCCCAGCGTCACCACGAACGGGTTCACACGAGCTCGCGTGATGAGGGTGCCGTTGATGAGTCCGATGAGCGCCGCCACGCCAAGGGCGGCAGCGATGGCCGGGATGGGGCCCAGGTAGTGGAGCGTGCCCACGATCACGCCAGAGAGCGCGGCCACGCGCGCCACGGACAGGTCGAAGCCTCCGGCGATCATGACGATGGCCATGCCCACCGCGATGATGCCGATGAACGACTGGCCTCGAAGGATGCTGACGAAGTTGTCGAACGAGACGAAGTCAGGGCGGATGAGCGCCACCAGGCCGACCATAGCAAGCGCGAACAGCGCTAGGCCGTTCCGTCGCAGGTCCAGCGCGGTGGTGATGCGAGAGAACAGGGAGCGCTGTTCCCCGTTGCCGTTCCCGCCGGCGGAGCCGCCCTGGTTCATCGTGGCCTCGGTCTGGATCTCGCTCATGCCTCCCCGTCCTCGATCAGGCTGCGTCGGCCGCGGCGAAGCCGTGGGCGATGCGTACGATCTCCGCCTCGGTCGCGGTCTCGCCCGCGATCTCGGCGGCGATGGAGCCGTGCCGCATCACGACGATGCGGTCGGCGGTATGGATGACCTCCTCAAGGTCGGATGTGACCAGCAGGACAGCAGCGCCCTCGGAGGTGAAGTGACGTAGCAGTTGATACACCTCCGACTTCGAGCCGATATCGACGCCCAGGGTCGGGTCGTCGAGGACGAAAAGCCGCGGCGCGAGCGGTGCCCATCTCGCGAAGAGCACCTTCTGCTGGTTGCCACCACTGAGGTCCACCATCAGCTGCTCCGGGCCGGTCGTCCTGATGCTGAACGTGTCGATGAGGCCTTCGACGCGCTTGCGTACCTCGCGCGTACGCACCACGCCCCACTTGGAGCCGGTCCAGAGCCAGGGCAACGACAGGTTCAATTCGATGGCCAGACCCGGGTGCGTGGAGTCACGCCGATCACCGGTGACGTAGGCCACGCCGAGATCGATGGCTGCGCGTGGGTCATTGGCTCGTACGGGGTGCCCATCGACGAGGACGGCGCCAGCGGCCCGCTGGTCGACGCCGACGATGGCTCGAGCTACCTCGCGCTGGCCGGCTCCGAGTGCCCCGACCAGGCCCACGATCTCCCCCTTGCGGATGTCGAGCGAGATGTCCTTGAAGCCGGGGGCACGGAGGTCGTTCACCTCCAACACGGTCTGCCCTGGCGCGCTGTCTCGATCCGGGTAGAGCGTCTCAACGTCGCGGCCAAGCATCATGGGAACCAGGCGGTCGTGCGTTGCTTCTGCGCCGTCGAGTTCGCCGACGAGCTGACCGTTGCGCAGCACTGCAACGCGATCGCAGATGATCGGGATCTCCTCGAGACGATGCGAGACGTAGATGACTGGCACGCCTTGGCCACGGATGTCGCGGATGGCGCCGAAGAGGACCTCGACCTCATCGGGACTGAGTGCGGCGGTCGGCTCATCGAGGATGAGCACGGTCGCCGCCATCGCGAGAGCGCGCGCGATCTCCACGAGTTGGCGTTGCGCGACCGAGAGGTCGGCCGCCGGCGTGTCGAGTGCGATGTCGAAGCCGGTCTTGTCCATCAGTGCACGCGCCGCCCTGTGCGTGCTGCGTTGGCTGACCAGCAGGCTCCCGTTCCCGCTCGCCGACTCGTGAGCCAGCATCAGGTTGGCAGCCACGTCCAGGTTCGGGACCAGGCTGCTCTCCTGGTGGACCGTGGCCACGCCGGCGCGCAGGGCCTCGGCCGGCGAGCCGAACGAGACCTCCTTGCCATCGAGCACGATGCTTCCGCCGTCGGCGCGCTGCACGCCGTTCAGGATCTTGATGAGGGTGGACTTCCCGGCTCCGTTCTCACCGATCAAGCCCAGGACCTGACCCGACTCGAGACGCAGGCTGACGTCACTCAGGGCCCGAACGCCACCGAAGTGCTTGGACAGCGAATCGAGGCGCAGTGCGGTAGCCATGAGCATCGCCCCCTGTACGAAGTCGGCGCGCCGCCCACGTGATAGGCAGCGCGCCGCAACTATGGATCAGCTGAGCGTCAGCTCACCACTCGCCGGGGTAGTCGGCGACGTTGTCGATGGTCACCTGCTCGATGGGCACGGGCACGGTCGGGCGACCCTCGATCTCGGAGATGCCATCAGGCGTCTCACCCTCGAGCAGCGCCAGGGCTGCCTGCAGAGCGAGGATGCCGTCGAGGCGCGGCGACACCCAGACGGTGCCGAACATGCGGCCCTCGGAGATCGCGTCGACGCCTTCGATGCTGCCACCGACGCCGACCACGTTGATCTCGTCATCGCGACCGGCACGCTCGACGGAGGTGACGACGCCAACGGCCGAGGCATCATCGTGCACGCCGATGACGTCCACGGTGCCGGCCGGGTGCTTGACCATGAGCTGATCGGTCAACTCGATGGCCTTCGACTGCTGGAAGTCGTTGGTCTGCTTGTCCACCACGTTGATGGCGGTGTTGGCCTCGAGCACCTCGAAGGCGCCTCGGTCACGCTCGATCTGCGGCGAGGAGCCGATGGTGCCCTGCTCCATGATCACGTTGCAGGGATCCTTGTCGCCGCACGCGACGATCATCAGCTCACCGAGGTTCCGACCGATCTCGTAGTCCGAGAACCCGGTGTGCACCTTGGGGTTGGCGCCGTCGATATCGCCGTAGTCACCATTGACGAAGCGGTTGCTGGTGATGATCGGCTCTTCGGCGTCAGCGTAGGCGGTGATGCCGGGCAGCGACGCATCGACGTCGACGGGTGCGACGACGACGGCATCCGCGCCGGCGGTCATGAATTCGGCTACCTGCTGGTTCTGCTTGGCCGCGTCGTTCTCGGCGAACGCGAACTTGACCTCGACTCCGAGTTCATCGGCCAGTTCCTTGACGGCGTTGTCATAGGCCGTGAAGTAGGTCGCCTGGGACGTGGGGATCGCGAACGCGATCTCATAGTCACTATCCTGCGCGATCGCTGTCCCCGACAGTGACGTCGCGATGAGAGCCGCTGCACCGAGGCTCCCGACGATGCGTGTCCGTACCACTCGCGTGACTCCTTCCTCTGCCACTTCCGAGTCGTGCGACCGATGTGGCCGCTCGGAAGGGCCCTCCATATCAAGCCACAAACCCCCCTGGGGCAAGGATGCGATCGCACGATGTGGTACCGCGTCCCCGCCACAGGCTCGCAGCAGCCTGCTGATAGAGTCATCATATGACCATGTGATACGCTGTCAACCCCTGAGTTCGATCAAGGAGGGCGATTTGGGCGAACCTCGAGCACCTCTGCGGAGCGCGCGGTGGTTCGCGCCCGACGACCTCAATGGGGTGATTCACCGCGGGTGGATGCGTTCGCAGGGGTTCTCGGGCACGGTGTTCTCGGACGGTCGACCGGTCATTGGCATCGTCAACACCTGGAGCGAGGTGACCAACTGCAACGCTCACCTGCGCGAGCTGGCGGAGGCCGTCAAGCGGGGTGTGTGGCGGGCCGGTGGCTTGCCGCTGGAGCTGCCGGCGATGTCGCTCAGCGAGCCGCTGATGAAGCCCACCACCATGCTCTACCGGAACCTCTTGGCCATGGAAGCCGAGGAGTCGCTGCGCGCGAATCCTCTTGATGCTGCGGTGCTGTTGTCAGGTTGCGACAAGACCACACCAGCGCTCCTGATGGCGGCCGTGAGCGCGGACCTCCCAGCGATCATGCTGACCGGTGGACCGATGCTGCGAGGCCGGCGAGGCACCGAGGACCTGGCGGGAGCCAGCGCCATCTGGAACGCATCCGACCGCCGCCGGGCCGGCGACTACTCCGACGAGCGTTGGGCAGAGCTCGAGTCGTGTGTGGCTCGCTCGGCCGGTCACTGCGGTGTACTCGGCACGGCCTCGACCATGGCCATCCTGGCGGAGGCCATGGGCATGACCCTGCCCGGCTCGGCAGCCATTCCCGCTGTCGACAGTCGACGGAAGGCACTCGCTGAGGAGACGGGCATTCGCAGCGTCCAGATGGCCCTCGACGGTGGGCCCACACCCTCTTCGATCCTGTTGCCAAGCGCGTTCCGCAACGCCATCACCGTGCTCAACGCGGTCAGCGGAAGCACCAACGCGGTCGTGCACCTGCTGGCTCTCGCCGGCCGCGCGGGCGTGCCACTGGCCCTCGACGCGTTCGATGCCATCAGCCGCAGGACACCCTGGATCCTCGACGTCCATCCGGCTGGCAATCACCAGATGGAGGAGTTCTTCTATGCCGGCGGTGTGCCAGCGCTGCTCACGGAGATCGCTCCGCTGCTGGACCTCGAGACGCCGACCGTCAGCGGGACTCCTCTGGGAGACGGGGCCCAACTGGGCGAGACCCTGGACCGGTCCGTGATTCGCCCCCGGAGTGAGCCGCTCGCAACCGAGGGTGGCTTGGCAGTGCTGCGGGGCAACCTTGCCCCCGATGGCGCCGTCCTGAAGCAAACGGCGATGGAGCCCGAGCTTCGGCGCCATACCGGGCCGGCACTGGTCTTCTCCGACAAGCAAGACCTGATGGAGCGCATCGACGACCCGAACCTCGAGGTCACTCCGGACACGGTCCTGATCCAGCTCATGGGCGGCCCTGTCGGTGCTCCAGGCATGCCCGAGTGGGGCCAGTTACCGATCCCTGCCAAGCTTTGGCAGGCTGGCGTGCGCGATATGGTGCGCATCTCGGATGCCCGCATGAGCGGCACCGCCTACGGCACGTGCGTGCTCCATGTCGCTCCGGAGTCCGCGGTCGGTGGACCGCTAGCCCTCATCCGCGACGGCGACCTCGTCGACCTGGACGTGGAAGCCAGGCGACTCGATGTGCGCCTCAGCCACGCAGAGCTCGCCGCCCGTCGTGACGCCTGGACCCCGCCAACTCCTCGCTTCACCCGTGGCTACGGACGACTCTACGTCGAGCACGTCAGCCAGGCAGACACCGGCGCGGACTTCGATTTTCTCAGGGGTGGGCCCGGAGAAGACTGGGAGGCCTACGAGCCCACCAGCCACTAACTGGGCTGGCGCCTCGAGTCCGACCCGTCCTCTGGCAATACCCCGGCTCGCTGCGCGCCCCACAGGATGTGGTCTCGCATCGCCTCGCGAGCTCGTTCGGGATCGCCCGCCTCGATGGCCGCGAGCACCGCGGCGTGGTCCTCGACCGCGTGCGGTAGCCCGCCCGGCACGAGGTTCGTCAGCTGTCGGCTGGTACGCATCAGATCCGCGATGGCATCGATCAGGTGGGAGATGACGCGGTTCTGCGCCGAGACCACGATCTCCGCGTGGAATGCGATGTCGTGCTCGAGGAACTCGTCCGGACGCTCCAGGTTTGTCCTCATCCCCTCCAGCGCTCGCTGCATGATCTCGATCTGCTCTGGCTCGGCGACGGTAGCCGCGCGCCAGGCGGCTTCCGGCTCGATGAGCATGCGCACTTCATGGAGTTCGCCCACGAGACGGCGGACGCCCTTCTCGTCCTGGAGCTCGAGCATGAGCGGATCGAGATAGTTCCAGTCCGACGCCGGTCGGAGCTGCATGCGACGGCCGTGCCGAACGGAGACGAGCTTCAGCCCGTCGAGCCGTGCCATGACCTCACGCGCCACGGTCTTGGAGACCCCGAACTCCTCACACACCTCCTGCTCGGTGGGCAAGTGGACTTCGGACGATGACTGGGCCGCCTCGATGATCCGGCCAGCGAGCACTCGCGTGACCTTGTCGCTGAGCTTGTCCGCGCGGAATCGCTGAGGCGAGGCAGGTGGCGATATCACGTCATCACCGCCACGGGAACGTCTGTCAGATCCATGGGCTCACCAAGATCTTCACCCCCGGGGTGTCCTTCCTGTTCATCCATTCGAAACCGACACCGACCGTATCCTCGAGTGGGATCCTTGCAGCCACGACCTCATCGGCACGTAGGAGACCGTCGCCCAGCATCGAGACCGCCTCGGCAAGGTCCTCGTCCCAGACATGTGAGAGTGAGCCGATGAGCTCACGCTCGGTTGCGACCAGCTCGAAGTAGTCGATCTGGCCCATTTCTGACGGCAGGCCCAGGAAGACGATGCGGCCACCACGACGAGCTGCGCTGATGGCTTGGGCGCAAGCGTGCGGCGTACCGGCGGCCTCGACGACCAGGTCGGGCCCCCGGCCGTGGTGGAGCTCTCGAACGGCGTCGACGAAGTCCGGCTCACTCGGGTCTACGACGGCATCGGCGCCCAGATCGAGGGCCTGCTGGCGACGTGCCTCCGAGCGAGCAGCCACCGTCACGGACGCCGCGCCGAACCGATGTGCAGCCCGCATGGCGGCTAGGCCGATCATGCCCGCGCCCTGCACGAGGAGCTGCTCACCCTTCGCCAAGCGCCCACGGCGGAGAGCACGCACCGCCACCGCGACGGGTTCAGCCAGGACAGCAGTCTCCGCGTCGAGGCTTGGCGGCACGACGATGGCCATCGTGGCCGGCACGGTGATAGCTTCAGCCAGTCCGCCGTCGACGTGGAGGCCGATGGACGCCAACTGTGGGCACAGGGTGAGTTCGTGGCGTCGGCACCACCAGCACTTGCCGCAGGTCAGCAGCCCGTCCAGTGCGACGACGTCGCCCTCGGCGATGCCATCGACGCCATCACCCAGGTCGGTGACGGTGCCAGCGACCTCGTGCCCCAACGTCAGCGGTGCGGACGTCTTGGTCAGCGGATGAGGCTCGTCGGTGGGGATGAACAGTGGTCCAGATCGCCACTCCTCGCGATCGGTGCCGCAGATGCCACACCAGTCGACGCGGAGCCGAATCTCACTTGGCCCGGGCAGCGGTGCGTCCGGCACGACGTCGAGCCGGACATCCCCCCGGCCATGCCAGCGAACCGCACGCATCATGGGTCGGGCTCCTCAAGGATCGCGCGTGCGGGTGCGGCTTCTGCTCCAGCTAGCTTGAGCGGCAGGATCGTCAGCAGATACCGACCCGGCTCGACATCACGCAGATCGAGGCCCTCGACGATCGTGACGCGGGCGCCGAGGAGCACGTGATGGGTCTCGAAGACCTCACGCCCAAACGTCTCGACAGAGAGGTAGTCGATGCCAACCAGCTTCATACCGGCCGCGACGATAGCCCTTGCCGCGTCGGGCTCGATCCCGACATAGCTCTCATCGAACCGCGACCCATCGAGACGTTGCCGCGAGTTCGACGTCTTGAAGAGCAGGCGCTCTGCCGGGCTGACGTCCGACCACGGGATGTCGTCGGCCGTGATCGAGCGGACTTCGTCAGGAAGCTCGACCACCACGGCCGGGCCGACGAGCGACTCCAGCGCCACGGCTTCGAGACCGGGCTCGCCAGCGAGGAAGTGGGAGGGCGCATCGACGTGCGTGCCGTTGTGCGCTCCCAGGACCCAGCGGCTGACGTCACCGATGTCGCCGCTGGACATGCGCATCTCCCACTCCACGGTCGGCACCGTCGTGTCCGGCCAGTACACCATGTCGGGAGAGACGGTCATGGAGATGTCGTGGATCTTCATCAGGTCCTCAGCGCTCGAGCGGCCGACGACGGCCAGCGGCCCGTACATCGACCGATGGCTCGATTGTCATACGATGACCATATCACTCGAGATTAGCCCTGACCAAGCCCACGGTCCAGGTCGGCCGCGGGCTGACGCCCTCGCTTGCGTGACAGGTAACCCGGGAAGGTCAGCTAGGAGACTGGTGTGAAACCGGCCACTCACGGCCTGAGATAGTCCGGTGGATGGCCTCGCGCCGTGGTGACCGGACCTTCAGCGGGTCGGTCGGAACGGTCCGCCCGTGGCCCGGCCGGGTCCCCGTGGCGATCAGGGCCGGCCTGGGCGGCCGCAGGGGGTAGCCCCCGGTCACCCGCTCCCCGTCATCGGTGCTCAGCCGGCCTGCGCGGTCTCGGTCGGTCCTGGACCGAGGACCCCGAGCACCGCGAGACGGGCCAGGTTGACCGCGGCCGCGAGCAGCGAGAAGTCGGCCGCCACCTTCGGTCGACCCCGCACCCGGGCGCGACGGCCACCGTGGTGACGACGCACGAGCTGGGCGATGCGACGCTCGACCTTGGGTCGGGTGGCCCGGTAGTCGGCCAGCCAGGCGGGATCCCGGCGCGCGGCGCGGGCCCGGACGAGCGCGGCCTCGTAGGGTCCCACCGTGATGCTGCGTCCATCCTTCGCGGTCGTGCAGCGGGCCGCGAGGGGACAGGCGGCACAGGCCGACCCGAAGCTGGCCTCGGCCGCCCGGCGGCGTCGGGCCCGCAGCGGGACGGTCAGCCCGGCCGGGCAGGTGACCGTGGCCGCCTCGCGGTCGATGGCGAAGTCATCCTTGCTGAAGCGGCCACCCAGGGCGACCGACGGCTGCACCTTGATGCGCGGCTCGGCCCCGGCGGTCTCGAGCGTCTCGAGCAGTGCGCCACTGCCGTAGCCGGCATCGCCGTAGACGACGGGTGGCACGCCGGGGCCGGGCTCGCGGGCTTCGAGCTCGGCCTCGAGCAGCTCGGGTGCGACCGCCGCATCGCCGCCGTTGCCCGGCGTCACGGCCGTCGCGGTCACGATCTCGCTGTCGGGGTCGATCGCGACGTGGCCCTTGTAGCCGTCGAAGCTGCGGGCCTGGGTCTTGTGCCCGTGGCGGGCATCGGGATCGACCGTGCTGACGATCCGGTCGGGCGCCACCCGCCGGGCGATGCGGAAGGTGCCCTCGCCGTCGGTCTCGAGGTCCTGGCCCAGCAGCGTCGCGAGCAGCGCGGCGGCCTCGGCGAGGGGCGCGTCGATGGCCTCGCCCTCGAGCGCGACGAGCAGCGCGCTGGCATCGGTCGCGACCGCATCGATGAGGGCCTCGCGCGCTGCGGCGTCCTCCCAGTCGATGGCGGGCTTGCCGCCGCTTCGATAGTCGTCGTCACGCCCGAGGAGGGAACGGAGCTCGTCCTCGCGCTCGCCCGCGACCCGGAGCAGGCCGCGGATGCCCGAGCGCAGGAGCGTGACGGTGTCCATCGTGGCCACCGCGTCATAGAGCGGCGTCGAGTCGAGCACCCGGCGGCGACCCACGAGGCCGGCCTCGCGGGCCGCGCCGAGGGCGACCTCGAAGATGCGCTCCGGATGTTCGGAACCCGCGAGGCGGGCACGCATGTCCACGAGCACGGTGTGGCTGAAGCCGGGATGGTCGAAGTCGAGCCCACCGCAGGCGTACTTCCAGCGTACGTCGAAGCTGAAGCGCTCGACAGCCTCACGGTCGGACAGGCCCTCGAGGCGCTGGAGCACCATCACCACGGCCACGATCATCGGTGGCACCGAGCGCCGCCCGACGTCGGTGAAGAGGTCCGCGAAGGCCTCGTCGGGGAAGAGTCGGTGGCACTCACGGTGCAGCAGGGCGTAGACCGAGTCGGGTGCGACCCGACCCTCGCAGTAGCTCGCACTGGAACGGAAGATGTCGGCCTGGGTGGGGCTGTGTCCGAGCGTCATGCCGCCAGATTCCCAGATCCCCGCTCCGATCGCCGACCCATCTCGCATCTCCAGGCGGTCAGGACGGCGGCACGAAAGACACCAGTCTCCTAGTGGTTGTCCCTCGGCCTCGAGTTCG
>CAVVYR010000020.1:0-31884 GCA_963752475.1 uncultured Chloroflexia bacterium | reverse complement strand
CTGGCCAGCGATCCGCAGGCTCGATGGCAGTGACGGGTAGCTCAGGCTGAGCGGAGGACATCCCGGGCAGCGGTCAGCGCGGGTCAGTGACTGACAGCAAGGCCTGCCAGCGTGGGGCCCAAGGCACCCTCGAATTGTCCGATCGCCCGCTCAGGGCCTGTCCTGACATCGACCAGAGCATAGCCCGTCAGCGTTCTCGGCGTGGCCTCCGTATCCTGTTCAGTGATGATGCAGTTCATGCGGCGACGGTTCCGGCGCCGGCCCCGGCACAACTGGACCCTGCTCTTTCTGCACGTCCCCAAGACCGCTGGTTCCGCCCTGCGGGCCTCGCTGTCACAGATCTATCCCCCGTCAGAGCAAGTCTTCCTCTACGAAGGGCAAGGTCCAGCGCCATCGATCCACATCGAGGACTTCGCCGGGCTTCCCACTGCCGATCGGCAGCGACTGCGCTTCATCGCGGGTCACTTCCACTACGGTCTGCACGCCGATGTCCCGCGGCCCTCGCGCTACGTGACGATCATCCGCGATCCGATCGACCGGATCGCGTCCCACTACGATCACTACCGGCGCGTCGCGGGGCTACGGCCGGACACTCGGGCCGGCGCGGAGGGACGAGCCATCATCGACCAGCAGATGACGCTAGAGGACTGGGGCTTCGGCCTCCAACGGCTCGAGGCCGACAATGAGATCGTGCGCCGTATCGCCGGCCGGACGACTGTCCCGTTCGGCCACTGCACCGACGACATGCTGGAGGAGGCCATCAAGCATGTCGACGAGCATTTCGTGCGGGTCCTCGTCCAGGAGCGGCTGGCGGAGTCAGCGCGGCTGCTGGAGAAGGACCTTAGGACCTCGATCCCGGAGCTCGATTACCTGAATGTCAACCGTGAGCGCATTCCGGTCAGCTCGTTGGACCCAACCACGGTCGGTCGCCTGCGCGAGCTGAACCACTTGGATCACGCCTTCTACGAGGCGATGACCGAGCGGCTGCGATGAGCGGGACGTTGGGGGACGACACGCTTGTCTTCATTCACTTGCCGAAGACCGGTGGCACGGCATTGCGGACCTCGCTTCTTCGGGCCTTCGATCCCCCCGTCACAGCCCTCGTCTATGCCGCCTCAGACCTCGACGGCGCCATGACGCGGCAGGAGTTCAACCAACTGCCGGCGGAGGTCAGGAGTGGCCTCAGGCTCGTCATGGGCCACTTCAGCTATGGCATCCACCGCCAGGTCGAGCGGCCTTGCCGCTACGCCACCCTGCTGCGTGACCCAGTAGAGCGAGTGGTTTCGCTCTACTACCACTTCCTCAACTTGCCTGGCGTCCGGTTCGGCAGCAAGGGATACCGGGAGCGGCTGCGGTTGCGATTGCGGCGCACCTCGCTTGAAGACTGGATCTTCGGGGAATCTCGCTTGCCCGCAGACAATCTCGCGGTCCGGAATCTCACAGGCCGTCGTGACATCCCGTTTGGTGGCTGCACGGATACACTATTTGACGAAGCGATGGCCAACATCGACCGTGACTTCGCCGCGCTCTTGGCGACGGAGCGTATGCCTGAGAACGCGCTGGCCATGGGTCGGGTCGTCGGGCGTGAGCTACCGCTCGTCGGATCCGAGAACACGAACCCCAAGCGACCCGCCACCCAGGCGATCGACGCATCGGTCCTACAGCGGATTCGTGAGCTGAACAGGTTCGACGAGCGACTCCATCAGATAGCGCTCGCGCGATTGGGCTCGTGAGCCTACGACACTCGCTCGTCGAGCTCGGCGAAGATGGCCTCGAGGCGCGCCTTGTACCGCCGTGCGATAGCGGCGACCGAGAACTCGGAGGCCACGAGCTCGCGGCCCGCTTCAGCGCGTTTGGCACGTAGCCCCTCATCCTCGTAGCAGCTACGCATCTGGGTAGCCGCATCGTCGACTGAGGGGTCGGCCCAGCGTTGGCCGGGCTTGACGAAGATGTAGTCCTTCTCCTGCACAGCTACGAGCTCGTAGTCCACGAGCCAGGCTGTCTCCGGTCTACAGAACTCCATGTTCCCAGAGTACGCGGTGGCGATGACCGGCACACCCAGCGCCATGGCCTCGATCGGGCCGAAACCCCAGCCTTCCGATCGGTGCAGCGAGACGTAGGCGTCACTGCCCTTCTTCATGCGCAGGATGTCGCGGTAGGCGAGGGTCTCGTCGATGACTGTCACTCGCGGGTCCATGGCTGATAGCTCCTGGACCGCCTGCATCTCGGAGATCTGCCGCGCGTCCTTGACGCGCCGTCGGTTCTGCGTCTTGAGCAGCAGGGCCACGTCCTCGGTGCCTTCGGGGAAGGCGGCTTGGAAGGCCCTGATCGTGCCCACAGGGTTCTTTCGCGTGACGAAGGAGAACGAGTCGAACGTGGCTAGGAAGACGAAGGTCTCTTCGCCGATGCCATAGCGTTCGCGAACCATCGTGCGAGCGTCCTCCCGCTCGATGTCGGGGATGTCCTCGAAGGCGGTCCCGACGTTGCTGACGGGAGCTCCCGTGTGGGGCTGATACTGCGAGACCCCGTACTCGGTCGCGACCCAGATCTCGTCGAGCAGGTCGAGCGCGAGTTCGTGGCAGGCGGCCGGTGAGTCGAGCTCCCAGTAGAAGAACCCGATGTTGTAGCTGTCGGCGTAGAGGTCAGGCAGATAGGCGTAGGCGAGCGGGATCGACTCCGCGTTGAGGTGAATCAGGTTCACCCGGGCCCGGGCCGGCTCGTCTACCTCGATCGTCGTGCTGAAGCCCTCGGGAGCCGGATTGTCCATGCCGAAGTCGACGAGGTTCACCGAGTAGCCCGTCTCCTTGGTGATATCGGCAGCGAGACGGCAGGCCTGCCCCAAGCCGGAGGCCTTGCGGAACGGCCCGATGATCTGGACATCAGAGACCGGCCCGTCGCGTGGTGGCCCTGGCAACATGGCCGCATGAAGCCGGTAGCCGTCGCTGTCGACCGACCTGAACGTGCGGCTGGCGAGATCGAAGCCGGCCGCGTTGAGGTTCTGCTCCAGCGTCTCGCACGGTCGCGGCCCGCTGTCCGACGCCAGGGTCGAACCGCTAGACGCCAGGGTCGAACCGCTATCGGTATCGGCCCAGGCCATCGCGGCGGCGGCGAGGTCGTCGAACCGGCACTCGCCGTCAGCGTCCTCCTTGAGCAGAAGGTTAAGCACGGTGTCCGGCACATACCGCAGAAGGTCGGGTCGCTGGATCGCCTTGAGCAGCAGGTGCAGATAGACCCCCAGCGCGTGATCGACATTGCGGAGGTTCACACCCTCCATGCCAGAGCGCTTGACATAGGTCCGGACGAAGGCCGAGGTGGGCAGGCCGACAGTGAACTCTCGGTCCACCAGTTCGAGCAGGGTCTCCCGATAGTACTCGGGCACGAGACAGTCCTCGACGCCGAGCGCGGCCGCTTTCTCGATGGACCACCAGTAGACGAACTCCTGGTACTCATCCTCCTCGGTCAGGTTGAGCTGACCGCGCAGCCCGTCCTCCTCCAAGTAGTAGCTCAGCGACACGCGCGAAACCGTGGGCGTGGTCATGCCCGCGATGTGACCGAACGGTGCGTTGAGGTACCTGACCTCTTCGGGCGAGAGTGGCGCCCTGTACCCCGAGCGGACATCTTGGTAGACGTCGAGGTACCAGCGCAGCTGGGCGTCGGCCGCCTGTGGGCTGCGGTCGATGGGCTGGTTCGCAAGCACGCGCGCCGAGGCGTAGCGCACATAGGGGGAGAGCGTGGGTCGGGGCTGGAAGTCGTCGGCGCTTTGGAGCTGCGTCGAAGGGCGGGACTCGATGAACAGGTGCTGATAGGCGGGGGCATGGCCCTCGTCACGCGCGGGTCTGGAGGCACGCTCGCGACCGGTCCGGGGCGGGCAGGCTAGGGCGCCCAGCCAGGGCAGGATGTGATGGCGCATGAAACTCGGCGAGAGCCGGTCGAACAGACCGTCGATGCGGAGGTTGGCGAGGAGTGGCACGGTCCCGATGGACACGGCATGGCCCTGTGGGTCGAGTGCCTGCACCTCGACGTGATCGACATCATCGCCGGCGCTCCGGGCCAGCTCCTTGAGGTTCACGGCGATCCGGAACCCGTAGCGGCCATCCCCGAAACCGGCATCGCGAACATCCTTCCGGAGCTGGTTGGCGGTCGCCGTGGCGATGGGCTTGCCACCGGCTGTCACGATGAGCGTCACCCGGTGCTCCGGCAGGACCGGGACCCAGGCCCAGCCGCCGATGGTGTCATCCGTCCACTTGTCGATGTGGCCCACGGGCTTGGTCAGGGCCGATGTCACCGGCCGTGTCTCCAGCTTGCGCCACCGTCCGGGGGCGATGGCCTCGAGGGCGTCCGTGAGCCGCCGCTCGAGCTGTTCGACCAGGCTAAGGCCGCGGCGCACGGATGAGCTGGCTCGGGTGCGGTTCGAGAGGGCCGATACGACCCAGCGGCGGGCCGTGACAGCGACTCGTTTGCCGACAGCCTTCACTCTGGCCAAAGCCGCGCTCCTCCTCACTCTGTGAACGGAATGGGTTTCGAGTGCGGCGCCCGGTGCTGAGCACACCGCCTCAGGCCACCACCGTGGCCTGAGCATCCGATGATACAGGCGTCCGTACCGGCCAACGGGTCCGGTGCGGTCGACCTGGACGAGCGCACCGCCTGCCGGGCGCTACAATCCGATGATGCCTACCGCCTTCATCACCGGGATCACCGGCCAAGACGGCTCGTACCTGGCTGAGTTCCTGCTCGACAATGGATACCGTGTCGTCGGGATGACGCGTCGTTCAAGCACCGAGACGTACGGCCGCATCCGCCACCTACGCGACAAGATCGAGATCGTCCAGGGTGACCTCCTCGACGAAGCGTCGTTGATTGCGGCCATCCGGGATTGCCAGCCCGACGAGGTATACAACCTCGCCGCCCAGAGCTTCGTTCCGACATCCTGGAACCAGCCGGTCCTGACCGGTGAGTTCACGGCGCTTGGCGTGACCCGTGTGCTCGAAGCCGTCCGGCACGTGGACCCGTCGATCCGCCTCTACCAGGCTTCCTCGAGCGAGATGTTCGGCAAGGTCCGCGAGGTGCCGCAGAACGAGCAAACGCCGTTCTACCCGCGTAGCCCATACGGCGTTGCCAAGGTCTACGGGCACGACATCACTGTCAACTACCGCGAGTCGTACGGCCTGTTCGCAGTGTCGGGCATCCTCTTCAACCATGAGTCCCCGCGCCGCGGGCTGGAGTTCGTGACGCGCAAGGTGACTGACGGCGTGGCGCGTATCGAGCTCGGTCTCGACACGACCCTTCGGATGGGCAACCTCGACGCCGAACGGGATTGGGGTTTCGCCGGTGACTACGTGCGTGCGATGTGGTTGATGTTGCAGGAGGATGAGCCCTCGGACTTCGTCGTTGCATCCGGCGTCTCCCACTCTGTGCGGGACCTCTGCCGTATCGCGTTCGAGTGCGTGGGCAAGGACTACGAGAACCACGTCGTCATCGATCCGGCGTTCCTCCGGCCGGCGGAGGTCGATCACCTGTTGGGCGACCCGTCCCGAGCGAAGTCGAAGCTCGGCTGGGAGATGGACGTGAGCTTCGACCAGATGATCCAGATGATGGTCGAGGCCGATCTCGAGCGCCTCACGAACGAGCCTCGAGAAGGGGTCGTCGCGACCGCTTCCACCTGATGCGCATCCTTGTGACCGGCGCCGATGGCTTCGTCGGGCGCTGGCTCTTGAAGGAGCTTGAGCAGGCCGGTCATGTGCCGATCCCGGCTCCGCCGATCGATCAGCTTGATGTCGCCGACGCCAAGGCGGTCGAGGCGCTGTTGCGCAGTGAGCTGCCTGACGGCGTCGCGCACTTGGCGGGTGTCGCGTTCGCGCCCGACGCGGAGGAGGATCCCGGGCTGGCCCTGCGCACGAACGTCGGAGGGACACTCTCGGTCGTCGAGGCTGGCCGCATGCTCGAGCCGCGTCCCGCGCTGCTGGTCGTCGGTTCAGCTGATGTCTACGCCCACCCCGAGTGTGGCCAGCCCCTGACCGAGTCCAGCCGGCTGGGGCCGCGCAACGTCTACGGGCACTCCAAGCTGGGGGCCGAAGGCGTAACACTGTGGGGTGCGATGCAGGGGCTGCGGGCCGTCGTGGCCCGGTCCTTCAACCACACCGGGCCAGGGCAGCGTCACGACTTCGTGGTCCCGGCCATGGCCGGGCGGATCGCGGCCGCCAAGAGGGATGGCCGCGACTCGATCCGTGTCGGGAACGTGGACGTGGCCCGGGATATCGGTGACGTGCGGGACACCGTACGGGCCTATCGCCTGATGCTGGAGCACGCGGCCGCTGATGAAGAGATCCCCCAGCCGCCGGTCTTCAACGTGGCCACCGGTCACCCGGTCAAGGTGCGCGACATCATCGACCACTTCAGCCGGTCGGTCGACTGGCCGGTCGAGTTCGACCTGGACCCGTCGCTGCTGCGAGCCAGCGATCCTGAGCTGATCGTGGGTGACGCGCAGCGCCTGCACGATTGGGTGGGTTGGTCGCCAGCGATTCCGTTCGAGACGACCCTGTCCGACGTGCTGCAGGAGGTGACCAAGGCTTGACGGAGGGTCCGGTCAGGGAGCCTGGGAGCAATGCCTACGTGAGCCCCAGCGAGCGGGCCCCATGGGCGACCCGGGACTGGATGCATGAGTCAGTCATCGGCGCTCTCGTCGGACTGCTCTGCGTCGCGGTGGCCGTGGTCGTCTATCGCCTGAATCCAGCCGATCTCGATGTGCTCCTGGGTGCGGGTGGTGACCTCACACCTCTGACCGGGTTCCTGAAGGGCACGCTCGAAGGCGGCGACCTTACGCGCAACCCGAACCTCGGCTACCCGGGGTTCCAGGACATCATGCAGGTCCCGATCCTGACCGACACCTATCACTGGGCGCATCTCGTGCCTCTGGCCCGAGTGTTCGGCGACGCTGTGACCGCGATCAACTCGTACATCATCGTCGGCTTCTTCCAGATCGGGCTCAGCGCCTACCTGTTGCTGCGCCTGCTGGGTGTCTATCGCTTCGGTGCCATCGTACTTGCGGCCGCGTTGGCGTTGCTGCCGTGGCACTTCGCCCGCGCGGTCGGTCACCTCTTCCTCGCCAGCTACGCTCCTGCGATCGTCGGCGTCGGCCTGGTCGTCGCCGTTTGGCGAGGCTACTTCGACCGCGGGCGTCCGCTGCGGCTGGTCGGCGGGCTGGCGCTCGTGCTGTTGGCCGGTCTCGGTGGCATCTACTACGCCTTCATGACCTCGCTCCTGATGGCCGTCGTGCTCGTCCGTCGGCTGCTCTCCTGGCGAGCACGACCCATCAGGTGGCCCAGCGTGGTCATCGCGGTCGCGGTCCCGGCTGTGATGGGAGTGACGGTGGTGCTGAACAGCGCCGCCCAGCACACGTACGGTACCGGCTGGCATCGGACCGCGCACGACTCGACCCTCTACGGCGGGACGGTGGCATCGCTGTTCCTGCCGGACACGAGGTCGATGTTCGCCACGGCCCTGACCAAGCTGCGGCCAGAGTTCAACCGGCTGCTTGTCTACGACGAGGGCACCGCAGCCTTCAATGTGGTCATCATCGCCGCCCTCTTCCTCGTGGTCGTGGTGCTGGTCGTGGCACTCTTCCGGCCTGCCGCTGCCGGTGGCTGGCTCAGCAGCTGGCTTCGTGCTCAGCGCCGGATCGGCTACCTGCAGGGCCTCCTGCTTGTGGTCCTCATCATGTTCGCGTCCGTTGGCGGCGGGGTGCTCTTCGCCTACCTCGTGACGCCCGAGATCAGGGCCTGGGGTCGCTTCTCGGTGTTCATCGCTATCCTCGCGGCCGCGGCCGCGGGCATCCTCGCCACCGAGCTGCTGCGGCGGCGGCGTTGGCTCCGCAACGGACTTGCCGCTGTAGCGGCGCTAGTCCTGGCCTTTGAGACGCTCACGCTCGGGTTCGCGAACTATGGCGACAGCGACGCTCTCGATCGCGAGGTTAGGCCTTTCGTGAACGAGCTCGAGGCGGAGCTGCCTGAGGGCTGCCCGATCCTGCAGCTCCCGCTGCTGGAGTTCCCGGAGGCCGGCTCGATCAACGGGCTCTGGGCCTACTCCCTGATGATCCCCTACCTCGTCAGCGACGACCTGCGCTGGAGCTATGGTGGCATGAAGGGGACGGCGGAGGGCACGTGGGGCCTCGACATGCGCGACGACATCGAGAGGCTGGCCGAGGCCGGCCGACAGGCGGGCTTCTGCGGCGTCGTCGTGGACACGACCTCCTTCGAGGTCCCCGCCGACCTGCAGCGCTATACAAGCGTCCTGGGCGTGCCGGACCTGGCCAGCGCGAGGGAGCGTTGGATCTACTTCGAGTGGCTCGACGAGGCGCAAATCCCGGTGGTCACCCCGCTCGGCGGCTTCAGCGGATCCGAAGGGACTCCGACGGACCCGTTCTGGTGGCAGGTCGAGGATTTGGCGGTCGTGGCCGTCTCGGGCCTGCCCGCCGGCAGCAGCCACGTCGAGCTCGAGTTCGGCCCTTCACCGTGTGGGCCTGCGAGCCTGCTGGCGAACGGGGAGCTGGCCTCGGTCGATGGGGGGCGCCAGTCTGTCGCGGTCCCGGTCGAGCTAGATGAAGCTGGCGAGGCCACTGTCGAGATCGAGGTGACCTCGCCTGGCTGTGCCGTCGCTGGTGACCCAAGAGCGTTCTTTGTCTCGCTGCACGTGGGTTCCGCGCCGGAGCGAGTGCTGGATCTACAGTCCCACAAGGGACCGTGAGCCCTTGCATTCCGGTGGCTCCGAGGTCTGCTTTATGCTGGACCCGGTGACCCGGTCACGGAGGGATCGGTGCGGTCCAGCGGGGCGGCCACCGGCAGCAGAGGGACGCAGGGTGAGCGATGTGGTGCAGACAATCGAGGATATCGAGCTGACGGGTGAGCACGTCCTGTTGCGCCCGCTTCGAGCCGCGGATGCGGGGACGACACTGGGATGGCGGCTGGGTGACCGCGCCGAGCTGCTCAACCGTGGAGCCACGACCGTGGCCGAGCAAGCCGCCTGGATCGGCGCACGGCCCGACACCGAGTACAACTTCATCATCGAGCTGAAGGACGGTCAGTCCGTGGGGATGCTCTCTCTCGTGAACGTCGACCGTGTCCAGCAGCGAGCGGAACCCGCGAGGTTCCTCATCGGGGAGCCCGATTCCGTGAAGGGTGTGCCGGCCGCTGTCGAGGCGCTGAAGCTGCTCTATGAGCTGGCCTTCGACCGCCTAGGGCTCCATCGGCTGCACGGTGCGGTTGTGGCCGAGAACCACCAGATGCTGAAGTGGCACCTCTACCTGGGCATGAAGGAGGAGGGCCGGTTGCGCGAGCACCAATTCATCGGCGACCGCTTCCACGACATCGTGTGCGTCGGCATGATGGAGCAAGAGTTCCGCGAGACCGCCCTGCCGCGCATGAACGCCCTCATCAACTCGACACCACCCGCAGAAAGGACCTGATGATCACTGCCGACTCCATCGACGCCGCCATCTTCCGAGCTCTGGAAGCCATCAACTCGGAGCGAGAGCCCGACGATCAGGTCGCCATTTCCACCGAGACGACCTTGTTCGGGATGGACGCGGCACTCGACTCGCTCGAGTTCGTCTCGCTGATCACGGACGTCGAAACGACCATGAATGTCGAGAACGAGCTGGGTATCAGCCTTGCTGACGATCGAGCCATGTCCCGCCCGGTGTCTCCGTACTCGACGGTCACGACCCTGCGCGACTACATCCTCGAGCTCGCCGCGGAGAAGTGACGCTGCGCTACCGAGACCACGTCGCCGTCATCACTGGGACGCGCAAGGGCCTGGGCCGTATCCTCGCCGAGCACTTCCTGGTCGAGGGCGCCTCGGTGGTCGGCATCAGTCGAGGCCCAAGCAGCATCGCACACGCGGCCTACGAGCATCACCAAGCCGACATCGGAGACGACTCGGCCGTCCGCGCGGTCTTCCAGCAGCTCGCGCGGTCACACGGAGCCGTAGACATCGCCGTCAACAACGCTGCGGTCGTAGCCGTCCGACACGCCATGCTAACCCCGTCTTCGCAAGCCGAGGAGATGGTGCGCACGAACCTGCTCGGTGGCTTCTATGTGTCCCGCGAAGCGGCCAAACTGATGCGCAAGCGCCCGATGGGACGCATCATCAACATCGGCTCGATCGCTTCAGTCCTCTCACCCGTGGGCGAGGCGATCTACGCCGCGACGAAGTCGGCCACCTCGACGCTGACGTCCGTCCTGGCCAAGGAATTCGCGGGTTACGGCGTCACGGTCAATGCCGTTGGCGTGACCGCGCTCGAGACTGACATGCTCGAACAGCTCCCGCCGGAGACCGTCGAGAACCTGCTGGCCAGCCTGCCCATCTCCCGCCTTGCGACGCCCGAGGACGTCATCAACGTCATCGACTTCTTCGCCTCGCCCGCCAGCGGCTACGTCACCGGTCAGACCGTCTTCCTTGGCGGCATCCATCGATGAGCGCGGTCGGGCCGGAGATCATCCGGGTGGTGAACCGCGAAGTCCAGGCCAATACCTACATCGTTCCCACTGGTTCGGGTGGCTGTCTCCTCATCGATCCGGGCCTCGATCGCGAGTCCATCGAAGCGGCTCTGGGGCGATCAGGACTCAGGCCACGGGTCATCATTTGCACCCACGGTCACTTCGACCACGTGGGGTCGGTGGAGCACCTGCGCCAGCGGTACGAGGTGGACGTGTACCTGCATGACGCCGACCGCCGCGTGGCACGCGCGAGCAACTTCACCATGATGGCTCTCAAGATGCCCTGGCGTATAGAGGCACCGTCGGAGACCGTGACCCTGGACGAAGGCATGTCCTTGTCCGAGGGTGAGATCACGGTGCAGGTCCTGCACGTTCCTGGGCATACGCCCGGCAGCGTCGTGCTGATGATCGACGGACACGCCTTCACGGGCGATACCCTGTACCGACAAGGCATCTTCCTCGGGTCGATGCCGGAGTCCGACAGCGATGGACTGAGGACCTCATTGCAGCGGCTGTGGGAGTTGCTCCCGGCGGACACTGAGGTCCATCCCGGCCACGGGAGGCCGGCCGTCTTCGGGGAGATCCAGCGTGCCAACGAGCCCCTTCGCGAACTGCTCGGCCTGCCCGCAACTTCCGGAGCCGCAAGCTAGTGCTGCACGCTGAGATCCAAGCCATCGCCTACGCCTTGCCCGACCAGGTCGTCACGAACGAGATGCTGGTCGACGAGAACCCGACTTGGGACATGCGGCGCGTGGTCACGCGGACGGGCGTGGAGTCGCGACACATCGCCCGGCCGGACGAGACCGCCTACGACCTGGCCCGCGACGCCTGCGACCGCCTGCTGGCCGAGCATCCTGAGGCGCGCGAGCGCATCGGCGCCATCCTGTTCTGCACTCAAAGCGGGGACTACCTGCTCCCACCCGACTCGACGCTCCTGCATGGCCACCTGGGGCTCGATGACGACGTCTTCGCCCTCGACTTCAACCTCGCCTGCTCCGGCTTCGTGTACGGCCTCGCGCTGGCACAGTCGCTCATCGCCGGCGGCATCGCCCGCGACATCCTGCTCGTCACGGCCGATACCTACTCGAAGTACATCCATCCACGGGATCGGGCCGCCCGCACCCTCTTCGGTGACGGGGCCGCGGCCACGTGGATCTCGGTCTCGGAGTCGGACCGAGGTCTCGTCGACGTGCAGTGCGCCACGGCCGGGAAGGACCACCAGATGTTCATCGTTCCGGCTGGAGGCTGCAGGCTGCCACGATCGGCGGAGACGGCCGAGCCCAGGGCCGATCTGGGTGGCAGCGTCCGGTCACAGGACAACATCTACATGGACGGCTCCGGCATCCTCGCGTTCGTCGAGGCCAGGGTGCCGCCGCAGATCCGGGAGGTGCTCGAACGTAACGACCTGACCATCGATGACATCGACCTGGTCGTGATGCACCAGGCGAGCAAGGTCACGCTGGACGCGCTGAATCGGTCACTCGGGATCCCATCCGAGAAGGCGTTCACCAACATCCGCGACATCGGCAACACGGTGTCCGCCTCGATTCCCATCGCCCTCAAGGACGCGACGGACCAGGGCTGTCTGCAGCCGGGAGGGCTCGTGCTCGTCAGTGGTTTCGGCGTCGGGATGTCCTGGGCCACCGGCATCCTTCGGACGTGACGTCCGGCAAGTGAGGTAGCGCCATGGAGTTCCTCTTCGAACGCTTCGAGACCGCCCCCGATGGGAATGCCTTCATCGACAAGGGGCGGGCGTTCTCGTACAGGCAGCTGAACAGGCTGACCGAGCAGTACGGTGAGCAGTTGCGCGAGAACGGCGTGGCCGACGGCGACGTCGTGGTGGTCATGGGCGACTACTCGCCGGAGGTCGTGTGCCTGCTCTTTGCGCTGATGCGTTCAAGCTGCATCGTGGTGCCGTTCACGCAGGAGGCCATCGTCGACCTCGACACCGTCATCGACCTGGCGGAGGCGCAGTGGGTCATCGACTACACCAGTGGTGAACCGGCATTCTCGAGCACGGATAGGACCTCGACGAACGAGCTCGTGGCCGGTCTTCGATCGAGCCGCGATGCCGGCATGATCCTCTTCTCGTCGGGGTCGACCGGGACGCCCAAGGCCATCCTCCACGACATGCGGCTGGTCGCCGAGAAGTTCCGCAAGCAGGGCCCTAGCCGCGTGGCTATCGCCTTCCTCATGCTCGACCACTTCGGCGGCGTCAACACCATCCTGGCCATCCTGAGCGGGCTGGGCACGGTGGTCACGGTCCCCGACCGATCGGTCGTGGCCATCTGCTCGGCCATCCAGCAGCACCGCGTCGAGATCCTCCCGACCACCCCGTCGTTCCTCAACATGCTGATCCGCTCCGGCGCCGTCGAACAGTACGATCTCAGTTCGCTCAAGCGCATCACCTACGGCACGGAGGTCATGCCCCAAGAGACGCTCGACCGCGTGGGCCGGGCCTTCCCAGGCGTCCTGCTTCAGCAGACCTACGGCCTGTCGGAACTGGGGGTGCTGCGCTCCAAGTCCCGCGAGGACGGCTCGCTCTGGGTCAAGGTCGGCGGCGAGGGCTTCCAGACCAAGGTCGTGGACGGTGTGCTTTGGATCAAGTCGGACTACGCCATGGTCGGCTACCTGAACGCGCCGAGCCCGTTTGATGCGGGCGGATGGTTCAACACGGAAGACCTGGTGGAGGTCGACGGCGACTGGCTGCGCATCCTCGGCCGTGACAGCGACCTCATCAACGTCGCGGGGCAGAAGGTGTACCCGGCGGAGGTCGAGCAGGCCATCCTCCAACTCCCCAACATCAAGGACGTCGCCGTCTACGGCGAGTCGCATCCCCTCCTGGGTCAGGTCGTGGTGGCCAAGGTCGCGTCGGTCGAGCCTGAGTCGGTAGCCTCCCTCAAGAAGCGTATCCGCCACGCCTGCGCGGACCAACTGGCCGCGTACATGCTGCCGACCAAGGTGGTCCTCGCCGATGAGAGCGACTTCTACTCCGCTCGGCTGAAGAAGAAGCGCGAAGCATGAGCGCCGAGGCAGCGGAGCACGTCCCGTTCGTCTCCCTGGACGCCATCGAGGGGGCGGTCGATGTCAGGGCAGCCATCGACCGCGTCGTGCGGTCGGGCCGCTACGTCCTGGGGGCAGAGGTCGCACGCTTCGAGGAGGCCTTTGCCGAGTACTGCGGCGTCGAGCGGTGTGTCGCCGTCGCGAACGGGACAGACGCCCTGGAGATCGCGCTGCGGAGCCTCGAGGTCGGTCCCGATGACCATGTCCTCGTCGTGGCCAACGCCGGCCACTACGGCAGCACCGCTGTCCGCGCCGTCGGGGCCATCCCGGAGTACGTCGAGATCGACGAAGCCTCCATGAACATGTCTCCGGTCGCGTTGTCCGCGGCCCTCGCTGGCCGCACGGGAGCGGACCGGCCCGCGGCGATCATCGTGACGCACCTATATGGGCAGTTGGCCAACACCGAGGCCATCCTGGCCGAAGCTGCTCGCTCCGACGTCCCAGTGATCGAGGATTGCGCTCAGGCCCACGGCGCCACGCATGGCGGCGCTCGCGCCGGGAGCTTCGCCGCTATCGGCTGCTTCAGCTTCTACCCCACCAAGAACCTGGGTGCGGCCGGCGACGGCGGAGCCATCGTGACCGACGATTCCGAGCTGGCGGATCGGGTGCGATCGCTGCGGCAGTATGGCTGGGAGGCCAAGTACCGCGTGGACTTGCCCGCCGGCCGGAATAGCCGCATGGATGAGATCCAGGCCGCCGTCCTCAACGATCGGCTGCCTCACCTCGACGAGTGGAACGAGATGCGCCGCCTCGTGGCACATGCCTATCGCCGCGACCTTTCGGGCTTGCCTATCCTGCTGACTCCGGTGCGTGGCGAGGAGGACGTAGCTCACCTGTTCGTCGCGCGTATCTCCGAACGCGAGCGCTTCAGGACTCACCTCGCTGCGAACGGCATCGGCAGCGATGTCCACTACCCGATCCCCGATCACCTCCAGCCCGCGTACGTCGAGCACGGCCGCACCAAGAAGCTGCCGGTGACCGAGGCAGCCTGCGCTAGCGTCGTGTCGTTGCCCTGCTATCCGGGTCTCGGCCCCAACGAGCAGGCACGAGTGACCGAAGTCGTGGGTACGTTCTTCACCGAGGGGGGAACCTGACCATGCTTTCGCTGATCATCCCCGTCTACCGCAACGAGGAGTCCATCCCCGACTTGCTCGAGGCAGTGCAGGGGATGGCCGAGGCGGTGCCGGATGAGCTCGAGGCGGTATTCGTCGTCGACGGCAGTCCCGACCGCTCCTATGAGGTGCTCCAGGAGGCACTGCCGACGTGGCCCGTGCGCTCTCGCCTGGCCGTGCTGTCGCGCAACTTCGGTGCCTTCCCGGCTGCGCGGGCCGGGCTACAGCTCGCCACTGGGGACCGGTTCGCGATCATGGCAGCCGATCTGCAGGAGCCGCCCGAGCTCATCTTGGAGATGGACGAGATCCTCCGCGACGATGCTGCCGATGTCGTGCTTGGCGTGCGCGAGGGACGGCAGGACCCTGCCAGCACGCGGCTGCCGGCGCAGATCTTCTGGGGCATCTACCGGCGGTTGATCGTGCGAGACATGCCGGCTGGTGGCGTCGACGTCTTCGCCTGCAACCAGGCATTCCGCCAGCAGCTACTGGCGCTCGAGGAGCACCATAGTTCGCTAGTGGCACAGGTGTTCTGGCTGGGCTTCCGCCGGGCCTACGTGACATATGAGCGGCGCGAACGAGTCCATGGTCGCTCGGCCTGGACCTTTGGCAAGAAGATGGACTACCTCACCGACAGCGTCTTCTCCGTGACCGACCTGCCGGTCCGCTTGCTGACCCGGGTCGGTGGCCTTCTCGCACTCGCGTTCGGTGCCTTCGGGCTGCTCGCGGCCGTGGTCCGGCTCCTGGGCCTCGCCGAGGTCCAGGGCTTCACGGCGCTGGCCGTCCTCATCGTCTTCGTCGGCGCGACCAATCTGGTGGGATTGGGTATCGTGGGCTCGTATGCGTGGCGAGCCTATGAGAACACCAAACAGCGCCCGCTCCATGTCATCTGGCAACAGGTCGATCACGAGTCCGGACCCACCGGTGTCCGTGCCCACGTCGAGGGACCGACCGACGAAGTCGCGCCTGGCCACAACGACGAGCCGCAAGACGGCATTGAACCCTAGCCATGGCCGCTGACCCCACCCTCCTGCCCGGTGCCTATGTCGCCGATGGCGTGATCATCGAGGCAGACGTCTCCATCGGCCCCAACGCCGCCGTCCTCGCGACACCGGACGACGCCGAGGCTCAGACGACGCTGCATTCGGGTTGCGTCATCGGTGCCAACGCCACGATCCTGCCGGGTACCGAGATCGGCCATCGGTCACACGTGGGCCCCGGCTCCGTGGTCACCACCTCGGTCCCGCCGCTCGCCCTTGTCGAGGGCAATCCGGCACGCATCGTCGGCTACCTCGACAGCCACGCCGAGGAGGCCTCGCCGGTGGTCCGCCCCGGCGATTCACACATGCGTGAGTCGCTCGTGCGCGGCGTGACCTTCCACCACTTCCGGACCGTGGCTGACATCCGCGGCAGCCTCTCGGCCGCCGAGGCCGGAGCCGATATCCCGTTCCAGCCCGCCCGTTTCTTCTTGGTCTACGACGTGCCCTCCACCGAGACCCGCGGTGCTCACGCCCACCGCCAGTGCCAGCAGCTGCTAGTGGCGGCGCAGGGCCAGCTGGCTGTGGTCGCCGACGACGGTGAGATGCGACAGGAGTTCGTGCTGGACAGCCCGTCATACGGGCTGCATCTGCCGGCGATGACCTGGGGGATCCAGTACAAGTGCTCATCGGACGCGGTCCTGCTGGTGCTGGCGAGCGATCCCTACGATCCGGCTGACTACATCCGTGACTACGGGGAGTTCGTCTCGCTCGTCCAGCAGGCGCGCGACCGGTGAGCCGGGGCCCGCGCCTGACCGGGTCCGGCGTCCGCTTCCTCATCGCCGGCGCGACTACCACGTTCATCACGCTCGGCCTCTACCTGCTGCTGCTGCAGATCCTGCCCTACGCCCTGGCCTACAGCGTGGTCTTCGTCGTCGGCATCGGCATCTCCTATGTGCTCAACAGCACCTTCGTCTTCCGGGCCACGACCAGCGTGCGTACGCTTGCCTTGTTCCCGCTCATCTACGTCGTGCAGTACGGGGTCGGCCTGGCGGTCGTGACGGCCTGGGTCGATGTCCTCGGCCTGCCAGAGGCGCTCGCCTCGCTCGCCGCCATCGCCGTGACCATCCCGCTCACGTACCTATTGGCGCGCCTGTTGTTCTCGGGGCAGCAGCCGACGGCCGACTCCGAGCGCTGACGCCGTCCCCTGCCGGGGGTGCATCCTAGCCGAGGAGGTTCACGTATTCGAGCCACCGCTCCGAGTAGAGCAGGGTCATGTGGCCCACCAGCAGGACGGCTGCGCTGAAGCCGAGGGCGAGGGCGATGTAGGCTGCTGCTCGGCGACGCGTCCACCATCCCAGGGCGCTGAGCATCGCCAGACAGCAGGCGGCGACCAGCCAGCCGACGATGTTGAAGCGGAACTCCGCCGAGGTCATGGACATCACCCCTTGGCTCGCCGCAAACATCACGACCAGGGCGGCAGGCGCTGCAGTCTCGGGCTCGAGCCACCGTCGGCGGCGCTCCCATACGAGCCAGGCCGCGGCCAGCGCGCCAGCGATGAGGAAGCCCGAGAACGCAGTCGCGACGATCCAGCGATTACCGGTCCGCTTGTAGACATAATTGGGCGAAGGCCGGGCGTCCCAGCCGGTCACAACGTGGGCCGCCATCGCCGTCAGGCGCCATGAGCGACTGCCCGACGTGCGCTCGGCCACTGTCGGGTCGGCACCCGATCCCACAGGCAGGGGTGAGAAGATCATCCCGGCCGGTGCTTCGCTTCTCAGGTCGGTGGCATAGCGGAACACCTGGGGGCCCGCGTCCCGCTGGAGTTCGGCGAGCTCGAGTTTGAGTGGGTCCCCTAGCTGAAGCTGGGGTACGACCGTCAGCATGGCCGAAACGGCGAATGCCACCGGCACGAGCAAGCCGAGACGCTCGCGTCGCCAGAGGAGGCCGGCGCTCAAGGCCAGCACTCCCAAGCCCACTCCGATCGGTATCCAGATCAGGCCTGGTCGGACCATCCAGACGAAGCCGCTGGTGAGGCCCAGACCAACGGCCAGACCCACTGCCAGGCCCCAGGTCGGCGCATCGCGAAGCAAGTGGAACACTGTCGCGATGCCGAACGCCAGGACCAACAGCAGCATCGGTACGGCTAGGCTCTCGCTGAAGATCAAGCCGCCCCAGGCCGCGGCTGGCACCAGCGTGACAGCTGCGAGCCAGGCAACAGCGACAGCAAACGCCGAGCTCGTGCAGCGGGCGATGACATAGGCCGTGATGAGCACGGTGAGGTACAGCAACGACGTCTGCGCGAAGGCGATCCTGCGTGGAGTGTCGAGTCCGATGAGGTCGAGGAGCGCAAGGAATGCGGGGTATCCATAGTTGTGTGCCGGGTTGAGGCTAGGCTCACCGTCGAGGAAGCTATGCGCCGCTGCCGCGTATGCGCTGGCGTCACAACACTGAGGCGAGCCAGCGGTCTCGAGTGCGAGCATGAACCCGGCCCCGATGAGTGCGATGACAACGACGCTCGTCAGCAGTGTCGCTGGTCGGAGGTCAAGGCTGCGAGGCATGCGCGTCAACGTAGCATCGGCGAGTACCCCGCGTCGGCCCGGCTTGCCAACTCCGTCACGCCTCCTTGGGCCGATGTGCCAGCCTGCGCACGAGCGAGCCTGCCCTCCGCAGTGGTGCCGTCGTTCGCCAGGAGTACGACTGCATCAGCACCTGCAGCTCGGCTTCGGCATCGAACGCCCGCTTCTCCCATGCCTCACGGGACGCCTGCGCCCCTTGGAGCGACGCCTGCAGCTTGGCGACGTCAGCCTCCCATCGCCGCAGATGGTCCTCGACGTGGTGCTGGGCACGGGTCAGGCGTCGATGGAGCTCGGCGCACTCTGCCTCGAGCTCGGTGGCCCGACGCTCTCGCGCCGTCTCGAAGTCATCCCAGAAGTTCGGTGGTGCTGCGAACGCCGCCTTCAGGGTCGAGTGCTCAGCCGCGAGGTAGAAGCGGTTCAGTCCGTCGAACCAGACCTCCTCGTATTCGTGAGCTTCGACGAGCGGCGCCCAGGCGTCGGAGTTGTCCGTCTGCGTCCGAGGGAGCGTGCTCTCCACTACGATGACCCACGGTCGGAACACGGTGAGATCGAGGCCCGCCAGGACCGCATGCTCCGATCCCTCCACGTCAATCTTCAGGAAGTGAATGTCTCCGACCTCATGTTCACGACAGATATCGGTGAGTGGACGCGATGCCACCGTCAGCTCTCGGATTTCGTGCGTTCCCTCCTGTTCGTAGCGCCGGGCGGTCTCCTCGTCGGTCGTCGACAATCCGGTGCCGATGACCTCGTAGAAGCGCACGACACCCGGCGTGTCTCCGGCGACGACCTGCAGGTTGAGATCCTCTGGTCGGTCGCGTCGCAGGGCTTCGATGCGCTGCTCGACCGGCTCGATGTTGATCCCGCGCCAGCCAGCGTCATAGAACGACTTGGTCACGGAGTCGTCCACCGGGTCGTGCGCTCCCACATCGATGTAGAACCCTGGTTGCACGTCCGCCAGCGCACGGCGGAGCATCACGTCCTCGAAGTTCTGAGCGTACGAGACGAAGGTCAAGCTGGGTCTCCGGATCGCGGATGGTGGAGGGACGGTACAGCCTCAGGCGTGCCTCCGTGGCCTCGATCGACCGGTCGGGCCTCCACCGATCGGCTCATGGCGGTTCGCTACGTGGTGATCCGGCGGATCGGTACGCTTGAAATCAGCTTCGCTGGCCAATGGGGCGAATCGGCGATAGAGGTCCAGGAACCGTCGGTCGAGCTGCGGGTCGACGTAGTCATGGACATAGTCGATCCACGGGCCCTCCCACCTCGCGGGGATGTCGTCGCTGACATCCGCCAGGTCCGGGTGGTGGCGCGTGCGCCAGATGATTGATCGCATCTCGAGCTCGACGGTCTCGTTGCCGTTGCGGTAGCCGTGCTCGTGCGGCATGGCCAGCTGTCGCGCGACGAACTCGCGCAACAGCTGGGGGAACAGACCCGGCTCGATGGCGTCCAAGTGGGGGAGGCCGTGATACAGCCGCAGGAGGGCGACGCGCAGGTTCTTGTCGTTGCGGTCGGTTGGGTGCGTGCTCGTCTGTCCGGCGTAGAGCTCCGGGTAGCGGTCATGCAGGATCCGCTGGATGATGTTGTGGGGCAGGACCGAGACGGGCGCGACGATCTCCATGTCCACTCCCAGCTGCGCGAGCAGCTGTCGGAGCTGCGTGCGCGCCACGAGCGCGCCCGTGTCGAAGTACTGCTGCCACGGATCTCGCCGGTGGACCTCGCCCAGGCCGTTCCCGACGTACAGGAAGCGACCGAGCTGCATGATGGCGGGCATGAGGCGATCGGCCAGGGCACCGTCGATCGTCTCCACGACGAGAGCTCCCGGCGGTGGGACGACGAGGCCATCCTGGGCCGTGACCAGCGTCGGCTCGATCCCGAGTTCGCGCAGTGTCCCCAGGACGAGCCGGCTATCCTTGCCGCCCCCGAAGGCGAGCACGTGCCCCGTCGTCGGCCGGTCGAGGCGCACTTCGGTCAGCTCCGCCTCGACCTCGATGTCGATCCCGAAGTCAGCGGCCCGCTGGACGAAGTAGTCGCGCACGAGCCGGGGGAACGGGAATCCGAACCGGATGCGTGCCTGATCGTAGGCTGAGTTGAAGAGGGGTCCGCCATTGCGCGTCAGGAAGTACAGCGGGTAGAAACCATCCCAGACTTCGTGATGCTGCACCCGGGCGTTCGGGGTCCGGAAGCCGAACCGGATCGGGCGCTCGACGACGGGTCCACCCGGCGCTCCGTCCGCCCACGGGGCAAGCTCGCGCATCAGGCAGGCGAACTCGAGCGAGGTGTCCGTGCGGTCAGGCTCCGGCACCTCGATGACCGGCCTGGTCGCCAGCTCGCTGGCGTTCACCTTCGACACCCGTGGCGTGTCCGCCGCCGAGGTGGCCCGCGTGGAGGCGTTGTGGCGCACCCCGAACTCGCGGACCGCAGCCTCGTAGTCACCCTCGGCGCCGATGAAGCGCCAGAAGCGCTCGAAGTCCGTTGCCGCCTCTTCGAGACGGAAGCGAAGGACGTGGTGCTTGTCCCGCAGGAACAGCGCGATGTTGCTCTCGACGGTGGCCAGGTAGTCGGTCGCGACATCGTGCGGGTCGACGTGCTCAGGGACCTGCCAGATGATCGCTTCCCGGTAGGCCCGCATGATTCCGTGTTCGATCCTCATGGCGTGGCTGGCCGCGGCGTCGGCCTCGTTCCGCACGAGGCGCACGTACATGGCGTCGTCGCCGTAGGCCGCATCGAGCCGGCCCAGGAGCCAGCTGAGGCGGTTGTCGACCTCGATGTGGTCGTCCGGATAGGTCAGTCGCTCGGGACCGAGCACGTCCCAGCGCGTCTCGTGTCCGGCGGTGTAGTTGGTGATGTGCTCGCAGGCCCGGGCGAACGTCGTCGACCCGGTCCGGCCGGCGGTCAGGACGAAGACGTTCATGCCACCGACGGTGACCTGGGGCCGGCCCACTGGTCCAGGTGGAACACGTTATGGAAGGACAGGTCGTCGTAGGAGCGATAGAGGCAGAACGGGCTGTGGTAGTAGGCGTAGGCGGAGGCCATCTCGGCGCCGATGGAACGACCACGGTGGCCAGCGTCGAGATGCCTGAGCGCGTAGCGGAACTTCCCGGGCGAGAGGATGAGCACACCCGAGTGCGGGTTGTGGGCCACGCGGATCTCGCGGCCGCGGAAGCGTCGTCGCTGGTTCGTCCAGCCCGGCATGGCTCGCCAATCGAGACAGTACGGCTGTCCGGCCTCGTCGTACTCCAGGCGGTTGGGCAGGAAGACCTCGTTGGGCAGGCTCTCGCGGTCGAACTCCACCGTGTTCGCGAGCGTCTCCGCTGGGAGTAGGATGTCGTCCTCGATGTTGATGAAGTAGTCGAAGCCCTCGTGGATGCGTCCGGCCATGTGCGCGAGTGACTCATAGACGAGCAGGCTGGGGGTGCTTCGCAGCCCGGGGAAGTCGATGTCAACCGGCTCGAGCGATCGTCCGCTGATGCCGCAGACCTGGACCTCGGCACCTTCGATCCGGCGAAGGCCCTCGAGACACGCGCTGACCGCACGGTGCCGGCCCTCGGCGTCACTATCGGTCGATCGCCCGCTGAAGGCGATGGGCTCACCGTAATAGTGGTTGACGTAGCAGAGGATCCTCATCCGGCGCTGGTTCGCCGTCGTCGAGCGGTCATCGGTGGGGCCTGTCGTTGAAGCTTGGCTCGCTCGAGGCTAGCAGGACCGCGACTGCACCATCGCTTGCCGGACGCCTTGCTCGTCCGGGTCGAGTGGGTCGCCGCGGGCCATACTGTGGTGGTGCTTCCGCCCGGTGAACGCCCCATCGATGGATCCCGTAACCAGACCGACCCGATCTCGGCACTCGCGGAGTCGCTGGCGGTGTCAGGGCTCGTCGACGCCTCTGCCTTGTGGGAGCCGGAGTTCTGGGAGGCGTCGTCCTGGCAGCCCCATGCGCCCTTCCTCTTCTGGCTCATCGGTGCGCAGCGGCCGCGCACCTACGTCGAAGTCGGGGCAGCGATCGGCTTCTCGTACGCGGCCGCCTGCCAGGCGGTCCAACGCCACGCCACGGGAACACGCTGCTGCGCCGTCGCGCGAGAGCTCGAGGAGCGCGAGGTATCGGCACGACACGCCTTCACCGAGCTGCACGATCGACGCTTCAGCGCGTTCTCCACGCTCCTCCACGATGCTGGTGGCGAACCACCGGCAACGATCCCGGATGGCTCGGTCGACCTGCTCCACCTCGATGGTCGACGCTTCTACGCCGACCTCATGCACGACTTCGAGAGCTGGGCGTCCAAGCTGTCGTCGAGTGGCGTGCTGCTCCTCCATGGCACCAGCGCTCGCGAGGACGAGTTCAGCGCCGGTCGCTTCATGCGAGAGCTCCAGCAGACCTATGCCGCATTCGAGCTCCCGCATGGTCAGGGGCTCGGTGTCGTCGCGGTGGGGGAGGCGCCGTCGTCGGCGATCTCGGCCCTCGTCGAGCTCGCCGACGATGCCGAGGAGGCGGTCAGCATCCAGCGTCTCTATGCGCGACTCGGGGCTGCGATCGAGCGTGATCAGTGGCGACGCGCGGCCGAGGAGGCCGGGCAGGGCGCCGAAGGCGCCGAACACGCCAGGCGGCAGGCCGAGCGGGAGGTCGTCGAGCTCCAGGAGTCGGTCGCCATGCTGCGTTCCAGCCTCGCTCGCCAGTCGGCCATCGCGGAGCGTGCGAAGCGTTCGCTCGCGGTCGCGGCCCAACCGCGGTTCCCGCGGTTCCGGCACTTGCTGCGCAATCCGCTCAGGCTGCCGGCAGCGACGGTGATGCTGGCGCGCGCCGTGCTGGACCGCCGTCTCCTCGCGGCCTCGCCGCTGTTCGACGCCCGCTGGTACCGAGAGCAGTACCCCGACGTCGTCGCGGTGGCCCGCGATCCAGCGATCCACTACCTCATGAGCGGCGCCAGCGAAGGTCGGGATCCGGGTCCGCGGTTCAGCACGACGATGTACCTGATGCAGCATGGCGACGTCGCCGCAGCCGGGATGAACCCGCTCGTGCACTACCTGCGCCACGGTGCTGCTACCGGACGGAGCATCTGGCCGTCCCGCCGGAGGAACGGCGGTCGGTAGGCGCGCGTCGTTCGCCTATGCTGGCTGGGACGACGTAATGGCACTGGCTGGGAGGGAAGGCGTGGACCTTGGCATCAACGGCAAGCGCGTGCTCGTGGGTGGCGGCGCCGGTGGCATCGGCGCCGGGATCGCCGGAACCCTGGCGGCCGAAGGCGCCCGTCTCGTGCTGGTCGGTCGCACGAACGAGACGCTCGACGCGCGTGCCGCCGAGCTTGGCGCCGATATCGTCGTGGCTGATCTCGCCTCACCTGAAGGTCCGGCCACGTCCGTTGCCTCGGCGATCGACCAGCTCGGCGGACTGGACCTGCTCGTGGTCAACTCGGGTGGCCCGCCCGCCGGCACGTTCGAGTCGCTTGGCGAGGCCGAATGGACCAAGGCCATCGACGGCACGCTTCACTCGACGCTTCGACTCATCCGTTCCGCCCTGCCGCACCTGCGCGAGGGAACCGATCCAGCCGTGGTAATCAACCTCAGCTCGTCGGTCCGCCAGCCGCTACCTGGCCTGACCACGAGCAACGTGTTGCGACCGGGCCTGGCCGGGCTGATCAAGAACCTCAGCTTCGAGATCGCGCCCATCCGCGTCAACGGCGTCGCGGCCGGACGGTTCTCGACCGACCGCGTCCGGCAGCTCGACGCGACGCGCGCCGAGGCGACCGGCCAGTCCATCGATGATGTCCGGCGGCAGGCCGAAGAGACCATCCCGCTGGGTCGATACGGCGACCCGGCCGAGATCGGGCGCGTCGCCGCGTTCCTGCTCTCGCCAGCAGCGTCCTATGTCACCGGCGCCATCGTGCCCGTGGACGGCGGACTGGTGAGCGCGCTCCCGTGAACGAGCTCAGAAGCACGACCGGGGAGCCCATGCAAGGCATCTACAACATCGTTCCGACGCCCTTCCGCGAGTCGGGTGCCATCGACGAGCCGAGCCTGCGGCGGCTCATCGACTTCATCATCGAGACCGGCGTCGATGGGCTGACGATCCTAGGCTTTCTCGGCGAGGCTGCCAAGCTATCGGAGTCGGAGCGGGCCCAAGTCATCGACGTGACTGTGGACGTGACCAACGGGCGTGTACCCGTCGTCGTCGGCGCCACGGCGCCGGCCCTCGACCCGTGCCTGCGCAACGCGCGTGACGCTGTCGACCGGGGGGCCGCCGGCCTGCTCGTGGCCCCTCCGCGCACGGCCCGCTCGAGCGAGCCTGGCGTGCGTCACCACTACGAGGCGCTCGCCGAAGCGGTCGACGTGCCTCTCGTGGTGCAGGATTTCCCGGCGAGCTCTGGTGTGTTCCTGACGCCAGCATTCATCGGCCAGCTCGCCGCCGACCTGCCCAATTGCCGCTACCTCAAACTGGAGGACGACCCCACGGCCCAGAAGGTCACGGCCATCCTCGCAGCGAACCCCGACGTCGCGATCTTCGGTGGGCTCGGCGGCAACTTCATGCTGGAGGAGCTGGAGCGCGGCGTCGTCGGCATGATGACCGGCTTCGGCTTCCCCGAGATCCTCGTCTCCGTCTATCGCGACTTCCGGGGCGGCCACGAGGAGCAGGCGCGCGACACGTTCTATCGCTACTTGCCGCTCATCCGCTACGAGAACCAGCCGGGGTTGAACCTGCCGCTGCGTAAGCTCATCTACACCATGCGTGGCGCGATGGACCTCGGCGTCCCCCGCAGGCCCTACCCGCCGCTCGACGACGTCACGCCCGTCGAGCTCCGCTCGTTGCTGGCGCACCTCGGTCTCGGCACGCCGGGTCCGGTGACCATCGCCTAGCTGTCCTTCCCGGGGTTAGTGAGACATCGGGTCATGCGGCCATCAACTCGGTCAGCCAGTCCTGGAGGTGCTCGAGCGCTGGCACGTGCTCGAAGCCACGATCGGTGAAGGGCGTGCCGTCGTAGCGCTCAGCGGGAGTCTGCCAGTCGAGTTCGCCGTGGAGCCGGTGATAGTCGTAGTAGACCGCGAAGCGCATCAGTCCCTCGTCCGCGGCCTCGGGCGTGGGGAACAGCTCGCGGTCGAGCAACTCCGCCTGGAGCACGCCCCAGAAGCGCTCGATCTTGCCGTTCGTCCAGGGCGAGTTGACCTGCGTTCGGACGTGGCGGATGCGCAGCTGCTCGAGGGTCTTGCCGAAGAGCGTCAATACCCCCGGCATCCAGGTCGCGAAGGGGCTGCCGTTGTCGCTCATGACCTCGAGCGGGATGCCCACCAGCTCGAGGCACTCGTCGAACCAGGCGAGGATGGGCTCGGTGGCCGGCCGGGGCAGCACCCGCAGGCCGATGAGGTAGCGGCTGTGGTCGTCGACGAGCCCGACGATCCAGACCTTCGTGCGCTCGTGCTCCGACCGTCGGAGCCAGAAGGGACCCTTGATGTCGATGTGCCAGAGCTCGTCGGGCCGGGAGCGCTCGTACGCGGGGCCACGTGGGCGGTGGACCCCGGGCCGTGCGGCACCGTACTCGCCGAGCAGCGTGTCTACCGCGTGGTGGCGCAAGGGGTAGATGCCCCGACGGGTGAACTCGGCGGCGAGGCGCTTGCTGTTCCAGTACGTCAGGAGGCGCACCACGATGACCGCCCGCTCGATCGGGGCCGGGAGCCGCTCCGGGACCGGACCGCGCCGTTCGTGGCGCAGGGCCTCGATGCCACCGTCCGCGTAGCGTCGTCGCCAGCGATGGAGGCTGGCTCGGCTGGCCCCGAGCGCGAGGGCCGCGGCGATGCCCTCGGTGAGGGCGGTCCGGACGCAGCGGATGCGGAACCGGAGGCCCTCGAGGTCCTCACGCTGCGGCGGTCCCGGCGGCCGTCCGCCGCTCGTGGCGAGGAAGAGGAACCCGGGTCCCTCCTGGTATCGGTTGCGAAGTGGACGACGGTGCCGGTCGGAGCGTGTCATCCGGCAACGCTAGATACCCCTGCGACCCGATGTCTCACTAACCCCGGGAACTACAGCTAGGCGGTGGTCACGCGGGCGGGCGAAGTAGCGGCGCGAGGCTCGATCCGCGCTGTTAACGTGCTCTGATGTCCAGTGACCGGTGGGCGCGCAGCGTCGAGTACTTGGCGCGCGCCGTCGTGGCGGTGCTCGTCGTCGCCGGCTTCGTCCTCGCCGCCACGACGTCGAGTGCGCCCCAGTGCTGTGATGCCGTCGCCTATCAGCTGGAAGCCGACAGCATCGTCCGTGGCGATCCGGACATCCTCTACGTCCACAACTACGCCTACGCTGCCTTCCTTGCGCTACTCCAGATAGTGGGGCTCGGAGGACGCCTCGAGATAGCGCTGGTACAAACGGCGCTCCTCTACCTCTCGGTCCTGGCAGCGGCCGTCTCCATCAGCCGGTCGACCCATGCCTCGGTGGCCGTGGCGATGGTCCCGCTCGCGGCGGTCGCCCTGATTCCGGCGGCGGCCTGGAACGGCTACACCATGAGCGAAGGCCTCGCGGTGCCGGTCCTCTTCGTCGTCCTCGCGCTCGTGGTGGCCGTCGCCTTCCGAACGATGCGCGCGAGCACCAGCTCGGACCGCGTGACGTGGGTCCTCGTGGCGGCGCTCGGTCTCGCCAGCGGCCTGGCCTGGATGGCCCGCCCAGCGCTGGCGTGGATTCCCGTGGTGGCGGGCCTCCTGGTGCTGGGTCTGGGCGCCATCGTGGCGTGGCGAAGCCGCCGTCTGGCCCTGCTGTTCCCCGTCGTCTTCGCCGCGGCCGTGGGCCTCGTGGCGCTGCCACAGCTCGTAGTCGGTGAGCTGTTCCAGTTCGAGAACGCTCGGGATCAGCAGGACCGGGGCCAGCTCTACTTCCGATACGGCACCGATGTGACGGGCTGCGGATCGGAGCCGCTCTTCTTCTCTCCCCTGGAGCAGAGCTACGTCGGACCCGACGACGCTCTCGAGATCGCTCCCGACAATGCCCAGTGGCGCCTGACCGTGGCGGTGAACCACATCATCACCGGCTGGGACGCACGGCCGTCACCCACATACATGGACGCGTACGCGGACCGGAAGTGGCTGGTCGTGACGGCGTTCTCCGGGTTCGCGCTCGCCGCGGCTGTCACCGCCATGGCCATCCTGTGGCGCCGGCGCCGGACGCTCCTGCGCCCACGCTCGCTCGTCCTCGGCTCGCTCGTCCTGTTCTTCCTCGCCAGTCAGGCGGCGCTCATCATGACCGTGACCGAGTTCCGCTACAACGTGACCGGTTGGCTGGTCGCGGCCTTCTGTCTGGCCGTGATCACCGGACTACGGTGGTGGACCCCTACGAGGTTCGCGGCCTATGTCTTGGCGGCGCTGCTCGCCAGCACCGTCGTGCTCACCATCGGCTACATGACGCTGATGTTCTCCGACCAGTGGCTTCGCTGCACCGGGATTGTCCCCTAGTCGTGAGTCACGAGCGGCGCAGTCAGGCGCGGCGAGGGGACGCTTCGCGGCCACTCTGGCGCGAGCGCCCCTGGGCGGCTCGGCTTGGCCGCTGTCGATGACGGTACCCTTTGCCGATGTCCGCCCCGCCACGCCCTGAGCTGACCCTGGTCCTGCCTGTCTACAACGAGCAGGCTCGCGTCGAGGCGGCACTGGGCGTGCTCTACGGGTGGCTCGATGGCGCAGGACGGGAGATGAGCCGGGGCGGACGCTGGGACGTGCTCGTCGTCGACGATGGCTCCAGCGACGAGACCGCAGCCATCCTCGAAGCTTGGCCGGAGGCCAGCACGCGCACGGCCGGGGATGTGCCGCTGCGCGTGATGCGGAGGCCGCATCTGGGCAAGGGCGCGACCGTCGCCGCCGGCGTCCTGGCGGCGGATGGCGAGAACGTGGTCTTCGCCGATGCGGACATGGCCACACCTCCGAGCCAGATCCCCCTGCTGTTGGAGGCGCTGCAGCTGAGCGAGGTCGCCCTGGGAAGCCGGGTCCACCCCGACGGGTTGGATCTCCGCGCCAGCCAGCCGCTCTACCGGCGTGCGTTCGGGGGAGCGTACCGACGTCTGGCCGGGCTGCTCGTGACCGGTGACATTCCCGACACCCAGTGCGGGTTCAAGGGTTTCCAGCGAGAGGCTGCGCAGGACATCTTCACCCGCCTCAGGACCAACGGGCTCTCGTTCGACTCGGAGACCATCTACCTCGCACGACGCCTGGGCTACGACATCGCTGTCGTTCCGGTCGAGTGGCACGACGTCGGGGGATCGCGGATTCGGCTGTCGATGGCAGCGGTCGCCTACCTCGACCTGCTGCGGCTACCGTACCTGCACCGAGAGGTGCACCCATCCGAATGACCTGAGCGGCCCGGAGTGGCCGACGCAGCCCCGGCGGGTTCTGGGCCACGATTCGGCGATACCCAGCCGACTGACCGAGCCCTTCCGCGGGCCTGGCATCCACAAGGCGCTCCGCGTGAGCGTGCTACGGCAGCGTCCGGACCCATGCCTGGAGCGGCGCGTCGCTCCCCGGTCCCAATGTACTCGGAGCGGCTCGACCTGCCGGTCCTCTGAAGCGCGAAGGCCGGCCGAACCATGGCGTCCAAGTGGCTCTTCCACCCCGAAGGGGTACTCGACGAGGCCATGGCCTACTCCGCCTGGTGCATGAGTACCGCCTGCGCGTCTTCATCCAGCGCCCGGACTACACGGAGTCGCTCGACGCCATCCCGACGCTGGGGCCCTGGATCATCAAGTTCGCGCGCAACCCTGTTCACCGTGCGGTGAGCGGGTACCCGCTCTACTGGCAGCAAGCGCAACACGACCCGGAAGTCGGAAGGGAGGCGCCGGCGCTGCAGATGATCGGCGTGTACCTGGGGCGGGCCGCCTCCGCCACCGGGACGTCGACTTTGCGCGAGTTCGTGAGCCTCCTGAGCGCCAGCGACCTGGCCACGGTGGACGCACACTCGCGAGAGCAGGTGAGCCTGTGCGAGCGCTTCGGTCGACTCGACGACCTCACCATCATCCCCATCGAGGAGAGTATGCGGCTGGCGCCGGAGGTGAAGCGAAGCTAGGGCTGCCGGCCACCGAGCTCTCCCTGCCCAGACGCTCAGGTCACCACGCCAAGCGCGCGGACGTGCAGGACTTCTTCGGCGACACGCCGTTCCAGGCCACGTCCGGGGTCGACATCCCGAGGACGGAAGCCTTCTACGACGAGGCGCTGCGGGACGAGATCGGCCGGCTCTACCACGAGGACTGCAGCCGGTACGGCTACGAGCCGCTGAAGCTCGACGACCGACTGGCAACGGCTCGTGCGTCGCGCTCCTTCGGCTCAGCCGACCTCCAGCCGACACGCACCCGCCGAGGCCTCGACCTGCGTGGGCGATCGGTCGACTTCCCGGTACGTCGGGGCGAGCCGCACACGCGAGCTGCGGGTCGACTCAGACGTCACGTCCAGTTCCTCCCCAGGACGCGCCGCATCGCGCGCCCCAGCCCGCGCAGCGGGGCTGTCGCGCGCCACGACCTCGAACCCAGGATCGTCTTGTTCGTCGAGCGCACCGATGCCAGGGCTTGGCGCAGGCGCTGCGCCTGGAGGCCCAGGCTCTCGAGCTCGCGAGCCAGTCCGTCTGCGCGAACCTGCGACGAGTCTGCGCGAACCTGCAGCGCGTCCGCACGCTTGGCTTCTTGCTCCCTTGCTCGATGCGATTCGGGCGCCCCTCGGGCAAAACCGTCGATGACGTCGACCACGCCGTCACGCATCAGACCACTGAGCCCGACCGGGTCAGCGGCGAGTCGTCGCCACACCTCTGTTTGCGGTGGCGCGTCAGGCCCGATCCCCACTTGGAGGCCCTCGGGCCACCAGGAGGTCGCGGCTTCGGCCAGCCACTCCCGCAATGGTGGCGGGCCCCAGTCTGTCGGGTCGCGCCAGTCGGCCCGGAAGTGGATGCATGTGACAGTCGGGAGGTAGGCGAGGTTGGCCCCCTCCGATGGCCCGACCATCCGTCGCCAGAGCACCCAGTCGCCGCCCTTCGGTAGGTCCTCGGGCCAGTAACCGTAGCGGTCGAGGCTGCTACGACGGTGGACCACCGATGTCATCGTGATGGAGTTACGGATGTCCATGAACTCCCGAAGATCGTCAGGCCGGCGAAGGTCGACAGCTAAGGGGACCGCGACGCCCTTATCGTCCATCCACAACCCTCGACTATAGGCCCATTCCACGCCCGACCGGTCGAAGGCCCGGTCCATGAGTTCCAGATGATCGGGCAACAGCAGATCGTCATGCGCGATGTAGGCGATGAGTTCACCGCGAGCCTCGCGCAGGGCGACGTTGCGGTTGGCGTAGCCGAAACCTTGAGCCTTGGGCAGGTCGAACCAGCGGATGCGCTCATCGGCGAACGAGCTGACCACCGATGCCGTGTCATCCGTACAGCCATCCCCTGCGACCAGCAGCTCGAAGTCTGCCTCCGTCTGAGCCAGGGCCGATTCAATCGCGTTGCCCACGACATCGGAGCGGTTGTGTGTGGGCAACAGCACGCTGAATCGCGGAGCCATCAGGAGACCGAGCGGCTCACGAGCTGGGCTGGCTGCTCACCAGCCGGGAGTATCGCCGAACGAGTAGGGGATGAGGGGCGTGTCCAGGGGCAGGCGGTACTTGTCGGGATCGGTGTGGTCGTACGGCTTCGTTGGCAGATTGATGAGGATGGCGTCCTCTCGGCCGAGGTTGCGGGTGCCGTGCCACACGTGGGTCGGGATGTTGACGATGAAGTGGTCACGATCGGAGAGCGCGAGCTGACAGATCTGGCCGAGCGTGGGTGAGTCGGGTCGCACGTCAAAGAGCACCAACTCGACCTCACCCCGGACGATGAAGTACCGATCCTCATGCGTCTTGTGCAGCGCCCAGCCCTTGGCACGTCCGGGCCGCTCAGTGATGTAGTAGATGTACGTGATGGGGTCGGGGTGCCATTCCCACCGGGGGTCCAGGATTTCGGTCAGGGTGCCCCGGTCGTCGGTGTGCGTCGGGCTGCGGTGGATGGACATGCCGTGCAGCAGAGGCGCGATGCTCGCACCCTCCGGTGTGACCGTCTGCTTGTCGCGTCGGGCGGCGTCGAGCGTCAGGTCCAGGAGCCCAGCGGGCATCATCGGTTCCGTCGTCATGCGTCCTTCCTTGGTCCATGGTCAGTCGCGGTCGGCCGTAGACGCGTTGACCCCACCCAACGTAGCACGTGATGCACGGGGTGATGTCGCCCAGAACATCCGCTGCGACGAAGTCGATGGGCGTGGGGCTCGCAGCGTGGTCGGCGTGCCCGGGCCGTGACCGTGTCTCCTACTCGGTTTGCAGCAGATGCGCCCCCGCTGAGGCCTCCACGCCGAACACGCTGGGTTCGACGCCCGTGTTGCCGTGGTACTCGTCGGTCACGTGTGCAGCGAAGCCCTCTAAATTCAGGCGGTCCACGATGGCCACAAGGCAGCCGCCGAAGCCCGCACCAGCCTGGCGCCTCGCGATGAGACCTGGAGCATCGGTCATCGAGTCGTGCATCGCCTCCATCGAGGGCGCCCCGATCTCGAAGAGGCGGATGGCGCCGAGCCAGGACGCGTCGAAGATGCGTCCGAGGGCCTCACGGTCTCCGCTGCGCAAGGGCTCGGCCAGGTCGAGCACTCGCTGGTTCTCCTCGATGATGAAGCGGCAGCGCCGGGCGACGACCTCGTCCAGCGGCGACTCGTGGGCCTCG
>CAVVYR010000019.1:0-205995 GCA_963752475.1 uncultured Chloroflexia bacterium | reverse complement strand
AGCCCGTCAGTCTCGACTGACCCCGCCCAGGCGGGAGGCGCCCTCGGCGAGGCGCTGCAGCCCCTTGCGCATCAGCGTCCGTGGCCCGGCCGTCTCATCTGGCGCCGTGTCGGCCGCACCCAGCGGCACGCCGAAGGGGTACGTCGGCTGATCGAGGCGCTCGAGCAGCATGTCGACATCGAAGTTCTCGGCCACGACCTGCTTGATGGCTTCGATCTTGGCCCGGTCCTGCACGTGCGTCTTGATGAGCAGGTTGTGCAGCTGGCTGGCCATGGGGTAGATCTCTTCGGATACCAGCAGGGAGAAGATGCCGGCCGTGCGCAGGGCCTCGACGTCACGGTCCGACGGCCGCCGGTCGTTGGTGAAGACCATGCCTGCGAGCAGGCGGGCGTCGGGGTCTTCCGGCTCACGCCCGAAGGCCGGGCGGCTGCGCAGTCGGTCGAGCAGCCCGGGCTCCTGGTTCAGCTCCTTCTGCGTCTCGTTGGCCGCGATCACCGCGTGGATGACGTCCTCGCGGTCGCCCTGCACGATGAGCAGCGAACCGGGGCCGATCTTCTCGAGCACGTGCCGTGCCTGTCCCGAGCCGATGGCGATGTGCTCGATGTGGCGGTCCATGTCCTCGCCCGAGCTGAGCAGATCGCCGTGGAGCTGCTCGAGGATCATCGAAAGCGTGGGATACGAGAGCAGCGGCCGGTAGGGCAGGATGCCCAGTAGGTCGATGCCATGCAGTGCGAGGCCGCGCTCGAGCACCTCTGGCAGGGTCGGGTCGGCGTCCACGTCGACCTTGTTGATGACGGCTCCTACGAGCGGCACGCCGCGACGCGCGAAGAGCGCCTGGTTGAGCACGATCTCATCGATGGGCCGGCCGACACCGCCCTCGCTGACGATGACCACCGGTGCCCGCATGCGGGCCGCCACGTCAGCGTTCGACAGGCCCACGACCGCACCTACGCCGGCATGGCCGGTGCCCTCGATAAGCAGCATCTCGTGGCCGCTGAGGTTGCGGTGTGCGACATCGATCTTCGAGGAAAGGTCTTCGACGACCTCGCCCTTGATGAAGGACTTGGTGAAGCCGCGCGGGATGTGCACCGGGCTCATGTCGACGAAGTCGTCCTGCAGGCCGAAGAGCTCCTTCATGAGGATGGCGTCCTCGTCGGCCGGGACCTCGTCGACCATGGCGTAGCGCTGCCCCACCGGCTTGGTGAAGGCGGTGTCGATGCCCTTGTCGATGAGCGCCGCCAGCAATCCAAGGGAGAGGGTCGTCTTCCCGCGGTTGCGGCCGGTGGCTGCAAGATAGACCTGTCGCATGTACTCAAGGGTACGGCCACAGACCCGCTAGCATCAGGGTGTGAACACCGTCGTCTTCGATCTGGGCGGGGTCCTCGTGGACTGGGAACCCCGCCAGCTGTTGCGCAAGGTCATGCCCGGCCGTGAGGCCGAGATGGAGGCCCTGCTTGCCGATGTCCTCAACCACGCCTGGAACCTCGAGCGCGACAAGGGCGACTCGTGGGACGAGGCCATGGCCAGGAACAAGGCCGACTATCCCGGCTGGGCCGAGATCTTCGACCTCTACACCGAGCGCTGGTCCGAGACGCTCGCCGGCTCCCACGAGGACACCGTCGAGATCCTGCGCGAGCTCAAGGCCAGAGGCACTCCGTTGTATGCGCTAAGCAACTGGTCCGCGGAGATGTTTCCGCATGCGGAGGCCAAGTTCGACTGGCTGGAGCTGTTCGACGGGGTCGTCGTCTCCGGCCGTATCAAGATGGTCAAGCCCGACCGCGACATCTTCGACTACCTCCTGCGCACCTACGACCTGCGGGCTGAAGACATCATCTTCATCGACGACCACGAGCCCAACGCCGTGGCGGCGCGCTCGTACGGCATCCACACGCACCACTTCAAGGGCGCGGCTGGACTGCGCGCGGAGCTCGAGGCAGCGGGCCTGCTCGACTAGCCCGCGCCGGCAAGCGCGTACGGCCGCCCATCCGCGGCCTCGGTCTTGTCGCCATCCGTCGCCCTCCATCTTGTAGCCATCCGTCGCCCCCACCGACACCGTCCGCTCTTGTAGACACTGGCCACGACATCGGCGGTCTCGATGCGCCCGGATCGACAGCTCCTCAAGCCCCACGATGGTCGGGTGTCGTCGCCATCGACCGTTGTCCAACACGCACGACGCGTTCGCTGGACTAGCGTCGACTCGGACGACGACCGACTACGAGACCGAGACGATCCGGGCGTTAGCGTCGCTACCGGCGACACTTGGCCAAGAGGCGATCGTGACCGGACCCGTAGCGTCGATCTGGGCGACGGGTGACTACGAGACCACAGCCGTGGACGCGGCCACGACGGATGACGGCGAGACCGCGCGCAGCGCTGCCGGATGGGCCGAACCCGGGCTAGTCGCGGCCTCGGGCGGCGAGGTTGCGGTCGATGCGATCGAGCGCATCACGCAGGCGCATGAGCGTATCGTCGTCGACCGTGTCCTCCGCGGTGTAGGGGCCGAGCTGATCGAGGATGTCAGCGATGAGGCCGTAGAAGACGTGGGCGTCGGCGAGGAAGAACTGCGGTTCGTTGTTGTAGCGAACGAGCGTCAGGCGGCCCTGCAGCACACGCCGTTCATCGGCGTTGGCGACCTGTGTAGAGAAGTCGTGGCCCTGGATGCCGTCGGGGTTGTTGAGGAAGTTGAGCGCGTTGTCGATGGCCAGGCCGAAGCGGGCCCGCCAGGCCCGCATGCGCTCCAGCACATCCGGCGTGATGCGCACCTCTGCTACCTGGTCGAAGACGTCTGGCGAGACCGTGAGCAGACCGACAAGGGTGGTCCCCGGCCGAGCGCCCAGCATCACCTGCAGCGAGCGCTCCAGCGTGAACACCTCGGAGTCGAAGCGCGGGCTGGTGATGACGTCGGTGAGCAGGTCCTCGACGTTGTCCAGCGCGCCCGGCTCACCGAGTGCTTCGGCCAGCGTAAGCACCTCCTCCTTGAAGAGGAACTGCTCCTCGTGATCCAGTCGGTCGACCATCGCGTTCCTCCGTTGAGCTAGGGGTAAAGCCCGCGAAGCGCGGTGGCCTGAGCGACCCGATCGACCGCTAGCAGGTAGGCCGCGGTACGCATGTCGACCTCTTCACGCTCGGCCATGGCCACGACCTCTCCGAAGGAGCGGACCATGATGGCCGTGAGTTTGCTGTTGACGACCTCTTCGGACCACTGGTCGCGGTTGAAGTCCTGGACCCACTCGAAGTAGGAGACGGTCACGCCGCCGGCGTTGCAGAGGATGTCAGGGATGAGGAAGATGCCGTTGGCGTAGAGGATCTCGTCCGCATCTGGGGTGGTGGGGCCGTTGGCCGCCTCAGCCACGATCCTGGCCTTCACCCGTGGCGCGTTCGCCTGGGTGATCTGGTTCTCCAGCGCCGCCGGCACCAGCACGTCGAGGTCCAGCTCGAACAGCTCGGCGTTGGTCACGTTCTCCGAGCCGGGGAAGCCCACCACCGTGCCGTGTTCCGACTTCCAGGCCTTGACCGCCCTGATGTCCAGTCCGCCCATCGCGTAGATGCCACCCTGGGAGTCCGAGACGGCCACGACGCTGGCGCCCATGGAGTCGAGCAGGGTCGCCGCCACAGAGCCGGCGTTGCCGAAGCCCTGGATGCCGACGCGGGCGCCGATGAGGTCCAGCCCGATGTGGCGCGCGGCCTCCGAGATGGTCACGACGACACCGCGACCGGTAGCCTCCGCACGGCCCTCGGAGCCGCCGAGACTGATGGGCTTGCCCGTGACCACGCCCGGCACGGTGTGGCCGACGTGCATCGAGTAGGTGTCCATGATCCAGGCCATGACCTGCGGGTTGGTGTTGACGTCCGGCGCGGGGATGTCGCTCTGGGGGCCGATGATGACGCTGATGTTGGTGGCGAAACGGCGGGTCAGGCCTTCCAGCTCGCGTTCGGACAACTGCTTGGGATCGACGGCCACGCCGCCCTTGCCGCCACCGAAGGGGATGCCCACGACGGCGCACTTCCAGGTCATCCACATGGCCAGGGCCCGGACCTCGTTGAGGGTCACGTCCTGGTGGTAGCGCAGGCCGCCCTTCGACGGACCGCGGCCGAGGTTGTGCTGCACGCGGTAGCCGCTGTAGACCTCGACTCGCCCGTCGTCCATGCGCACGGGGACCGTAACGATGAGCTCGCGCTCGGCCTCGCGCAGGACGGCACGGAGCTGTGGATCCAGCTGCAGCCGGTCGGCGGCGATGTCGAACTGGCGCTGGGCGACCGCCCACGCATCTTGCACCGGGGTGACCTCAGGAGCGGCCATCAGGACTTCAACCTCCCAACAACGAGCGCCGGGCCCCTGAGGCTGGGGCGGGCTGGCTCGATCGAAGCCGTGTAAGCGTAACGCGGCGCTTGCTGATGCCGAAGGGCCATTCGGCCGAGTTCAGCCGGCCAGGATGCGTGTCACGCCGACCATGTCCGGGCCGACATGTGCGCCCGCCACGGGACCGGTCAGGATGATCTCGATGTCGCTGCGCGGCACTCCCGTGGCCTCGGCCACCTGGTCGGCGAATCGCTCCACGTCGGCGGCGCCGGTGTGCAGCACGGCCACCTGCTCGAGCGAGGCCTCGGCGGCGATCTCCAGCAGACGCTGGCGGGCCTTGGCCGCGGTGCGCTTGCGATCGACCGAGATGACGACGCCATCCTCGTCGACCCCGAGGATGGGCTTGATCGACAGGATGGAGCCGACCAACGCGGAAGCGCGGCCGATGCGACCGCCCTTCTGCAGGTACTCGAGCGTGTTGGGTGTGAAGTTCAGCCGGCTGCGACCGACCAGGTCCTGGCACAGGTCCACGATGTCCGCCTGGCCGGCGCCGGTGGCTGCGAGGTCCGCGGCGCGGCGAACGATGATGCCCTGCGGCTGGGTCACGGTACGCGAGTCGACGACCTGGACGACACCAGCCTCGAAGGCCTCGGCGGCCTGCACCGCAGCCGCGTACGTCGCCGACATCCCGGAGCTGATGGTGACGCAGACGACACCCACGGCACCCGCGTCGAGGGCCTCTCGGAAGGCCGACTCGAACTGGCTGGGGTTGACCGCAGCCGTCTTGGGGAAGGGTGCGCCAGGCGCGGTGAGCTTGCTGTAGAAGTCCTCGTTGGAGAGCTCGGTGACGGTATCCCATGTCTCGTCGCCGAAGCTGACCTTGAGAGGCACGAGGGTGACCCCGACCTCCTTCGCTTGCTCTGGCGTGAGATCGGCCGACGTGCAGGAGACGATCGCGATGTTGCCCATCGCGGAATCGTAGGGCCAACGGCGACTGGCGTCCGGGCCGATGCGCGGCTCCGGTACGATGCGGCCATGAGCGACCACGAACAGCGCCACTGCCTCGTCACCGGCGGATCGTCGGGCATCGGCTATGCCGCGGCCGAGCGGCTGGCTGCTGACGGCTGGGCCGTGACCTCGCTCTCGCGTCGCCCGCTCGCACCCGAGGGCGTAGAGGCCGTGGCTGGTGACGCGGCCGAGGTCGCTGACATCGAGCGCGCCCTGGCCGTCGCTGCCCCTGATGGCCGCCTCGCGGGCCTCGTCTGTTCTGCGGGCCTGCCGCCGAGCGGCCCCTGGGACGACGAAGCCCACTGGGAGCAGGTGCTGCGCGTGGATCTCACCGCCTCCTGGCAGGCGGCCCGTCTGGCCTGGCCGGCCCTGCGCACGGCCGGTGGCGCAGTCGTGCTGCTGGGCAGCATCGTGGGCAGCACCGAAGGCTCACTGCGCTCGCCGGCCTACGCCGCAGCCAAGGCCGGGCTGGAGGGGCTCGGTCGCTCGCTCGCGCTCATCGGCGCCAAGGAGGGTGTGCGCGTGAACGTGCTCGCCCCAGGCGCCTTCGATACGCCCTTCGACGAGAAGCTCTTCCCGCCTGACGAACGGCCGGACATCCCGCTCGGGCGCATGGGTGATCCGGCGGAAGCAGCCGGCATCATCGCCTTCCTGCTGAGCGACGAGGCCTCGTACGTCAGCGGCTCGGTGTGGAAGGTGGACGGCGGTCGCACGGTCCTCTCGTCGGCCTCGTCCGCGGGTGTGGCCGCACCCGACGAGCACACCGAGTTTTGAGGATCCGCCGTGCTTCTCCCGAGGAAGCCGGCTGGGCCGAGACACGCGTCGGACCCTGGACGCGCAACCGGCGCACGGTCGGCTATCGCAACCCCTGGCTGACCGTCTGGCACGACGACGTCACCCGCCCCGACGGCGCGCCCGGCATCTACGGCGTGGTCCACTTCCAGAACACCGCGGTGGGCGTGGTCGCCGTCGATGAGCAAGACCGCGTGGCGCTCGTCGGACAGCATCGCTACGCCTTCGACACCTACCACTGGGAGATCCCCGAGGGTGGCTCACCGTTGGAGGAGGACTCCCTCGAGGGTGCCAAGCGTGAGCTTCTCGAGGAGACCGGCCTGACCGCTCGCACGTGGCGCGAGATCGGACGCTGGGAACTATCGAACTCGGTCACCGACGAGGCGGCCGTGGCCTACCTTGCCACCGACCTGGTCCACGGCGAGGCCGAGCCCGACCCGGAGGAGAAGCTCGAGTTCCGCTGGCTGCCGTTCGAGGAGGTCATGGCCCTCATCAAGCGCGGTGAGATCACCGACGCGCTGACCGTCCTGCCTCTCCAGGCGCTGGCCCTCGAGCGTGCGCGCAACCGTCGGTAGGTAACCGTCACCCGCGTGGCCATCTCGTGGTGAGTGAACTCGACATGTTCGACGCCGAAGTGTTTCGTCTCACCCTCCAGCAGACTGGGAGCGTCAGTCCTACCCGCGATCAGGCTGAGAGCGTGCACTCCAGCCGCAGGCTGGTCACGCTCAGCCACACGGGGATGGGCGTGGCGTGGAGCCACAGGGGGATGGGCGTGGCGTGGAGCCACAGGCCGGTCGAGTCCAGTCATCGGGGCATGACCGAGCTGCTTTCACGGCCGACGGCCCTCGGTGATGTAGCCATATTGGAGTCGTGCGCGGATGAGTTGCGCGCCGTGCCCAATCTCCGCGTCATTCCGCTCGATGCCGGGACCGCCATCGACGCTGCGCGGGGCCGCAGTCCCGGCCGCGACCTCGGTGGCGCAGGCCACGTGGCCGGCGCTCGACAGACCGGCGCCACCTGCTTCCTGACCGATGACGCCCACATCCGGGGGCCATACGAACGACGGCGCAGATTGACAGGGGTGCTGGCGCTCCGCTAGTGTCCGCCGCAGCATGACCTACCAGTATTGGTACTTTAGCTAGCGGGTACGAGGCGGCCGGGTAGATCCCGGCGGCAGAGGCACTCGTGCCCGCTGACGCAGGACCCTGGGGGGCCTGCGTTTTTTGTTTGCCTCGAGGCGCGGACTCCCAGGACGAACGACACGAGCAGCACCAAGAGCAGGACGAAGGTGGTACCGAGATGATCATCGTGATGCGCACCGGCGCAGCACCCGACGAGATCGACGACGTCAAGCAGGCCGTCGCCGAGGAGGGCCTCGAGACCTACGTGATGGTGGGCGAGGAGCGCATCGTCATGGGCGTCGTCGGTGTCGGCGTGGAGCGTGTCCAGCACCTCCAGACCATGCCCGGCGTGGAACAGATGATCCGCGTCTCCAAACCCTACAAGTTGGCCTCGGTAGAGCACCATCCCGGAAGGACGAGCATCCGGGTCGGGAGGAGGGTCGAGATCGGCGCGGGTGCGCCGTTGGCGGTCATCGCGGGACCCTGCGCGGTCGAATCACGCGAGCAGGTCGTGGCCACCGCCAACTGGGTCAAGCGCGAGGGCGCCACCCTGCTGCGTGGCGGCGCCTTCAAGCCGCGTTCGTCCCCCTACGCCTTCCAGGGCCTCGGCGTCGAGGGCTTGAAGCTGCTGGCCGAGGCCGGGGCCGAGGCGGACCTGCCCGTCGTCAGCGAGATCACCGACCCGGCGGACGTCGGGGTCTTCGACGAGTACGTCGACATGCTCCAGATCGGCGCGCGCAACATGCAGAACTTCGTCCTGCTCAAGGCCGTCGGCCAGTCGAGGAAGCCGGTCCTGCTCAAGCGTGGTCTGTCGAACACCGTCGACGAGCTGCTCATGGCCGCTGAATACATCCTCAGCTCGGGCAACCCCAACGTCGTCCTGTGCGAGCGCGGCATCCGCACCTTCGAGACCTCCACGCGCAACACGCTCGACCTCTCGGCCGTGCCGGTCATCCAGGAGCGCACGCACCTGCCCATCATCGTGGACCCCTCGCACGGGACCGGTCATCGTCCGCTGGTCCGTCCGCTGGCCGTCGCCGGTGCCGCGGTCGGAGCCGACGGCATCATCATCGAGGTCCATCCCGACCCGCCCGCGGCGCGCTCGGACTCGGAGCAGTCGCTCTCGTTCCCCGAGTTCGGCGATCTCATGGACGACCTTCGTCGCCACGAGTACCTGCGCCAGCCGACCGCCTCGCACGCCCAGACACACATCGAGGCACCGGTCGAGCGCAAGCGTCTGCGCGCCCGCATCGACGACGTCGACTCACGTATCGCGGCGCTCATCGAGGAGCGCGCCGAGCTCTCGGTGGCGGTCCAGCAGACGCGTGAGGCCGGTGACCACGGCCACGACGTGACCCGTGAGCGAGAGCTCATCGAGAAGGCCAGCCACGCCGGCGAGGAGGGCGTGCTCACACCCGAGGAACGCGAGATGGTCTTCGGGGCCATCCTGCGTGTCTCGCGCTCGGCCCAGCGGCGTGGCGCGGCCGCCGACGCCGCGGCTGCCGGTGCCGCTGCGTCCGAGGAGCCCGTCGCCGTGGACGGGGGAGCCGCCCGGTGAACGATGAGGCAGGGGCTCAAGGCGCGTACGCCGGAGGCGCGGTCAGTGCCGCGGCCTCACTCGTCGGGGGGCTGCGCTTGCCGGCTGACAAGTCGGTCGCGCATCGAGCCCTGCTCTTCAACGCCATGGCCGAGGGCGAGGCCGAGGTGACGGTCGTCCGCCCCGGCGAGGACGTGCTCTCGATGGCGCACGTGCTCCAGACGCTGGGCGCGGTCGAGTCGATCGGCGAAGGGCCGGTCGGTTACACGCGGGTCCGGATCCGCGGTGGAGGCACAGCCAAGGCGGCGGTGCTGCCGGGTGCGGGCGGCGAGATGCTCGACTGCGGCAATGCCGGCACGGCCATGCGCCTGCTCATCGGCGCACTCTCCGGCCGCCCTGCTCAGGCCACGCTCCGCGGTGACGCCTCGCTCACGAGCCGACCCATGGAGCGCGTCGCTGCGCCCCTGCGCACGGTCGGCGCCCACATCGTGACCGAGGACGGCCACGCACCGATCCTCGTCGAAGGCTCACGCGAGCTGCTCGCGACCGAGCACGAGCTGCCGATCGCGAGCGCCCAGGTCATCGGGGCGCTGACGTTGGCCGGGCTGGCCGCCCAGGGCACGACGACCATCGTCTCGCCGGGCCCCACGCGCGACCACACCGAGCGCATGCTCGCCTGGCTTGGCGCCCCGGTCCGTCGCGAGGGCTACGTCACCAGCGTCGAGGGGCCGGCCGGCTTCAGGGCCCGCACCATCGATGTGCCCGGTGACATCTCCGGTGCCGCCGCCTGGCTCGTCGCGGGCGCCTTGCACCCGGACGCGCACATCGTCATCGAGGAAGTCGGCCTGAACCCCTCGCGCACGGGCATCATCGACGTTCTGCGAGACATGGGTGCCGACATCAGGGTCGCATCGGACGGACCTACCGAGTGGTGCCCAGAGCCGGTCGGCACGATCATCGTCTCGGGTGGCCGGCCGCTGCGGGCCATCGAGTTGTCGGGCGACCGCGTGGCTGACGTCATCGACGAGCTCCCGCTCATCGCCATGGCCATGGCCGCGGCCGAGGGTACATCTTCCCTCAGCGGCGCCCGCGAACTGCGGATCAAGGAATCCGATCGCATCACCCGTGTCGTCGAAGGGCTGCAGGCCATCGGCGCCGTGGCTGAGGAGCGCGAGGACGGCTGGATCGTGTCGAAGGGTGCGCCCCGGGACGCCGCGATCCGCACCGACGGCGATCACCGCATCGCGATGTCGTTCGCGGTCGCCGCACTGACCGGCGTAGCGGGTACCGTTGAGATCGACGACCCCGCCTGCGCGGCCGTCTCCTATCCCACCTTCTGGACCGACATGGAGCACCTGGCCTCATGACGCTGCGACGACTCCGACTCCTCACCGCCGGCGAGTCCCACGGCCCGGGACTCTCGGGCATCCTCGAGGGCCTGCCGGCCGACCTGAAGATCTCCACCGCCGGCGTCGACGAGGAGCTCGCCCGCCGACAACACGGCTATGGCTCCGGTCGCCGCATGCAGATCGAGCGCGACCGTGTGCAGTGGACGGCCGGTCTGCGCTTCGGGCGCACGCTCGGCTCTCCCCTCGCCTTCTCCATCCCCAACCGCGACTGGGACAACTGGACCGAGCGCATGTCGGTCGAGCCCACGCCCGAGTCCGAGCGGCCCAAGCCGATCACGCTCGCGCGCCCCGGCCACGCCGACCTCGCAGGCGCGGTCAAGTACGACACCGGCGACATCCGCAACGTGCTCGAGCGAGCCTCCGCTCGTTCCACCGCTTCCCGCGTGGCAGCCGGCGCCGTCTGCCGCCAGCTGCTCGAGGCCTGTGGCGTGACCATCTGGTCGTTCGTCGACCAGCTGGGCCCAGTGCGGGCGTTCGGTGGCGTCGACGAGCCCGTCGCACACGTACCCGAGGGCTGGGTCGAAGCCGATCGCGAAGAGCCGACGCCGCTACGCTGCCCCGACCCCGAAGCAGAGCAGGCGATGATGGCCGAGGTCGACGCGGCTATCGATGCCGGCGATTCGGTCGGTGGCTCGTTCGTGGTCGTGGCCGAGGGCATGCCCATCGGCATCGGCGGCAACGCCGAGTGGGACACCCGCATCGATGCCGCCGTGGCCGAGGCACTGATGGGTATCCAGGCCGTGAAGGGCGTCGAGATCGGCATCGGCTTCGGCGCCGCCGGCAAGCGCGGATCGGGGGTCCATGACGAGGTGGAGCCCGGCACCCCGGCCTGGGAACGCAAGACCAACCGCGCCGGCGGCACCGAGGGCGGCATGACCAACGGCGCCGCCGTCGTGGCGCGCGTGGCGGTCAAGCCCGTGGCCACCCTGCGCAAACCGCTGGACTCGGTCGACCTGGCCACCGGTGAGGTCCGCCGCGCCCACATCGAGCGCAGCGACGTGGCCATCATCCCGCGCGCCGCGGTGGTCGGCGAGGCCATGCTCGCGATCGCCCTGGCCGACGCCCTGCTTGCCGACATGGGTGGCGACACCATCGGCGACGTCCTCGCTGCCGTCGGTCGACGACGCGCCCGCTCCGAGGGTCCGCGTGGTGACGCGGCCGCCGGCACGCTCGAGGCCCTGCCCGACAACGCCGCCGAAGAGGCGACCGTCGTGGAGGGCACGGACGCCTGATGCCCGATGCGCTGACGTTCCGGCTGCTCGGTCACGGCATCGCCTACTCGGCGTCGCCGGCGATGATGGCTGCCGCGTTCAGTGCGCTCGACCTGCCCCACCGCTACGTGCTCGCGGATGTGGCGGCAGAGGAGGTGCCTGCCACCGTGGCCTCGCTGCGCCGCTCCGATGCCGGCGGTGCCAACGTGACCGTGCCGCACAAGGCGGCGGTCGCGGCGGAGATGGATGAGCTCAGCGACGTCGCGCGCGAGGCAGAGGCGGTCAACACCGTCGTGCGCGAAGGCGAGCGGCTCATCGGCCACAACACCGACTTCCCGGCCACGGTCGAGGCCATCGAGCGCCTCCGGCCCGACGGCGTCCACCACGCCCTGCTGTTGGGTGCCGGCGGTGTCAGCGCTGCCGTGCAGCTGGCGCTGCGCAAGGTCGGCACCGAGCAGATCACGATCCTGCGCCGATCCGATGGCTCGATCGGCCGGCTAGCCACCGAGATCACCCACGCCGACCTCCTGGTCAACGCCACTCCCGTCGGCACCGGCGCCGAGGACACGCTCGTGCCCGCGGAGCTGTTGCGGCCGGGCCTGGCCGTGCTCGATCTCGTCTACCGGCCGAGCCCGACGCGCCTGGTCCGGGAGGCCCGCCGGATCGGCGCCCCGGCCGAGGCAGGCGCGGCCATCCTGCTGGGCCAGGCCTGGCGCTCGCTCGAACTCTGGCTCGGGGTCGAGGCGCCGGTCGAGGCCATGCGCGCCGCGCTCGACGCGGAGCTGGGAGGGACCTCGGATGCCTGAGTCCATCGTGCTCATCGGGCTCTCAGGCTCGGGCAAGTCGACGGTCGCGGCCGCCGTCGCCGAACGGCTGGGTCGTCCCCTCATCGACCTCGACGGGGACATCACCGACCGCCTGGGTGCCGATCCGTCGGAGATCATCGAGACCCGGGGCGAGGCCGCCTTCCGGGCCGACGAGGCGGCAGCCGTGGCGCTCGCTGCCGAGGTCGACGGAGCCGTCATCGCCACCGGCGGTGGTGCCGTCATCGACCCGCTCAACCGCTGGGCGCTATGGAATGCCGGGCTGGTGGTCTGGCTCGACGCGCCCGACGAGGTGCTGCTCTCGCGCCTGGCCGTTCAGGCTGAGACCCGCCCGCTGCTCAGCGGCGATGCCGCCGGCCGGCTGGCGGACCAGCGAGCGCGTCGCGAGCGCTTCTACCGAGCGGCCGATGTGCGCGTCGATGCCGCCCGGCCGACATCTGCCGTCGTCGATGCCGTCGTCGATGCCGCCACGAGCGGGAGGCCGGCGGCGCGCCGCTTGCTCGACGCGGAGGTCCGCCGCGACCACCTCATGGGCCCGCGCAACGCCAGGGTCGTCCTGGGCATGGAGCTGGACGAGCCGATCTACGAGGACATCCTGAGGCCCACCAGCACCGGAACACCGGTCGTGGTCGCCGACCGCCGCGTGGCCGCGGCACTGCCCGACCTCATGGCCGCCCTGCCGCACGAGCGCCGCATCGACATCCCCTCCGGTGAACGCCGGAAGCGACTGCGCACGGTGGACGAACTGCTCGAGGCCGCCAGCGCCATGGGTGCCGAGCGCGGTGACGCCTGGGTCGGCGTCGGTGGGGGCGTGACCACGGACATGGTCGGCGCGGCCGCGGCGTTCTACGTGCGGGGCGTGAACTTCGTGGCCGTCACGACCACCTGGCTGGGCATGACCGACGCGGCCATCGGCGGCAAGGTCGCGGTCGACCTCTCAGGCGCCAAGAACGCGGCCGGTGCCTTCTGGCCACCGGCCGCCATCGTCGGTGACGTGGCCACCCAGCGGACGCTGCCACGGTCGCGCCGGCTCGACGGCATGGCCGAGTCGCTCAAGTCCGGAATCATCGGCGACCCTGCGCTGTGGCAGCTCGTCGAGACCCGTGGGAAGGCCGCGCTGCGCAACGACGAGGCTGCCCGCTACGCCATCATCGACCGTTCCGTGCAGCTCAAGCTCGACGTCGTCGACCGCGACCCCTTCGAGCGCGGCGAACGACGCACGCTCAACCTGGGCCACACGCTGGGCCACGCGCTCGAGATCGAAAGCGGCTACCGCCTGCCGCACGGCAAGGCCGTCGTACTGGGCCTGCGTGCGGTCGCGCACATCGCCGCCGGCCGTGGCGCCGAGAAGGGCCTGGCCGAACGCATCGACGACGCCTGCGCCGGCCTCGGCTACGAGCTCACGCGCGAGTTCGATGCGGCGGTCGTGAAGCGAGCGCTGACCACGGACAAGAAGCGCATCAAAGGCCGCCAGCGCTGGATCCTGCCCATGGCCATCGGGACCGTGGTCGACGTCGACGACGTCTCCGAGGCGGAGCTGGACGCGGCCATCGCCCACATCAGCGCGGAGGCGACCCGGTGAGGATCCTGCTGCTCAACGGCCCCAACCTCGGTCGCCTCGGGGTGCGCCAGCCGGAGGTCTACGGCACGACCACGCTAGCCGACGTCGAGTCGGCCGCGGCCGACCATGCCGCCGCGCGGGGGCACTCCCTCGCGGCCTTCCAGTCGAACCACGAGGGCGCACTCATCGACCGCATCGAGGAGCGCGACTACGACGCCATCGTCATCAACCCCGGTGCCTTCACCCACTACTCGTACGCCATCCACGATGCGCTCGCCGGAGCCGAGTGCCCGGTCGTGGAGATCCACATCAGCGACATCATGGCGCGCGAGGAATGGCGCCGCGTCTCGGTCATCGAGCCGATCGTCAGCCATCGCATCATGGGCCACGGTTGGCGCGGGTATCTCGAAGCCATCGACTACCTCCACGAGCACGAGACACCCTAGAAGGACACCATGACCACCCAACTCCCTCGGCCAGGGCTCGCCGGCGTCGCCGCCGTCGAGATCTCTGCCGACACCATCAGTCCGGTCGCGGCCGCGCTCCGTCTGCACGACCAGGACCGCCTCGCGTTCATCCTCGAGTCGGTCGAAGGTGGCGCTCGCTACGGCCGCTACTCGATGGTCGGCGTGCGTGGCCGCATCATGTCGGTCGAGGGAGAGCAGGCCATCGTGCGCACGCACGACTACGCCGAGATCGATCGCTTCCCCGCGACCGACCCGCTCGAGGCACTGCGCCGGCTGCTGCCCGACGCGCCCGCCACCGGCTCGTTGCCGGTCTCGCTGGCGTCGGGCGTGGGCTTCCTTTCGTACGAGTCGGCGGCGCGCTTCGAACCGGTGCTGCCGGTGCCAAAGGCCAACCCGGTGGGGCTGCCGCTGGCGCTCTTCCACCTGCCCGACTCGCTCGTCGTCTTCGACCACCTGTCCCAGACCGCGACGGTCTCGACCCTCGACGGACCCGGAGCGCAGGACCGCCTCGACGAGGCCATCGAGATGCTGGGCACGCCCTGCGCCATCGAGGCCTCGGTGCCGATCCCGGCAGCGGCCGCGAAGCACACGCCCCCTGCCGCCGACCCTCGCTACGAAGAGATCGTGGCCACGCTCGTGTCCGACATCCACGCAGGCGAGATGCTGCAGACGGTGCCGGCGCGACGCTTCGAGTTGCCCTGCTCGGTCGGTCCGCTCGAGATCTATCGCTCGCTGCGGCGCATCAACCCCTCGCCGCATCTCTTCGCCATCGACCTGGGGCCCGATCGCTCGGTGCTGGGCGCCTCCCCCGAGCTGCTCGTACGCGTGCGCGACGGCGTCGTCTCCACGAGACCCATCGCCGGCACCCGGCCCCGCTCGACCGACCCGGTCGAGGACCAGGCGCTCGAGGACGACCTGCTGGCCGACGAGAAGGAGCTGGCCGAGCACGCCATGCTCGTGGACCTCGCGCGCAACGATGTCGGGCGCGTGGCCACCCCGGGCTCGGTGCGCGTGGCCTCGCTCCACGCCATCGAGCGCTACTCGCACGTGATGCACATCGTGTCCGAGGTCGAAGGCGAGCTGGCCGAGGGGCGGGACGCCTTCGACGCGGTCCGTTCGACGTTCCCGGCGGGGACGCTATCGGGTGCGCCCAAGGTCCGCGCCATGCAGGCCATCGCCGAACACGAGCGCGAACAGCGCGGTCCGTATGGCGGTGCCATCGGCTTCTTCGCCCCCGATGACGTGGAGGCCGCCATCACCATCCGCTCGATGGTGCTCAAGGACGGCACGGCCTTCGTCCACGCCGGCGCCGGCATCGTGGCCGACTCCGTGCCAGAGCGCGAATCGGCAGAGGTAGCGGCAAAGGCCGGTGCGGTCTTGAGCGCGCTGGCAGAGGCCGAGGCCATCTACGGCAGCAGCGATCAGGAGACCAAGTGATGACCACCGCCACGCAGCGGCCCGGCACCGGCCTCCGGATCCTGCTGCTCGACAACTACGACTCGTTCACCTACAACCTCTACCAGTACCTGTGCCAGCTCGGCGCCGACGTGGAGGTCGTGCGCAACGACGAGATCACCGTCGAGGAGATCGCCGCCAGGGACCTCGACGGCATCGTCGTCTCGCCCGGCCCATCACGACCGGAGAATGCCGGCGTCACACTCGATGTCATCCGCCACTTCGGGCCGCGGACGCCGATCCTCGGCGTGTGCCTGGGGCACCAGTCCATCGGTATGGTCTACGGCGGCGAGGTCATCACGGTCGAGCCGGTGCACGGCAAGCAGTCGGCCGTCGACCACCGTGGGCACGGCGTCTTCGAGGGCCTGCCGACCCCCGTCGAGGCCGGCCGCTACCACTCGCTCGCGGTGGCCCGTGACTCGATGCCCGAGGTGCTGGAGGTGACGGCCACGTCGCCCGATGGGCTGGTCATGGGCCTCCGCCACAAGGAGCACCCGGTCGAGGGCATCCAGTTCCACCCCGAGTCCATCCTCACCGAGGACGGGATGACGATGCTTGGGACGTGGCTCTCGTCGCTCAAGGGGTAGCCTGCAGCGCATGAAGCGCGCACTCGTCGTCATCCTCGTCGTGGTCCTGGTCATCGTCGGCGGGTTCCTGCTGTACGTGACCCTCAAGCCGCTGGGTGCGGACTCACTGACCGCGCAACCGGATCCGGCGACTTCCCGCGAGGAGGCGCTGGCACGCTGGGCCGATGTCGAGGCGCGGGACGACGAGGCCATCGACGAGCGCTGCGAGTCGTGGTCGATGATCCACGACGAGCCGGTGGAGACGACCGTGGTCCTGCTGCACGGCTACACCAACTGCCCGTACATGTACCGGCGCCTCGGCGCGGACCTCCATGAGATCGGCTGGAACGTGCTCGTACCCCGCTACCCCTATCACGGATACGTGGACAAGCTGTCGACCGACCAGGGCAAGCTCACGGCCGAGGATCTGGTGCGCACCACGGACGAAGCCATCGATATCGCCGAAGGTCTCGGCGAGCGCGTCGTCGTGGGCGGGCTCTCGGCGGGTGGTGTGGCCGCGGTCTGGGCCGCCCAGAACCGACCCGAGGTCGACCATGTCGTAGGCCTGGCGCCGATGGTCAACCTGCGTCCCATCCCCGATTGGTTCGCGACGCAGGTCGTGAACGCCGTCACCTCGGTGCCGGACATCCAGTACTGGTGGGACCCGGGCAAGAAGGAGACCATCCCGCCCGACTACGGCTACCCCAAGCTGTCATCGCACGCGGTCGCGCAGCTCATCCGGTTGGGCATGGTCACCCTCGAGCAGGCGCGCACGGAACCGCACACCGCCGAGCACGTGGTGCTCACGACCAACCCGAATGACGGCGCGGTCAAGCCCGAGACGGTGGAGGCCATCGTCTCGGCTTGGCAGGAAGGTGGCGCCAGCGCCTCGGTCTACGAGTGGCCCGAGGAGATGGGCCTGGGCCACAACATGGTCGATGACGCGGTGAACACGGGCAAGTTCGACGAGATCTACCCCATCCTCATGGATCTCTTCACCGAGGGCGAGGTCAACTCCGAGCCGCTGCCGCCCGACGACGAGGCTACCGAGGGCTGATCACGTTGACGCCAAGGCCCTCGGCCGCCTCCGATAGACGGGCGTCGTAGGTGATGATCCCATCGAGATCCGTGCCGGCCTCCATCGCGGCAGCCAGGTGCAGGGCATCGAGACTACGCATCTGCCTCGGCTCGAACAGTGCCGCCCGCTCGAACAACTCCGTGGACAAGCCCGACAGCGGCATCGAATCGAGGACCTCACGGGCCTGCAGGATGTCATCCGGCGAAGAACGGCGAGCCACGCGGAGTAGTTCCGTTCTCAGGAGGTCACTCGAAAACACGGCCGAGACACGAGGTGCGAGCCAGCGACGCAGCGCGGCCGAGCCTCGTTCCACGAGCACCAACTTCGTGGCCGCGGAGGTCTCCAGGTAGAACACCTAGTAGCGCTCCTCGGAGCGCATCTCCTCCAGGATCTCGGTCAACGGCCGCTCTCCCGGACGACGGCGCCTCGGAGGGGGCAGGTCCGCGAGCGAGCGGGTCGGTGGAGTGGCCAGGCCGGCGTCGATCATCGCCTGGATGCGGCTCTCCTTGTAGGGCACGAGCATGGCTACCGGCCGACCGCGGTCGGTGATGACCACGATATCGCCGGCCGCGGCCTCTGCCACCACCGCGGAGGCGTTCTGCTTGAGTGCTCGGATCCCGACCGTGCTCATGTTCTACAACGTAGCACATGGCTTCACGCCCATCTCCTGGTGGCAAGGTGGAACGAAACCGGCGTCTCGTGGCCTCTTAGAGGACGAGAGGGGTTGTGCGGTGCTGCTCTCGAGGCAGCCATGCAGGAGGACTTCGGATGAACCTCAAGCGGTTCGGGATCGCGGCGGCCACGGTGTGCCTGCTCGCCGGTAGCACAGGTGGAGTGGCCGCCCAGGACGCGGACGGCCCGACGGAGTACCAGAGCTGGCGCACGAAGGAGGTCGCACCCGGCGTGCTGCGCATCCTCGACGACGACGCCGGCCATGACCTCGCGAGGAAGTGGCCCAAGGGCCAGGGTGGCCACAGCCACATCGCCGTGGGTCCGGACGGCGATGTCTGGCTCAGCGTCATGATCAGGGTCAAGCGCGACGATGGCAGGCAACGAAACGTATCCCGACTCTGGCCCTTGGGCCGGGAGAAGACCTACGGACGTGCGGACGGCCTGGGTGAGTACCACGGCTCCCTGGCCTTCGATGACGACGGCCGCCTGTGGCTCTTCGGCAGTCGCGTCGCCATCTTCGAGGACGGGGAGTGGTCATCGACCAAGGCGTCGAACAGCGTGGTCGCGCCGGAGGGCTCGGTCTGGCTCGGTGGGGGGATCGGCGTCGAGCAGTGGGATGGCACCGAGCTCATCCCGCACCTCGAAGGGATCTGGACCGGCAACGTCTTCCTTGGGGCCGACGACATCATCGGCGTCGAGGCCTGGGACGGCATGCGGCTATTCGACGGCACGGAGTGGCAGGTCGTCTCACGGCGTGGCTCGAATCGAGCCATCTCCGAGGATGGCGTACTCGCGGTAAGGACTGACAACGGCAAGGGCATCAGGCTCCATCGGGACGGCCAGGAAGCCACGGTGCTCGACCGCATGCGCGTCAACTCGGTCTCGGCCGCGCCGGATGGCTCGTTCTGGGTCGCCGGCAGCGTGGGCAACAAGCGCGGAGCCCTGTATCGCGTCGAACCGACGGCGGTCTTCGCGGCGCAGGTAGCCGTCGAAAACGAGACCGCGGAGGCCGAAGCGGCCGAGGAGGCTAGCTCGACCTGAGCTGCTCGATGAGCTTGTCGGCCGCGGCGTAGGGGTCGAGCTCATGCGTCGCCACGCGCTCCATCAGCGCGTCGGTCTCGGCGCGGCGGTGCAAGGACCAGAGCGCGTCGCGGGTACGGTCGGCGAGGATGCCTTCGACCTGTGCCCGCGCCCGTGCCAGTCGTGCCGCATGCGGCCCATCGTGGTCGGCGCGTGCTTCGTGGATGCGGTCGAGCGCGGCCAGCAGCTCGGGCACACCGGCGGCGGTCAGGCCTGATGCGAGCAACACCTCCGGGCGCTTGGGGCGCGGTCGGTCGCCCGAGCCCGCGAGCTCGTCACCGAGCGCCAGCATCGAGCGCAGCTGCATCGCGGCCCGATCGGCGCCGGGTCGGTCGGCCTTGTTGACCACGACGAGGTCTGCCACCTCCAGCAGACCGGCTTTGAGGGCCTGGATCTCGTCGCCCATCTCGGGCGCCTGGACGACGACCGTGGTGTCCGCGATCGACGCGACCTCCACCTCGCTCTGACCGGTGCCCACGGTCTCGATGAAGACGAGCCCGAAGCCACAGGCATCGAGCACGGCCGCCGACTCGGCGGTGGTGCCGGCGAGCCCGCCGAGGTGTCCGCGCGAGGCCATCGAACGGATGAAGACGTCGCGGTCGCCGGCGTAGTCGTTCATGCGGATGCGGTCGCCGAGGATGGCGCCGCCGGTCACGGGGCTGGAGGGGTCGATGGCCAGCACGGCCACGGGCCGCTCGTCGGAGCGGACGGCCGCGACGAGGGCGGAGACCAACGTGGACTTGCCACCACCAGGGGGCCCGGTGACGCCGACCACGTGGGCACCGCCGGCGACCGGGTAGAGCGCACGCAACGCCTCTTCGGCCGTTGGCGTCCGCGACTCGACGGCGGTCAGCAGCCGGGACAGCGCGCGGCGCGACCCATCACGGGCATCGGCTGCGAGCGCGGCACCGTTCCCGCCGGCAGCGGGCGCCGTCATCAGGCTCTGGGCTGCGCGTTCTGGCGCATGAAGTCGGCGATCTCACCGATGGTCGTGCCCGGACCGAAGACCTCGGCCACACCGGCCTCCTTGAGCGCCGGGATGTCATCGGTGGGGATGATGCCACCGGCGGTCACGAGCACGTCACCCATGTCCTCTGCCCGCAGCAGCTCGCAGATCTTGGGCAGCAGCGTCAGATGCGCGCCAGAGAGGATCGAAAGGCCGACCACGTCGACGTCCTCCTGCAGGGCCGCCGTGGCCACCATCTCGGGCGTCTGGCGGAGTCCCGTGTAGACGACCTCGAAGCCCTCGTCGCGTAGACCGCGCGCGAGCACCTTGGCCCCACGGTCGTGGCCGTCGAGGCCGGGTTTGGCGATGAGCACCTTGAGCGGTCGGTCGGTCATGGGCACGATCGTAGCGCGGTTCGACCCCGATCGGCGCGTCCGTCGCTCAGTCCTCGCGAACGTCGTCGAAGTCGTGGTGGACCATGCGAACGGTGTCGCAGCCGTTGCCCTCGAGGTAGCGCACGAAGGGCTCGAAGCCCTGGGCCACCCCGCTCCACGAGGCCAGGCTGAACCACAGTCGACGCTCATCGACCAGCTGCTGGCCGAAGGCACCGCCGTCGCGCCACGTGGCCGCTTGGGAGGCGCCGAACGGCACGGCCCTGGCGCGTCGATCCCCGTCGGTCAGCGACGCGACCTCGTTGGACGCATCCACGAGCAGTGCCGCGTACTCGGCCATCGTCGAGGCCAGCACGTCCGGATCGAGCGCGTCCGCCAGCGGGCCGGTGTCAGGCAGCTCGTTCGCGACCACGTCCGCGAGATGTGCCTCGATCGCGTCAGCCGCCGCCCGCGTCCGGAACGCGTCGCCTGACTCCAGCGCTCCTGCCAGCTCGGTGGTCAGGCGCGCCATCTCCTCGGACCCCACGAACGACTGCACCAACGACGACTCCCACAGCGTTCGCACCAGCCGCAGCGTGCGACGCGCACGCTCCTCCTCGAAGGTGAGCGGCGGGTCGATCCACGGCGGCCGCAGGGCATAACCAGCAGAAGCAGCGGCGGTGTAGTCGGCGAGCGACTGCCCCAGCGTCGTCAACGCCTCTGCCTCTCCGCTGCACACGAGGTCGAAGGCGATCGCCTGCTCCGATCGCGAGGAATCCACCAGCACCGACGAGGCCGAGCCATCGAGGGCAAGCGCCAGCGGCGCGCGGAAGGTCAGGCCCTCTTCCGGTGCGGCGTCGACGGAGCCCTCGAACGATTCGTGCCACTCGAGGCCGTCGACCAGCAGATAGCGATCGACCACCTGCACGAACGGCGTCTCCGAGCGGCCGGGTCCCTGCCACTCGAAACCATCACCCGGCTCCACGCCGGCAGCCTCGAGCCAGGCCGCCTCGGCAGCCGCATCGCCCACGGTCTCCGCCAACCGCTGACCGACCGCCAGGGCCTCTTCGTGGCTCGGATAGGTCGCCATGAGCGACACCGCCGGTGTCTCAGCGTCGAACTCGCCGTTCGGAGCCTGGGAGGCCCAGGTCTTCGATCCATCGACGACGTCGCTCGGCTGCTGGCCGGTCCAGGTGATGACCTCGGCCTCCTCGAAGACCGGGATGATGGGCAGCCGGGTCGCGGGATCGAGCTCGATGTCCTCGGCCTGCAGACCGTCGCGCGGGTCGGACTCGAGGAAGTCGTCGGGCATCAGCGCCTGGACCGCGAGGGCCACGAACACGCCACCGGTCGCGATGAGGACCATGACCAGCAACCCGGGCAGCGCCGCTCGCTGTGGGCGCATCGGACGCATGGAGCGCATGCGGTCGCCCTACTCCCGCAGGCTGACGCCGTAGCCGTAGTCGAGGAACTCGACGCGGACGTCGCCACAGCCCCCGGCCTCGAGGTAGTCGACCAGCGGCCCGAGCCCGGCGGCCACACCATGGAAGAGGCCCAGCGACATCGAGAGCTCGCCGTCATAGAGCTCGGCATAGGAGGCCGCTTCGCCCATGATCCAGGGGATGGGAGCGTCGTGCGCGCCGTACCGTGCCGCCGCGAACTGCCCGGAGGCGACGTCCTGCGGCCGGATGAGCTCACCGACGAGGATCTCCTGCGCCGCCCGCTCGGCGAAGTCCCGGGCCGCCGACTCGAAGACCTCGGGGTCCAACAGGTAGGCGATGGTGTCGAGGTTGGGCCGGTAGGCGATGACCAGCTCCTCGATGTAGTCGCGCATGTCGGTCAGCGCCTCGTCCTCGGCGGTCATGCCCTGCGCGCCGGCGTCGAGCAGCGCGGTGGCCAGCTTCTGGAACTCCACGTCGTCGACCAGGTCGGTGAGCGTGGCGTCATCCATGTTGTTCAGCAGTCGCAGCGTCCGGCGAGCACGTCGCTGCTCGTCGGTGATGCCGGGCTCCAGCCACACCGGCTGGAAATCGTAGAGCTCGGCGTTGTCGGCGAGATCCTGGCTCATCGTGATCAGCCCGTCGTGGTCGCCGCGACAGACGAGGTCGAAGGCCACCGACTTGTCGCGCGACCAGGTGTCCTCGACGATCAGCTCGCGTGACATCTCGTCCAGCGTCAGCGCCAGCGGCGAGGCATAGCGCGGGCTGGCCTCGATGTCGTCACCGGGGTCGGCCTCCGGGTCGTAGGCCAACTCGCTGACGAGGAGCCAGCGGTCGATGACTTGCACGAACGGGGTCAGCGAGGCCTCGCTCCCGAGCCAGCCGAAGCCAGCGGCACCATCCTGTCCCGCCGCCTCCAGCCAGGCGGCTTCCGCGTCCGGGTCGCCGACCGCCGCCTCGAGCTCCTGAGCCACCGCCAGGGCGTCCTTGTGCAGGCCGAAGTCGACCAACAGCGAGACGCGACGCTGGTCGGGATCGAGGTCGCTCGCCCTCGGTTCATCGGATGAGTAGCGCAATGAGGCGTCGATCGGCAGCCGAGGCTTCCACTCCCACCACCACGGACCACCGACGCCCTCGGGCACCACGGGCAGGGCCGTGTCAGGGTCGATGACGTAGCCGATCATCTCGGGCAGGAACGAGGGGAATGGCGTGGGGCTTGGCGTGGGCTCGGGCGTCGGTTCCGGGGTGGGCGTGGGCTCGACGGTCGGTCGCGGCGTGGGGCGCGGTGTGCGCGTCGGGATCGGTGTCGGGCTGGGCGTCGGCTCGGCCGTGGGCTCCGGTGTCGGCTCTGGTGTCGGCTCCGGCGTGGGCTCGGGGGTCGGCTCGGGCGTGGGGTCGGGGGTGGGCTCGGGAGTGACGGGTGCGGGTGCCTCGGTCACGACGGGGGTGGGCTCGGGGGTGGGGTCGGCGCCGCCCCCACCGCAGGCGGCGACCACGAAGACGGTCGCGAGGGCGACCGCGGGCAGCGACGTGACGGCCGGAAGACGACGGGTCCGGCGCGGCGAGCGGCTGATCATGGGGCTGTCGACTCCGAGATGGCTAGGTGGCGCCTCCGGACGGGCGCTCGAGGTGGCTGAAGAACTCGGCCCGGGTCTTGTCGCTCGTGCGGAACAGACCGAGGACCGCGGATGTTGTCATGACCATGCCCGGCTTGCGTACGCCGCGCATGCTCGCGCACAGGTGCGTGGCTTCGACGACGACGCCGACACCCTTGGGTGCGAGGTTCTCCATGAGGAAGTCGGCGATCTCCTGCGTGAGCCGCTCCTGGATCTGGAGCCGCTTGGCGTACATGTCCACGACACGCGGGATCTTCGAGAGGCCGATCACGCGCCCGGCGGGGATGTAGGCGACGGCGGCCACGCCGGCGAAGGGCAGCATGTGGTGTTCGCAGAGTGAGTGGAAGGGGATGTCCTTGACCACCACCATCTCGGAATAGTCCACGTCGAAGACAGCGTCGTTGAGGACCTCGTCCGGCCCCATCGCGTAGCCGGCGGTGAGCTCGGCATACATGCGCTCGACGCGCGCGGGGGTATCGGTCAGTCCGGCACGATCAGGGTCCTCCCCGATCTCACCCAGGATGGTGCGGACGGCACGCCCGATGGGGCTGTCGCTCACGCGGGCTACTGGCCGGAGGGCTGGCTGTCGTCGTCCGTCGACTTCGACTCAGCGGAGTCTCGGTCCATCGTGTCGCGTGCGCCCTTGACGGCCTTGCCCAGGGCCTCGCCGAACTGGGGCAGCATGGAAGGGCCGCGCCAGATGAGCACGATGATGAGGATGACCACCAGTACGAGCAGGATGTCCACCGCGACATGGTACCCCCGTCGTGCATGTACGCACGTGGGCGGCACCCTCAGCTGCCGGCCAGGCGCTCCAGCTCGGCAGCCAGCTCGTCTGGCCGATAGCGCATGAGGTCATGGCCGATGCCGGCGAAGCGACGCACGGACATCGCGGATCTGCCGGCCTGCTCGCGGGCGAGTTGCGCATCGTCGACCGCCAGGCGGCGCTCCCGTTCGTCCTCGTCGTCAGCCGTCGATGGGCTGGCCGCGATGAGCGAGACCGGACAGGCCACGTCGACGAGTGCCTCGAGCGGCTGGTAGCCGTACATCGCGGCCACGCACCGACGGACGACCGAGCCCTTCGTCACGGGACCCACGTGTCCGGCGTGGCGCTCGCTGACCTGGGCCCGGGCCGCGACCTCTTGGTCGGCGTCCCAGCTGGCGGGATCGAAGTCACGCCGGTCCGCAAGGTACGTGTCCATCGAGGCCAGCACCTCCGGTGGCTCGGCCATGGCCTCCACGAGCTGATCGGGCAGCAGCCGGGTAGCCTCGACCATCTCCTCCCAGCCGCCGTCGACGAGGGCCACCCCCGCGACCGAAGCCGGCTGCACCCGCGCCATCTCGACCGCGATCATGGCGCCGAGTCCGTGGCCGGCGACGACCACCGGAGGGCCATCGACGGCCTCGCCCCAGCCGGCGCCGGCGACGACCGTGAGCACGTCCAGCGCGAGGGACTCGAGCTCGTAGCCCTGGAGTGGGGCGTCACTGGCACCGTGGCCACGCAGATCGGGCGCGATCACCGGAAGGCCGGGAGCCAGCCGCCGGCCGATGGGCAACCAGGTCCAGGCGGTGCGAGCCAGGCCGTGCACGAGCACGAGCGGACGGCCGGGGCCGCCGTCCCAGGCGAGGTAGTGGATGCGCTCTCCGCCCTGGAGTTGGACGACCATCGACTCTGGGGCGGGACCGGGATGACTCACGCGTCTGAGCATACGTCGGCGCGGCCGTGCCATCCTCTGGGCATGCCCATCCGTCGTCGCGGCCAGCTCTCGCGTCAGCACCCGGACCGTCGCGTTCGGCCGGCGCCGCGTGAGCACGTGCCCTTCGAGACGCTCGTGGAGCGGGCGCTCGACGACCTGCCCGCGGACTTCGCCCGGCTGCTCGAGGACGTTGCCATCGTCATCGAGGACTCCCCTACCCGGGACCAGGCGACGGTCGGCGGTGTGCCCGACGGTTGGCTCTACGGGCTCTACGAGGGTGTGCCCGCGACCGAGTGGGGCTCCGACTGGGCAGCATTGCCGAACAAGATCTCACTCTTCCGACTGCCGCTGGAGGCCGACTTCCCGGACCCCGCCGACCTGGAGGAGGAAGTCCGCATCACGGTGATGCACGAGCTGGCCCACCACGCCGGCATCGACGACGAGCGGCTGCACGAGCTCGGCCTCGACTGACGTCGGAGCACTCCGGTTCAAGGGTCTCGTCGGTCGATCGGACGTCCTGGTGGGACGAACGACGTCGGCCAGCAAGGATGGCGCGTCAGGGGTCCAGCGTGAGGCGCACACCGGCGACCATGCGCCTCCCGTCACGGAGCTGTCATCTATCTATTTGCGTACTTGCGCAAACGATGAGAACATGTGACCGATCATGACGACAGCACCCGAGGCCGACACCACGCCCCCCGCGGCGTCGGCTCTCACGACCGAGGACGAGCGTCAGCGATACGCGGCCATCAGCCGTGCGCTGGCTGACCCCAAGCGGCTCTGTGTGCTGGAGTGCCTGTCACAAGGTGAACGCTCCGTCAGCGACCTCTCTCGGGAGGCCAGCTGTCAGGTGCCCAATATGAGCCAGCACCTCTCGGTGCTGCGGTCAGCGGGCATCGTGGAGTCACGCCGCGATGGCAACACCGTCCTCTACCGCCTGAGCGATCCCCGGATCCTCGAGGCTTACAAGCTCATCCAGTCCGTAGCCGACTGAACCTCCTCTAGAAAGGAACACCCCATGGCCATCAAGGAAGCGACCGATCAGACCTTCGAGGAACTGGTCCTGAAGAATGACAAGCCCGTCGTCGTCGACTTCTGGGCGGTCTGGTGCGGCCCCTGCAAGCTGGTCGCTCCGGAGATGGAGAAGATCGCCGAGAAGTACGACGGCAAGGTCGATGTCGTCAAGGTCGATGTCGATGCCAACCCCGGTCTCTCGCAGGCCTACCAGATCATGAGCATCCCGACCATCGCCTACTTCAAGCCTGGCGACCAGCCCAAGGGCGTCGTCGGCTTCCAGCCCATGGAGCAGCTGGAGAAGAAGTTCGGGCTCGACGAGCTCGGCGCTGCGAGCGACGCGGCGACCGCCTAGTTCGAACACCCGCGCAACGAGGGACACCCCGGGGAACCCCGGGGTGTCTTCTTATGTCTGGCAAGCACGCTGCAGCTGGGTGTTCGTCCAGACCGGGGTCGTCTCGCGCTGTCCGAAGGGGCGGTGACTAGCGCTGGAAGCGACGCTGCAGGATGGCGTGGATGCTGATGGCGATGAGGATGATGGCGCCGTAGATGGCCCCCGTCCAGAAGTCGGTCAGGCCCGAAGCCACGATGCCGGCCGGGATGGCCCCAATCATCAGGGCACCGATGAACGTGCCGTAGATCGAGCCGCGACCGCCGAACACCGAGGTGCCGCCCACGAACACGGCGGCCAGCGCCGGCAGCAGCAATCCAGAGCCCAAGTTGGGGTAGAAGTTGACGACCTGCAGGGACATCATCATGCCTGCCAGGGCTGCGGCCATGCCGGTGAGCATGAAGAGAATGATCCGCGTGCGACGGATCGGGACGCCCATCAGCCGAGCCGTCTGGGCGTTGTCGCCGATGACATAGGTATTGCCACCGAGGCGGTGCCGGTTCAGCAGGACCCAGGCCAGTATGGCGATGCCCACGAACCAGAAGAACTCCATGGGCAGGCCGAAGGGCTTGCCCACCAGCAGCTCACGCACAGGTTCGCCACGCGTGGCGGACAGCGCATAGGAGCTGCCACCTACGAGCACCAGCGTCAAGCCTCGGAAGAGGAACTGCGTCCCGATGGTAACGACCAGTGACGGGAGGCCGATCATGGTGATGACGAGGCCGTTAAAGAGGCCAGCCAGGGCACCGATGCTGATGGCGGCGATGACGCTCAAGACCACGATGTCCGTGGCATCCCAGACCCACACGAAGCCGACCATGCCCAGGGCCATCACAGACGGGAATGAGAGGTCGATGTCGCCTGCCACGATGACCATCGTGAGCATCATCGCGATGATGCCGAAGTACGGGATGGTCTGGCCGAAGGACTTGTAGATCAGGTCGGTCCCGAACGTGTTCGGCGCCATGACTATGAAGAGGACCCAGAGCAAGACGAAGGCGACGGTGATGCCGACCTGACTTGCCCACCTGCGCATGAAGTCCGTGAAGGCTGATCGAGTCGCCTGGTCGCGCGTGCTGGGTGGCGGCGTCTGGTTGGGAGTCTCTGCAGCCGTCATCCGGCCGCCCCGTGGATCACGTTGGCCGCTTCGTCGCTGGCGCCAGCCTTGCTGCGATCGGGCTCGAAGTGCCCGGACGATGCGATCTCGCGCATGATGTCCATGAGCTCGTTCATCGTGTACTGCGACTTCGGGAAGTCCGCCGCGACCGTGCCCCGATCCAGCACCACGATGCGGTCAGCGACCGAATAGACGTGGAAGAAGTTGTGGTCGATGAAGATGGCCGACTTGCCCTTCGCGCGGATGCCATCCACGAACTTGAGCAGCTTCTCGGTCTCCTTTAGCGAGAGCCCCATGGTCGGCTCGTCAAGGATGATCGTCTCGGCTTCGAAGTGCAGGGCTCGTACGATGGCCAGCCCCTGGCGTTCGCCGCCGGAAAGGCCAGTGACGGTGGTGTCGGGCGTGAGCACGGCGGAGGTGAAGCCCATCTCCTCGGTCATGAGCTGCTCTGTGATGCGGCGCATCTCGCCGACATCCATGAGCCCCAGACGGTTGCTGATGTAGCGGCCCACGAAGATGTTGCGCCAGAGCGGAAGCTGCTCAGCGAGAGCGCGCTCCTGGTACACGGTCTCCACGCCCAGGCCCCGGGCCCGGGGGACGGTGAGGTCGTGGACCTGGGTGCCGCTGAAGTAGAGCTCGCCCTGGTCGGGCTGGTGATAGCCCGTGATGATCTTGATCAGCGTCGACTTGCCCGCGCCGTTGTCTCCCAGGAGACCCACCACCTCGCCAGCATCGAGATGGAAGTCGACATCCTCGAGCACCCGCACCCCACCGAAGGACTTGTAGATGCCCTTCATGTCGAGCTGCCGGGTTTCCCGCCGGCGAGGGTCGGAGCCCTCGCCCGCGGGCGCGTCGCTGATGGCGGCGCGTTCTGAGTTCATCTAGCGGATCTGAGCCTCGACGAGAGCCTCGATATCCCCGACGTTGCTGGCGTCAAGGAAGCCACCGCCGGTGTTGATGTGCAGACCGCTGAAGCCATAGTTGTGGGACAGGCAGATCTGGGCGACGGCCTCGAACCCCTGCAGCCATTGCTGCTGGTCGATGGCCAAGTCGAGGTAGCCCGACTTGACACCGTCGATGGCACCCGCCGAGAGGTCGAAACCGGCGACGTAGAGGTCGTCAGGACCAAGGCCCGCGGCTTCCTGGAACGAACGAGCCGTGAACGTCAGATCGCCGTGGTCGAAGAAGGCAGCCTTGAGGTCCGGGTTGGCCGAAACCATGCCGGTGAAGGTCGCGATGCCCTGCGCCGGGTCGGAGTTGGTCGCATCGTCGATCTCGAGATACACGACCTCGAGGCCGGAGTCTTCGAGTCCGTCGATGATGCCCTGCGTCCGCTTCCCGCGACCTGGCTGGGAAACGAGGCCCCACACGAAGGCCTTGTCGCCTTCGGCGAGTGCGCCACGCTTGATGGCTTCCAGCGCCAGGTCGTTCCCTGCCTTGTACAGCGTGGCGCCGACGTATCCGGTGCCTACCGGTGCGTGGGCGGCCTGCGTCTCCTGCAACTCGGTGTTCATGACCGTGACCACGATGCCCTGGGCGACCGCGTCATCGACGAGCGGCTTGAAGGCGTCGTCGCCGGGGTGACCCATGATGGCGATGCCGTCGGGCTGGGTGGCCACGGCCTCGCCGAACTGGTTGATCATGTTTTCTGGGAGCCAGTCGGACCAGACGTAGTTCACGCTGGGACCAAAGAGGGCTTCAGCGGCCTTCGCGCCGTTGTAGACGACGGTCGCGAACGGGCCACCCTCGGATCCACCCGGGAAGAAGACGATATTCGTGTCGGAGCAGAACTGTGCATCGTCCTGCGCAGCGACCACGGCGGATGTACCTACCGCAGCCGGAACCGCCAACGCCAGCGCCGTGATCAGCGCGACGGAGCGGCGAGCTCGAGTGTTCACTAGTTGGTGTCCTCCTATTCGGTGAGCCCGAGCGGGCTCACTCTCCTCCTGTCCTTGTCGGCCCATGAAGGGTCGCGTAATGCCTTTCGCGGACCATGCCCAACCTTCTCATGTCGGGCCTGTGCCGTTCGGCCCGACGGGCAGTGCCCGCAGGCATGTCGCCTCCTCCATCGAAGTGACTTCGGCAGCATCGGCGATGCCAGCCTGCGGGCCCCACCCGGCTTGGTCGCTACTCCTCGGGAACCGTGGGCTCGCCGTTGTCGAGCTCGGGGGAGCCGGCCACGGGCTCCGTCCACAGCTCACCGGCGAGGTAGGTATCGAGATTGTCCGGGGTCACCACGACCGACGGGGTCAGGGTGATCGCAGGCACCTCTTCACCGTTGAAGATCTTCTCCAGCGTCTCCATGGTCGTGACGCCCATGTTGTAGGGGTCCACGCCCAGCGTGGCGCTGAACTTGCCCTCGCCAAGCAGGTCGAGCGTCGGCGGGTTGCCGTCGATGCCGACTGCGAAGAAGTCCTCGTTGATCTGGAGGCCCAGTTGCTCACCCGCGAGGGCGGCGCCGATGGCCATCTCATCGCTGTTGCCATAGAAGACATCGATGTCCGGATCGGTCTGCCAAGCGATCGAAGCCACGGCCTGACCGTCCTGGCGGACCCAGTTGGCGGTCTGCTCGCCGACGACCTCGACGTTGGGGCAGTTCTTCTCGAGCCCGGCCTTGAAGCCGCCCGTGCGGCGATGGCTGAAGATCGAGTCGATGCCCAGCAGGATGTAGACCTTGCCGCTGGCATCCGCTACCTCGGTGCCGTACTTGCCGGCCAGCAGCTCGCAGGTGTGGGCCGCCAGCTTCTCAGCGCCGCCCCACTGGTCATAGCCGATGTACGAAAGGACCTCGCCCTCGGAGAAGGGAGTGATGAAGTTGTGCGCGATGATGGGCACACCCTTCTCGTTGGCCGCCTTCACGGCGGTCACGGCCGAGTCGGTGCCGATGGGGTTGATGCTCAAGCCGTCGACGCCCTTCTCGAGCAACTGCTCGACGGTCGTCACGAACGCGGCGAAGTCGCCCTCGGCGGTGGGTGCCTGGACGTCGACCGTCCAGCCCTTGTCGCCACCGGCGTCACTGGCACCCTCGCTCATGGAGACGTGGAACGGGCTGGTCAGCGCCGGTGGCACGAAGCCGACGGTCTTGGCCTCCTCGTCCTGCGCGGTCACTGCCGCTCCGCTGGCGGTCACAGCCAGAGCCGCACCGATGGCGGCGATCTTGAGATGGGTCCGCATGGATCCTCCTCCTACTTCCTCCACGCCGGCATCTTTCGTGGCCGGCGTCTATCTGTTCCTGTGCCCCGCAGGGCATACGCCTCCTATGTCTTGTCCCCGGAGTCACCTCCCCTCAACCTGAAGGTCAGCCACGGGATCTGTCCGCGGCGCCAGGTGTCGATGAGCACGGCCAGCACGATGATCGCGCCGATCATGATCTCCTTGGCTTGGGACGGGAAGCTCATATAGACGAGACCGGCATCGACCAGGCGGATCATGAAGACACCGATGAGCGTGCCCCAGATGCCGCCGATGCCGCCCGTGAGGGCGGTGCCACCGATGACCACGGCCGCGACCGACATGAGCGTGAGGTTGGTGCCGTTCTGGTAGGCGCCGGACTCCAGGCGCCCCATGACGATGATGCCCGCCAGTGCGGCCAGGAAGCCGGCGATGGCGTAGACCGAGAGCTTGACCAGGCTCGTGCGTACACCCGACAGGCGGGCTGCCGTCTCGTTGCCGCCGATGGCGTAGACGTAGCGGCCGAACTTCGTGCGCTTGAGAACGATCCAGCAGATGAAGTAGATGATGACCGTGAGGATCAGCGGGATGGGGATGTTGATGCCGAAGATCTCGATGCGACCAGTGAGGAAGCCGAGCAGGTCATCCTTCTTGATGTAGATGCCCGAGCCACGCGAGAGCACGAGCGCGGATCCGAGCAGCACCGATCTGATGCCTAACGTCACGATCAGCGGGTTCATGCGGAAGGCGGTCACCAGCACGCCCTGACCGGCGCCGATGGCGGCACCCACTGCGAGTGCGATGGGGATGGCCAGCCAGGAGGGGAAGCCGCCGGCGATCTGCCCACCGCTGACGTTGGAGCCGGCGATCATGATGGCTGCGATGACGCCGGAGAACGACACCATCGCTTCCACGGAGAGGTCGATGCCGCCGGTGAGGATGACGAAGGTCTGGCCGGCCGCCACGAGACCGAGCGCGGCAGCCTCGAGGCCGATGAGCATCAGGCTCGTGGGCGAGCGGAAGGCCGGCGACATGATCCACAGCCCGATGGCCATGGCGATCAGCACCAGCGCCGGGCCGGCACCCGAGAGGATGCTGCGCGCGAGCGCGCCGGAGCGGCTGACCGCCGTCTGGGATTCAGTCATCCGCCGCGCCTGCCTCGCCGTTCCCCGAGTCGGAGGCCGTAGCGAAGTGCATGATCTGTTCCTGCGTGGCCTCTTCGCGTGAGAGCTCGCCGCGGATGCGACCGCCCTGCATCACGAGCACGCGGTCGCTCATGGCCAGGATCTCGGGCAGCTCCGAGCTGACCATGAGGATGGTATCGCCGTTAGCCACGAGCTCGTTCATGATCTCGTAGATCTCGGCCTTGGCACCGACGTCGATGCCGCGCGTAGGCTCGTCGAAGATGATGACCCGCGCCTCTGCCGCGAGCCACTTGCTGAGCACGACCTTCTGCTGCGTTCCGCCGGAGAGGTTCATGGCCTCCTGCTCCTGGCTGGAGGCCTTGATGGCAAGGCGGTCGATGAAGCCGCCGGCGATCTCCCGCTCCCGGCTGGTGTCGGTCAGCTGGGTGCGGGTGAGGCGATCGAGCACCGCGAGCGTGATGTTCTCGCGCACGTCGAAGAGCAGCACCAGACCCTGGTTCTTGCGGTCCTCGGTCAGCAGCGCGATGCCGTGGTCGATAGCGTCGCGTGGGGACCTGATGGTCACGGCCTCGCCGTTGATGAAGACCTGGCCGCCGTCGTGCGGGTCGGCCCCGAAGATGGCCCGTACCACCTCTGTCCGTCCGGCGCCCACGAGCCCGGCAAGCCCTACGATCTCGCCGGCCCGAGCGCTGAAGGAGATGTCCTCGAAGACGCCGTGGCGGGTCAGTCCCTCCACGCGAAGGACCTCATCTCCGACGTCCACTGGCTTCTTGGGTTCGCGATCCGCAAGGGCACGCCCGACCATCAGCTGGATGAGCGATTGTGTCGTCAGCTCCGATGTGGGCTGGGTGGATACCAGCTGGCCGTCACGCAGGACCGTGGTGCGGTCACTCAGCTCGAAGGCCTCGTTGAGGTGGTGGCTGATGAAGATGGTCGAGACACCATGGTCCTTGAGCTCGTTGACGATGGTGAAGAGATCGGCGATCTCGCGCGGGCTCAGGGATGCCGTGGGCTCGTCCATGATGATGATGTCGGCCTCGTGCAGGAGCGCCTTGGCCACTTCCACCATCTGTTGCTGACCGACACCCAGCCGTCCGACGGCGGTCCCCGGGTCCACGTCCAGGTGAAGGCGCGTCGACAGCAGCTCGCGGGAGCGCTGGAGCATCGCGCGGCGGTCGATGAACGGGCCACGCGCCAGCTCCATGCCCATGTACATGTTCTCGGCCACGGACATCTCGGGCACCAGGTTCAGCTCCTGGTAGATGGTCACGATCCCGGCGTCGCGTGCGGCGCCGGGGGTGTGCGGGGCGTAGGGCTGGCCCTTGTAGACCATCTCACCCGCGTCCGCGGTATAGACCCCGGCAAGGATCTTCATCAGTGTCGACTTGCCGGCTCCGTTCTCCCCGACCAGCGCATGGACCTCGCCGGGCAAGACGTCCATCGAGACGTCATCGAGCGCATGCACACCCGGGAAGCGCTTGTCGATCGAGCGCATCTCCAAGATCGGCTGAGGCGGCGCGGGCGTAGACTCAGCGGCCATCGGCGCGGTGCCAAGCATGCTTGTCCTCGTCACTAGACCCATACACGACCGATGCCGCGCGTTTCGAGAATGCAAACGAGTGTATGCACTCGATTGCACCACGTCAATCCGTTGTACCCTATCAGCATCATCCATGGCATGGAGGCCCGATGAGCAGCTCCGATCAGAGTGCGCGGAAGACCGCGGCAGCAGGCGCGCAGGCGGGTCCCGGTCGACGCGCCAACGGTGCCCCCACCATGCGCGACATCGCGGAGGCTACCGGTGTCTCCCAGTCGACCGTCTCGCGCGTGCTCTCGGGCACCCCCACGGCCGTGCCCATCGCCGAGGCCACACGCAAGCGCGTGATGGAGACCGCCCGCCAGATGGGCTATCGGCCCAACCCGCTGGCCCGTGGGCTGCGTGGTGCGCCCACCATGCTGCTCGGGGTCATCGTGCGTGACATCACCGATCCCTTCTTCGCCGGCGCCATCGAGGCCGCTTCGCTGGAGGCCAACAAGCGCGGCTACAACGTGGTCCTGGGCCACGCGCACGAGAGTGCGGAGGAGGCGGAGGCGCTGACGAGCATCCTCGAGGCCCGCCACTGCGATGCCCTCCTCTTCCTGGGCGACCTGCGCGATCGGCCCGGTCTGATCGAGGAGCTACAGAGCACGAGCATCCCGGTGGTCGCGCTGTGGCATGGCTCACGAGAGAGCGGTATCCCCACCGTGTCGGTCGACAACAAGCTCGGTATCGGCGCTGCTGTGGACCACCTCGTCGAGCTGGGACATGAGCGCATCGGTTTCGCCGGACCGCGCGGACGCCTGGGCGACATCACCGAGCGCGAAGACGCCTTCGTGGCCACGGTCCACGGCCACGGGCTGGCGACGCCCGACGAGTACCGCCGCGACGCGCCCAACACCTACGCTGGCGGTGCCGCGGCCCTCGCAGAGCTGATGGAGTCGGCCGAGCCGCCGACAGCCATCGTGGCCCCCACCGACGTGCTCGCCATGGGCATGCTGCATGAAGCCCATCAGCGCGGCCTGCGTGTTCCGGAGGACGTCTCCATCACCGGCTTCGACGACATCCCCGAGGCCGCCTATACCGTGCCCGCCCTCACGACCGTGCGCATGCCCACGGCGGCCATGGTGCTCGCCGCCGTCGATCTGGCCATCGGCCGCGACGAGGTCCTGGGTGACTTCCACCCACTCCTCGAGCCGGATCTCGTGGTCCGCGACTCGACCGGCCCCGCGCCGGGCAAGTAGAGCCAACAGCAGTCACAGCATCCAGGAGGGAACCGTGCCCAGCTACGTCATCGGCGTCGACTTCGGCACCGAGTCCGGCCGCGCCGTGGTCATCGACCCCACGAACGGCCAGGAGCTCGGTAGCAGCGTCTACGCCTACTCCAACGGCGTCATCGATGAGGCGCTGCCCGCGCCCGACTCGGACGTGACGCTCGCGCCGGAATGGGCCCTGCAGGATCCAGACGACTACCTGCGCACGTTCGGGCAGGCCATCCCGGCGGCCATCGCCGAGGCCGGCATCGATGCCGCTGACGTCATCGGTGTGGGCGTCGACTTCACCGCCTGCACGATGCTGCCGACCAAGGCTGACGGCACGCCGCTGGCCACGCTCCCCGAGTGGCGCCGCAACCCGCACGCCTGGGTCAAGCTATGGAAGCACCACGCCGCGCAGCCCGAGGCAGACCTCATCAACGCCACCGCCCGCGACCGCGGCGAGGAGTGGCTACCCCGCTACGGCGGCAAGATCTCCTCGGAGTGGTTCTACTCCAAGGCGCTCCAGATCCTCGACGAAGCGCCCGAGATCTACGATGAGGCCGACCGGCTCATCGAGGCCGCCGACTGGGTCATCTGGCGCCTGACCGGCGTCGAGACGCGCAACAGCTGCACCGCCGGCTACAAGGCCATCTGGTCGAAGTCCGAGGGCTTCCCCGACGACGGCTACTTCGCTGCGCTCGATCCCCGCCTTGCGAAGGTCGTGGACGAGAAGATGTCGCGGAGCATCACGTCGATCGGGGACAAGGCCGGCGAGCTGACCGAAGAGGCCGCCGCCTGGACCGGCCTGCAGCCAGGCACCGCCGTGGCTGTGGCCAACGTCGACGCCCACGTCTCGGTACCGGCGGTGACGGTGACCGAGCCCGGCCGCATGGTCATGGTCATGGGCACCAGCACCTGCCACATGGTGCTGGGCGAGAAGCAGGCCAACGTCGAGGGCATGTGCGGCGTGGTGGAGGACGGGATCCTGCCCGGGCTCTTCGGCTACGAGGCCGGACAGTCGGGCGTGGGCGACATCTTCGCCTGGTTCGTCGACAACCTCGTGCCGGCGGAGTACTTCGAGACCGCTGAGCGCGAAGGCCTCGACGTCCACCAGGTGCTCGAGAGAGAGGCCGCCAAGCTGGCCCCCGGCCAGTCGGGGTTGGTGGCGCTCGACTGGGTCAACGGCAACCGCTCGATCCTCGTCGACGTCGACCTCTCGGGCCTCATCCTCGGCGCCACCATGGCGACCAAGGCCCCTGAGGTCTACCGCGCACTCATCGAGGCCACGGCCTTCGGTACGCGCCGCATCATCGAATCGTTCGAGGCCTCTGGCGTGCCCATCAAGGACATCGTGGCCTGCGGCGGCCTGCCGGACAAGAACAAGCTGCTGATGCAGATCTATGCCGACATCACCAAGCGTGAGTTCTCCATCGCCGCCTCCAGCCAGGCGCCCGCGCTAGGCTCATCGATGTGGGCTGCGGTCGCGGCCGGTGCCGACAAGGGAGGCTACGACTCCATCGAGGATGCGGTCGGGAAGATGGCCTTCCTGCGTGACGAGCGCTACGTGCCCGATCCAGCAGCGGCGGCCGTCTACGACGAGCTCTATGCCGAATACGAGCTGCTCCACGACTACTTCGGCCGTGGCTCCAACGACGTCATGAAGCGCCTGCGCGCCATCCGGGACCGCGCGCTGACAGGCTAGCTCGAGCGCCGGAGGGACGGATCCCGTCGGCGCGCTGCCAACTCACGGAACAACACGGTCAGGATCGTGATGGCTGTGGGGGCAGCACGAACCAGAGCATGGCGGTTGGACGGCTACTCCCCGGCAGACCGGAACCGTTCGACGAGGTACTCGGTGACCAGGGAGAAGACGTCCAGATGGCGGCAGGAGAGCGCCTCCAGCATGTTCATGGCCGCCTCCGTGTCAGACCCCCGCACCCGGATGGCGGTATCGCCGGAGATGAGGACGTACTCGGTCGGGTCATCGGCCCCGAAGGTGATCGCCAGGACGTCTCGGCCACTGATGTCCACCTGCTTGAAGGTGGGTGCGGCCTCATATCGACGATCCCAGCCCTCGGCCAGCCAGGTCAGAAGCCCGTCGAGGAGGACCTCGGTCGAGATCCCGGGGACATGGACATCATCGACGGCGAGGAGTACCTCACCAGCCTCGGACTCGTAGACACGCTCACCGATGGTGACCCGCTTGGCGGGGACACCCAGGACTCGGACCATGGCCCGGATGGCGGCGACTTCACCCCCGCTCAGCTTGTTGCGTGGCCTGTTCATCCATCGTTTGGCTGTCTGGGTCTCACCGGATCCTGTCCAGCCGGACGGCCGGATGAGTTGCTTCTGCAAGACCACGCCAACCTCTTCGAGCAGATCGCGGCCGTCGGCGTCGGGGCTGTCCCAGCGTGACTGCTCGGGGAACGCGAAGGTATCCGCGATCGGGCGCCAGGCGTCGGCTGGACGGACGGCGCCACAGCAACGCAGCTCGTAGACATCGAGGCCGTCGCTCAGGAGGTACCGGGAGCAGGCGACGTCGGGAGTCTCGGGATAGTCGAGCGCCTGGTATGCGGCCTCACCTGCCGGAAGCTGGATCGGGTCCCAGCCCGGAGCCGCCAGCTCGGCCGAGAGATCGACCGGTGCAGCGCAGGTCGCAGGCGACGACGCGATGAGGCGGCACTGCTGGGCTTCGGGACGGCCCGTGGCGATGACGGAGAGACCCTCGTGGAGCCGAGACTCCGGGAACAGCGGGGGGCCTCCCGGGCCCCCGATGTCCGTCGTCCAGTGCTCAGGCACGATGATCGACGCGCCGTAGCCCGGAAGCTCGATCCGCTGGCCCGTGGCGTCAGGGCCGGCGGTTGACGACTGAGCAGCGGCGAGCCCCGTGCCGGCCAAGATGAGTGCGGCGGTGAGTAGCGCCGTTGCCGATCGCTGCATTCCAGGCCCCGTTGCGAACAAGTCCATCCTCCGCATCACGGTCAGGCGGTCAAGTGTCGAACGGCCCGAGGCTATCCGTCGCCCTGGAGTGGCCCTCCCGGGATGAGGGTGAAGGGCAGCTAGGCGGCGAGGAAGGCCGCCACTCCAGCAACGGTGATAGCGATGACTTCTTGCCGGATCCCGTCCGCGGGAGCACCTGCCGACCCGACCTTGCCCGGATCGGATCGCAGGCGCCAAGTGCCGTCCGACCTGGCGCTGATCGAGCCGGCGGCGATGGTGAGACGGACGCTGTCGTGGGCGCCAGGGGAAGACGCTCATGGTGGTGCCGATGGCACTTGCGTGACCGAGACACTCGACCCACGTTCGTTGCGTACACCCATAGCGGAGGGACCGACGATGTCCAGAGCAGCTGTCGCTGCGGCGGTGGCGATCTTCCTTCTTGCTACACCCGCCACGACGAGTGGGGCTGACCCCGCCCTGATTCCGAGCGTCGAGCTCGACCGCGTGGCACTACCCGAGGAACTGCCGTCCGGTACCACCATCCTGGATGTCGCTGTGAACGACGCCGGTTGGGTCGCAGTCGGATATCTCGACCTCGGGTCACCTGAGCCCCTGGCCCTGTACTCGCCGGATGGGCTGTCGTGGAGCGTGGAACCCATCACGGGCGAATCCGAGGGTGGCCTCCTCTCGCGTGTGGCCGCCGTCGGCTCGGGCTTCGTCGCGACAGGGATGCCGGGGGCGCTCTGGGTCTCGCCCGACGGTCGCTCCTGGGAGGTGCGGCCGCTCGATCCTCCGCTCGAGCACGCCTACTTCTTCGACCTCGCCGGCCACGAGAGCACGCTCTACGCGGTCGGCTGCGGCTGGGCAGGCGGAGAGCAACAGTGCGAACGTTTCGGGGTCTGGCGTTCCGATGACCTCCGGACCCTGCAGCCCCTGCCACCCTCGGAACCGATGTTCATGCCGATCGGGGTCGCCGCCGCTGAGACGGGCGTGGTGACCGTCGGCTGGCTCGGGGCTGCCATGGATGGTGACTATGAGGTCGAGGGATGGTCTGCCTGGACCGGAGACGAGCGAGGCTGGACGACCCAGGGTCACGGGACGGGCTCCGCGTTGTTGTCGGTGGCGAACGGCGCGGACGGCTGGATCGCGGTCGGGCGGCAGGATGAGCACGTGCTCATGACTCGGCCCGATGCAGGCAACACCTGGACCGACATCCTCGAGACCACGCCGAAGGGCAGTGCCATCCAGGTGGTCTCGGGAACCGTGACCGTGATAGCGGGGTGCGGGGGTGACACCCCGGTCTGTCCCTCGGAGGTGTGGCGTCTGGAGCCGGACGGTGCACTGACCCCGCTCGGCCTCGGCGGTATCGAGCCTGGCCAGACCGTGGGGCTCAGCGGCCTCGCGCTCTCGCCGTCCGGCGAGCTGGTGGTGGTCGGCTCGGTCTTGCGAGGCATGGACGGACCGGAGACGTCCGCACTCTGGTGGACCGATCAGGCAGTGCCGGTCGAGGTCACCGACCCCTGATCCCTGCACGAACCAACGATCCGCGCATCGAACGAGGGTCAGCTGAGGAACTGCCTGCTGACGAGGGCACGGTGCGTGTGGTCGTCTGCCCCGGTGCATGGGTCAAGGGACACGACGATGACGCGGAGACGCAGCGTGAGCTCAACCTTTCGAGCAAGCAGCTGCCCTCGATGCCAGGTCATGGCGTGCCGACCACCAGGCAACCTCTTCGCGCCGCCTCGGCGGCCTCCGCCATGACGGCGACGACCAGTCTTCACGTGCCTTGGCGAGTTGAGCAAGCCCCGCCCCACCGCGGCGAGCGTGCAGTCAGGACGATCATCATCGTGACCCGACTTCGACGACAGGTGGACCCGGGCCGGGCCTAGCGCGCCGGACCGGTCGGTCGCTGCCGCGTGACAGCAAGACCATGGCCGTTCGGTCCCCAGGCGGGCGCACAGACCGCGTCATCTGTCGTGTTCACCCGTCGAACGGCAAGCACATCGGCTTGGTCCTGATCCGGAGGGGACACGTGGAATGCGTCTGATCGATCGACGAGCGCGCCTACTCGACCGATGAGGCGGGCAGACCCGCTACCGCGGCGGGCGCGTCGTCGCATGTGCCAGTACCGATAGCGCCGATGGTCCCCGACCTTCGGTGGTGGGGTGAAGTCGGGAGGTGAGGGACTATGGTCCGTTCGGCCCGCGACTCCGGGCCCTCTGGCCCGGTGTCAGGCCAGTCGTACGGGGTGCCATGGTCGGGCGTACCTACCGCCTGTCGCCGGTCATCGACCCCCCCTCAGACCTGCGCCCGCGGCTCTTCGAAACGCAAGGGGACCGCATCATGCGCCTGCTCATCTCCGGCCTGATCGCCGCATCACTCGTCATCGCCGCGGCGGCGCCCGCTGACGCCGTCGTCAGGAAGTACAACGGCGGCTCGACGGTCATCACCACCAACCGCACCACGCGAACGACACTCATCGACCGCACGCCGGCACGGGCCAAGGTCGTCGTGATGCTGCAGAAGAAGGCCGGCCGGACCAAGTGCCGACTCAACTCCGTCAGTTTTGCCCGAGCCGGGCGCTCGTATCGGGTCGGCCCATATGAGAAGTGGGCGCGCACCTACAACCGAGCCGGTGTGTGGAGCTTCCCGGTCACCCGTCGTGACCGGACGATCGGCGTGACCATCCGCACCAACGGTCGCTGCGTCGTCGGCGTCTCCATCCGATAGCCAAGGGCCCAGGGTCGACCCGGCGCGGCTGGCTCGATGCCATCCATCAGTAGACAGGAACGACGCGGCTCCCTTGGGGCCGCGTCCTTCCGATCCTGGCTCTGGCGCTCCCGCGAACCCGGTGGGCTACACGCCGGTTCGGAGCGTGCGGTAGGCCGCCGTCCAACCCAGCTCCTTCTTGAAGTTGCGAACGGTGGTGTCGGCGTCGATGCCTAGCAGCTCCATGTCGAGCATCTCGGCGAAGTCCTCGACCACGTCGAGCCCGAGGGCCTGGGTGTAGGCCGTGTGGTGCGGGCCGCCCGCCATGAGCCAGGTCTCGGCGGCGGTGGTGAAGTCCGGTCGCGGCACCCACAGAGCCCGGGCGGTCGGGAGCTTGGGCAGATCACCGGGCGGGTCGATGGCGTCGACCTCGTTGGCCACCAGCCGAAGGTGCGTGCCCATGTCGACCATGCCCACCACGACTCCCGGCCCAGCCGCGCCGGTGAAGACCAGCCGCACGGGGTCCTCGCGCTCACCCACGAACAGCGGGTGGATCTCGCACGACGGCTTGGCCCCGGCGATCGACGGGCAGACCTCCAGCATGTGGGCACCGAGCACGGACGTGGCATCGGCCCCGAAGTCGTAGGTGTAGTCCTCCATGAGGGATGAACCACCCTCGAGGCCCTCGCCCATGACCTTGACCAGGCGCACCAGCATCGACGTCTTCCAGTCACCCTCCGGGCCGAAGCCGTAGCCGTCGGCCATCAGGCGCTGGGCGCCGATACCGGGCAGCTGCTTGAGTCCACCAAGGTCCTGGAAGGTGTCCACGAAGGCCATCGAGTCGAGTCCGCTGAGGAACGCGCGCAGGCCCAGCTCGATGCGCGCAGCATCACGCAGCGACTCACGTCGTTCGCCGCCGACACGCAGCTCGGGCACGACGTCGTAGAGATCGTCGTACTCGGCACAGAGGGTATCGACCTCGGCATCAGCGACCTGGTCGACGGTGTCGGCCAGCTCGTTGACGGGATAGGTGTTGCAGGAGGCTCCGAGTCGCGCCTGCACCTCGACCTTGTCGCCATCGGTGTCGGCCACCTCGCGCATGTTGTCGCCGAAGCGGATGCACCGCAGGTTCCGAGCTTCGTGCACGCCGGCCGCCGCGCGCATCCAGCTGCCGATGCGACCCTGGACCCCCGCGTCCTGCCAATGGCCAGCGACCGTCTTGCGCGGCATCCGTAGCCGCGACACGATGTAGGCGAACTCGCGATCACCGTGCGCCGACTGGTTCGTGTTCATGAACTCCATGTCGATGGAGTCGTAGGGCAGGTCGGCGTTGTGCTGTGTGTGCAGATGCAGGAATGGCTTGGTCAGCGCCTGCAGGCCATGGATCCACATCTTGGCCGGACTGAAGGTATGCATCCAGCCGATGACGCCGATGACCGAATCGTCCGCTGAGGCTTCGATGCAGGCACGACGGATGCCGTCGGGCGTGGTCACCGTGGGCCGGTGCACGATCTCGACGGGAACCGCGTCGGACGCGTTGAGCCCCGCCACCATCTCAGCCGAGTTGGTCTTGACCTGCCCCAGGATGACCTCGCCATAGAGGTCCTGACTGCCGGTCAGGAACCAGATCTTGAGCCCTTCGAATGCCATCGCTCGTTCGCCTCCACACAGATGCCAGGTCATGCTTGGTGTCGCGGGGGATGCAAACGAGTGTATGCAATCGTTTGCTCCCGGTCAAACGACACAGTCTCGGCTACCATCAGGTGCATGATCGACATGGCTCTCCGAGAGCAGGTCGCCCAGGCCAACGCGGATCTCGTCAAGGCCGGGCTGGTGACGCTCTCCTTCGGCAACGTGAGCGGTGTGGACCGTGAGGCCAACGCCCTCGTCATCAAGCCCAGCGGCGTCGCCTGTGACGCCGTCCAGCCCGAGGACCTCGTGGTCGTCTCCCTCGACGACGGCCGCGTGCTCGAGGGCACGATGCGCCCCTCCTCTGATACGCCCACCCATCTGCGGCTCTATCAGGCCTTCCCCGACCTCGGTGGCGTGGTCCACACGCACAGCTCGTTCGCAGCGGCCTTTGCGCAGGCCGGCATGGACATCCCCGCCCTCGGCACCACCCACGCGGACCACTTCCGCGGCGCCGTGCCCACCTCGCGGTTGATGACCGAGCCCGAGATCGAGGGTGAGTACGAGCTCGAGACCGGCAACGTCATCATCGAGACCATCGCGGGCCGGACCGAAGATGCGCTGCGCATGCCCGCGGTGCTCGTTCGCTCTCACGGACCGTTCACCTGGGGAAAGGACGCCGACCACGCCGTGGTCAACGCCATCGCGCTGGAGGCGGTCGCTGCGATGGCGGAACGCACGCTCTCGCTGAACCCGGAGGCACCGCACATCCAGGAGGCGCTCCTGCGCCGGCACTTCGACCGCAAGCACGGCCCAGGTGCCTACTATGGACAGCCAGGGGACCGGCACTAGCCGTCTCCGCACGACCAAACGACCACGTACGCGCCAGAGGAGGCCAGCCGATGTTCGTCGCGGCAGTCCACATCTTCGTCAAGCCCGAGTCGACCGATGCGTTCATGGAGCTGATCCTGGCCGACCAGGAGGGCTCGCTGGCCGAGCCCGGCTGCGTCCGCTTCGACATCGTCCGCTCGACCGAGGACCCCAACGAGTTCCTTATCTGGGAGGTCTACCGCGACGAGGAGGCGGCGGCCTTCCACAAGACCACGCCGCACTACGCCGCCTTCAAGGAGCAGATCCCGGCGCTGGCCTCGAAGGAGCGCTACGCCGACCGCTACGAGGGCGTGTCGATCCCGACGGACAAGGCCTGATGGACGTCGTTCCCGCGTTCGGGCTGGGCCGGCTCCCGCGCATCACCTTCGGCGCCGGCGTGTTCTCCAAGGTCCCAGCGATCGCCGCGAGCCACGGCTCGCGCGCGCTTCTCGTCACCGGCGGCCGCTCCTTCAATGACTCGCCGCGTCGGGCGGAGCTCGAAGCCGGCATGGCCGACGCCGGCATCACGCTCGTCGGCGCCACCACCGTCAGCGGCGAGCCCGGACCGGAGGACATCGAGGTCCCCGTGAACGAGTTCCGCGGCCAAGGCATCGAGGTCGTCATCGGCGTCGGCGGCGGAGCCGCTCTCGACACGGCCAAGGCCATCGCCGGACTGCTGCCGGTCGAGACGGAGCTGATGGACCACCTCGAAGGCGTCGGTCGCGGCGTGCCCTACCCCGGCGGAGCGCTGCCGGTCGTTGCCGTGCCGACCACCGCCGGCACCGGTTCCGAGGCCACGCGGAACGCCGTCGTGACCGAGCGCGGGCCGGAGGGCTACAAACGCTCCTTCCGCGACGAGTCGATGGTCCCTGCGGACGCTGTGGTCGATCCCGACCTGCTGGCAACCGCACCTCGCTCGCTCATCGCCGCCAACGGCCTCGATGCCCTGACCCAGCTGTTGGAGGCGCTGACCTCGCAGCGGGCTACGCCCTTCACCGATGCCCTCGCGCGCGATGGCCTCGCCGCCGTGCGTCGCGGCCTCCTCGCCTGGCACGCGGATCCCGACGGCCCCGAGGCTTCGGCCGCTCGCAGTCAGATGGCCTACGCGGCACTCCTGTCGGGCGTGTGCCTGGCCAACGCCGGCCTGGGTGCGGTCCACGGCTTCGCCAGCCCGCTCGGAGCCCAGCTGCCGATCCCGCACGGCATGGCCTGTGGCGCGGTCCTGTGGCAGACGATCCGCACCAACATCACCGCGCTCACCGAGCGTGTCCCGGACTCCCCGGCCCTGCCCAAGTACGCCGAGGCCGGGCGCATCCTGGCCGACCTGCCGTCGACCATCCGTGATGGCGCCGCTCGGGTGGCGCTGGTTGACACGCTCCACGACATGGTCAAGACGCTCAGCGTGCCGCCGCTCTCGGCCTTCGAGATGACACGCGCACACATCCCCGTCGTAGTTGCCGATTCGCCGGGGTCATCGATGCGCACCAACCCGGTCGCGCTGAATGACGAAGAACTCACCGAGATCCTGGAGCAGGCGCTCTAGCACGGCGGGAGCGCTCTGGCGTGGCAGGCACGTAAGAACTGGCAAGCAGATGGTCATGGGCGGGTCAGAACAAGGCGCCATTGTGCAGCCCCGGACTGTCCCTTAACGTTGGCCTTGCCGTCGTCCCTCGACGCTGGCACGGGCCCTGAAGGCGTCGACCACCGGGCCCGGGACGAAACGCGATCCATATCATCCAACGTGGTGGCGCTAACCGACACCGTGCATCGTGTCAGCACCACACGAGATCGGATCGCCGTCTCCGGGTCACGAGTCGAGTAACAGGTGAACCGGCTGGCTCCGGGCCTTGCCAGCGGTGAGGCAGGCGGCGGCGAGGTCATCCTTCTTCGTCGCAGTGATCGATCTCGAGTCGCCGGGCCAGCGCACGGGCCGGGCGACTCGAACGATCCCCCTTCTTCCATCCGACCCCGATCTTCGGGGACCTCTGCGCGGACCGCGGGCGGCTACGCCTCGGCCACGCGGGGTCGGCGTTCGATGCCGCGCGCGTCGAGGTCGCTGGCGATGACCTTGGCCCGCATCACCAAGTCACGGTCGCGGGTGATGGTGGAGGCGATCCAGTCGATGTAGGTCGGCTCCTTCTCGGCCACCTCGCCCAGCGTCCGGCCGTGGAAGCGCCCGAAGCCGAGCACCGTGGCCCTGGCCTCGTCGAGGCTGGGCATACGCACGCGCCTCGGATCGACCCTTCGATGGACCGGTCCGTTGGGGTCGCTCGCGCGCAGGTCAGGACCCTGGCGGTACCGACGCCAATCGACCGGCGCCTGGCCCGCGAGCGTGGTGTGACGGCCCGGCTGACGGATGGCCGCGCTGTTGCGTGGCCTGAACGAGTTCGAGAAGTCGAAGCGTGCGGTCACCGGCTTCGTCGGCGGCGGTGGCGGCGGCCCGACCTTGTCATCCGAGCCCGGCGGCCGGCCCTCTGCGTATCGCTCACGCCGCGCGTGCGGGGTGCTGTCGTAGCGAGCACGCCGGATCGGATCGCTGAGCACGTCGTAAGCGGCGTTGATGCGCGCCATGCGCGTGGTCAGCCGCTCGCGCTCACTGGCGTCGGAACCGGCACGGTCGGGGTGAAGCTCGCGCGCGAGCTCGCGCCAGCGAGCCTTGATCTCATCTGCGGAAGCATCGTGGCGCACGTCGAGCACGCGGTATGGATCGCCTCGGAAGGTGGGAGCAGACACGTCCTCGAGGCTACCACGCAGCCTCGGGCGCTCCGCGCTCTGGCGTTGTCCGCCCCCCGAGGGCGGGGTATCGTGCAGACCATGGACCTGCCCCTCGCTCCGCCCGTGCAGCCGATGCTGGCCAAGGTGGCCACGGACCTGCCCGCTGGCGAGGGCTGGCTCTACGAGCCCAAGTGGGATGGCTTCCGGGCCCTCATCTTCCGGGATGGCGACGACCTGTATGTCCAGAGCCGCGACAAGAAGCCCCTCCACCGCTACTTTCCTGAGCTGGCCGAGCCACTCCTGGCGAACCTGCCTCGACGCTGCGTGCTCGACGGCGAGGTCGTGATCGCACGCGATGGAGCCCTCGACTTCGACGCCCTGCTCCTGCGCATCCACCCGGCCGAGTCGCGCGTGAACATGCTCGCCGAGCAGACGCCGGCGTCATTCGTGGCCTGGGACCTCTTGGCGCTCGACGATGCGTCGCTCCTGGAGACGCCTCAGAGTGAGCGGCGGGCACGACTCGAAGAGATGCTGGCAGCGGCCCGACCACCCGTGCACCTGACGCCGCTGACGCGGGAGCGGGACCTGGCGGCCGACTGGTTCGCGCGCTTCGAGGGGGCAGGCCTCGATGGCGTCATCGCCAAGGCCGCGGACGCCATCTACGAGCCCGGCAAGCGGCGGATGCTCAAGATCAAGCACAAGCGCACGGCCGACTGCGTCATGGCCGGCTTCCGCTGGCACAAGAACGGGCCTGGGACGCACGTGGGCTCACTCATCCTCGGGCTCCACGACGATGCTGGGACGCTGCACCACGTCGGCGTGACCTCATCGTTCAAGTGGGATCGCCGGGCCGAGCTGGCAACGGAGCTGGCGCCATTGCGCGACCGCGCCCTCGAGGATCACCCTTGGCGCGAGTGGGCAGCCTGGTCGGCCGAGGCCGAAGCCACCGGCCAACGCATGCCCGGTGCCACCTCGCGCTGGAACCGCGGCAAGGACCTCTCCTGGGAGCCGCTGCGGACCGAGCGCGTCGTCGAAGTAGCCTACGACCATCTGCAGGGCGATCGCTTCCGGCACGCCACCACCTTCACGCGGTGGCGGCCCGACAGGACACCCGCGGACTGCCGCTACGACCAGCTCGAGACGACCGCGCCGTTCGAGTTGCGCGACATCTTTGCAGAACGGTGATGTCCGCCGTATTCGCACAGGCTTGGAGGCCGGGTACACTTGCGCGTGCCTAGTCAGGGAGGAACTCATGGATCAGAACAACCCGCCTAACGACGCGAGCGGGGCACAGCCGCCCGCTTCGGGCAGCGGCGACACCTCGGCCTGGAACCAGACTCCAGGCCAGGATCAGTCACAGCCAGCAGCCGGCGGGAGCCAGGACGCAGCGGCCGAGTACGCCGCTTGGTCCGCGGATTCCTCCTACCAGCAAGCGGCCAACCCGGCCGACACGCAGGCCTACGCGGCGCCCGATGCGCAGCAGCAGCAGCAGTACGCACAGCAGCAGCAGGGGTATCAGCAGCCGCAGCAGGGCTACGAGCAGCAGCAGCAGGGCTACGATCAGCAGGCCTACCAGCAGCAGCAGCAGTACGCACAGCAGCAGCCGGGGTATCAGCAGCCGCAGCAGGGCTACGAGCAGCAGCCGCAGCAGGGCTACGAGCAGCAGCCGCAGCAGGGCTACCAGCAGCCGCAGTACTACGACCAGTCGGCGTACGGCCAGCAGCAGGGCTACCAGCAGCCGCAGTACTACGACCAGTCGGCGTACGGCCAGCAGCAGCCGGGCTACTACGACCAGTCGGCGTACGGCCAGCAGCAGCCGGGCTACCCGCCGCAGCCGGGCCAGCCCTACGCCTATGCGCAGCCGGGCCAGGATCAGTACTACGCACAGGGTGAGGGCGGATACAACCGCTCGTTCCTGGCGGTGCTCGCCGGGTGGGTCCTGCTCACCTGGGGCTTCGTCTGGGGCATCGCGGGCGCGCTCGTGCTGTGGGCACAGAGCGTCACCGATTGGCTCGGAGACGTCACGCTCAGCGCCGACGCCCAGGACCTCATCGCTGACGTCGAAGCTACCGAGGAGCGGATCTTCGCCTTTGGCGGCATCCTCCTCATCATCGGCATCATCCACCTCATCGCCGCCGTCGGCGTCTTCGGGCACCGCCGCTGGGGTCGCGCCTTCGCCATCGTGCTCAGCATCCTTGGCATCCTCGGCGCACTCGGCATCTTCACCATCTCGGCCGGCTTCGAAGCCATGGACGTCGGGATCGAGGCAGCCATGGAGGGCGAGGGGACCTCGGTCGCAGCCAGCTTCTTCGTGCTCGCCTGCTACCTGCTCGTCTTCGCGGGCATGACCATCGGCCGCCGCCACTTCAAGAAGAAGGGCGTCCAGGGCTAGTCCCTCACACTCCCCGCGACATAGGCACGACCCCCGGGTTCATCCCGGGGGTCGTTCGTCATGCCTGGGTGGTCGTCACCGATCAGCTCGGCACGAGCCACTCCGCGATATCGCCGGCGCTGGGGACGCGGCCTGTCGAGCGGACCTCACCGTCGATCACGAGCCCCGGCGTGCTCATGACTCCGCGGGAGGCGATCTCGGCGTAGTCGGTGACCTTCAGGATCTCCGCCTCTACTCCGGCCATCGCGACGGCCTCGCGGGCATTGGACTCGACGGCCTTGCAGTTGGCGCAGCCGGAGCCGAGCACTTCGATCTTCACCATGGATGGACTCCTTCCGATGCTGTCTCGCATCATGTTCCGAGGGCGTTGAAGAGATAGCCGACCGCGAGGATCCCGCTGACGACGACCCCGAGGAAGACGGCCAGCAGCGCCGGCTTGGCGACACGCCGGAGGATGAGGAACTCGGGCAGACTGATGGCGACGGTGGCCATCATGAATGCCAGCACCGTGCCCAGTGGCAGGCCCTTGTCGAGGAGCGCCTCGACGATGGGGATGACGCCGGCAGCGCCCGCGTACAGCGGCACCGCCAGCGCCGTCACGATGGGCACAGCCCAGGGGTTGTCCGCGCCGCCGATGTCGACGATGACATCCGTGGGCACGTAGCCGTGGATGAAGGCTCCGACCCCGATGCCGACCACGACCCAGGGCCAGACCTTGCGCACAAGGTCGCGAGTCGAGGACCAGGCCTCGCGCAGGCGATCCTCGGTCGCGACCCTGACATCGATGACCTGGGCGCCGCCACCGGCCTGGCGCGCCTCCAGGACCCATGGCTCGAGGTGTCGCTCGAGCGGCAGCCGCCCGAGGATGAGGCCGCCGACGATGGCCACCGAGAGGCCCGCGACCATGTAGATGAGCGCGATCTCCCAGCCGAACAGGCCCCACAGCAGGACCAGCGCGACCTCGTTGACGAGGGGCGAGCTGATGAGGAAGGCGAGCGTGACCCCGACCGGGATGCCGGCCTGCAGGAAGCCGATGAAGAGGGGCACGGCCGAACACGAGCAGAAGGGCGTGACGACGCCGAAGAGCGCAGCTCCGATCGTCCCGGCCACGACACTGCGGCCGGCGAGTGCGGCTCGAACGCGCTCGGGTGGCACGTACGAGCGCAGGAAGCTGACGATGGTGACGACACCCAGCAGGAGCAGGAGCACCTTGGGCACGTCGTAGAGGAAGAAGGCGATGGCCTCGCCCAACGAGCTACCGTGTTCCAGGCCCAGCAACTCGAAGGCGACCCACTGGCTGAGCGGCCAGGCCGCGAACCAGGCCACGACCCAGGTGAGGGTAGCGAGGACCGCGGTGGGCCAGAACGGAGGCTCGTGTCGACCGAGCGTGAGCGTGCGCATCAGAAGACCCGGGCCAGGGCCTCCCCTGCTGCCGTCACGGCGTCTTCATCTCGTTCGTAGTACTTCCACCGCGCATCGACCTTGCTGCGGCTCGCGCGCACCAGACCGGCTTCGCGCAGCTTGGCCAGGTGGTTGCTGAGGTTGTTCTGCTTGACGTCGAGCGCGGCGGCCATCTCGCAAACGCAATGCGGGCCGTCACGCAGGATGGCCAGGATGCCGGCGCGAACCGGCTCGGCCACGAGCGCAGCAGCGGTCACAGCGGCTGCGGTATCTGGCGTCTGGTGCTTCCGCAGGCTCGGGCGTAGCTCGTCGTCCGTCCCCGTCGCGACGGCGTCGGTCGGTCGGTCTACGCATGTGCTGCAACCCAAGGTGGTTGTCCCCCGTCTGTGATATCTCAGTGTGAAGTGTGTCACCTGTCGCTGATGTATCTCAGGGCCACAGGTCCCGAAGACGCGGTCCAAGCGGTCCGAGCGCTGGCTATGCTGGAGCCATGACATCGATCCCTGACATCACGCTCAACGACGGACACACCATCCCGCAGCTCGGCTACGGCACGTTCCAGGTCGCGCCCGAGGAGACCGCGGCGACCGTGCGGGCAGCACTCGACGTCGGCTACCGACATCTCGACACGGCCCAGATGTACCGCAACGAGGCCGGGGTCGGAGAGGGCATCCGGGCCAGCGACGTGCCCCGCGACGAGGTCTTCGTCACGTCCAAGCTCAACAATGGTGCCCATCTGCCCGATGACGCCCGGCGTACCTTCGACGAGACGCTCGAGTTGTTGGGCATGGACTACGTCGACCTCTTCCTCATCCACTGGCCGATGGTGCTTTCATACGGCGGAGACTTCATCTCCACCTGGAAGGTCTTCGAGGAGTTCAAGGCCGACGGTCGAGCCCGCTCCATCGGTGTCTCCAACTTCCGAGTCGTAGACCTTGAGCGACTGCTGGCCGAGACCGACGTCGTGCCTGCCGTCAACCAGATCGAGGCCCACCCCCACTTCCCCAATGACCAGCTCCGGGCCTATCGGGCAGGAGCACGGCATCATCACGCAGGCGTGGTCGCCGCTGGCGCAGGGAGCGATCTTCGTCGAAGCCGCACTCCAGCAAGTGGCCGAGCGCCTGGGCCGGACCCAGGCGCAGGTGGCGGTGCGCTGGCATATCCAGCGCGGCGACGTGGTGTTCCCCAAGACGATGTCGCCCGAGCGCATGCGCGAGAACATCGAGGTCTTCGACTTCGAGCTCAGCGAAGCGGACATGTCCGCACTCGCGGGGCTCGATCGTGGTCCTGCCGGTCGCACCGGTCCCAACCCCGACACGTTCGACTACAAGCCCGCGTGAGCGGCGCGTGATGGACCGCTCGGACGCGGTAGGCTCGCGGCAGCACCCGTGGGAAGACGAGACGACATGAGCGAACTCAGCACCAACGACAGCACGGCAACCGGCGATCGCATGGTGCCCACGTGGCTGGACAACCTGGCCGCGCTGGGCTGGCGCGTGCTGGTCATCGCCGGCTTCGGCGTCGTCGTCTGGTACCTCGGGACGCTCATCTGGAACATCGTCGCGTCGATCGGCGTGGCCATCGTCGTGGCCATCATCCTGGCACCGTTCGTGCTCAAGTTGCGCGACGCCGGCCGCTCCCGGGCAGCCGCCGCCGGCATCGCCTGGATCGTCACCATCGGTGCCGTCCTGGGCCTGTTCGTGGTCCTGGTCATCGCGCTCCTGCCCTACCTCGGTGAGCTGGTGGACCGCCTTCGCGAGGGACAGGCGAGCCTCGAAGCGTCCTTCGCCGACCTGCAGCTGCCGGACTGGCTCAACGACCTCGTGGCGCAGGTCATCTCCGTCGCCCAGGAAGACGGCACCAGCGCGATCGGGAACATCGTCGGTCGGGTCGCGAACCTCGTCGGCATCCTCGTCCTCGCGACCTTCCTGCTCTTCTTCTTCCTGAAGGACGGCGACAAGGCCTGGCTCTGGATCTTCCAGTCGATGCCGGACGAGAAGCGCGAGCTCATCAGCGGCGCCGGTGACAGCGCCCTTGGTCGCGTCGGGGCCTACGTTCGAGCCGTCACGCTCACGTCTGCTGCGACAGCGGTCACGAGCCTGGTCTTCATGCTCGTCATCGGCACGCCGCTGGCGATCCCCCTGGCCATCCTGGCGTTCGTCCTCGGCTTCATCCCCTACTTCGGCACGGTGATCGCCGGGCTGTTCATCGTGCTGGTCACGCTCGGTGCGAATGGCACCAGCGCGGCAGCGATCATGGCCGCGCTCCTGGTCCTGAGGTTCGTGGTGTCCTGGCTCGTCATCGAGCCACGATTGCTGGCCAACGCCCCACGGCTGCACCCGGTCGTGGTGCTCATCGCGCTGCCCATCGGCTACACGTTCGGCGGGTTGGCCGGCCTCATCCTGGCCGTGCCTCTGGCGGCCGTCGGGGTCTCGATGGGCCAGGCGGCCATCGACATCCTAAGGCCGGAGGTGCCCTCCGACCTGCCCGAGGTCGTGCCTTCCTGGCTGGACCGCGCCGCACAGTGGAGCTGGCGCGCCGTGGTGGCCCTCCTCTTCGCGGCAGGGCTGGTGCTCGTGCTGACGACGATCCCGCTGGTGCTGCTGCCGGTGATCCTCGCGCTCATCCTCGCGGCCACGGTCACACCACTGGTGTCCTATCTGCTCAAGCGGGGACTGTCCCGCAACCTAGCCACGGTCGTCGCGGTCGGCGGCAGTACAGCCGCCATCCTCGGCGTCCTGGCGCTCTCGATGGTCTCGCTGGTCCGTCAGGCTCCCGAGTTGGGTGCCACCGCCACCGATGGCGCCGGGGCCATCGACGAGGCGACGGGCGGTCGGCTGGGCCTGCCCACCGAAGCCCTTGGAACCGGCGTCGATGTCGGCGTCAGCACGATCGCCGGGCTGGGCGACGAGCTGGTCAGCATCGCCATCGTGCTGATCCTGGCCGTGCTCCTGACCTTCTACTTCCTGCGTGATGGCGCGGCGCTATGGAACGGCCTGATGTCCCACCTGCCGCAGGACGTTTCGGGGGAGCTGAGCCCGGCCGGCGAGCGTGCTTTCGGGATCCTCGGTGGCTACATGGTCGGCACGGGCGCGATCTCCTTCGTGGGGGCCTTCAGCCAACTCGTGATCATGTGGGTGCTGAGCCTGCCGTTGGCCCTGCCCATCTTCGTGCTCTCGTTCTTCGGTGGCTACATCCCCTACATCGGCAGCGCGCTGACGACGATGCTCGCGTTCCTCGTGGCCGTGGCCGTGGGCGACACCATCGACATCGTGGTCATGTTCATCTGGACCATCGTCTTCAACATCGTGCAGGGCAACGTCGTGGCGCCCCTGGTCTACAACCGCACCACCAGCATCCATCCGGCCATCGTGCTCGCGGCCATCCCCGCGGGCTCCGCCGTGGCCGGCATCCTGGGCATGTTCCTGGTGGTGCCGGTGCTGGGCGTGGTGGGCACGACGTGGCGCTCCGTCCTGCGCGTCCTCGGTGCCGATGAGCACGAGATCCCCGGTCCACCCGACCCATACGCGGAGTCCGACGCCGACGATGAGGCGGACGACCATCCGGCTGGATCCGCGCCGGAGGCTGTCAGCTAGGTCTCCTGGCGCTCCCGATACGCCGCCCAGGGGTCGTAGTCGACCTCGAGCGGCTCCTGCTGGGGTCGCTGCGCTTCGGGCACGTGCTCGAGGTTGATGCGGATGCGCCACCAGAGCGCGGAACGGCCGCGCATGCCGTCCACCAGGACATCGGCCGGCTCAAGCCTCGCGGCGACCTCGGGGTGGCGGGCCCTCCAGCGTTCGAGGCCGGCGAGGGCCTCATCCTTCTTCTCGGCGCGTGCGATCTCGATGAGCGGCTTGGTGCTTCGACGCCTGCCGGTCGGTGACGGTTCCCCGGCCTTGCGCTTCGAGGGCTGCACCCGCGGGGGCTCGTCGGCCTGTTTGCGGTAGTGCGGCGGCCACGGAGCATCGCCCAGGCCCTCGTCCGCCTCGTGCTTGGCCGACAGCTCCAGCAGCGCCTCGAGCGATCCGACGGCCGCGTCGATGCCCTCGTGGCGGTCCCCACGCTGCTCGTACAGCGCCGGCACCGTGGCCAGGGTGAAGTCCTCGGCCGCGACGTCGGGCACCTCGTCCCACGTCAGCGGCATCGACACCCGCGCGTCGGGCGTGGGCCGCACCGAGTAGGCCGAGGCGACCGTGCGGTCCTTGGCGTTCTGGTTGTAGTCGAGGAAGACGCCGTGTCGCTCTTCCTTCCACCACTTGCTGGTGGCGATCGTCGGTGCCCGCGCCTCGACGTCACGCGCCAGAGCCAGGGCCGCGCGCCGCACCTCCGGGTACGTCCAGCGCGGCTCGATGCGCACGTTGATGTGGATGCCGCGCGAGCCGGAGGTCTTGGGCCAACCGATGAGCCCGACCGCCTCGAGCGCCTCTTGCGTCACCAGCGCCACCGTGCGCACGTCCACCCAGGTCACGCCCGGTACGGGGTCGAGATCGACCCGCAGCTCATCGGGGTGGTCGACGTCCTCGGCGCGCACCGGGTGCGGGTTCAGGTCCAGGCAGCCAAGGTTGGCGACCCAGGCCAGCGAAGCCGCATCACGAAGGACGACCTCCTCTGCCGTCCGGCCGGACGGGAACGAGAGCGAGACGGTGTCGATCCACTCGGGACGCTTCTGCGGTGCGCGCTTCTGGAAGAAGAACTCCCCGGCGGCGCCGTCGACGAAGCGCTTGAGCGCCATCGGTCGCCCGCCCGCGCCCCGCAGGGCGCCGTCGGCCACGGCCAGGTAGTAGCGCACGAGCTCCATCTTGGTATACCCCGGCTCCGGCCAATAGACCTTGTCCGGGTTGGTGACCTTGACCTCGCGCCCAGCGACGTCGAGGAGTTCGAACTTGGATGGCATCGCGCGCAGTCTATCGGGCGCCTAGACTCATGGCCATGGACACGATCACCGCCATCCGCTCACTGCGCGTCGTGCGCAAGTACGCCGAGGTGCCGCTGACCGAGGACGAGGTCCGCGTCATCGCCGACAGCGCGCGCAAGACCGGGTCGTCCAAGAACACCCAGCGCTGGGACTTCGTGACGGTGCGGGACAAGGTCGCCCTCGCGCGCTTGAGCGGCGTGACCATCTACGCCAAGCACCTGCCCTCAGCGGGTGCCGCCATCGCGCTCATCGTGGACCAGCCCGATCCGGACTACCCGCGCTCGGTGCTCTGGGACCTGGGGCGAGCGGCGCAGAACATCACGCTCACCGCCTGGGAGATGGGCATCGGTTCCTGCCCCATCACGGTGCAGGACTTCGGTCTGGCCGCGGACGTGCTGGGCCTGCCCGATGGCAAGGAATGCCAGTACATCATCGCGCTCGGCTGGCCGGCCGACCCCGAGGACCTGACGCGACCCCCGCAGGCCGGCGGTCGCAGGGGCTATGACGAGGTCGTCCACACCGAGCGTTGGGGCGAACACTAGGCTGACGGGACACGAGGAGGAACGATGAGGGGCAAGATCACGGCGTTGGTCGCGGCCGTCGCCGCGGCTGCAGGAGCAGCGAGCGCGGCAAGGTGGGCGCGGGGACGCAAGGATGACGAGCTCGAGCTGGAGGTCAGCCGACCGGCAACCTCGGGCGCGCCAGATCCGGACTCCGCGGCGCCGTCGGCTCCGCCACCCGAACCAACGGCGGCACCCGCAACCTCCGATGGGCCCGACGACCTCACCGCCATCAAGGGCCTGGGCAAGGTCAAGGCGGCCAAGCTCGTCGCAGCCGGCGTCACCAGCTACGCGCAGGTGGCTGCCTGGACCGAGGATGACGTCGCCAGGATGGGTCTCGAGTGCAACACCAGCCCCGGGCAGATCAAGCGCGAGGACTGGGTCGGTCAGGCCAAGGCACTCGCCGAGGGCTGAGCCCCTAGCGCTCTTCCTCGAGCGCGATGACGAACGGGCCCCACGGCCATTCGTGGGGCAGGAGCCAGCCTCGCCGACCGAAGGGCGTGCGCACCGGTCGAGGCGGGCGCCCCGAGGCCCGCGATGACGGCAGGAACCGCGGCCGCTCCAGGTACAGCGCCGCGACGCCTTCGCCATAGCGCGAGAGATACGCCGCCAGCCGTCCCTCCCCTTGAGCCTGCTCGAGCAGCAGCTGCACCGGTCCGTAGCGCACGGCGGCCACGTCCGCGTCCAGGAGCCGGTCGCGGGCCACGCGCTTGAACGGGAGCGGCGCCGCCGACATCATGCCCTTCAGATCGCGCGTGGCGAAGGTGAGAGCCACGATCCGGTCAGCCGGGCCCGTCTGTCCCGGCACCACCTCATGGGCTAGTGCGGCCAGCGCGAGTGTGGGGTCCGGCGCACGCAGGCGCTCGGTCAGGACGTCGAGGCGGGAGGGTCCAGGCATCGACTCCCATGCTAGCCCCGGGCAGACCGACGCCGCCGGGAGTCGTGCTCCGGCGGCGTTGGGGCAGGCGATGGGTCCGCGAGGTGCGGACCCGGGTGGTGTCGGTCCTAGCGGTTGCGTGCCAGGAAAGCCATCACGTCTTCCAAACGGAAGCGGCGGTCCCCCCGCTTGCAGACACGGTAGAACGGCAACTCACCACGGTCGCCGAGTCGCTTGACCGTGTTGACATGCAGATGAAGAAGCTCGGCGACCTCACTCGCGGTGAGCATGGGGCCAAGATCGTTCGCTGCCATGGACGCCATCTATCGTTCCTTATCTAGCGTTCAGTGGGCTGCTGGACGTGCTCGGTGCTCGGTGCTCGGTGTGCCCGGCGCCACTGGAGGCCGGGCCACCCCGATGGTCTCGGACCGTTTGGTGTGGTCCATCGAGGTGTTGATGGGGATAGTGGCGTCCGCACCGCTCTGCAACAACCCGTACTTGGGTCACGCCTACTGGTACGGGGACCCCGTTGCCCGACTGCACCAGACCTCCATCGAGTGGACTCCGGGTCACCGCGCGGCACGGTACCCACCAGGCTCGCCAGCGCGGGAGCCGCGGCGTTCGGCGAGTGCGACCCCGATGAGGGCGCGGAGCGGTAGCACTGGCGCGGTACCTAGACTGGCCGCATGGGGGACAAACGACGACCGATCCTGCGAGGCGAGCGGGTCTACCTGCGCCCTGCCGAGCGCGAGGACATCCCGACCTTCATCGAGTGGCTCGGGGACGCGGTCGTGAGCGAGGGCCTGGCTACCCGCGCGCCATGGAGTCACGTGGCCGAAGAGACCTGGTTCGACGAGCTACAGAAAGCTCAGAACAAGACGATCTGGCACTTCGTCATCTGTCTCCGTGACGGTGGCCGGCCGATCGGCTTCTGCGCGCTCCACGACATCGACCACGTCAATGGTGGCAGCGAGCTCGGTATCGGCATCGGTGAACCAGCCGAGTGGGACAAGGGCTATGGCACCGAGGCCATGCGAGTCCTGCTGGACTTCGCCTTCGGTGAGCTGCGCCTGCACCGCGTCTTCCTGCACGTCTTCGACTTCAACGCGCGCGCCATCCACGTCTATGAGCGAGTCGGCTTCACGCACGAGGGCACCAAGCGCGAGGCCTACTTCCGGCATGGCCGCTACCACGACATGCACGTGATGGGCATCCTTGCCGACGAATGGGCGGCGCAGGAGCGGCCGCGGACCTGGGAGCTCGACTAGGGAGCCGCAGCCTCGGCGGGTTGCTCGACCGCCGCCCCGGCTGCTTCGGCGGCATCGAGGTCGGCATCGCGCAGGTAGCGAGGAACCAGAGCGATGGCCAAGCTTCACCACCGACGGCAGGAGGAAGAGCGAGCGGAGTCCCAACAGCTCGGCCATGAGCCCACCGAGCAGGGCACCGATCGGCATCGAGCCCCAGGCGAACAGCCGATAGGTGGCGTTGATGCGACCCAGCAGGTGGTCCGGCGTCATGCGCTGGCGCAGTGAGACACGTGACGATGTTCCACATCATGAAGCCGACGCCCTCGCGATCATGCCGGCCACGATGACCGGGGCTGGGCGGTGACGACCGGGATGAGTACGTCACCGGCCGCGATCACGACCGTGACCACGAACACATTCCAGCGCCCGAACCAGCGCCTCCACACGCTCCTCGATGACCGAGCCCATGAGGCCGCCCACGGCCATGGCCGTGATGAGCAGGCCATAGCCGACCTCGTCGAGACCCATGGGTCCCGGCGTCACCGCGAAGAGCACGAACACCGAGACGTACGCGGTGTTGGTGAGGTTGGAGATGGCGACCATGACGGCCATCGAGCGCAGCACGCGGACGCCCCAGAGGAACTCGAAGCCCTCGCGGATGTCGCGCAGCATCGATTTGCGCGGGCCCTCCCGACGGGCTTGAACGAGTCCCCACGATGAGCACCAGACCCACTGCCGCGAGGCCGTAGCCGAGGACGCTGCCAGCCAACGCGAACGGCACCGACACCGCCACCAGGAACCCACCGAGTGGCGGACCGATGAACGCATTCATCGTCAGCTCCACCGCGTAGAGGCGACTGTTCGCGCGGCTCAGCAGGTCCTTGCTGACGATGCTGGGCATGATCGACTGGGCGGCAGTGTCGAAGAGCGTCTCCCCCATCCCCAGCACGAAGGCGGTCACGTAGAGCACCGGCAGCGAGAGCGTGTCCGTGAACGCCATCACCGCCATCAGACCGACCACGGCCACACGCATGAGCTGGACGTTGCGCATGGTGATGCGGCGATCGAGGCGGTCCGCCAGGGCGCCCGCGAAGAGCACGAACACGAGCCACGGCAGGCGGCCGGCGAGCGAGACGCCCGCGACCAGCATGGGCGAGTCGGTCAGGCGCACCGCGATGAGCGGCAACGCGACCAGGAAGATGCCGTCGGCCAGGTTGGAGACCGCGGACGAGGACCAGAGTCTGCGGTAGTTGGGGCCCAGCGAAGCGTGGGGCCCGCCGGTCTCGGTCATGCCGTCGCCTCCGGTGCCGTCGGGACTGCCGCTTCGGCGGCGTCCAGGGCCGCATCCGTCAGGCTGCGCCGGAACCCGAGCAGCGCCAGGCACACGGCCGCGGCCATGGCGAACACCGCCGGGAGCCCGAACAACTGCGCCACAAGGCCTCCGGCCAGCGCGCCCAGCGGTGCGGCACCGAAGCCGAAGAAGCGGTAGGCGGCGTTGACCCGGCCCAGCAGCGGATCGGGCGTGATGCGCTGGCGAAGCGAGACCGTGATGACGTTCCACATCATCACCAGCAAGCCGAGAGTGGTCAGGCCCAGGGCGATCGGCAGCGGCTCGGTGGTGACCAGCGGGACAGCCATCGCCAGCGCGCTCGCGAGGACCGACAGGAAGAGGATGTTGGAGCGGCCCAGGCGGGACTCCACCCGCTCCACCACCAGCGATCCCAGCAGCCCGCCCACGGCGAACGTGGCCATGAGCAGGCCGAAGCCGAGTTCATCGAGGCCCATCGGGCCCGGCGCCACGACGAAGAGCACGAGGACCGCGAAGATGGCCGAGTCGGCGAAGCTGAAGCCGGCCACCATGATGGCCATGGTACGCAGCACACGGTTGTGCCAGAGGAAGGCCACGCCCTCGCGGATGTCCGCCACCATCGATCCCCGGGGACCAGCCACCTGCGGCTTGAACCGCCCCACCACCAGCATCAACCCGATAGCCGCGACCAGGTAGCCCAGCGCCGAGCCGGCGAGCGCGAGCGGGATCGAGAGCGCTACGAGCAAACCACCGAGTGGCGGTCCCAGCAGCTCGTTCATGGCCAGCTCGACCGCGTAGAGGCGGCTGTTCGCCCGGCCCAGCAGGGACCTGGGCACCAGGCTGGGCATGATGGACATGCCGGCGGTGTCGTAGAACGTCTCCCCGATACCCAGCACGAAGGCCGCGACGAAGAGGGCTGGGAGGGAGAGCGTGCCGGTGAGGGCCATCAGCGCCATCAGCGCCACCACGCCCAAGCGCAGCAGCTGGACGTTGCGCATCGTCAGCCGGCGGTCGACGCGGTCGGCGATGGCCCCGGCGAAAAGGACGAAGACGAGCCACGGCAGGTCGGCCGCGATGGCCACGCCGGCGACCAGCGCGGGCGAGCTCGTCAGCGTCACCGCGATGAGCGGCAGCGCCACCCAGAGCACGCCATCGGCCAGGTTGGAGGCGGCAGCCGAGGCCCAGACCTTGCGGTAGTTGGGGCCGAGCGACAGGGAGCCCGGCTCGTCGTAGGCTGTGGTCACCGCCCGACCCTAGCCGAGCGGCAGGGACGCCGGGTGCTGGAACGACACAGAGAGGAAAGCCGATGATCCTGTCCACCTCCGATCGCATCGAGGGCCGTGAGATCGTCGAGACCATCGGCATCGTGCGCGGCAACGCCGCCCGCGCTCGTGGGCTGGGCTACGACATCACGGCTGGCTTCCGCAACCTCTTCGGCGGCGCGGTGCCGGAGTACTCGAACCTCATGACCGAGACGCGTGACGAGGCCACCGAGCGGATGATCGAGAACGCGGAAGCGGCGGGTGCGGACGCTATCGTGGCCGTCCGCTACACGACGTCGATGATCGCCAGCGGCGTCAGCGAGATCCTCGCCTTCGGGACGGCCGTCAAGCTGCGCTGACCCGCACGGCGCCAGCGCCGTCTGACCTGAAGGCGTTCCGCCAACCGCAGGCGTCGCGCGAAGCAGAACGGGAACCGCCCCCTGTGGCAGACAGAGGGCGGTTCGGTCGTGGGTCGAGTGCCATGCGCGGTCCTGCCGCGCCGCGGTCACGCGTTCTGGCGCCGTCTCAGGATGTCGAGGTAGACCGCGACGATGACGATGACGCCGGTGATGGTGATCTGCCACTCCTGAGGGATACCGACATCAGGCGCAAACCGTTGGTCAGCACGCTGATGATGAAGGCGCCGATGATGGTGCCGAGATGGTGCCCTCACCGCCGGCTCAGAGAGGTGCCGCCGATGACTGCTGCGGCGATGGCTTCGAGCTCTATGCCGAAGCCCGTCGGCAGGCTGGCCCGAGTTGAGTCGCGCGGCGAGCATCACGCCGGCCAGACCGGCGAAGAGTCCGCTGATGCATATAGGCCGAGGCCTTGTAGCGCATCGCCCGCACACCGGACAGGCGGGTGGCTTCCTCGTTGCTGCCGATGGCGAAGATGTAGCGACCGAGCATAGTCTTGGAGAGGATGAAGCCAGGCCAGGATGGCAGAGCCGAAGAAGACGAGTGCGATGTTGGGCAACGGGAGGTCGAAACCGGGCGTCACCGAGTCCATGATGGAGCCACGAAGAACTCGGCAAACTCGGGATTGTTCGGGAAGTAGACCGGGCGAACGTCGGAGAGGACCAGCGCCAGGCCTCGCGCGATGTTGAGCATGCCCAGGGTGGCGATGAACGGCGGCAGTCCCAAGCGAGCGATGAGCGTGCCGTTGATGAGGCCAGACCGTACCGCCGGCAAGGACGCCGAAGACGATGCCCACGGGCACCGGCAGGCCGGCGTTGGTGATGACGATGCCGGTGATCACCGCCGAGAACGTCAGGTTGGTGCCGACCGAGAGGTCGATGCCCGCGGTGATGATCGAGAACGTCACGCCGATGGCGAGGATGCCCACGACCGACGTCGCCAGCACGATGTTGATGACGTTGTTGGTGGTCAGGAAGAACGGCGACGCGAGCGTGAAGAAGACGGCGATGATGACGAGCGCACCGAGCGCGAGGACGCGCTGGACGGCATCCGACCTGAGGATGGATTGCCGGCTGATTTCACTGAGCGCTGCATCTATACCCTCGACAAGTCCTTGAGTTCGGCGATCGATTCGCGCTGCGTGGCGAGTGTCATGATCCTCTCCTGGTCCGCCTCGTCGGCGGTCAGCTCCCCGGTCAGTCGGCCCTCGCACATGACGATGATGCGGTGACTCATGCGCAGGATCTCCGGCAGCTCCGAGCTGATCATGATGATCGACTTGCCTTCGGCGGCCAGCTCGTTGAGCAGGTGGTAGATCTCCTGCTTGGCACCCACGTCGATGCCCCGCGTAGGCTCATCGAAGATGAGGACGTCCATCTCCGCGGTCAGCCACTTGGCGATGACGACCTTCTGCTGGTTGCCGCCGGAGAGGTTGCGGGCCTTCTGGCTGATGCCCGGCGTCTTGATGTCGAGTTCCTCGACGCGCTGCTCAGCGGCGGCCTTTGTCTTGTGACGTATCGACGCGGCCGAGTGACTTGAGGAACTTGTTGAACGAGGCCAGGGAGATGTTGGTCTCCAAGTCCAGCCCCAGGGTCAAGCCGTAGCGTTTGCGGTCCTCCGAGAGATAGGCGATGCCCAGTTGCACGGCCTGGGCCGGACTGGTGATCGACCGGTTCGCCCTTCACGATGATCTCGCCGGACTCCGCGCGTCAGCCCCGAAGATGAGCATGGCCAGCTCGGTGCGACCGGCGCCGACGAGGCCAGCCACGCCGAGGATCTCGCCCCTGCGCAAGCCGAAGGAGACGTCCCGCACTGCGCGTCCGCGCGAGAGGCCCTTGACCTCCAACACGTACGGCTGCTGATCCGCGTCTTCGGGCACGATGGGTGCCTCTTCGTAGATCGTGCGCCCCACCATCATGGAGATGATGTCGTCGACCGAGGTGTCCGCGGTGATGACGGTGTTGACGTGCTGGCCGTCGCGCATGACCGTGACGCGGTCGGAGATCTGCGCGCAGCTCCTCGAGCCGGTGGCTGATGTGGACGATGCCCTTCCCTTGCTCGCGCAGCGAGCGGATGATGCCAAAGAGCTCCTCGATCTCGGTATCTGTCAGGGCCGCGGTGGGCTCGTCCATGATGAGCACGGAGGCATCGAGCGAAAGGGCCTTCGCGATCTCCACCATCTGCTGCTGTGCGACCTTGAGCTCGCCACACTTGACGGTGGGGTCGAGCTTCAGGCCGAGCCGTCTTGATGAGCTCCTCGGTCTGGCGGACCTGCGCCTTGTCGTCGAGCGTGAAGCCCGAGGCGTCCGCGGGGCTCGCGGCCCAGGTAGATGTTCTGCGCCACCGTGAGGTGGTTGGCCAGCACCAGCTCCTGATGGATCATGCCGATGCCGAGGTCCCGGCCGGCGCGTGGGTTGGGAACCTCTACCTGCTGGCCCCCGACCTCGATGGTGCCTGCGTCTCTTTGGTAGACGCCGGTGAGGACCTTCATCAGCGTCGACTTGCCGGCGCCGTTCTCACCGACGAGCGCGTGCACCTCACCGGGACGGAGCTCGAAGCGGGCGTCCTTCAGCGCTTGCACGCCGGGGAACGCCTTGTCGATGCCCTGCATCCGGATGAGCAGGTCAGCTGACATCCTTGTCCTCGCTCGGGATGGACGAACGGGGCCGCCGCTTGGAACCGCGGCAGCCCCGTCGGTCTCCTGGTTCGGGTGGGGTCTAGTTGTAGAGGACCGCCACGACCTCGGGGTCGTCGATGGTCTCGGCATCGGCCCACAGGAAGCCGGTGTCGAGCATCTCGGGCACTTCCATGCCCTGGAGCGCCATCGCGGCCGCCTCGACGCACTTGGCGCCGATGCCGACCGGGTTCTGCTGGACCGCGCCGTACATGAGGCCGTCTGTTGATGGCATCGATCTGGAACTGGCCCGAGTCATAGCCGATGACGACGAGGTCCTCGAGGCCAAGCTGCTCGACGGCGTTGATGACGCCGATCGCGGAGCCCTCGTTGGCGCCGAAGAAGCCCGCCATGTCCGGGTTGGCCGTCGAGCATGCCCAGTGCGATGTCGGTCGACTTCTGGTGCTCGCCGGCGCCGAAGTCGGGACCGATGATCTCGATGTCCGGGTAGGCCTCAGCCACGCGGTTCAGGAAGCCATCGCGGCGGTCGATGCCGGTACGGCTGGTCGAGTCGTGCACGATGACGCCGACCTTGCCGGCCCCACCGATGGCCTCGGCCATCTTGTCGGCCGCGAGCGCGGCAGCAGCGACGTTGTCGGTCGCGGCGGTGGTGATCGGAATGTCACCCTCGACGCCGGAGTCGAACGCGATGACGGGGATGTCGTCAGCCTGGAGCTTCTCGAGCGTCGGCAGCGCAGCCTGGCTGTCGAGCGCGGCGAAGCAGACCGCGTCCGGGTTCTTCTGGTACTCGGCCTCGAGCATGTCCACCTGGATCTGTGACGTCAGACTCGGTGGGGGGGCCGTCGAAGTTGACCTCCATGTTGAGTTCAGCAGCCTTCTCCTCGGCGCCGAGGCTCACGGCCTGCCAGAACTGGTGCTGGAACCCCTTCGAGACGATAGGGACGTAGATCTCATCCTCGGGCGTGAACGCCTCGGGGCCGGCCATCTCGTCCTGGGCAACAGCCGGGGCCGCCATGGCCGCGGTCAGAGCGATCGCTCCGGTCAGTGCGATTGCACGTGTCTTCATGGTCCTCCTTCGATTCCTCCCAGCTCTGCTGTCCGGCTTCCATTCCGCCGGAACAATCGTGTGCAGGCTGTAGCGGCACTATACAGGTAACGCTACCAATCGTGCCTCCCGTTATACCTGCGAGGGCGGGACCAGTGGCCCTAAACAGCGTCCCTGGCAGCCGCGAGACACCTGTCGGTCAGCCGATCGGCAGCCACAGCAGGCCCACTTCGTCGACGCTGATGTCGTTCTTCTCGAGGCTGATCTCGAGGGGCTCGATGGCCCCTGCCTTCTCGTTCCACTCCTCCTCGATCTCGGCGATGGCCTCGCGCAGATCGTCCTCCAGATCGGCCAGGTCGACGTTCTTCTCATCGATGCGGTTCTCGATGGTGCGGATGCGCTGGGCCGAGGATTGGCCGCGCGTCGCGGCGCGGCCAGCGGAGCGAGCGATGGTGGTGGTGCTGGCCCGCCCGCCGAGGATGCTTCCGAGCACGGAGCTGCCGATGGAGATGAGGTCCTGATTGCGTCGGTTGCGGGTGTCGGCCTCCAGCTCTTCGATGCGATCCTCGTACTTGGCGATGGCCACGTGGAGCTTGTCCATCCTGGCTGTGAGCCGGTCGCGGATCCTGGCCACCTCTTCGTCCTTGGCCTCGTCGGCGGCCCCGCGGCAGCGCTCGGCGAACGCAGCCTCGGTCTCCTCGATGCGCGAGTACAGCTTCAGCTCGCGGTTGGCCTGGAGCGTCACGGTCTGACTGCGATGCAGGTGGTTCTTGAGGTCGGCCGTGGCCGAGCGGAAGAACGTCTTGTTGGCGATGGGCGCATCGGTCAGGACGTAGGCGGCACCATCGGGCGAGTCGCGACGCAGGTCGCGGGTGTCGTAGTCGACGTCGATAGCCTCTGACCAGTCGACATCGCGGGCGCTCACCGGCACGAGGGCCTCCCACTCGACCGACTCGCGCAGGTCGGCCTTGGTGTCGTCGAAGAGCAACTGCACGCGCGTCACCAGCGCCGGCGAGAGTCGCGTGCCGCCGGGCACGGCGCCGACCTCGGCGGCCCACGGTGTCGCGGCGTCGAGGTAGTAGACGTCGATGTCGTCGGCCACATCCGGGGCCACGCTGGTCTCGTCCTCAGCCAACTCGGGCTCCGGAGCGGACTCCGTGGACGTGCCCGGCGCATCGCGCTCGGCCGGCTCGCTGGCCAGGTCGCCGGTGAGGGACTTGATCTGGTCACGCGTCAGCGGGCCTGCCAGGTACGACATGGCCCAGCGCGTGCCGAACCGCTCGGGAGCATCTGCCCGGGTGCTGTGGAAGAGGAACTCGCGCTTGTCGAGCGCTGAGATGGTGTCGTCGATGGCGCCGTGGTCGACCTCACCGGCAGCGGAAGTCATGCCGTCGAGCAGGCGGGCCTTGTCGCGCTCGGTCTGCAGCCGACCGATCATCCAGGTGCCGGCGTTGCTGAGAGCCTTGTAGTCGAGATCGACCGGGTTCTGGGTCGAGAGGACCATGCCCACACCATGCGCGCGAGCCTGCTTGAGGATGGTCAGGATGGGCTTCTTGGCCGGCGGCGCGGCGGTCGGCGGCACATAGCCGAAGACCTCGTCCATGTAGATGAGCGCGCGCAGCTCGCCGGTGCCCGACTGGCGCCGCGTCCAGGTGACCATCTTCGAGAGGATCATCGTGACCACGAACATGCGCTCGGCCTCGGACAGGTGGGAGACCGAGACGATGGCGGCCTGCGGCCGGCCGTCGGCCATGAGCATCGACTCGATGTCCGATGCCCGGCCCTGGTTCCAGGAGGCGAACGCCGGCGAGGCCAGCAAGCCGTTGAGCTTCAGCGCCAGTGCGGCACGGTCCTTGGGTGGGTAGAAGGCGTCGAGGTCAAGCACACCCAGCTTGCGCATCGGCGGGTCCTGGATCTGACCCAGCAACGTGGCCAGGTCGAGGTCCTCTCCAGCGGACCAGCTGCGCTCGACGAGGTTGGCGATGAGGATGTGTGCAGGATCTGCAAGTGGGTCGGCGTCGACCCCGACAAGCCCGAGCAGGCCAGAGGTGAAGCCCTCGACCTCGTCTCGCAGGATCTCGATGTCGTCGGCCGAGTCGGGAGCCCTGAGCGAGCCGATGAGGTTGAGCGGCACGCCGGCACTGGAACCGGGCGTATAGATGGTCAAGCCGGCGGTCTGGCGGAGGCGGCCGATGCGCTCCGGCTCGATGCCAGAGCGGGCGAGACCGTCGCGCCAGGTCTGGGCCGTCTTGGCCGCCAGTGCGTCGGGCGTGATGCCCTCACGAGCCGCGGCGGCCTCTTCGATCCAGGGCCGAAAGTCGGCGGGGCGCAGCTCCGGGAACGTCAGCAGCAGGTTGCCCATGTCGCCCTTGGGGTCGATGACGAGACAGGGGATCCCTCGCAGCAACGCATCCTCGAGCAGGTCGATGCCGAGGCCGGTCTTGCCGCTGCCGGTCATGCCCACGATGACGCCGTGGGTGGTGAGGTCGGCCGGATCGACCGTGAGCGGCCCATCGGCGTCGAGCTTGTGCCCGATGAAGAGCTTGTTGGGGTCGATGCCGGTCATGGGTTCACTCCACCTCCTCTGCCGGTCGTGCGCGCGCACGCCGGGCGCCAAACCTACACCGTTCGGAGTCGCGGCTCAGAGTCGCGGCGACCAGCGGCGACCAGCGGCGACCAGCGGCCCCTCGGCTGGACGGCACGATGGTCGGATGTCGCTCCCACCGACGCAACGGGCGCTTGTAGTCAACCGACTCGGGCGAGGGACCCCGATCCGCGGTTCACGAGCCAGCTCGTACGCGTGATCTGGACACTGGTGCGCCCGATCATGGACGGATGTCCGCCCAAGCGACCGTAGTCCAACTATGCGTCCGTGCCTCCTGGACTACGGTCGTCTCAGGCGACGTGTGGCTACAAGCCGAGGCGAGCACGCCGCATAGGGTCGACTCGGGCGACGCCCGGCTACAAGGCCGATCGATCGGCTCTCGCAAGGTCGGCTCAGGCGACGCATGACCACAAGACGGGTCGGTCGCCTCCCAGAGCGTCGGCTCAGGCGACGCATGGCTACAACGCATGGCTACAACGCCTGGCTCCGGCCTGATCGCCTGGCGCAACGAGTGCCGAGCGCAGCCTAGCTCTTGGGAGGGTCCGTCTCGGAGGCTACGCCGGCGGGCGGCTGCTCGGGTGGCGCCGGCACGGCTGCCTCGCCGGCCCGCTGGACCGAGATGACCGCGGGGATACGCGCGGCTTCGGCGGCCGCTGGCTGCTGAGCGACCTGGGTCGCGGCGATGACCCCGATGGAGATGCGGAACCCGGCACGTCGCTGCGACAACGGCATCAGCGTGCCCTGGCCGACCGGCGCCTCGTTCGGGAACGCGCGCAGCCACTCCTCGTAGAACTGATCGAACTCGGAGCTGTTGCGCAGCGCCCAGTTGGCCCAGACGATGTCCTCCATGGAGCTGCCATGCTCCTCGAGCGTGGCCTTGAGGTTCTCCATGCACTGGCGCGTCTGGAGCTTGAGGTCGCCGCTCGCGACCTCGCCCGTCTCTGGCTTGACCGGGCCGACACCCGAGACGTAGACCATGCCGCCGGCATCGAACGCACGCCCCTGGCCGGCCTCCGCAGCGGACTGCGTACGTGCCTCGGTCACGCCGGCGATGCCCCAGCGAGCCTTGCCGCTTCGCGCCGGCTGGTTGGGGTCGGCCGGCGGGATCCCGTACTCGCCCTCGGGCAGATCCACACCGCGCATCTTGAACATGGGCATGAAGCTCGGCCGCACGCCGGTGGGCTTGAGATAGCCCTCGATGTTGCCCTCCTGGTCCACGCCGGTCTGCTCGTAGTTGAAGATCTCCTGAGTCAGGATGTCGTCGTCCTCGACGCCGTAGACCTCGGTGATGCTGACGACCTTGCGCGAGCCGTCGCGCAGACGAGCGGTGTGGACGATGACGTCGACGGCGCTGGCGATCTGCTCGCGGATGGCGCGCATCGGTAGCTCGTATCCGGTCATCAGGATCATCGTCTCGAGGCGGCGCAGCATGTCCGGAGGGGAGTTGGCGTGACCGGTGGAGAGCGAGCCGTCATGGCCGGTGGTCATGGCCTGGATCATGTCGAGCGCCTCGCCGGCACGACACTCGCCCACGACGATGCGGTCGGGGCGCATGTGCAGGGCATTGCGCAGGAGGTCGCGGATGGTGATCTCGCCCTCGCCCTCGAGGTTGGCCGGGCGAGCCTCGAGCGTGATGACGTGCCGCTGGCTCAGCTGCAGCTCCGCTGCGTCCTCGATGGTGACGATGCGATCCTCGTCGGGGATGAACGAGGAGAGCACGTTGAGGGTCGTGGTCTTGCCCGAACCGGTACCGCCGCTGAGGAAGATGTTCAGCTGCGCCTTCACGCAGGCATCGAGGAACTCGAACATCTCGGGCGAGGCCGTGCCGAACTCGATCAGCTGCTCGACCGTGAACCGGGTGGCGAACTTGCGCACGGTGATGACCGGGCCGATGAGGCTGAGTGGCTTGATGATGGCGTTGACGCGCGAGCCGTCCGGCAGGCGGGCGTCGACGCGAGGGCTGGTCTCATCGATGTGGCGGCCGAGCGGCGTGATGATGCGGTCGATGATGTTGTGCACGTGCTCGTCGTCACGGAAGGTGACATTGGTGCGCTCGATGCGGCCGGCCCGCTCGATGTAGACCTGGAACGGGCCGTTGACCATGACCTCGGTGACCGTCGAGTCCGCGAGGAAGGGCTCGATGGGCCCGAACCCGGCGACCTCGTCGATGACGCCCTGGACCAGGCGCGTGCGCTCGTCGCGCGTGAGGCTGAGATCGTTCTCCATGATGTAGTCAGCAACGAAGCTGTCGATCTCCGGCGCCATCTTCGCGCGCACGCCCTGCGGGTCCGAAAGATCGATGAGGTGAGAAAGGGTGTCGGCGACGGCTTCCTCGATGCGGATGCGGATGGCCCGGAAGTTCTGCTCGCGCTGCGAAACGCGCGGCACGGCAGGCTCCTGCGCCTGGGGCTGCTGCGTCGTCGGCGGCGGCGTGACGGGCACGACCGCTCCGGCACCCTCGGTGCCGGGGGTCTTGGCAGCTTCCCCTCTACGTGCTGCCTCTACTCGTTCTAGCAGTGACATAGGCTCGATCCTTCTCGTCCCACACGACCGGGACGGCAGGTGCGCAGCATACGCCGGGACTGCGGCTCGAGCCACTACCCGACCACCCCTGACCGCACCATTCGCGCAGCGCCGTTGCGGGGCCGCAACGAATCGGACGAATGGCGGATTGACCAGGGTGCCGGCTTCGCGCGTACGCGCGCGCTCACTCACCCGGCACCTGGAATCCACCCGGCACCTGGAATCGAAGAGCGCCGGGCCCGTGCCCGACGCTCTTCGGCCGTGGAGAAGTGGGAGTGCCTATTCGGTGTCGTACCCGTCGTCAGTGCGGACACGGGTCACGTTCTCGCAGTCCCTCGCGATGCGGTCGCGGGCATCGGCGGTGACGGTGTCCCTGCCGGGGCCGCACCTGATGAAGTCGCGCGTGCCGTCGTCGGCCACGATGGTGTCGTTGCCGAAGCCAGCCCTGATACGGTCCGGTCCGGGGCCGCCGTTGATGCCGTCAGCGCCGGGGCCGCCGAAGATGCGGTCGGCGTGCTCGCCACCCGAGAGTCGGTCGGCGCCGAAGCCACCGTGGATGCGGTCACGGCCTTCACCGCCCTCGACGGCGTCGTTGCCACGGTTGCCCCTGACGAGGTCACTCTTGTCGCCCGCGGTAAGGACATCGTTCCCGGCCCGGCCGAGGATCTTGTCGCGGCTGCGGTCGGGCGCGGTGTAGGGGTCAGCTGCGGCCGTGCCGATCCACAGGTTGTCGAATCCGCGCGGTGGGCGGTGCTTGCCTGGGTGGGCCACCGCGACCGACGTGAACACGAGGAGGAGTGTGACCACGATCGCGGTCGTGGCTGCGAGGTGTCGGATCTGGGGCATCTCGACCTTCCTTTGCTCTCCTGGGGCACGCCCGGCACGGCTTTCTCACTTGACCGGACGAGCCCCTCCTTGCTTGGTGGAGCCTCACTATACGACAAGTTGTCGTATATGTACGACAGATTGTCGTATCTTTACGACTCGTCGTCGTATTGGTACCCTTGTCGCCGTGCCGAAGAACAAGGACGCAGTGATGACACGACCGCCGTTGGCTAACGCCGAGCTGGCGGTGATGGAGCTGCTCTGGGATGGCGGGCGCGTCACCGCGCGCCAGATCCGCGAGAAGCTCTACGCCGATCAGAAGAACCAGCACGGGACCGTGCAACGACTGCTGCAGCGCCTGCAGGAGAAGGGCTACGTCGCGCGCAACGACGATCTGCCGGTCCACCTCTTCCTGGCCACCGTCAGTCGCGATGAGTACGCCACCAGCCAGCTGGAGATGCTGGCCGGACGGTTGACCGGCGGCTCGCTCGCACCCATCGTCACGCGGCTCGTGGAAGAGAAGCGCATCTCGCGCTCGGAGATCGACCGGCTGCGTGCCATCCTCGACGAGGAACCGGAGAGAAACGCTTGACCGACGCGCTGGTGGGGCTCGGGCTCAACAACCTGCTGCTGTCCGCAGCGGTCGGCCTGCTGGCCTACGGCCTCCACCGGAAGGGCCGCTACCCGGCGCTGGCGCACCTCCTGTGGGTGCTGACGCTGGTCGCGGCGATCATGCCGCCGTTGCTGACGCTGGCCATGCCGGTCCCGCAGGTCGCCGTGGCGGAGGCGGTCGTGACACCGGCGGCTGTCAGCCCGGGTGTCGCCCCCGTCCTCGACGCGGGTGCCGCGGCCGGGAGCTGGCTGACGGCGAACCTGCCACTGCTACTCATCGGGGTCTGGCTCACCGGCAGCGTCTTGATGCTCGCGGCGTCGACCCGGCGCATCGTCCGTTTCGGGCGATTGCTGCGGAGCTCCTGCCGGCCGGCGCCACCAGGCATCCAGCAACTGGCAGAGAGCGTGGCCTACGAACTCGATATGAAGACGGTACCCGGGATCCACGTCTCGGCCGCGCGCCTCGCACCCATGACCTGGTGGAGTGGCGGACGCGTCCGAGTGGTCCTGCCGAAGGCGCTGCGCAACGAGGTTGATGACGCTCAGCTGCGCTGGATCCTCGCTCATGAACTGGCTCATATCAAGCGTCGTGACCACATCGTGCGCTGGCTCGAGTGGCTGGCTTCGGTCGCGTTCTGGTGGAACCCCGTCGTGTGGTGGGCCCGTCGCAACCTGCGGCGAGACGAAGAGGATGCTTGCGACGCTCTGGTCCTCGACTACCTTCAGGGCCAGCCTCGCGCCTACGCGCGCACCCTGCTGACCGTCGTCGAGGTCATGGCCAGCCCACGAGGGACCACACCAGCCCTGGCCACCGGCATCGACGCGGCGCGTTCACTCGAGCACCGTTTCACGCGCATCATCTCGCCCGCGCGCGACCATCGAGCACCGCGCGCCGTGGTCGCCGGTTCGGTCGGCGTGGCCATGCTGCTCATGACCGTCGGCGTCAGCGCCGCCGATCCGGCGAGCCCGTCATCCTCCCCCGAGACCCCGGTCGACCCGGAGGTCACGGCGGCCACCGCGGCGGACCAGCCGAGCGAGACCCTCACGGTCGACGACGCTGCTCCCCCTCTCCCGACCACGACCCCGGACGACGACCCGGTCATCACGGCTCCCGTGACACGGTTCGTCAGCGGCCGCATCAGCTCCGACGGCCGCTACACCGGGACAGCGAGCGCGGACTCTGTCACCGGCACCGGAGCGGACGAGACGTTCGCAGGACTCGCCGGTGGCGACACCATCGGCGGTGGTCCCGGCCGTGACGTCATCGACGGTGGCGCAGGCGCCGACAGGCTTCGCGGCGGCAACGGCGCCGATGAGCTCAGGGGCGGCCCTGGCCGCGACATCATCGGTGGTGGAGCCGGTGCGGACATCATCCACGGGGGTGCCGGTGCGGACACGATCCAGGGTGGCGCGGGCAAGGACACCATCAAGGCCGGCGCCGGCGACGACATCGTTCGCACCTGGGCCGACGGCACACCAGACGTCGTCGATTGCGGCAGCGGTGACGATCACGCCGTCATCGACAGCACGGACGCGGCCACCCGCTGCGAGTCGGTCGTCGTTCGCGATCCCGCCTAGCCCGCTCGCGGCTCCAACACGACCACCGGCGTCTCGGTCGCACGCGCGTCGGCGTAGGCATCGAGGTCATCGTCGCCGAACTCGCCGAACGTGGCCCAGAGCCGGTCGTGCTCCTCTCCTTCAGCGGCTCGACCGTGGACCGCGAAGACGCCGTCCTTGGTCTCGGCGGTGACGTCGGGGTTCGCCTGCAGGTTGAGCCACCATGCCGGGGCGCCTTCACCCCAGCCGTTCATGGCCATGGTCACGAGGTTCTGGCCGTCCTCGAAGTAGCCCAGGATGGCCACCCGTTCGGCGCCGGACTTGCGGCCGATGGTGGTCAGACGCATCGTGCCCCACTTGCCCGGCTTGGGCTTCCAGAGGCCGCGGCGTCCGCCGGTGACTCGATAGTAGCCACGGTGGAACGCCCAGGCCATGCGGACGAACCATCGCGGCGGCACCCTCGGCGGCTTCGATTCGGTCATCGGTCGCTCTCCCGTATGCGGCGGCAACGCTATCTGAATGCCACAAGGCTACACACGCTTGCGTCACCTCGGCTGGAGTAGCAGTATTGAGACTCAGTCTCGCCTAGCCCCCCAGGCTCATACGCAACACAGGAGGGCTTTGCTCCAGTGATCCGACATCAGCTCCGCCGTGGTGGTGCGGTACTCATCTCCTCGACCGTGGTGACCGCGCTGGCTGTCACCGCTCTGGCCGGACCAGCGGCTGCGGCCAAGCCGACGTGCATGGGCCAGAAGGCCACGATCGTCGGCACGGACAAGGCTGACGTGCTCTTGGGTTCAGCCAAGCGCGATGTCATCGTGGCTCGGGCCGGCAACGACATCATCATCGGCCGTGGTGGCAACGACATCATCTGCGCCGGGGCCGGCGACGACCGGGTCGCGGGCAACGCTGGTTCCGACAGGATCGCCGGCCAGGTCGGCGACGACCGGCTCTTCGGCGGCGCAGGAGCCGACTACGTCTTCGGCGGAGCCGGGAGCGACCTGGTCGCAGGCAACGGCGGTGTCGACCGGCTGTTCGGCGGGCCCAGCAATGACGTGCTCTTCGGCGGGCTCGGGCCTGATGTGATCGGCGGTGGCAAGGGTGATGACACGCTCGCCGGTGGCGTCGGTGTCGACCTCTGCTCGCAGGGTGCGGGTATGGGCGTGAAGATCGACTGCGAGCTGCCGCCGGCGGCAGCGGCTCCGGTGGTTCCCGTGCCCGCCGACCTCGTGGTCGCCTACTCCGACATCGACGGCAAGGCCGGCTACACGGACGGCGACGTGCTCATCGCCAAGATCGTCGACACCAACCTCGACGGGGTGGTGAGCCAGGGCGACACCATCAAGATGGACAAGTTCCCCAAGGAGCTCTGGCCCGGCACACCGAGCAAGCCGGCACCGTTCGGCGAGTGGCGGAAGAAGACTCACGAGATCATGCACGTCGACGAGGCTGGGTCGAAGCGGGTCGACGTGTCCTCGAAGGACGGCAGGCACCTCTGGGTCGACGACGCAAAGGAGGTCTACTTCGAAGAGACCGACGGAGCGACGATCAAGAGGGCCGCGTCCAACCCGCAGAGCCGGATCGTCGACGCGTTCGTCAAGGACGTGGACAACGTCATCGCTATCCAGTCCGGCTCGCCGAGTGACCCTGACGATGACCCCTACTCGGACGACTCCGACGAACGGGGCGACGAGCCCCATGTCCTCGAGGTCGACATCAACCTCTAGCTCACGACCAGCCGCACCCGGGGCCCGCCGCGTCGCGACGGGCTCCTTCTGCTACCCGTCGGATCCTCCGTCACGGCTCGATACGACAGAGTGTCGTACAATCTTCGTTCCCTCTCGGATCAGAGGATATGGCCGGTAGCAGAAGGAGCCCTCGATGACCAAGCACGGCTCGGGCAAGCACGGACGCACCATCGGACGACGCGAACCGAAGGCCGGTTGGCCGGCTCGCGCGAGTGCCTGGTGCTATCGCTGCAGCGGCACGCACGGCTGGGAAGATCGCTGCCCCACACGCCACAGCGGGGCCTCGGCCGCTACGACCTTGTCTGCAAGAGCTTCGGCTACGCCAGCGGCGACATCACTCGATCCGAGGTAGGACGAACGCGATCAGCCTGACGTCGGTTAGGTCATCAGGACCGCCGAATAGGAACAGGACCCCGGCTGCTGTCGGGGTCCTGTTCTGCTATCCGTATCGAGCCGAACACGCGTATCGGCGTCTTCGGTCAGGTGGTCGCTAGGCCTCCGCGTCCACGAGGATCACCACTTGGAAGCTACCGTCCGCCGGCGAACCGATGGCGTACGCGCTGTAGTTGGTGCCCTTCGCAACGCGCACCGGGTCCAGATCGGCGATGACACCCTTCTTGCCCGGGTTTCGGACATCGAGGTCGTACTCGCCGGCCTTGAGCGGAAGATACCCAGAGGCGTCCTGGTAGGCCACAGCCTTCAGCAGCGCGTCCTTGGGCTTGGAGCCATCAGGCGCGATATCCACCGCGGGGGCATCAGCGCTCAGATGTGCGATGCGCAGCAGTGCACGCTTGGCCCGCGTCTCCGTGCTATCGGAGAAGACGTTGGCTTCGATCATGTCGAGCGCGTTGCTGGCCACGATCGTGGTACGGGAGTCGCCTTCGAGGTCGAGGTCCGCCTCCAGCACCGGTGCGTCCTCAGGACCACCAGCCGGGACGATGCGGATGTTGTTCATGCCCACCGGCACGGTGAGGTAGGGAGAGCTCTGGCCAAAGGGGATGTTGCCGAAGACGCGTGCGCCATTCAGCACAACGTCCACCGCCGGCGCGTCGGGCGAGCCATGCAGGACCCTGATCTGCGCTGTGGTGGGGATGGATGCGTCCACCGACGGGACCACCATGAAGGACCCTTCGGCGAGATCGCCGACCGCCGAAGCGGTGTAGCTGGTGCCAGCCGCCAGATCGATCGGGCCGACCTCGGTAACCACGTCCTCGGTGCCGGCAGCACGGATCTCGAAGGTGTACGTGCCGGGCGGCACATCGAGGTAGCCGGAGCTGTCCGGATAGGCGAGACCAGGGACGACGACGTCGCCGTCCTTGATGGCGATATCGACAGCCGGCGCCAGCGCAAGGTGCGAAACGCGGATCTGAGCGTTCTCCACCGTGGGGGCCGGGTCGTCAGAGACGACCTGGGGTACGAGCTCGGCGAGGCTGCCCGTTGCAGCGACCGTCGACATCGTCCCGCCATCGAAGGTGAGCTTGGCGTCCACGACCGGCTCGGTGCCCTTCAGTGGTTCACCACTGGGCAACACTCGGATGCGGTACGAGCCCGCGGGGACAGTCAAGTAGTCGGTGATCTCGCCGAACGCCAGCCCGTCGACGATCTTGTCGCGAGCGGCGTACACGTCGACGGCAGGGGCATCCCCCACTCCATGGAGCACCCGCACCTTGGCGCTGTCTTGCGCCACAGCCACCGCCGGCAGAGCCAGCATGACGCTGAGGACGACCGCGCTGGCGAGAGCTACCCCGCGGCTTGTGAGCGACTTGGACATCTTCGCCTCTCCTCCTTCTGCAATCCGATCGGACCCTATAGGGCAGAAACCTGATGCGCGAGGTATCGGACTTCATCGCAAGCAGGAACCAACGTCCGATCGGACACGTGATGCTACACCCATGGACGGTGGATTCCCAGCGCTCGACGTCACTTCTGGCCGCATGGGGAGCCTCCCTGCCCCCTGGCGTGGTGCGGTCAGGCTAGCATGGTCGAGCGACAGTCTACGCGAAGGGGAGTAGCCCTAACGGGGCACGCCGCCTCGGCTGCCTGCGCCATGGCGGCGACGACCAGACCAAACCCGTTGGACATGGCGATTCGTTGCTGGCGCTGGAACACGCCGCGGCAACCATCGGCGACGATGTCTACCTTGCACGATCCAAGGACCCTCGCTCCCGTCTAGCCGAGTACGACTCGCCAGAGGCTGGGCGAGCCCCGGCGAAACGGGCTGCAGAGTGGTTGCGAGCGCTGGGTGAGACCCTCCGATCAGCCGACGCTCCCGAAGCGAAGGCTGGCCTCCTACGCGCGATCTACGAGCGCATCGTCGTGGCCGGGCCGGAATTCATCGAGGCCCGACTCACGCCGGCGGCATACGCGCACGGACTGGCACCCTTGATGCCTGAGGTGGTTGTGGCGCCCCCGGCAGGATTCGAACCTGCGACCGGCCGCTTAGAAGGCGGCTGCTCTGTCCCCTGAGCTACGGGGGCGCGAAGAACCCCAGTCTACGCACGAAGCCGAGCGTTGGGCCATCACCTGATTCGATTACACCGCTAGCACGCCGCTGACTGAGCGACCGCCTTCGCTTGCCGATCGACCGAGCCGTCGTCGGCCGCTGCCGCCTGGTGTCGTCTATCCGGAGGGCTCAGTCCGACCGAACGGCGAAACCGACCCGGATGGTGTTCTCCACGACTCGGACGCCGACCGAGGGGTCTTCGCCGAGTTGCTCGCTCACGCGCTCGCTGGCCTTCCTTGCGCTGTCGTGATCGAGGGCAGCAGCTGAGATGCCGACCTCCACCGTCGAGCCATGGTCGCGGACCCCGAGTTGTAGACCACCCGACGGCGGCTGGCTCGCGAGGCGTTCGGCGACATTGTTGATGAGTCCGGCAAGGGTCGCCACGGCCAGCGGACGCGGGGTGTAGAGGGTGGGATCGTAGGTCAGGTCCGGCACTGGCATGCCGCCGACCGTCCGCGTGCTCTGGCGGACAAGGTCCTGTACGGAGATCAGCACATCGGAGAGCCGAGTATCAGCCGAGGGCGTGTTCAGATGTTCGATGGCAGCGACACAGTCCTCGCAGTCCTCTACGGAAGACTGGATGCCATAGAGCACGTCGTCGCATTCATCGGCGGCCGTGACCGCCGCGGCCAGTGTCCCCTCCCTCGTGGCAGCAGGGACTGAGCCACCCGCCATCTCGAACTTGGCCAGTTGGAGGAAGCTTTGAATCGCTGTGATCGCTGGCAAGCCAGCCTCGGCTCCCTGGCGTACGGGCTGCAGCGACTCGCGGAGCTCCGCCAGCGCGGGCGCGGTGGCCGTTGCCGCCAGCTCTGCGCGAACGGAACGTCGCTTCGAAGCCAACACCGACAGGCGTTCGTCGACCGATGACGAGAGCTTCTCCAGCGCCTCCTGCTCTTTGTCCGTGAAGCTGCGCGGCTTGGTATCGAGCACGCAGAGCGATCCGACGACGGTGTCCTCGACCCGGATGGGAATACCCAGGTACGAGCGGATGCCGTACTCCTTCACGAAGTGCTGCGGGATACGCGTGTCGTTCGGCGCATCGGTCACCTCGAGCGTTCCCTCGTCGCGAACGACCAGCTGGCAGAAGGAGACGTCGCGGTGGGTGCCGCGTGCAGCCGCGAGGTCGTCTGGCAGACCGTGCTGGGCTCGGAAGAACTGGATCTGATCGAGCACCAGGGTCACCAGCGCGATCGGGGCTTCGAGCTCGCGGGCAGCCGTCTCGACGATCAACTGGAGCTCGGCGTCATCAACCACTGCGAGGAGCTCGCCCGTGAACGCCTGCCGCCGCTCCGGTCTCACGCCCAGGACGTCGATGCTATCCACGCTACCTCCCGACCTCAGCCTCACGATGATGGATGGGCTGGCGACTCTGCACAGGGAGCATAACCCGGCGCCCGGGGCTAGCAGGCTGGCAGGCTAGCAACGCGAACCTGGGCCTGCTACTGAGCGACTAACAACCGCCTCGCCGCCAAGCCCTCCACGAGGGGTAGCACGCCGCTCACGCTCCGACTGTTAGAAGGCGGCTGCTCTAGTCCCCTGAGCTACGGGGGCGCGACGAGCCACAGTCTAGGCACCCAGGCACTCTGACGGTCGCATCGAAGGAACGTCGCCCACGAGATCGGCCGATCAGCTCGGGGTGGTCGGCCCGTCACATGCCGGGGCAGCTCAGAGGCTCGGGCGGTCACTCAGACCAGCCGAAGCTCGCCATGGTCCAGTAATCGGCACAAGCTGTCGTCGGGAGCCGCCGCCCCCAGCACGATCCAGAGGTCCAAAGGGTCGGCCTCAGCCAGCTTCGGCGGAAGGCTAGCCGCGTCACCAACTATCTCTACGACCATGCTCCGATCGCTCAAAGGCCGACGGTCGCGTCCTGGTCGCCGGCGGCACCGCTGACCATACGGACATCTTCGCCACGATGGAGATCTGGGAGCCGGACGCCCGATAACGAGCTGCGGCAGCCCCACGGTCCGGCGGCCACATGGCCCACAGGCTCACCCGGCTGGAGCGTCTCCTCTATCCCCCTCGGCGACCAGCGCCTTCCACACGGCGTGGAGACGCTCGATGTCGCGATCGCTCCCGTCGAGGACCCCGTAGGTGCTGGTGCGCTCGTCCGTCCAGCGCAGCTTCGCCGCCCTCGACGGCTTCGCAACGTAGCAGACGAGCTCGCCGTGCTCCCAGCTCGTCAGTCCCTTCCGGCCGTCGCCGCAGGCACCGTCTCGGGTCGGCGGCTTCGGGTCGATCTGCCGCACACGCCAGCGCCAGTAATCGGTCATGGGACCGACCGCGGGGAAGCGGAACAGTGCCGCCTGTCGCACATCCCGCGCCGGGGTAGCGCAATGGATGAGCCGCAAGGGCGCCGTAGCTGAAGGGATCGTTGGCACCCTGCTCGGTGAAGGGCGTGCACCCGACGTACGGGATGAGGTCGGACAGGTCTTCGAGCGCTGCGTGTGCCTCCGTCGCCTCCGTACCCGCACTCGGGATCGGCCCGTAGACCCAGAGACCCTTGCCCTTGCCGGTGGGAGCCCATGCGATCGTCACGTCCTGGCCGATGACCGCGCTGGCCACTTGCGTCCACCCGACGGCATCGACGATGGCCGACTGCGGCCATGTCCCTGCACCTCGTTGAGCGTGGATGATGCCGCGACCTGCATCGCCACCGCCGCGCCCGCTGAAAAGGACATGGGGTTGACCGAGCTCGTCGACCGCGAGTGACTGCCAGTCGTAGCGACGCACCCCCAGGCCCTCGGGACGGCTCCAGCCGTCGGAAGTGCGCTACGGCCCAGAGGATGTCCTTCTCCGTCTCCCAGGTGACGTGCGGTCGACCATGTGGATCGAGCGCGAGATCGATGCCGTACCAAACGTCGCCGGTCGCCGGGATGCGTCTCGGCTTCGTGGGCTCGCCGGTCTCAGGGTCGACCCGAACGTAACGCAGGAACACCTGCTGGCCATCCCGAGTGGCGCCCTGGTAGATGATGTGCGCGCGACCGATGGGGTCGACTCGCAGGACAGGTGAATGACCGAAGTCGGCGATTCGATGCGTCATCCACTCACCGGAGCGGTCGGTCTTGACGAAGACGGGGGCCGGTGGGGGCGGCTCTCCGAGGCGCCCGAGCTTGCTGTAGGCGAGGTAGCGAGTGCCATCCACGACGGCGAGAGACGGCTCGTTCATGCCGGGACGAGCCAGCCTCACCGGTTCACCGAAGTCACCCGGCACACGGTCCTTGTCGCTCAGGTAGAAGATGCCCTCGGTGTGCCCGGGTGTGCTGCCGACGTGGTCATGAACCACGGCGATGTGGACGCTGCCATCGGCATCCACCGCGATGGAGGGGTCGGTCCAGCCCAGCCCGGCTTCGACATCACCCTCGAGGAGCCGCTGCATCACCCAGGAGCCATCGCGGTCGGTGCCATACCAGAGATCGCGCCTCAGCCCCTCGTACACGTTCTTCGTGTCGCGGTCGTCCTGGAATACCTGACTGGCCGCGAGGTGTCGATGGCCTTCGGCGTCGAGCGCGAGGTCGATCCCGAAGAACTCGGCATCAGCCACGAGTACCGGCACTGCGTCGCTGGACGCCACCTCGGCCTCCGGTGCAGCCTCCTGGGCTCCGGTTGGGATCGTGATGGCCAACACGAGCACCGCGATCATGGTCATGACTCGTGTGGTCCGCTGCATCGCAACCCCCTCGCCAGCGCCCCTACCACCGACCGGGCAACCGTCGGATCCCACTCTGACGCGGTGTCCACGGAAGTCAAGGTCGCTCGCGTCGAGGCGGGTAGACGACGGTCCTCCGGAGCCCGCCCGGAGGACCGTCGCCGTTCGTGGGCGGCAGAGAGCACCGCCCGTGGACGAGGAGGTCAGTCGATAGCGAAGACGCCGGGTGCGGACACGGGATTGCCCTCGTCGTCCGCATACGGGGCCTCAAGACCATGGCCGAGCGGCCAGCCTTGACAGACCCGATACTTACATTGTATGTTTACGGTGTAAGTACTTCCCCAGCTCGAAGGAGAGCCCGATGTCTCGCAGCCGTTCGATCCTGCTGCTCACCCTTTCGCTCGTGCTCCTGGTGTTCGCGCCCGTGTCGGCCAGCCAGGAGGACTCGTTCGACTCCGCCGGCGTGCCCATCCACTACCTGGACATGGGCGGCGACGGCGAGCCGGTCGTGCTCGTGCACAGCTTCACCAGCACCTCCGACATGTGGACCAAGGCCGGCTTCGAGCCGTCCGACGACTTCCGCTTCATCGCCCTCGACGTGCGCGGCCACGGCGAAAGCGGCAAGCCCGAGGACCCCGCGGCCTACGGGGTCGAGATGGCCGAGGACGTCGTCCGCCTGATGGACCACCTCGAGATCGACGACGCCCACGTCGCCGGCTACTCCATGGGCGCCGAGATCGCCCTTAAGGTCGCGACCGAGTACCCCGAGCGCGTCCGCTCGCTCGTCGCCGGTGGCTCCGGCTGGTCCCCGGCCGAGGCCTATGAGGTCTACTGCGTACGCGGCCATGGGCCTCGACGAGGCGCCGTCATACGGAGACATGCTGCGCGACATGATGCCGCCGGAGGTGCCCGAGGAGCAGATCGCCTTCTTCCTCGACGCCATGGATGCGCACGGCATCGAGGTCGACAGCCCCGACACCGCGCCCCTGGCCTCGGTCGCTCGCTCGATGATCGAGATCATCCCGCTGGCGGAGGAGGATGTCGCCGCCATCGAGGTACCCGTCCTGGGCATCGCCAGCGAGAACGACCCGGAGCTCGCCTGGATCGAGCGCATGGACGGCGTGGTGCCCGACTTCACGATGGTCCACATCCCTGCCGGCCCCACCGGCGACCCGAACCTCGACCACCTCGGGGCCACCCTCGACCCGCTGTTCGCGCAGTCGATCGTCGACTTCCTCGCCGATCACTCGTAGTCCCCACCGCCCTCAGACCGAAGCTCGGGTCGCCATCACGGCCGACCCGGGCCTCTCTGTGTGGGTAGCATCGGCAGCGCATCGAAAGGGGGACCATGGACGACATCCTGAAGATCGTCTTCACCATCGCCGTGCTGGGCCATGGCCTGGCGCATCTCGTCGCCAGCGTGAACCTGGGTCGGCAGCTCGCCGGCGTGCCCAAGCCCGGAGTGCCCGAGGCGCGCACGCCCATCCTTGGGGACCGACCTGCGTCCGCCTCGGCAGCGTTGGGCCTCGTCTTCTTCGTGCCCGCGACCCTCTGCTTCGCGGTCGCCGCGCCGGCCATGGCTGGCCTCTTCCTGACCGACCTGCCCTGGTCTGCGCTCCTCGTCGCCGGCGCGCTCATCTCCATCGGCGGTGTCGCACTCTACGCGGGCAGATGGCCCGGCGGTGAGGCCCGACTGCGCGCGCTACATGTCTTCCTCGCCGTGGGGTTCGACGTGGTGATCCTCGCGACGCAGGTCGCCCTCGGGTGGCCCGAGGCCTGACGCAGTGTGGTGGGGTGCGGTCCCGTGCGCAGGGTGGGACTAGTCAGCGCCTGACTATCGCGCCGCTACCGGTGAACCGCCCTGAGGACGATAGTCTCCCCATCATATTACTAACCGGGGAGTCATCCCGATGATCATCCAGTTCGCACCCACGACAACCAACTTCATGGCCAGCTCCAGCGCACAGGCCACGAGCGAGCCGGCCACGAGCGAGACGATCCCCTGCCAGGACCTGCGCAAGGTCGGGCTGGCGTCCGTCGGCAAGCGCCTGAGCGCGAGCCACGGCGACCTGGGCGAGGTCTTCGAAGCCCGCGCCAAGGCTGACATCTTCTACTGCCCGGTCTGCCCCGAGCCGCACGTCGCCTAGCCGATCCGCTCAGCATCGGGGCTCGCTGTTAGGGTCCCGGCATGGTCGCCGACTTCGTCCCGGACGCGTTCGCCGCGCCGACCTACTTCGAAGGTGACGGCTTCCACCTCGAGCCCCTCGGGCCGGAGCACAACGAGCGGGATCACGAGGCCTGGATGTCGAGCATCGACCACATCCAGATGACCCCGGACATGGCGGGCGGGGGCTGGCCCACCCCGATGAGCCTCGAGGACGACCTCAAGGACCTCGAGCAGCACGCCCAGGAGTTCCGCGACCGAGAAGGTTTCACCTACTCCATCCTCGATGGTGACGAGGTCATCGGCTGCGTCTACATCTACCGCTCACCCGATACGGACCACGACGCGCGCGTCCGCTCCTGGGTCCGGGCCAGCCGAGCGGAGATGGATCCGGTCGTGTGGCGTTCGCTCTCGACGTGGCTCGCGGACGAGTGGCCGTTCGAGCGCCTGGACTACGCCGCCCGCGACTGACGCCCGACTCGCCGGCCACCGGCGGCCTTGGCGGACTCCGGGATAGGAACTCGCCTTCCCATGGCCCGTAGTGTGTGAGAGCGCAGCAACGTGTGCTGCGCCGAACGGGTGGCGACCATGCAACGGGAGCTCGTCGAACAGGCGAGGAACGGGGATCTCGAAGCCTTCACGCAGCTGCTGAAGGTGTCGCTCCGTCGCCTCACGGGTATCGCCAACCTCATCCTTCGCGACTCCGAACTCGCTCAGGATGCCGTCCAGGATGCATGCATCATGGCCTGGCGGGATCTGCGCGCACTGCGGGACCCGGACGCGTGGGATGCCTGGCTCCACCGACTCACGGTGCGAGCTTGCTACAAGGTCGCTCGCAAGGAGCGACGCCGAACGATGGTCGAGCTGCACGTGACGCCCGCCCTTCGATCGGCTGACGACAGGGACATCGAGAGCGACGTGGTCGACCGCGACTGGCTCGGACGCGAGCTGGGTCGCCTCGATCTCGACCAGCGAGCGGTGATGGCCCTGCACTACTACCTCGACCTTCCCGTCGCGCAGGTGGCCGAGATCCTCGACATCCCCTACGGGACCGCAGCGTCCCGCCTCCACCGTGGCCTCGAAGCCCTGCGCGCGTCGATGCGCCCGGTTGTCGAGGTCGACCGAGACCTGGTCACGGAGCGATCGCGATGAACGACAGCAACGCCTTCGAGCGCTTCGTGGCCGACCAGTTCGATCGGGCGCGGGACGCCGCGCAGGCGTCGGAGTCCGCTCTCGAGAGCATCACCTTCCAGGCCGCGCAGACCCATCAGCGTCCGCGCTGGCTGGCCATCATCAAGGAGCCACCGATGCGTATCTCATCCACCCTCGCCGTCGGCTCGCCGACGGCTCGCGTCGCCGCCGTCCTGCTGGCTACGCTGCTCATCACCCTGAGTGTCGCCGGCGCAGGTTTCGCGGGCGCGCAGCTGTTCGCCGCCGAAGAGGAGGGCGTCGGCACCACGCCAGACGCCAGTCGCTTCACAGGGGCCTGGACAGAAGAGATCGACTTCACCAGCGTCGAGGATTTCGAGTGGTCCTTCGACGAGTACGCCGAATTGCTCGACAACAGCGGCATCGCCATGTTCGAAGCGACCGACCCACGCATCTCTGGCCGGTTCACCCAGACCCTCAACATGCGGAGCTTCCCCGTCGACCTGGCTGCCGACACCTGGGCCATGGTCTGGTCAGCTGCCCTCCGCATCGAGAACGACGAGGGTGCCTGGGTCGGTGAGTTCGACGGCTTCGCCAATGAGACGTACCCGCGTGAGTGGTACCGCCTCGACGGCGAGGGAGCCTACGACGGTCTGACGGCCCTCATGCTTTGGCGCGGAGAGGACGAGACATATGAGGGTGTGATCCTCCCGGGCGCACCGCCGGACTACCCGCCGCCCGTCGAACCGAGCGCGGTCGAGGACGAGAGCGAGGCGCCGGTCGAGTGATCGGCAAGCGTTAAGCTTCACGCCGGCCGGGCCGGACAAGGCCCCGGTCGAGCGGGCCGGGGCCGCTTCGGCGCGTCCTATCCGCCGCTGTCGAGGTAGGCCAACACCGCCAGCACTCGCCGGTGCCCCTCGACGGTGCCGGGCAGATCGAGCTTCCCGAAGATGTTGCTGATGTGCTTCTCCGCGGCGCCCTCCGTGATCGAGAGCAGCTTGGCGATGCCGGCGTTCGTGCGCCCTTCCGCCATGGCCGCGAGCACCTCGCGCTCCCGCGGCGTCAGCTCGGAGAGCCGGTCGTCGCGCCGTCGTTGGACCATCAGCTGCGCGACCACCTCAGGGTCGAGCGCGGTGCCACCACCGGCTACACGCCGTAACGCATCGTCGAACTCGCGCACGTCGGCCACCCGGTCCTTGAGCAGGTAGCCCACGCCACCGGCACCATCGGCCAGCAGCTCCGAGGCGTACTGTGCCTCGACGTACTGGCTCAGCACCAGCATCGGCGAGCGCGGCACCAGACGACGCGCCTCGATGGCCGCACGCAACCCTTCGTCACGCTGCGTGGGCGGCATGCGCACGTCGACGACCGAGACGTCAGGCCGGTGCTCGACCACGGCAGCCACGAACGATGGTCCGTCGCCGACGGCGGCCACGACCGTGCCCACACCATCCTCGATGAGACGGACGAGCCCTTCACGCAGGAGCACCGAATCCTCGGCGATGGCGACCCGGAGCTGCGGCTGTTCCATGCCCCGATGATGCCCCACGCGTCGCCGGCACGCGGGCTCGCTCGGCACACGGCCTGACCATCCCACGGAGGTTGAACTCGACCATCTCACAGCCGAAGTGCCGGTTCTCATCGTCACCGAGGCTGAGAGCGTCACTCCCAGTCTCGTGGAGGCTGGGATCCCGCAGCGCAAGTGCCTGACTGGTCGAGTTCAGCCTCGGCGGGATGGGCGGCTCCGGCACCAGACACGCCGCGTCAGGAAGGCCAAGCCGACGCTCGTCCCGCCGATGGTGGGGCTAGCCCCACCTCGAGAACGCCAGCCCGCCGCGGTCAAAGACGCCCGCTGTCCGGATTGGTTCGCGACGCCTTCGACCGTAGCGTCGTACTTGCCCGAACACCCGCCTCGGCACTCCCCCGCCGGGGCACCCACACCACAGCACGGACAAGAGGGAAACGATGACGCTGCTACGCGACCTGGGGCGCCGGAAGCTCCGCACCACACTGACCATCCTCGGCATCACCATCGGCATCTGGGCCCTGGTGGTCTTCGGGTCGATGGCCAACAAGATCAACGCGCTCGTCGATGGCGGCAGCGACTACTACGCCGACAAGATCACCGTGGCCGCCGGCGGCACCGGCCTTGGCTTCGGCCAGCCGATGAGCGTCGAGACGGCCGACATGGTCGCGGAGCTTCCCGGCGTGGCCGCGGTGGTGCCTGACATCACGATGCCCTTGGCCGATGAAGAGGCCGGCCTGTCCATGAACATGGACTACGTCGTGGGCCAGCCCGCCGGTGCTGCCGACGGCTTCGAGGCCTTCGAGCTCAACCTCGCCAACGGGCGCGACCTCACGATCGACGACGAAGGCTCCCAGGTGACCGTGGTCGGTTCCGACCTCTCCCGACGCCTGGACCTCACCGTTGGCGACAGCATCGATCTTCGCGGAACGCCATTCGAGGTGGTCGGGGTCCTCGAGCCCACCCTCACGATGCCCGACACCTCCGCCATGGTGCCGCTCGCAGCGGCGCAGGAGCTGTTCATCGAGACCATGCCGCCGATGCTCGTCGGCAACGTCGAGGCTAGCGAGTTGGTCGCGGGCCTCACCGTCTATCCCCAGGCGGACGTGGACCTCGAGTCCCTGGCTGAGACCATCCGCACCGCTGACGCCTCCCTGGAGGTCATGACCGGGGCCGATTTCGACGAACAGATCGGGTCGGCTACGGCCATCTTCAACGCCATCCTCGTGGGCATCGCGCTCATCAGCCTCGTCGTCGGCGGCCTCTCGGTCATCAACACCATGGCCATGTCCGTGGCCGAGCGCACCCGTGAGATCGGCATCAAGCGCGCCATCGGCGGCAGCCGCACGCGCATCGTCCGGGAATTCGTCACCGAGTCCGCGCTCATCGGCTTCCTCGGCGGCGTCATCGGCCTGACCCTCGGCGCCGGTGTGGCCTGGCTGGGCAACGAGCTGGGCCGTGACTCCGGGCTGCTGCTCTTCCTGTTGACGCCCATGACCGCCGTCACCGCCATCGGCTTCTCGACGGTCCTCGGCGCCCTCGCCGGCCTCGTCCCCGCCCTGCACGCGGCGCGCCTCGACCCCGTCACCGCCCTCCGCTACGAATGACCGACCCCCGCCTGCTCTACGACCCACGCACCCAGTTCGACACCCGAAAGGACCTCGACATGATCACCAACGCCATCGTCGAAGGACGTGACCTGCGCAAGACCTACCAGCTCGGCAAGCGAGCCGCCGTCCCCGCCCTGCGCGGGGTGGACGTCAGCATCGCCCAGGGCGAGATGGTCGCCATCATGGGCCCGTCCGGCTCCGGCAAGTCCACGCTCATGCACATCCTGGGACTGCTCCACGCACCCGAGAAGGACGATGGCCCCAAGCCCGAGCTGTACTTCGAAGGCCAGGACGTGACCCGCCTGAGCGAGTCGGAGCGCACGAAGATCCGCGCCTCGCGCATGGGCTTCGTGTTCCAGTCCTTCAACCTCGTGCCCACGCTGACGGCACTCGAGAACGTGATGCTGGCCTGTGACTACGCGGGCATCAAGGGCACCACGGCGCAAGCCGCCGCCGAGCACGTGCTGCGTCTGGTCGGCCTGGCCGACCGTGGCGACCACCGACCGGCCGAGCTCTCCGGTGGCGAGCAGCAGCGCATCGCCACCGCGCGGGCGCTGGTCAACCAGCCCTCGCTCATCCTGGCCGACGAGCCCACGGGCAACCTCGACTCGGCACGCGCCAAGGAGATCCTCGACCTCATGCGCTGGTTCAACCGCGAGCACGATCAGACCATCGTGCTCGTGACCCACGATCCCGAGGTGGGCAACGCCTGCGACCGTGTCGTGCACATGCGCGACGGGCTCGTAGCCGACCGCGGGGTGGTGCCGGTCATGCCGTCCGCGACCGTGCCGCAGACCGCGATCCCGACAGCGGCCTAGTCAGAAGTCCGCGAAGCAGCAGGTGGTACCGTCGAGATGATGAACGTCAGCGGGGGCGCGCCGGAGGCCGCTCCGAACCCGGCCCCCACGCTCTCTCTGCGCTCGTTCCTGCTCTCCCCGTTCGACCTTGCCACCTGGCGTGCTGCGCTCGCCATCCTCATCGGCCTGGCCGTCCTCGGAGTCGGCTTCAACGGCCTCTTCATCATCTGGTCCATCGGCGGCAGCCTCATCGTCATCCTGGTGGGCATCCCCATCATCGGCGCCGGCATCGAGCTCGCACGCTACGTCGCTCGGGCGGAGCGCTGGCGCCTGGAGTTCGTCGACGGTCGGCCGGTGATCGCACATCGGTACCGCTCGATCGAGTTCCAGCCATCGGCTCCCTACGGCGATTGGCTACGGCAGTACGCCGAGGGTCAGTTCCTCGACTTCAGCCGCTGGCGCGACGTCGTCTACGTCCTCATCGGCTTCCCCCTCGCGGTCCTCGAGTTCGCGCTCATGTTCGCGGTCTGGGCCATCGTGTTCGGCCTCTTCATGGCCACCGTCGTACTCGTGATCGGCACTGGGCGCGGGCGGCTTCGAGGGTGAGCCGGTCCCGGTGGTCGCGCCGATCGTGACCGGCGTGATGTGCCTGGCGCTCATCCCGGTAGCGGCCTTCGTCACGCGGGGCCTGATGACCGTGCAGCGCGCCGTCGCGCAGCTCCTGCTGTGCGTCGACCCCACCGAGACCCTTCGCCAGGACGTCGAGCGGCTACGCGAGTCTCGTTCGGCTGCCGTGGAGCTGGAGGCCTCGGAGCTGCGGCGCATCGAACGCGACCTCCATGACGGCGCCCAGCAACGGCTGGTGATGCTGGCTATGGACCTGGGTCGGGCGGAGGAGAAGATCGACACCGATCCCGAGACGGCGAAGAAGCTCGTAGCCGATGCCCGCGAGCAATCGCGGCTGGCCCTTTCCGAGTTGCGCGACCTGGTGCGTGGCACGGCCCCGTCGATCCTCATCGATCGTGGGGTGGTGGCGGCGGTCGCATCGATCGTCCAGAAGAGCCAGCTGCCCACCAATATCGATGCTGCACGCGTCGGTGACGCCCGCTTCAGCCCGGCCGTCGAGCGTGCTGGCTACTTCGTGGCCACGGAGGCACTGGCCAATGTGGCCAAGCACAGCCACGCGACCCGCGCAGACGTCATCTTCTGGCGCGACACCACTCGCCTCTTCGTGGAAGTCTGGGACAACGGGCAGGGCGGCGCCTCGCTCAGGGATGGTGGGGGGCTGTCCGGCCTGCGTGACCGCGTGGCCACCATCGACGGCACGATCCAGGTCGTCAGCCCGCCCGGTGGCCCGACGATGGTCCGTGCCGCGCTTCCGATCGCCGGGCTACCGACCTCGTAGCATCGCCGGGCTGCCGACCTCGTAGCGCTGTGCGTGCGGCGCCGGCCTGCAAGGAGCTGGGGTGGTCCTAGATCGAGATCGCGATCTTGCCGATGAAGTCGCCCGCCTGCACGCGCGCCAGAGCCTCCGGCACGCCCTCGAGCGGGTAGCTCGAGTCGATGTGGGGATAGACGCGCCCGTCGGCCAGCATGGCCGCGAGGTCGGCCATGTCCTTCGTGTCGTTGACGCGCCACATGAGCAGGCCCATCTTGCGGCCGGTCGCAAGGCCGATGAAGGGCGCGAGCAGGATGCTCTCGACGTAGCCACGCCCGTTGGCGCCGATGACGACGTAGCCGCCACCGCGTTCGATCGAGCCGCGCAGGCCGATGACTCCGCCTCGTCCCGCGATATCGAGGATGAGGTCGTAGCGCTCGCCGCTGGCGCGGTAGTCCTCCGCGGTGTGATCGATGACGTGGTCGGCGCCAAGCTCACGAACGACGTGCATCTTCTCGGTGCGGCAGACACCAGTGACCTCCGCGCCGAACGACTTGGCGATCTGTACCGCGAACGGTCCGATGTTGCCTGACGCGCCGTTCACCAGCACATGATCACCGGGCTGGACCGGACGCTTGTCGCGGATGCCCTGGAGGCCGAAGACCCCGGCCGAGGGGGTCACGCCCGCGATCTCCAACGGAACACCATCAGCGATCGGCGTGAGTGCCGCCTCGGAGACCGCGACGTACTCGGCCCAGGCGCCCGATCCCTCTTCGAAGAGATCGGCCATGACCCGGTCGCCAGGCGAGAAGCGTGTGGTGCCGGTGCCGACCTCCACGACCTCGCCGGCCATGTCGATGCCGGGGATGGGCGCCTTGGGCGCGCGCAGTCCGGTCCCGAACCGCGTCGCCCACGGCTTGCCCGTGATGTAGTCGACGTCGGCCATGTTGACCGACGAGGCGCGCACACGGACGAGTACCTCGCCGGGCCCCGGTCCAGGGGTCGGCACCTCACGCAGCTCGAGTACCTCGGGTCCGCCGTAGCACTCTCGAACGATGGCCTTCATGCCGTCTCAGTCTAGAGAACCGTGGACATGACGATGCCCCGACGGCCGAGGGTGGACCGTCGGGGCTGCAGGAAGCGGCCTAGGAGGTCACGTCGCGTCGCCCGAAGACGACCGTGGCGATGATGATGCAGCCGACGATGACCGCGACCGCGAGACCCAGCGCGGTGCCGTATGCCAGCGTGCTGTTGCCGCCGAGGATCGCAGGTCAGACGAAGCGGCTTCCGGCGGCTCCCGCTCCCGACCGTCCTGGGTGAGCTCGCGAGCTAGGTCTTCGAGCCCCGCTCGCGCCGATGCCGGCACCGCCAGGGCCTTCTGTCGAGTAGCTAGAGATACTCCACGGTCAGGCTGAAGCCGCGCTTGCGCAGCTCGACGGCGTAGTCGGGGCCGGAGACAGCGAGCTCGGCCGGATTGACGCCACGAGGGGTCCGGCCGTGAGCGTTCATCTGGGCCTTGAGCGCGCCGTCCCAGCCGGTCGTCCGCTCCATGGCCGTGAAGCCGGTGGTCTCGTCGAAGCGGTCGATGAGTTCGACGCGGACCTCAGCATCGACCCCACCCTTGCGTCCCTTGGCCAGCACCCGCACGATGACGAGATCGGGCTCGCCGACCTCCGCCCTGATCTTGGGATCGAGCAGCGCATGGAGGACGTCACGCGGCACGACCTGCTGGCCGTTGACGTCGATGGGCTCCTCATCGAGCAGGCCCGCGATGGTGTAGGCGCGCCACTCGTCGAAGTGCCCGGGCCAACGTAGCGTCTTGTTCCAGAGCGTCTTGAGCACCCCCTCGAACGTCCAGGGCATGGTCGACGTGCCGCCGCCCGCGACGAAAGCTTCCATCTCACCGATGTCGCCACCGAAGTCGACGGTCTCGTAGTCCTCGGGCAGGAACGTCGGGACCTTGACGCGCTCGCTGCCACGGATGAAATTGGCCACGCCGTAGTACTCGTTCGTCAGGCCGGCGATGTTGAAGGTGAGGATGTAGTTGAACGGCGGCTCGGGGTGCAGCGGGTTGCCGCCGTCCCACATCAGGATCTCGTCGGTCTCGTCGAGCAGGCTCATGGCATAGACGCTGAGGCTGGTGCCCATGCCGGGGACCTGGCCGCAGTCAGGGATGATGGCGATGCCGGCAGCCTTGGCTTCGTCGGTGCGCTTCATCTGCTCGAGGACCAGGTCGGTCTTGCCGCCCAGGTCGGTCATGCAGGCCCTGGCCTCGATGGCAGCCTCGGTGATGGCGGGATTGTTCCAGTAGGGCACGGCGCTGAGGAAGGAATTCGACCGGCGTCAGGAACTCGACGAGCGCGGCATGGTCGGTGACGTCGAGCTGCACGGGCTCGGCGATCGGGCGCCCGATGAGGTCATCGACCCGCACCGCGGAGGCCTCGGCGACGTCAGCGCTTCTGTCGGCGATGAGCACACGCTCGGCGTCGCCCCACTTGGCCATGTCGTAGGCCGCAGCGGTGCCCTGTCGTCCGCCTCCCAGGACTGCGTAGGTGTAGGCCATGCCCATCCCCCAATTCGGCGTCGGTCAGATGGATCGGCTCGATCCAGGACAGATAGACGCTACCAGCAGCGGCCTACCAGATGGTCGGCACCGGGTACTGGCGGACTGCCTCATCGGGCGTGAGGATGGTCATGCCCATGGCGATGGCCTGCGAGACGAGTGCACGATCGAAGGGATCGGCGTGGATGCTCGGCAGTCTGCCGACACGCAGGATGGTCTCCTCCCGCAGCGGCAACTCCTCGACGCCCATCTCCTCACGAAGACGCGGTACATATCGATCTGGGGGCTCAGGTAGCGGCAGCTTCCCGCGCCCGTTCTTGACGGCGATCTCCCAGGCCGAGATCGCGCTCAGATAGACCGGGTCATAAGGGCTCTCGATGAGGTCCCGTACCGTTGGGCTCAGGCGGCGGTCGGATGTGGCCGCGAAGAGGAAGGTCGCAGTGTCAAGGAGGAACTTCACTCCTCACCGGGCTCCCGGCCCTCGAATGCAGCCAGCAACTCATCTGGGAGAGGCTCGAAGAACGCGTCGGTCACTTCGAACTCGCCTTTCGCGAGGCCGAGCTTCCGAGGCTCTGTCCGTCGCTTCTCGATGGGCTTGATCTCAGCGATCGGCACGTTGCGCTTGCACAGGATGATCGTCTCGCCTTGCTCGAGCAGGGGCAGGTAGCGCGACAGGTGCGTCTTGGCCTCGTGGATGTTGAGCCGAATCATGACTAGAAACTAGCCTAAGTAGATGGTCATGTCCAGTTCCAGCGAGTGGCGTCACCAGCATCATCGTGCCCGAGGACTCTGCGCCGACGATCACCGGGAACCAGCTGGAAGGGCTGAACGTCGGGATCTGCGTCAACGGCGCGGAGCCAGGCGCGATCATCGAGGACGATCGCTTCTGCGACAACGAACAGGACCTTGCGGTGCCCGAGGGATCCGGCCTTACCCTCGACCCAAGCAATGACATGTGCGCGGGCGCCGCCACCGAGTAGCGCTCGTCATACAGCTTCACACCCGGGTCGGCCCACCGCCGGCCCGGGTTTCTTGGTGTCTCGGGATAAGAACGTGATCGAGCAGTTCCCTACTGGTTGAATGCGCCGGGAGAGCCTCGGCGCCGCCCCGTAGCATCTCTTCCTCCACCCCCGGGGCCGGCTACCGCGGGCTCCGGGGTCTTCATCCGAGATGCGCAGAACCCTTTCGTGTACTTCGTGACTCATAGTTGGTGAGAGCGGTCAGATGGGCCGCGCGACACAGGTGGCGTCATGCAGCGAGAGCTCGTGGAGCGAGCGAGGTCGGGTGACCTCGAGGCGTTCTCCGACTTGGCGCGAGGCTCTCTTACCCGGCTGTATGCCGTCGCCACCCTCATCCTGCGCGATCCTCACCGAGCCGAGGATGCCGTCCAGGAATCCCTCCTCCACGCCTGGCAGCACATCGAGGCCCTGCGCGACCCCGAAGCCTTCGAGGCCTGGCTCCACCGCATCACCGTTCGCGCCTGCTATCGCAGCGCGAAGAAGGAGAAGCGCCGCGTCACCGTCGAGGTCCGCGAGGTGCCCGACGCACTGACGCCAGGCGAGCCCGATCCCTCCGAGTGGGTCGGTGACCGCCAACAACTCTTCGACGCCATCGGCCAGCTCCCGCTCGACCAACGAGCCGTGATGGTCGTCCACTACTACCTCGACCTCCCGCTGACCAAGGCGGCGGAGATCCTCGACATTCCCGTCGGAACTGCCAAGTCCCGGCTCCACCATGGCCTCGTGGCACTCCGTCGCACCGTCCGCGACGAGTCCGTGGCCACTCCCACGCAGGCTGGGGAGGGCGCGCGATGAACGTCCAGCGTCTCGAGCACGACATCCGCGAAGCGCTCGACGACGGCGCTCCGATGTCCCCGCCGAACCACCTGCTTCACACGTTCGAGTTCAATGCGCGCCGCACCCGGCAATACCCGCGTTGGCTCGCGCTCATCAAGGAGCCCACCATGCACACCGATTCCCGCGTCGCGGTCGGATCACCGACCGCCCGAGTGGCCGCCATCCTTGCCACTACCCTCCTGTTGGCCGTGGCCCTGGCCGTGGCTGGCGTTGCCGGTCAACGACTGCTCGCCTCCGATGGCGAGATCATCGTCGCCCAGGATGGATCAGGCACCTTCGAGACCATCACCGAAGCTGTCGAGGCAGCGGACGATGGCGACACCATCCTGGTCAGGCCCGGCACGTACACCGAGGCCATCGAGATCGACAAGGACATCATCGTCCGTGGCGACGGGCCGACCACCGAGATCGTCATCACGGCGCCGATGGACGGCCCCACGTTCACCACGAGCACGATCTACGGGGACGAGCCGTATGCGTTCCTGCTGACGGACACCGCAGCCACCATCGCTGGTCTGACCGTCCAGGGCGATGGATCAGCCATCATCGCGAGCGGTGGCTCACCCACCATCCGAGGCAACATCATCGCTTCGATCGGCTTGCCGTTCGACGGGTCCAGCTTGTCTGGCACTTCGGTCGCCGTGACGCATGGTTCGACCGCGTCCGTCCTGGACAACGAGATCCGTGCGGGTGGCGAGTTCTCCGTGTTCGGCGAGGCAAGCCCGACCATCGAGGGCAACCGCCTGGTGGATGGGCCGCATATCTTCCTGAGGGAGCCAGGCCCTGACACCGTCGTGCGCGACAACGACATCAGCGGCACTCTCAGCCGAGCCATCGCTATCTCCGGCCCGGGACCCATCCTCATCGAGGGCAACCGCATCTCGGACCCCGGCTCGCTCGGCATCCGGATCGGGCGGAACACCGGCGCGGAGGGCTTCGAGCCAACGGTCAGGAACAACACCATCGAGGGTGCCAGCACATCAGGCATCTCCGTCACGGAGGGTGGAGCGCCACGGATCGTGAGCAACACGCTCAGCGGCAACGGGGTCGGCATCTCCTGGGGTGGGGTCTCGGGCACGATCGAGGACAACACCCTGGTCGACAACCCGCTGGGACTCAGCCTCAGAGGCGGTGCGGACACGGTCAGCGGCAACACCGTCAGCGGTGGACGGGCCGGCATCCTCGTCGCGAGCGGTTCGATGGTGCTCGACGGCAACGAGGTCACCGGCGCCGGCGAACGAGGTATCGCGATCAGTGGCGAGGCCTCTCCCGTGCTGACCGGCAACGTGTCCTGCGAGAACGGAGAGAACCTCTGGGTCGCGGAAGACGCGACGCCTGAGATCGACGACTCCAACGAGATCTGCGAGGACGGCGCGCAGGAGGAGTAGCCGCTCGCCGGTTCGACGTTCTTGCGTGGCCAGTGGCGGTCGGCCAGGACCGAGCCTGGCCCGCTGCGACTAGGCGATCTCGCTGACGGGCTTGATGTCCGTGGGCGTGATGCCGACCTCACCGATCTGCAGCTCCCAGAAGCTCACGTCGCGCCAATGGCCCTGCTTGTACCCGAGGTTCTCCAGCGTGCCCTTGTGCTGGTAGCCGAGCGCCTTGTGGAGCGCCACCGAGGCCTCGTTGGGAAGCGCGATGACGGCCACGATGGCCCGGTAACCCTGCGCCTCGAGGATGTCCAGCATCCGCTGCGAGAGCGCCTTGCCCAAGCCCTGCCGCTCGTGCCCGGCTCGGATATAGACGGTCACCTCGCAAGTCCAGTTGTAGGCCCCGCGGAGCTTCCAGGGTGTGGCGTAGGCGATACCGCCGATGACGCCCTCGCTCTCGGCCACGACGAACGGGTAGCGTTCGTGGAGCACCTCCCAGGTCGCCTCCCAGTCCTCTTCCGACTGAGGGCGATCGTGGAAGTTGATCGAGCTCGTCTCGATGTAGTGGTTGACGATCTCGGCGAACTGTTCGAGGTCGGCCTGCTCGGCCATGCGGATGGTGTAGTCGGGCATGCGCGCCACCATACCGCACCGCGGCCTCTGCAACGCCTCGGTCGCCCGACGACACCTCGCCGACAGGCGATACCGCCGCTGACCCCGAGTCATCCATGGGACCACCAGCCGCTGCCACGAACCGACGTTGCGCCATGCGCGCTCACCTGTCACCGCCGAGCGGCTCATCGTCCTGACGAGCGCAATGAGCACCGTCTCACGTTCGTGAGTGACATCCCGAGCGTGAGCGAGATTGCACAATCGAGCTGCACGACGTTCACTCTCGAAGTAAGTTGTTGACCGTCCGCGCCTCCGACAGGCTGGAGTCGACCGAATATGTCGAGTCAGGGTTCCACGCGACTGCTCACCACAGGTGGCCAGATGCTGCCGACAGATCGACGTGCCCACATCCTTGAGCTGGTCACCGCGCGCGGAAGCGTCCGGACCACGTGGCTCGCGGAGCAGCTCGCGGTCAACCCGATCACCATCCGGCACGGTCTTCGTGTCTGCGCCGACCGGGGTGGGATCCGACTGGTCCACGGTGGGGCGGTCTTGGGCGAGCAGGCGCGCCCCGTCTCCTCGAACCGCGACCTCGCGACGAAGCGGTTGACCAATCTGCAGGCGAAGAACGAGATCGCCCAGAAGGCTGCTGCACTCATCGAAGTCGTTGACATCGTGGGCTTAGCGCGGGCTCGACCGTGGAGTTGGTGGTTGATCGTCTCCGAGCCGAGCATCTCTCGGCACTCACCGTGGCGCCCCTGTGCCTCAACGTCGGCGTGGCCGTCGAGAGTGTTGCCGAGTTGGTGCTGATGATGCCCGGCGGGATGCTCCTCCGGCCGACCCAGGTGTTCGCTGGTGCGAACGCGGTCAAGTTCATCTCGGATTTGCGTGTAGACAAGGGCTTCTTCGGAGCCATGGCTGTCGATGTCCAGGCAGGCTGGACGCACCCGGAGCTAGAGGAAGTGGCCATCAGCCGGCAGCTCCTTGAGGTCTGCACCCACAGCTACGCCGTGGCGGGATTCGACCTCGTTCGGTCGTACTGCGGTAGGGAAGGTCTTTGGCCTCGAGGACTTCGATGCGCTGATCGTGGACTCGCAGCTTCCGGACAACGTGCGCAAGCGGGCAGCTGCCATCGGCACGCCGATCATCTGATGAAGACGGACATGCGTCGCGACCGTGAAGAACACCGGGGACCGAGCGGGCTAGCGCAGTGACGCCCACGCCCTCCGTCCCATCGGGCCCTTCTCCATCCGAAGCGCAATCCGGCACGCACCTCTCCGTTGGCAAGTTGGTCCTGGACAACCTCGCGCCGATCATCCTGGTCGTGGTCCTGATCCTGCTCGCGGCATTCGTGCCGAACTTCTTCACCTCGCGCAACATCGGTAACGTTCTGGTGCAGGCGGCGCCCCTGGCGCTGATGGCCATCGGCATGGCCATCGTCATGATCACCGGTGGCATCGACCTCTCGATCCCGGCAGTGATGAGCGTCTCCGCCATCCTGGGCGCGATGGTCTTGCGTGACACCGGCTCCATCCCGCTCGCTGGGCTGGTCATGCTGCTCGTCGGCGCAGGGCTCGGTTCGGTGAACGGGTTCTCGGTCGCGTACCTGCGGATGATCCCATTCGTCGTGACGCTGGCGATGATGACCATCGCCACCGGAGCGGCGGTGGCCATCACCAACTCAGTGAGCATCCCTGTCACCAACGAGGCCTTCTACGACCTGATCCTCGACCGCGCCTTCGGCATCCAGCACGCGGTCATCCTCGCCGGCGTCGTCACGCTCATCGCCACCGTCATCATGCGCCGGCACATCTACGGGCGTTGGGTCTACGCGGTTGGCATCAACGCCAAGACGGCTCGGGTGTCGGGCGTGCCCACGTCGCGCGTCATCTTCAGCGCCTACGTCGTCTCTGGCTTCCTCGCCGGACTGACGGCCATCGTGCTCACGGCCCGGCTGGGATCGGCCTCGGCAAACATGGGCACGGACGCCATCGTGCTCGACGTCGTCGCCTCCGCCGTGGTCGGCGGCGTGAGCATCTACGGCGGCGTTGGCGGCCCGCTGGGTGCGGTCTTCGGTGCCATCTTCATCACGGTCATCTCGAACAGCATGAACATGATGCAGGTGTCGTACTTCACGAGCCTCATCGTGAAGGGCTTCGTCATCGTCGGCTTCGTGGCCATCGACTCCCTGCGCAGGCGGAAGTAGGAGGGAGCATGACGAACACGAGCGGCACGGCTCCGTACCTGCGGATGATCGACATCGGCAAGGTTTTCCCGGGCGTGGTCGCACTCGACGGTGTCTCCTTCGACGCCTGGGCCGGGGAAGTGCACGCCCTGGTCGGCGCGAACGGCGCTGGGAAGTCCACCCTGATGAACGTGCTCGGCGGCGTCATCCGGCCCGACTCCGGATCGATTCACATCGACAGCCAGGCGGTTGACATCCACTCCCCGTTGGACGCCACCGCGCAGGGCATCGCCTTCGTCCATCAGGAGATGGCGATGCTGCCAACGCTGACGGTCGCCGAGAACATGCACATCGGGGACTTCCCCTCCCGGGCCGGCCTCATCGATGCCCGAGTCGTTCGCGAGCAGACGGACAAGAACCTTCGGCGACTCGGCTGCAAGTTCACACCGGACACGCGCGTCCAGTATCTCAGCACAGGCGACCGCCAGATGGTCGAGATCGCGCGAGCACTGCTGAGCGACCCAGGCATCGTGATCTTCGATGAACCCACCTCGTCTCTGACAAGCCGCGAGAAGGCGCGCCTGTTCGACGTCATCCACAGCCTCAAGGCGGAAGGGGTGACGATCATCTACATCACGCACTTCCTCGACGAGGTCTTCCAGATTTGCGACCGCGCGACCGTGCTGCGCGGAGGTCAGACCGTGGGCGGCGGCTCGATGGGCGAGCTGACGACGGACGAGATCGTGCGGTTGATCATCGGTGACGTCCGCATCAACGAGGGGCAGAAGCCCGAGAGCGTCACGGACAGGCCGCTCCTGCAGGTGCAGAAGATGGGCCGCGTAGGGGTCATCCACGGCATCGACCTGACTCTGCACCAGGGCGAGGTCCTCGGACTCTGGGGGCTGCTTGGCTCGGGACGTACCGAGGTCGCCCGCGCCATCGTGGGACTCGACTCCCGTGAGGAGGGCACCGTCAAGGTCGACTACGGGGATGGCCTGCGTGAGGTCCGCGGTCTCGAGGCACAGCGCTGGATCGGCATGCTCACCGAGGATCGACGGAACGAGGGCCTGCTGCAGCCGCTGTCAGTGGCAAGCAACATGTCGCTTGCGAACTTGCGTGCTCTCGGTGGCCGCGTCGGCTTCGTCGACCGTGCGGAGGAGGCCCGCAAAGCCAACGCGCTGGTGGACCGGCTGGCCATCAAGATATCCGGGCTCGGACAAGCCGTCGAGACGCTCAGCGGTGGCAACCAGCAGAAGGTCGTCGTCGGTCGCTGGCTCGAGGTGAACCCGCGCATCTTCATCATGGACGAGCCCACACGCGGCCTCGACGTGGGCGCCAAGGCCGAGATCCGCAGGATCATCCTCGAGCTCGCCGAGTCCGGTGCCGGCGTCCTGGTCATCCTCTCCGAGATCGAAGAGATCATGGCCGTGTGCCATCGCTACCTGGTCATGAACCGGGGGCGGATCGTCGAGGAGATGGGTGGCGACGCGACCAAGGAAGAGCTGATGGCGGCGGCGGCCGGCGTCGAGATGGCCACAGGTTCAGAGGTTGCGGCCGATGACTGAGATGTCAGCCGCTCAGTCCTCGATGCCCATGACCGCGAGGGCGCGCGACTTCACGCTGCGCTACGGCTTCAACATCATCCTCGTCGCGGTCTTCGTCTTCTTCTCGCTGACAGCGCCACGCTTCCTGGCCGTGACCAACCTCGTGGCCTTGCTGCACGCGGCAGCCCCGATGATGGTCATCGCGTCCGGCCTGGCTGTGGTGGTGATGACCGGCAAGCTCGACATCTCGGTCGGCTCAGTCGCCTTCCTGACGGCGTCCATCGGCGCCCTGCTCATCACGCGCGAGGACGTCCACCCGGTGATCGCCCTGGCTGTGATGCTCATGGTCGGCATCGGGATCGGCGCCCTGAACGGATTCATCATCACCGTGCTACGGGTGAACCCGTTGATCACCACGATGGCCATGATGATCGCCCTCCGCGGCGTGGCCCTGGAGTTGACCCAGTCGACCAACGTGGCCCTGCCCGAGGATCTGCGCCGCCTGGGCAACACCCAGATCGGACCGGTCTTCGTCGACATCCTCATCGCGCTGGGTCTGATGCTGCTCGTGCACGTGCTCATCACTCGAACGCAGTTCGGGCGGCAGATCATGGCCATCGGCAACGACCCAGAAACAGCTTCGCGACTGGGAGTGCGTGTGGACCGCGTGACGTTCCTGGCCTTCGTCCTCTCGGCCTTCCTCGCGACCATCGGCGGCATCCTCACGGTGCTCCAGGTCGGCGCCGTCTCGCGGAGCATCGGCAGCGGCTACGAGTTCACGGCCATGTCCGTGGTCATCATCGGTGGCATCAGCCTCTTCGGCGGTGACGGCAGCATCTTGCCCGGGGTCCTGCGAGGCGTGCTCATCCTCGAGATGATCCGCAACGGCCTGAACCACCTCGCGGTCGACCCATACGCCTACCGCTTCGTCAACGGCGCCATCATCTTCATCGCCATGTACGCCGACTCACTACGGCAACGGCTCCCGACGTGGGTGAAGGTCTACGACACCGACGACGAGGATGCCCCGACCAACAAGGGATCCCCCGAAGATGAGCACGCCCGTGCCCAAGGAGGAAAGGAGGAGAGTCGGCCACCACCCCGTACGCCCGGCGACCAGTAGACGTCGCTCACGGTAACGCTCACACACCCGCAATAGCAGTGGAGATCAGCAATGAAGCGAACCCTTGCACTTGGTCTGGCCCTTCCGCTCAGCCTCGTCTTTGCCGGCGCGGCGGTAGCGCAGGATGATGCGCAACCGGTGAAGGTCGGTCTCTCGTGGAACGACTACGACGTGTCCCTGGTCTATGCCTGGGAGACGTACATGCAGGAGCAGTCGGAGATCCAGGGCGCCGAAGCGGGCCTGGACTTCGAGTGGATCATCAACGCTGCGGGCCGTGATCCCGCGCGTCAGGCGGCCAACATCGAAGACCTCATCAACCAGGACGTAGACATCATCATCGCGCGCGCAGAGGACGCGGCCGCCATGGGCGCCTCGATCCGAGCAGCGGATGACGCCGGTATCCCGTTCGTTACGTTCGACCGAGCGGCCACGACGGCGCAGCCAGCAGCTCACGTCGGTGGCGACAGCTACGCGCAGGGCATCTCCACGGCCGAGGCCTTCGCCGAGATGCTCACGGAGGCCGGCGTGGACGGCAAGTGCATCGAGCTGCAAGGCTCGCTGACCGACGTCAACGCGGTCAACCGCTCCGACGCCTGGAACGCGGTCGACGCGGAGACCGATGCCTACGAGACCATCGTCCAGGTCCCGACCGAGTGGGACGCGACGGTGTTCCTCTCCGGCACGGCCAACGCGCTGCAGGCCAATCCCGATGCGAACTGCATCTTCGTGGCCTCCGACTTCGCCATCAACAGCGTGGAGAGCGCGCTCGAGAGTGCCGGCAAGTGGGCTCCGACGGGTGACGAGAACCACATCTGGCTGGCGACACAGGACCTCTATCCGGAGGCCCTCGAAGCCATGGAGAACGGCTATGTCGACGTCACCACGACGTACGACGCCTTCGCCCATGCACAGGAGGCCGTGCGCGTCCTGACCGCGATCCTGAGTGGTGAGGACCCCGGTTGCGGCGAGGACGGCTGCCTGGTGGCCGGCCGTGTCGCGACCCAGGAGAACGTGGGCTCGATGGAGAGCCTCTGGTCGCGCGATTTCGCCGAGTAGCCCGACTCGATACCGCGCCCCCATTCCCGCCTCGACGGGGATGGGGGCGACTTCGTGCGCGGTCGGTCGCTGCCTCCGCCTCAGCCGCCCTCCCAAACCTCACTGACGGGCCGGATGGGTGCCGGCTCGGTCATCCATCAGGCCCACGAGCCGCTGCCACGAGCCGACGTTCCGCCAGGCTCCCATCTTGTAGCCGACCCGCTCGAGTGTCCCGAGGTGTTCGAACCCGAACCGCTCGTGAAGCCGGACCGAGGCATCGTTGGGTGTCGTGATGCCCGCAATCAGACATCGGTACCCCTGTGCGTCGAGCGCCGGAATCAGGGCTCCGTACAGCAGCGACCCGATTCCCTGCCCCTGTAATCCGTCACGCAGGTAGATCGAGACCTCCGCCGTCCAGTCGTAGGCTGCGCGCGGGTTGAACGTCTTGCCGTAGGCGAGCCCGGCAATCTCGCCGTCCTGCTCGGCCACGAGCCAGGGATAGCGCTCCTGATACGCCTCCCAATCGGCCACCCATTCTGAAGCGGTCAGGGGTCGATCGCCGAAGTGTGCCCAGCCGGTGGCGATGTGCCCGTTGATGATCTCCGCGACCGCGCTCCATGTCGGCCGCACGCGCTCGTCGGACCTGCCAAACCATGCCCCAACGATAGGACGGATGAGCCTGGTCCATGTGGAACCCACGGAACCCGGCAATTCGGCACTGCTAACGTTCACACAAGGGTGCACAATGGTCTGACGAGCCTGATTCGAAGGGAGACGAAAGCAAATGGCTACCGAATACAAGGTCCCGACCCTCGCAGAGCCGGCGCCCCCCAAGCCGAACGAGGTCGTCCTTGTGACCAGCGGCGACCTGCGCCACACCGCCAACGTCATGGCCTGGGCGGAGCAGCAGGTGCTCGAGCAGCAGATCGCCGACGTGCTCGCCGAGGTCGGCTACACCGTGCGGCGCGGCCACGAATACGACCCCGAGGTAGGTCACGGGTTCATCTGGAACCAGCGCATGGGCATGGATGTCTTCGCCGGCATCCACCCTGATACGCCGATCATCATCGCCGAGGCCGTGTGGGAGTACAGCCACCACATCCTCAGTGGCCTCAAGACGCAGCGCGGCCCCATCCTCACCGCCGCCAACTGGAGTGGCACCTGGCCCGGCCTCGTCGGCCTCCTCAACATCAACGCCTCGATGACCAAGGCGAACATGGAGTACTCCACGATCTGGAGCGTCGATTTCAGCGACGAGTGGGCGCGCAAGGCCGTCCAGGAGTGGGCCCAGACCGGGGCCATCACCACTCACGACACGAGCCATGTCAAGGCCTTCGACTCGGTCGCCCTCCCGGCCGATGAAGCGGCCCTGGGCAAGACCCTCGCCGCCGAGCTGCAGCGCAACGGTGCCGTCATGGGCATCTTCGACGAAGGCTGCATGGGCATGTACAACGCCATCTTCGATGACGAGTACATCAACCCCCTCGGCATCTTCAAGGAGCGCCTCAGTCAGTCCGCGCTCTACTACCGCATGACCACGGTCAAGGACGAGGAGGCCCGAGCGGTCTACCAGTGGCTCCTCGACCGCGGCGTCACATTCGACTATGGGCCCAACTGGGAAGAGGACCTTACCGAGGAGCAGGTCCTCGAGCAGTGCAAGATGTACATCGCTGCCCTGCGCATCGCCGACGATTTCGGCTGCGCCGGCATCGGCATCCAGTACCAGCAGGGTCTCAAGGACCTGGTGCCCGCATCGGACCTGGCCGAGGGCCTGCTCAATGAGATCGACCGTCCACCCGCCTACAGCGAGGATGGCCGTGAGCTCTACCCGGGCGCGCCCCTGCCTCACTTCAACGAGGTCGACTGGGGCTGCGGAGTCGACGCTCTCATCACCAACCGCGTCTGGACGGCCATGGGCCTCAACCCCTCCACCTCACTGCACGACGTGCGCTGGGGCGAGCAGTTCGGCGACGACTTCGTGTGGGTCATGCTCATCTCGGGTTCGGTCCCGCCGAGCCACCTCGTGGGCGGCTACGAAGGCGTTACCAGCCAGCGCCAGCCGGCGATGTACTTCCGCCTCGGCGGCGGCACCATCAAGGGCGTGAGCAAGCCCGGCCCGGTCGTCTACAGCCGCGTGTTCCTGATGGACGACGAGCTGCACGTCGACATGGGCCTCGGCGAGGCCATCGAGCTGCCCGACGAGGAGACCGAGCGACGCTGGCAGGCGACCACGCCACAGTGGCCGATCATGCACCTGGTCACGCCGGGCATGAACCGCGACCAGTTCATGGCACGCCACAAGTCGAACCACATCCAGGTCGTGTACGCGCCGGACATGGAGACCGGCAGGAAGGCGCTCGCCGCCAAGGCTGCCATGTTCGACGCCCTCGGCGTGAAGGTCCACTTCACCGGAGACGTCGACTTCTAGCCTCCACACCCGCACGGACCAGGCCCCTCCGGCAACGGAGGGGCCTTCTTCATGCCTTGATTTCTGCCGATCTGGCGGGACACTTGAGCCCTCCACGGCATCTGTGGGGTATGGGGGGCATGGCCAGAACGGTCGAGACCGAGCTCAGCGGCACCGTCGCCTCGGCGGTCGCCGGGGATGACCTCGCCTTCGAGCGCATCGTCTCCGCGCACCACGAGGACATGCGCCGCGTGTGCGTGGTCATGTGCCACGACGACGAGATCGCGGAGGAGGCCGTGCAAGCGGCCTGGGCCATCGTCTGGCGCAGGCTCGACACCCTCGAGGACCATCGGCGTCTGCGCCCATGGCTCGTGTCGGTGGCGGTCAATGAGGCCAAGCAGTTGCTGCGTCGACGAGGTCGCCGCTCGCGCGTAGAGCTCGCGACCGATGCATCGATGGTCGCAGGCGGGCCCGATCCCGCCCTGAACGCGAGTGGGCTCGATCTGCGGCGTGCCTTGGCCGAACTCGAACCGGAGGATCGTGCCCTCCTGGCCATGCGCTACGTCGCTGGCTTCGATTCCACCGAACTGGCCGCGGCCATCGGGCTGAGCCCGTCCGGAACGCGCAACCGACTCGAGCGCCTGCTGGCGCGTCTCCGCAGGGAGCTGGGCGATGACTGAGAAGACCGCGTTCGAAGAGCGCCTTGCGGCCGAGCTCGAGCATCGTGCCGGCGCGCCGCGACCGATAGACGCAGCCTCGATCCGCCGACAGGCGCAGGCCCGACAGCCGCGTCGCTGGTGGAACGCGTCGCTGGTGGAACGCCTCCGCACCGACGTCCTCGGACGATCGGCGTCGGGGACGACTGACGAGACCGGCGAGTACGCACCCGCACCCACAGGAAGGACAAGGATGATGTTCAGCGCCACCAAGCTCATCGCGGGCTCCGCCGTCCTGGCGGTCACCGCCACTCTGGTCGTCTCGGGCGTCTTCACCACGGATCCGGTCGGTCCGATTCCGGGCGCAGAGCTCGAGCGGACCGACTTCATCGTCGTCACCGGCACCAGCACGATGTCCGCCGGGCCCAGTCCCGCGGGCGACGACAGCATGAGCGACCCCCGGGTCAGCGGCCATGCCAACCTCATCAACAGATACCTGATCGGAGATGAGGACCTCACCGGCGTGAACTGGGGACAGTACACGCTCGCCAACGACGGCGGCAGCTGGGAGGGCGAGTGGGTCGGCTTCTACGAATCGCCTGGCGACGACGATGACTACGGGACGCCCGGCGCCCAGAATGCCATGGCCTGGGCCAGCGGCACGGGCGACTACGAAGGCTGGAGCTACGTCGCCAACTACACCGGGCGCCTTCTCGGGCTCGAGGTGAAGGGCCTCCTGTACCAGGGTGAGATCCCGCCCACCGTGGCGCTAGGTCTGCTGGGGGAAACAGCCGACTAGCGATCGATCGGACACGTGTCGGGCCCCTCCGGCAGCGGAGGGGCCTCTTTCGTTGCCCAAGATGGAACCCTGGAGCGCTTCCACGCACCGATACCCTTGAAGGGCCGGACACGCCGGCCGTGGGGGAAGGACAAGTGGACACCGAAACCGTCATCCGAGCCCGCTCGGGTGATCACGGTGCATTCGCCGAGATCGTGGCCTCGATCGCGAGGCGCTTCCACGGGATCGCCTGCGCCATGCTGCGAGACCCCGGGCTGGCCGAGGATGCGGCGCAGTCGGCGATGGTGGCCATCTGGCGCGACCTGCCACGCCTGCGCGACCCCGATCGCTTCGAGGCCTGGGCCTACCGCATCCTTCTGAACTCCTGCTTCGTCGAAGGACGGCGTGCTCGCTGGCGCAAGTTCGAGTTGAACATCGAGCCACCCCGCTCGGTGAGCTCGCCCGACGGTCTGCATGCGGTCCTCGACCGGGACCAGATCGAACGTGGCTTCGCCCGCCTGACGCTGGACCAGCGCGCGGTGCTGGTGACCCACTACTTCATGGACATGCCTTCCGATCAGGCCGCCGATGTGCTCGACATCCCGGTCGGCACCTACAAGTCCCGGCTCCATCGCGCGACCGAAGCCCTGCGGGCGCTGCTGGAGGCCGATGACCGCCCGCCGGTCGGGCGGCGACTGGAGGCCGTCCGATGAACGCCCAGCGCGATCTGGGGCCCGACTTCCGCACCTGGCTGGACGACACACCGCCGATGCCGTCCGAGCTGCCGGAACGCACGCTCGCCCAGACCCGACACACCCGACAACGCCGACGCTGGCTCTGGTTCCTGCCCGGTCCGAAGCCCACCGCGGGGGCTGACGAACGGACAGCGCCGATCACGTCGGCCGATACCGACCCACCACGCTACGAAAGGACCAGACCGATGTTCTCTCCTGCGAAGTTAGTCGGCATCTCCGCCGTCATCGCTCTTGTGGGCGCTCTGATGGTGGCGACGCCTCCGAGTCACGAGGCGACGCCCTTCTCGGCCGCGGCGCCTTCAGGTCCCACCGAGATCGCTCAGGTCGAAGGGACGCTCCTGCTCCTGTCCGAAGATGAACATGGCGTAGCCGAGAACCATGACTGGGGCACGATCATCACCGATCAGCTCTGGACCGGCCAGTACGATCTCGACGACGATCGACTCGACGGGTACGGGCGAGCACGCTTCAACGGTCACCACATCGCGTTCGTCGGCGGGCCGAAGTCGGGCTCCTACTATCTCGAGAACGACGGAGGCAGCTGGGTGGGCTCCGGTCATGCCTGGAGCGGCCTCGGCGCCGGCGGCTGGCATCACCGCCTGGTACTCGACGGGCAGGGTGCCTACGACGGATTGACCGCCATCCTCTCTCTGGACCAGGAGTCTGTGACGCCGACGCTCCAGGTCTCCGGGGTCGTGTTCGACGGTGGACTCCCGCCCATGCCGGACCCCGCCCCGACAGACATCGAGTCAGCGAACGCCTGATCACTCTCCGAGCTACATCAGCGACCGGCGAGGGAAGCAAATCTCTCGCCGGTTCCACGTGTGCCGCCATCGGATGAGATCGGAAAGCGGAGCGCTGCCTCGACCGTCGTACCGATAGAGGACCACGTATGGTCGGTCCTTCAGTGCCAGGGCATCGTCTTCGAAGGCGAGTGGCCGGAGCTCCCGAGCGAAGCGCCGACCAGGATCCACTCGCTCTACCGGGCGCAGTAACGCATCAGACGAGCAGGGACGCCCCTCGGCGGACCTGTTCCTCCATCCCGTCGAGCGATCGCTGGCCAGACGGGTTGGGCACGAGCACGACCCGTTCGGCACCGGCATCCATCAGGCGCTCCACGTAGTCCCTGCAATCGGCCAGTGAGCCGGCAGCCATGAACTCCCCGATGACAGCGTCAGGGAGCAGCTCGTCCCCGGCGTCACGCGCCTCCAGAGCCGCCTGCAGGAGTTGCCCGGATGCGGTCGCCCTCATCGCCGGTTGGTCCGCCTGACCCACGAGCATGTCGGACGCCCACGCGCGCATCTCGGCCCGCGCAGCGTCGGGATCGTCGTCGTCGATCGAGCACACCAGCAGCGCCACCATCGCGTGCTCGTCGTCCCGGCCGGCCGCGGCTCGTCCCTCATCGATGCGCTCCCGGGCCCAGCGCACGTAGTCGGGCGAGCTGAACCAGCCCAGCAGCGTGCCCTCGGCCAACTCGCCGGACAGGCGCAGCGAGCGCGGCCCGTGGACGCCGAAGTACAGCGGCACGTGCTCGGCCGGCGGGTGCAGCAGCGAGACCTCGTCGAAGGCGTAGTACTCGCCGGTCTCGGTCAGCTCCTCGCCGTCGAGCAGACGTCTGATGCCACTCGCGCTCTCACGCAACGAGCGGATGTACGACGCGGGGCGCAACCCCATCTGCCCGGTCCAATGGGGCACGCCGTGGCCGACCCCAGCGATGAAACGACCTGGATACATGGCACTCATGGTGGCCAGCTCCATGGCCGTGACCGCCGGATGCCGAACCCGAGCAGAGAGCACCCCCAGGCCCACGGTGATCGACTCGGTCGCGGCCAGGGCAGCCGAGGCGGCGGCGATACCGCCCAGCTCGAAGTAGTCCTCGGCCAGCCAGAGCTCGGGGTATCCCAGGCGCTCGACCTCGGCGACGGTCTGCGGCAGGCGGGCTGGCGGCGTGGTCGCGGCGACCTGGACGCCGATCCGCCCCGGGGTCATGGCTAGATCGCAGCGTCGCTGTCGAGCGACTTGACCCAGCTTTCGAAGCCATCGGGCACCTTCGGTCCCTTGACCTGGAACATGCCGGTGACCTTGCCACCGGCGGACTCGGCCCCGTTGGACAGCTGTCGGAGCGTTGACCCGATGGCCAGCTTGTAGGTCGTGAAGACGGCCACGGGCTTGCCGGTCAAGGACGCGTCCTCCAGCCACTTCATCATCGGCTTGGACGGGTGCTGGCGGATGATGAACCAGCCCTCCGTCCACGCACCCAGCACGACCGCCTTCGCGCCGTTGAGCGCCCCCTCCGCGTGAGCGATGTTGGCCACGCTGCACTCATGGCCGGCCGCGCGCACGACCTCGGCCATCTTCTCGGCGGCACCAGCGGTGGTGCCTGTGTGCGTGTCGTAGATGATGGCGATCTTCATGGTTCCCTCCTGCCGACCCCCTGATGTGGGGCTCCATTGTGCCCGAGGCGCGAGTCGGGATCGAGGGTCAGGCGGCCGCGGCGATCGCTCCCGCGGGTGTCGCCGCCAAACGCTTGGTCAGGATGGCGGCCAGATCGCGGAAGCCGCGGCTGAACAATGCGTCAGGGTACTCGGTGACGATCGACGAGCCGGGCGCCAGCGTGCCCTCAGCCAGGCGGTCGTCGTGCATCAGCACGGCATCGGGCTGCCAGCCCAGTACGGCCGCGAAGTCGTCGGCGTCGTAGCTGGGGTCAGCGTGGTTCACGACCGTCAGTACCTTCTCCATCGGGAAGCCGGCGGCGGTCAGCACCGCATGGCAGCGCTGGGTCTTGCGCACGGCCCCGTGGCGGGGCGTAGTCACATCGAGGACGACATCGGCGTCATCGAGCATCGCGAGCGTGCGGTCGTCCATGACAGCGGGCACGTCGATGATGACGAGGTCGTACAGCTGCGTCAGCAGATGGTGTGCCCGCTGCACGTCGGCGTTCATGACGAGGTCCGCCTCCTCCATGCGCGGTGGCGCGAGCAGCACGTCGAGGCCAGAGGCGTCCTGCCACATCAGCGATGACAGGTCGGCTTCGGTCACGTGTCCTGTGGGCAGCTGCACCAACGAGGGTGCCTCGTCGGGTGCTTCGAGGTGCAGGCGCAGGTCGCCGTGGGCCTGGTCGCCGTCGACGAGCGCCACCCGTGTTCCAGCCGACTGGCCCATGGCCACGGCCAGGTTGTGTGCGATGGCCGTGCGGCCGACGCCACCCTTGGCCGAGAAGACCGCCATCGTGCCGGCCGGCGGCTTGGGCTGCGCCTCGCGGTGTCGGGCTGCGCCACCGAGGATCGTCGTCAACAGAGCGTGACCATCGATGGGCATCGAGAGGACCGTGGCCAACCCCAGGTCATCGGGCACCTTCACCGGCTGGTCGGGCACCGTCAGGAAGACGATGGGGATGTCGAGACCAACGGACCGCACCGCGCGGGCGACGTCGAGGCCCGACAGCTGCCCCTGCAGCAGAGCGTCCACGATGAGCACGTCCGGGGGCTCGGCCGTGACGCGCATCACCGCCGCCCGGCCACCGGCGACCGTCTGCACCAGCCGGACCCGCTTGTCCGGAGCGAGCAGGTTGGCAACGCGCTCGGCCACCTGATCGAGCTCCTCGACGAGCATCACCTTGACGGCGTTCGCTTCGTCCTCCTCGGCCGGCGAGTGGACGACCGACCACATCTCGACCTCCTCGTCGGGATCGGGGACGGGCACGAGGTCGGGTGGAGCGGGAGTCAGCAGTGCGGTCATGGTTGCGGTCTCCGGATGGTCTCGATGGATGGGATGATGACGCGGCGCCGGATCGGCTCTGGACCGTTCCCGGGTCGCACGTCACATGCTCGGCCACGGACCTTGTGACCGCCCCTCGCCCGAACGTACGGTCGTGCCGGAGACAGGTACGGCTCCGGACCCTACCGCTCTTCCCTACGGAGCCCCCATCCTTCGTCTACGCGGCCGAACCCTCCGCCATGCGAGTGCTGCCCTGCCCGCTAGGCTCCCGGTCGCGTCGCTATACTCGGGCCCGATGCAGCAGCCGATGTACCACCCCGACGACCTCGCCTCCATGGACCCGCTGGTCCTGATGAAGAACCTCGACCACGTGCGCATGACGTCGCGCCGACTGAGCTACATCCTCCAGAACCAGGTCCACCTCTATCGGCCGGAGGCTAACGAGCTGCGCATGCAGATCGACCAGTACGTCGAGGCTGAGCGCGCGATGGAGGCTGAGCTGGCTCGCCGCCAGATCCGCGCCTAACGCTCCTTCCCGTGGCCGGACCGGCACCCACCATCGAACGCGGCCTTCCCGAGCACCTGCGACCACGGGCCGCGGAGATCCTCGATGAGGCCTTCGCGGAGAAGCTCGAGCCCGTGATCCCGGCTCGCGACCGCCGGCTGGCGTTTCTCGCCCGTACCCTGCGTTCGGACAACTGCCTCGTCGCACGAGCAGGCGACGAGTTGCTGGGCTTGGCCTGCCTCAACGCCTCACGCGGCGAGTTCGAGGGCGAGATCCTCGACACGGACTCACTGGGCATCGGCGAGTGGCGCTCGCTGCTGGGCTCATTCGGTGCCATCCGAGCGGCCATCCTGCTGGGGCTCCTCTACAGCCATGAGGCCAAGCCCGATGAGGTCTACATCGACTTCATCGCGGTGTCCGCGATGGCGCGCGGCCGCGGATTGGGCAGCACGCTCCTGGAGGAAGTCCGGCGTACGGCCCAGAAAGCCGGCTTCGAGTACGTCAGGCTCGATGTGGTCGACACCAACCCACGTGCAAAGGCGCTCTACGAGCGCGAGGGCTACAGGGTGATCCGCGAGGAGCGACTCGGGCTGCTGCGCCACATCACCGGATTCGGCGCCGCCTACAGCATGGAGCGCCCTGCGGCGCGAGCCGAGGATCAGGCGGGACGACCAAGCGCGAACAGGTAGCGCGGCTTCTCACCCTCGGGCAGCTCGAGCAGCCGGCATACGGCGCTGTCGTCGAACGAGCCGATGGGCACGCCACCGAGGTCGAGCGCGACCGCCTGCAGCAGAAGGTTCTGTCCGGCGTGGCCGGCCTCGAAGTCCGAGTAGCGGATAGCGCGTTCTTCGCCGTGCCGCCCGGAGATGCGCCCGGGGATGATGGAGAAGGCGATGACCAGCGGGGCAGAACCCACGCAAGGCTGACCACCGGTGGCCTCCTGCAACCGGGCGAAGGTGTCGCCGTCGTGGAGGGGTTCGAGCGCATGCTCGGCCGGCACGTAGCGCCAGATGCCCTCGGCGGTGATGACGTAGGTCTCGAGTGCGTTGAGCCCGCTGGCCGACGGAGCGGTGCGCTTGGTCTCGGCATGGGTCACGCCCTGAGCGGCCCACAGCAGCTGGCCGATCTCATCGATCGTAAGCGCGTGCGGCTGGAACTCGCGCACCGTGTGGCGCGCGGCGAGCGTGGCCTCGAGCGACATCGTGCTCTCGGTGCGCGGCGCGGGAAGCTTCTGGGTGGAACGAGCGGTCTTCATGCGCTGACGATGGCACCAGCTTCCGGTTCGCCGCCAGTGCCATCCGTCGCATCGCCGGTACTGAGTCGCCGCTACCCTCATCGCATGAGCGATGCCGGCGTGACCATCGAGCACGGGCTGCCCGATGAGTTGCGCGGCCAGGCGGTCGAGGTCTTCGAAGAAGCGTTCGGCGAGAAGATGCGCACGGTCGTGCGTGACGCGGACAAGCGCAGGGAGTTCATGCGCCGCTCGATCGTCGCCCAGAACTGCCTCATCGCTCGTCGCGGTGACGAGCTCCTGGGCATGGCCGGGCTGAGCAGCAAGGGCGCGCCACACGCCGGTGGCCTCATGGGTTCGTCGTGGGATGTCCGTCCGTACCGCGACGTGCTCGGATGGGTGGGCGCGATGTGGGCCGTGTGGGGTACACGCATGGCCGACCACCGTCCGAAGGCCGACGAGATCTACGTCGACGGCATCGCCGTCGCACCGGCGTTCCGCGGCCTGGGCAACGGCACCCGCCTGCTGGATGCGACGACCGAGATCGCCCGTGCCAATGGCAAGCGCTTCGTGCGTCTCGATGTCATCGACCGAAACCCACGCGCACAGGCCCTCTACGAGCGCCTCGGATACCGGGTCACGAAGGTGCAGTCGTTCCGCTACAAGGAGCGCTGGGTGGGCTTCGGCGCGATGATCTCGATGGAACAGCCGGTCCCACCAGCGCCCGACTCGGAGACCCCTGGTCGGTAGAGCTAGCCGACTCGATCTCTGCGATAGAACGACAGCGCGGCCCCGCGCTGTCTACTCAGCGGCCCACTTGGGCAGTGACACCCGCCCAGAGCCGAGCTCGATCACCGATCTGCTCGCTCAGCGGCTCGAATGACGCCCGGAGGGTGCGAATGGGCCGCTGAGCGAGCGATCCGACGCACGGCGAACCGTTCCCTGCACGAGTGGCCCTCTCAGTGAACATCAGCCCCGCCAAGCACAGGACACGGATGCGTCTCAGGCGACGGCCGGGAGCGCTGCGGGCATGGAACCCTGACTCCTAGTCACTCGTCGCCGGTGTCGACGCTATGGGCCAGATCGGCGTTTCGCTGTAGTCACTCGTCGCCGGGGTCGACCGTAGTCCCGCAACCGCAGGGCCCGACCGCTTCGAGGGATATCGCGACATCGCGGATATGCCCGGTCGTGCCTGGAGCGCAACCGAACGGTCAGGCAGAGTCGTGATCGAGTGACTACGAGCATGACTACGGTCGACCGTGACGACGGGTGGCCATCAGGCTTGGCAACGTGGCCGAGGCGCCTCCAGCTCGCGCCGGGCACCTCCAGCTGGCGCGGGGCGCCTCCAGCACGTGCCAGGCGCCTCCAACTCGTGCCGGGCGCCTCTCAGGCGACGGCAGCGATGGGCTGCGGGCTGCGCTCCTGGGCGATGACGCGAGCGGCCAACTCGGCCAGGCGTGGCAATGACGAGAGGGCGAAGCCGATACCCAGGCGCGACAGCTCCTCGTACTCCATGCCGCGGTAATCACCACGCGCGGCGACGGCACACATCTCGTCGTAGAGCTCGGGCCACTGGACCGCCCGGCGCCGGTAGCAGAAACGGACGAAAGCCTCGGCTTCGGCGTCGGGATCGGCTCCGTCCCCCGGCGTCTCGACCCTCACGGTCGGGGCTGTCCCTTCGTTCACCTGGCGTTCTTCAATCGTTTCGGACAGCACGTTGCCCGGCCGCTCTCTCGACACCCTCTCCCACTTTCTGCAGGCACGTCGAAACGGAACCCGCGATCAAACAGTTGTAGATCCACGCCGCTGCGCAGAGACCTTCGCGCGACGACGCGCTTCACTCGTGAGGGGTGTCCGCCGACCCCTTGAGTGTTCCCTCTCATGCGCCGTCCGGAGACTCTCCGGACGACTCGGGTGATGATACTTCGGGGCCTCGGAGCGGCGCTAGCGGCTCATCCACGAAGTTGTCCACGACCTTGTCCACAGGTTCCCGTTGCATGCAACCGGATCGCGACCTTCAGGCCTTGCGGCGGACCCCCAGACCAGGCTCTTCGGCCAGCTGCCAGCGGCAGTCGTCGCTCAGGACCAGACCCTCGAACGGATCGTCGGCGAGCAGCAGGTTACCGTCGAGGTCGAGCCAATCGACCTCGCTCGCGACCATGGCCGCAGCGGCCACGCCGACGCTCGATTCGACCATGCAACCGAGCATCACCTTCAGTCCCAGCTTGCGGGCGAGGCGGATCTGGCGCAGTGCGGGACCGATGCCCCCGACCTTGGCCAACTTGACCACGACCCCGTCGACGACACCCTCGAGCATGGGCAGGTCCTCTACGAAGACGGCCGATTCGTCGGCCATGATGGGCAGGCTCGAGCGCTCACGCAGCCAACGTAGCTCCGGCAGCATGCGCGCCTTGAAGGGCTGTTCCACCAACTCCACCCCGAGACGATCGAGCTCTGGGATGAGGGCGGCAGCCTGCTCGGGCTGCCAGCCGGTGTTGGCATCGACGCGAAGCGGGCCGCCGAAGACCGCACGCACGGCCTCGAGCGTCTCGATATCCGAGGGCCCACCGACCTTGATCTTGAGCGCCGGGAAGTGGGCCACGCGCCGGGCCCGCTCGGCCACGGTGGCAGGGTCGTCGATGCCCAGCGAGTAGTCGGTCGGCGGCAGCTGGTCGGACGTGCCGATGAGCTGCCAGATGGGCACCCCCTGCGCCTTGGCAGCCATGTCGTGGAGGGCGGTGTCGAGGCCCATCTTGGCCCCGCCGTGGTTGCCCAGCGCGTCGGTCATCAGGGCCGTGGATCGCTCCAGCCAGACCAGGGCCTCAGCGCGATCGGAGGGCAGCGGGCCCAGCTCGTCGAGCGCCCCGACGAGGCGCGGCAGGACGGCTTCGGTCGTCTCCACGGTCTCGCCGTAGTACGGCACCGGGAAGCACTCGCCCAAGCCCCGGCCTCCGTCGCGCTCAAGGAACGTGAGCACCGTCTGGCTGGCTTCGGAGTCCTCCGTACGAGCGATCTTGAAGGGGTCGCGGAACGGGAGGTGCAGGACCTCGGTCTCGAGCGTGAACGTCATCGGTCGTCTCCTTCCAGGCTGGCGCGCAGGCCCGCGAACAACTCGGTCGGCCCGAAGCGATAGGGATCGCCGGTGGGCAAGCCGGTCTCGGCCGCAACGCGCTCGATCTCGGCCCGTGCCTCCTCTTCGGAGAGCAGCGAGGTGTTGAGCGCGATGGCCGCCACCCGGCTGGGCGCGACGGCGTTGGCCACGTGCTCGTAGAGGCGGATGTTGTCAGCGAGCGAGAGCGTCGGCGCGTCGCTGCCGGTGGCCTGCTCCCAGCCGAAGTGGCCGCTGCGGCCGGGCTGGTGCACCAGCACCATGGCGTGCGGCGTGGTGCCGTGGACGAGCCCCAGCGTGACCGCCGAGTAGGCCGGGTGATCGAGCGAGCCCTGGCCCTCGACGAAGATCCAGTCGCCCATCTCCTCCGCCTGCTGCACGAGCCATTCGGCGGTGCCGTTGATGAAGTCGCTGATGACGCGGTCGACCGAGACCCCCCAGCCCTCGATCATGATGCCCGTCTGGCCGGTGGGCACGAAGGCGGTCGAGAGTCCGGCCTCGTGTGCGGCGCGGCGCAACTCCAGGGCCACGGTCATCTTGCCGATGGCGCAGTCGGTGCCGACGAGCAGGATCACGTGCTTGCCCGGGGCGTGCTGCCGGCCGACGGCGACCTCATGGCGCTCCGGCGGCCGACGGTGATCGACGAGCTCGACGCCATGGGTCGCCGCGAGCGAGGCGAAGTCCGGGTCGTCCGAGACGAACTCGTGGAGGCCGCTGACGATATCGAGCCCGTGGACGATGGCGTCGCTGATGATCGAGCGCCACTCCGGCGGGATCTTGCCACCCTGCGGAGCGGTACCGATGAGCAGCGCCGTGGGCTCATGTCGAAGGGCCTCCGCCAGGGTGGCCACCACAGGGGCCGCGTGCTCCTCGCCCAGCCATTCGCTGACGTCGCGCCCGGCGCGAGTGGAGTCGAGCACCGCCACGACCGGATCCGCTCCGTACCGGATGACGCCCATGGCGGTCTTGGAGCCGGGCTCACCGAACTGGCCTTCGGCCAGGATGACGTAGCGACGGCGGTTTTCGAAGTCCACGAGGCGGTCCTTTCAGGCGTCGGGAACAGAAAGACGCCCCCGGGGCGCGGTCCGGGGGCGTGGGGAAAATCTGGTACCGCATACCGGATTCGAACCGGTGATCTCCGCCTTGAGAGGGCGGTGTCCTAGGCCTCTAGACGAATGCGGCTGGTTGTAGAGAGGATGGTAGCAATCCTTTCGCGAAGTTGTCCAGACCGCCCCTTCCTCTCAAGGAGGACTCGTGTCGATGCCTGCTACAGGCGGTGGTGCTCCAGGAATGAGCGGATGGTATCCGCGACCTGGTCGAAGGCCTGCTCGCTGAGGACCGCGCCATAGTGCGAGTGCGCGCCGAATGGCTGGTACTCCGCACCGAGCCACTCGGCCAGACGGGCGCTATCCGCCTCCGCGAACTGACGGTCGAGGCCGGCACCGATGACGAGCATGGGCACATCGGGCAGCTTGTCGCGATCGACGAAGACGCCGGCGAGCATCTGGCGACGAGCGGCACCGCTCTCGGCCCCCAGGAGGTGCTGGATGCGACGCACGTCGGCCAGCGAGAGGTCCTGATTCTGGCGCTGGACGTGCTCATGGCTGCCGGCCCAGTCGATGAGCTCCGCCTGGTAGGTGGCCGGCACGAGGCGCACGACGTGCGCGGGCGGCACGGGGCGAACCGGCGCGGGGATGGCGGGGCTGACCAGGATGAGCGCGTCGATCTCGCGGCCTTGGGCCACCTTCATGGCCAACAGGCCGCCCATGCCATGGCCGACCACCACGGCGGGACGTTCGAGTGCCTCGAAGCCGGCGATCGCGTCCTCGAGATAGGTATCGAAGCTGAGCTCCTCGATATCGGCCGTCTGGGACCAGAAGTGCGCACGCAGGTTGAGCGCGTGGCCTTCCCAGCCGCGCTGGGCGAAGTACCGCAGATAGCGCTCCCACAGCCACGAGCCGCCGAGCTCGCCGTGCAGGTAGTAGAGCGGGCGGCGGCGCGAACGCCGCTCCGGCAGCCACGACTCGACGTACAGGCCGCGGTCCTCGAGCACGATCTCGTCCTTGCGTACGGGCTTGCCGGCAGGGCGGCCCGTCAGTTCACGCGTCTTGCTGCTGCGCCCGTTGCCGGCGACCGCAGCGGCCCCCTTGGGGAGGTCTGGATCCATCCTTCTGCCGTCTCTCCTCTCGTCCCGTCCCCTGCCGGCTACCACTCCAGCGGGCTGAGCAGCAAGCCGGTGGGCGCCTTGGGGTTGAAGTAGGTCGACTTCTGGGGCATGACCTCGCCGGCCTCGGCCACGAGCGAGATGGCCGACGGTGGCATCTCGTCGAGCAGGAAGGCGGCGGATGCCTCCTCGGAGTCGACCTGTGCTGTGGCCGCACCTGCGTCCTTGACATACCAGAGCTGACCTTTCGCGGCCAGTTCGGTGGCGTCGGCGCCGTAGGCCTTGTCGATGATCACGCTGAGCGCATTGACATCCAGCCCCTTCGAGCCCTCCGACAGGCTCGCGTCGAGGAGTGCGTCCGTGGCGCTTCGGTCGACGGTCAGGATCGCTGCGACCGGATCACGTCCGGTGTAGACGCCGATGCGACCGGTGCCGGTAACGCCAGGAGCGAAGCTTGCAGGCTCGGCCATGCGCGCCAGCAGCGTCCCGAGATCCGGCAGTCGCTCGACTCGGGCGTACGGAGCGAGGCGCTCCAGCAGATCTTCGCCGCACGGCTGACCGCGGACGACGCGGTGCGTGGGCAGGGCCGGCGGGGACTGGTCCAGCGGGTAGATCAGCGCCAGCAGGTAGTCCCAGGCAGGCTCACCGTCGGCCGGGCGCTCGCTCTCGTGATCACGTCGATAGGTCAGCGCGGTCTCGTAGCGATGGTGGCCGTCGGCGATGGTGACAGGCTGCGCGCGCATCAGCTCCAGGACCGGCTCGGCGGCCGTGGCATCGACGACCCAGACGCGATGGTTTACCCCGTCAGCGGTAGCGCCGGTGGCATCGGGCTCACGCTCGGTCAGCGCCAGCAGCGCAGCAGAGGTGGCCGCTGGTTCGGAGCCGGCGAGGAAGACCAGCGGACTGGTGTTGAGCTGCGTGGCTTCGAGCAGGGCGTAGCGGTCGGCCTTGGGGCCGCCATGGGTCTTCTCGTGCGGCAGCACGCCGCCGCCCGGACCGTACTCCTCGAGGCCCAGCCGGCAGAGCAGGCCCGTCGCTGAACCCTCGCGACCCTCGCCGTCGACCCAACGCATCTGGTGCACGGTCACGGTCGGCTCGGCGTCCTTGACCAGGATCCCGCTCTCGCGCCACTCGGCTGCGGCAGCGGCGGCGGCGGCGTAGTCGTCGGGGCCGGCGGCACCCAGATCGGCCGGCAGCTCGATGCGCACGATGTTGTGGGGGTCGCGCGCGAGCAGCTCCTGACGCTCGTCGGGGCTGATGATGTCGTAGGGCGGCGCAAGCACCGCCGAGAGGTCAGCGGCGCCCACGTCGTAGCGCAGCGCACGGAAGGGTCGGAGGTTGGGCACGGTCGAATGGTAACGACCAACAGCGAATCCGGCGCTCGCGGGCCATCGGGCGCCGAGTGACGCGAGCGGCGCTACGCTTGGCGTCGTGATGCAGATGACCTCGCGGCGACTCCTGGCCCTGGCCCTCGCCGGCAGCTTCGTGCTCGCCGGCTGTTACGGCACGACCGAGCCCTCGTTCCACCCCGGCGACAGCCGCGACATCCTCCAGACCGTGATGCTGCGCGGCATCGAGGTCGAGGGTCCGTTCCCCGGCGAGACCGCCTGTGCCGACGACGACCTCGTGGGCAACACGCTCTACTTCACCGCGCGCCTGCCGGGCGATGAGGAGTACCGCGACGTCTTCGTCCATACCTACCGCGAGAAGTGGTGGGACCGCTCGCTCGAAGAGGTCGATGGCTGCCAGGCGATCTACGAGGAGAACCATCCGGATGCGGTCATCACGCGGATGGACATCCCGCTCTACCGCATCTTCGGGTCCGACTGGTCCGAGGAGCTGGCGAAGGAGCTGACGCAGGCGCTCGAAGAGGCCTCCGAGGCCGGCAAGCACCCCTAGTGCGCGAGCCGGACGTCAGCAGTCGTCAGAACCCGCGCTTCAAGGCCGCGCTCGCCCTACGAGATGCGAAGGAGCGACGCAAGCAAGGCCTGATCATCGTCGACGGCGCTCGTGAGATCGGCCGCGCGCTCGACGCCGGGGTCGTGCTGCGGGAGACGTGGATGGCCACCGAACGCGTGCGTACCGACGAGGCTCGGGCCCTGGTGCCGCGTGTCGCGAGCGCGGCACCGACCGTCGAGACCACGCCCGAGCTGCTCTCGCGGCTGGCCTACGGCGATCGAGACGAGGGGGTCGTGGCCGTCTTCGAGACGCCTCCCGCGGACCTCGAAACGATGGCTACCGCCCTCCCCGAACGGCCGCTCATCGCGGTCATGGAGCAGGTCGAGAAGCCAGGCAACCTGGGGGCGCTGCTGCGCTCGGCCGATGGCGCGGGCGTGGATGCGGTCATCGCTGCCGACCCGGTGAGCGACATCTGGAATCCCAACGCCATCCGCGCCAGCCTGGGCACGATCTTCAGCCTGCCGGTGGCCGCCTGCACGTCCCATTCAGCGCTGGCCTTCCTGCGCGACCTCGAGGTCGAGATCCTGGCCGCGCGCGTCGAGGGCGCGACCGACTACGCCGCGGTCGACATGACCGGGCCGGTGGCGCTCGTCGTCGGCGCCGAGACCGCCGGGCTCTCGGAGGCCTGGTCGGGCCAGGGCGTGACGCCGGTTGCCATCCCCATGCTGGGACTCGCGGACAGCCTCAATGTCTCGGCCAGCGCCGCCGTACTCTTCTATGAGGCACGCCGTCAGCGCCGTGCCGCCGAAGCGTAGGAACGACTGGGAGGGAGACCCATGGCAGAGACCATGCTGATCGTCGACATCAACATCAAGCCCGGCAAGGTGGACGACTTCAAGGCCGCCGCGCAGGCGCTGTTCGAACGAACCCAGTCCGAGCCGGCCACGCTGCGCTACGACTACTTCATCTCCGACGACGAGACGCGCAACATCAACGTCGAGGTCTTCGAGGGCGCGGCCGGCTTCGTGGCGCACAACCAGCACTGCGCGCCGCTGGTGCCGGCGCTGCTCGCGGCCGGTGACATCGTGCGCATCGACGTGGTCGGCGACCAGAGCGACGAGCTCTACGCGGAGCTCGACGGTATGAACCTGCTGCATTTCACCAAGCTCGGCGGCATCACTCGCTAGTGCGCCTGCCCGATGAGCCGCGCGTTTGAGCGCAGCCGAATACGTCGCCGCGGCCGCGCTGGCCTGGCTCGTCGGGTTCCTGCCGCTCTTCGAGATCTACGTCGCCATCCCGGTCGGTCTGGCTGCGGGGCTCGACCCGGTGTCGACGACGTTCTGGTCGGCGTTCGGGAATATCGTGCCGCTGTACCTCGTCGATCTGGGCTACGAGCGGCTACGACGGATCGAGCGCGTCGATCGCTACCTCTCGAAGCTCCGGCGCGCGCGGGTCGAGCGCATCCTCGACCGCTGGGGTGTCGTCGCCGTGTTCGTGGCCACTCCCCTGCTGGGCGTGTGGACGATGGCGCTCGCGGCCAAGGGCCTGGGCATGTCGACGCGTCCGTTCCTCATCGCCTCGACCATCAGCGTCTCGGCCTACGCCGTGATCGTCACGCTCTCGATCCTGCTCGGGCTCGACCTCATCGGGGCCTGACGCCGGTCGCTACCGATCGAGCGGCTGGGTGGCGAGGCTGGCGACGGCGATCCGGCGCTGGCGGGGGCCGTCGAGCTCGAGGAAGATGACGCGTTGCCAGGTGCCCACGTCGAGCCGGCCGTTCGTGATGGGCAGCAGCAGCTGGCCACCGATGAAGCTGGAGAGCACGTGGGACTGGGCATTGCCCGGGTTCCACTGCTCGTGCTGCCAGGGGCCGTACCCCTCGATGAGGTCGGCCGCCACGCGCTCGTAGTCCTCGAACATCTCCGAGCCTGACTCGCCCAGGAAGATGGCCGCGGTCGTGTGCTCGACGCTGACGAGGAGCAGCCCGTCGGGCCACTCGCGCGAGGTGAAGAGATCAGTGACGTCCACCGCCTGCGTACGCCGGGACGTCGAGAGGTCGAAACGAAGCATGGGCCCGAGCCTACTGCTCCTCGATGACCACCACCCGCTCGAGATGCCGTGGCGCCTCGAGATCGAGTCCGCGGCCGACTGCCGCACCGAAGGCCAGCGCCTGCAGCGCGTACATGGCCAACGGCAGTCGCGCCGTGGGGTGCAAGTCGGCACCAGGCCCGTCCGGCCCGAGGACGAAGGGCGTGGCGCCCAGCGCGGCCGCTTCGTCGACCACCCGCCGTTCGTCAGCCGCGGTCGGGCCACCGAGCACGCCGGCCACGATCATGCCCGGCTCGCAGACCGAGATCGGTCCGTGCCGGAACTCGAGCGGATGGAAGGCCGAGGCCGGCACCTGGCCGGTCTCGGTGGTCTTGAGCACGGCTTCGTTGGCGATGCCGAAGGCGGCGCCCGCACCCAGCACGACCAATCGAGACGGAGCGGAAGCGGCGAGCTCGAACGCCCGCTCCACGAACGGCGCGGTCTCGCTCCAACGTCCGGGCATGGCATCGAGGTCGGTCGCGAAGTCCGAGTCAGCGAGGCGCGCGCCAAGACGCATGAGCAGGCTGGCCTGTGAGACGAAGGAGCGCGTCATGACGATGGCCTCATCGTCTCCTTCTGGGATGGCGAGGGTCACGTCGGCCAGCTCGGCCATCGGTGCATCCGGGCGACAGGTGACCGCCACCGTGTACTGCCCTCGCTCATGTGCCGCGCGCAGCACCTCGAGTGCCTCCGTGGTGGTACCAGAGCGCGAGACGACGACCAGCGGCTGGTCGGCGATGGGCTGGCCGGCGAAGACGGGACCGGGGCGCAGCAGCACCTCCGACAGCGGCTGAGCCTCGGCCGGCAGGTTGGCCTCCTCGCGCCAGGCAAAGGCCGCGACCTGCGCGATGTAGAGCGACGAGCCGGCACCGGAGATGACGATGCGTGTGGCGCCATCGAGCCGATCGACCACGTCTTGCGAAGCGCTGCGGGCCACCGCATGCGCGGCCTCGATGGCGGCGGCGGCGGCACTGGCCTCACGCCAGGGCAGTGAGGACTCGACCCGCTGCTGGATCTCGGCGGGGTTCATGGGCGTGGACATGTCGGCTCCTGTTCGGTCGATGCGGGTCAGACGTCGCGCAGCTCGACCGAGTAGCGGTAGCGGTCAGCGCGAAGGATGGATCGGCAGTACTCGATGATCACGCCGTCGGCGTCGTAAGTGGTTCGTTCGACGCTCAACACGGGGTCGCCGGTAGCACCACCGAGGACCTCCGCATCGTCGGGACTCATCAGCACCGGTACGAACGTCTCCCGCGCCCGCATCGGGCGCACGCCATAGGCGTTGTGAAGCGTCTCGTACAGGCTGGTATCGGTGAAGTCGACCTCCTCGAGGTCCTTGAAGCGGGCCGCGGGCAGGTAGCTGGTCTCGCTCACGATGGGCTGATCGTCCGCCAGCCGCACGCGCGACAGCGCCACGACCGAGGTACCAGACGCCAGACCCAGGCCCTCCGCCACATCGTCGCCGGCAGGCTCCAGGCCGATGCCTCGAACGCGCGTGCCAGGACGCATGCCATGACGCTCGATCTCACGGCTGAAGGTGTAGAAGCCGCCCAGGCGGTGCTCGAGAGCGGCGCCGTGGACGAACGTGCCGCGACCGCGACGGATCTCCAGAAGCCCTTCGGCGACGAGGCCCGAGAGCGCCTGGCGAACGGTCGCCCGGCTGACGCCATAGCGGGCGATCAGCTCCTGCTCGGTCTCGATCTGGGCGCCCGGCTCGAGCTCACCGCTCGAGACGCGCTCGCGAAGGTCGGACTGGATCTGTCGATATAGGGGCGCGCCGCCTGCCTCGACCGTCACGCTTGCTCCTCCTGGCCGGCACGCGTCGGCGTGTCAGATGCTCGACTTGAGATGTACGGACGTCCGGTCCTCATCGTGCCATCGGTGTCAAGAGTGGTACGGACGTCCGTATGTCACAAGAAGGCGATGGTAGCATCAGGTCTACGCGGCTCCCGCCATGGAGGGAGCCGTTCGTCGCAGTGGGAGGATGCTCAGCGTGAGGCTCGGCACACTACGCGGCCTGGACGCCTGTGCCTCGGACAAGGGCACCTTCTCCGTCCTCGCCCTCGATCATCGAAACAACCTTCGCCGTGCGCTTGCGCCCGACGATCCCGGCTCCATCAGCTACGAGCAGCTCGTGGCTATCAAGCGCTCGATCGTGCGCGCCGTGGCCCCGGTCGCCGACGGCATCCTCCTCGACCCGGAGCTCGGCGCCGGCCCCGCCGTGCACGATGGCTCCCTGCCCTCGGGCTGCGGCCTCATGGTGGCCGTCGAGGAGAGCGGCTACGACGGCCCTCCGACCGAGCGTACGAGCCGGCTGATCGAGGGCTGGAGCGTGAGCCAGATCAAGCGCATGGGCGCGGACGCGGTGAAGCTGCTCATCTACTACCACCCGGACGCGGCCAATGCCGAGGAGCAGGAGCGGCTCCTCATCGAGGTCGCCGAGTGCTGCGTCGATAACGACATCCCACTGTTCCTCGAAGTGCTCACCTATCCCATCGAGGATGGCGTCGCCAAGCTCACCGACGAGGTCCGACGTGATGCGGTCGTCCGCTCGGCCCGACGCCTGACCGCGCTCGGCGGCGACGTCTACAAGTGCGAGTTCCCATACGACGCCGGCGTCACCGACCAGACGCGCTGGGCCGAGGCCTGTGCTGAGATGGAAGAAGCCAGCGCCATCCCCTGGGTCATCCTCTCGGCCGGCGTCGACGATGCCACCTTCGAGGCTCAGACGCTGGCTGCCTGTCGGGCCGGTGCCTCCGGCGTGCTCGTGGGCCGCTCGGTGTGGAAGGAAGCTGCCCATATGGAGCTGCCCGAGCGCGACACCTGGCTGGCCGAGACCGGCGCTGCCCGAATGCAGCGGCTGGTCGACATCGTGGAGGCCGAAGCCGTGCCCTGGCGCGAGCGGTCGCCGCTGTCCAAGGGGCCCGAACCCACCGAGGGCTGGGCTGCCGGCTACCCGGGCAACCCAGGATGAGTGACGCGCCGGTGCCCGAGACCGATGTCTACGTCATCGGCGATGTCAATCCCGACATCCTCGTCATCGGCAGCGATGTCGTGCCCGAGTTCGGACAGGTCGAGAAGTACGTCGGCACGATCCGCCTGACCGTCGGCGGCTCCTCGGCCATCACCGCTTGTGGACTGGCACGACTCGGTCTGCGCGTGGCGCACGGTGGCATCGTGGGCGATGACATCCTGGGCCACGCCATCCTCGAGGGCCTGCGCGAGCGCGGGGTCGACACCTCGACCGTGACCGTGGACCCCGCCATCCCGACCGGCGCGACCGTGCACCTGGGGACGGGCGAGGACCGTGCCATGCTCACGGCCACCGGCACCATCGACCGCCTGCGGGCGGAGGACGTGCCGCGCGAGATCCTGCCGCACGTCCGCCACATCCATGCGGGGTCGACCGGCATCCAGCCCAAGCTGCGGCCCGGCCTGCCGGCCCTCTATCGAGAGGCCCGCGCTGCCGGCGCGACCTCCTCCTTCGACACCAACTGGGACCCCGAGCGCAAGTGGGAGGGCATCGACGCCATGCTCGCAGCGACCGACGTGTTCCTGCCCAACGAGCGCGAAGCCGCACTCATCAGCGGGATCATGGATCCGCTCGAGGCGGCCCAGGCGCTGGTGACGCGAGCGGACGAAGCGGGTCGCGACCCGGCAGCGGGACCGCTGACCGTGGTCGTGAAGCTCGGAGCCGATGGGGCCCTCGCCGTTCGTGGCGACGAGGCCCTGCGGGTGCCGGCTGACAGGGTCGAGGTCGTCGATTCGACCGGTGCCGGCGACGGCTTCAACGCCGGCTTCCTCTACGGCTTCATCGAGGGTCGGCCACTGGCCGAGTGCCTGGCCCTGGGCGTGGCCTGTGGCTCGCTGTCGGTGCGCGCCATCGGTGGCGTCGACGGCCAGGCCACGCTCGAGGAGGCCGAGGGGCTGCTCTAGGGAGATCGCCTGGCTCGAAGTGATCGAGGAAGACCTGGCCAAGGACGACGCGGGGAGGAGACACGCTGAGGCATTCGTGAGAGGGCTCGATGAGGGCCGTCTCGAGCTCGCGTCCGAGGAGCCCTGACGAACTCACGTCGGACCGTTTGCGGCTCTATGGTGCCGCCTCTGGGTCACCTGCCAACCGGGGTGGTACTAGGCGCAGGCCAGGATCGCATCGCCGGCAACTGGTGGCCGTCTTCGGCCACTTCCACGCTTGCCGCGCACTCTGGCAGTGTCCGGTCACAGCCAGCTTGGGTCATCCATGCACCTACGACCACCGGGAGTGATAGATGGGCAAGATCGGGCGACCGCTCACACGCCGCTACGCCTCCTCGCGCTCGATCTGGCGCCGCGTGGCCGGGGTGCGCTTGGGCAGGGACACGTCATCGGCCCCCTCGACGAACGACGCTTCGCGGGCCCAGGCAGCAGCCTGCTCCTGCTGTTCGACCGAGAGGATGCCCTTCCGCGCCAGCGAGGCCATCTCGTCGCGGATGTAGGTCTTGAGCATCTCGGGACCGTCGGTGTTGATGGTGTAGCGGACGCCGTTCTTGTGGAACGTGTCGAAGATCCAGGCGAACTCGTCCCAGCCCGACACGACCCGCGAGTTGAGGTTGCTGGTGGGGCAGAGCTCGAGGGTGATGCCGCGCTCGCGCAGCATGCCCATCGTGCGCTCGTCGTAGGCCGACTTCACGCCGTGGCCGAGGCGGTCGGGCTGCAGTTGCTCGATGACCTCCGCGACCTCCTCGACCGGACCCGACTCGCCGGTGTGGACGGTGATGCCCAGCCCTTTCTTGTGGGCGCGCTCGAAGGCGCCCTTGTAGTCGGCCGGGTCGAAGGTAGAGGACTCGGGGCCGGCGATGTCGATGCCAACGACGCCACGCCGCGCGATAGGCGATGGCCTTCTCCACGATGATCTCGTTGAGATGCTGTGGAAAGGCCCGGTCGAGACACAGGATCAGGCCCGGCTTGACGGGGTACTCGAGCGTGGCCCGATCCATGCCGCGGATGGCCGCGCTGATGATGTGGTCGAGGTCCTGCTCCCCTCCCCGGTTTCGCTTCATGGGGTTGAAGCGGAGTTCCATGGTGGTCACGTGGTTCTTGCGGTAGGCGCCGCCGATGACCTCGTAGGTCGAGCGCTCCACGGCCAGCGGCGAGGACTGGATGAGTTCGGTCCAGTGGAAGAGCTGGAGGTAGCCGTCGAACGACCGACCACGCCGCTTGGACACGGTGATCATGTCCCGGAACTCCCAGAAGTCCTTGCTCGGCAGGCGGATGCCCTGGGCGTGGGCGATGCCCCACATGATGGCTGGGTTCACCGCTCCGCCGAGATGGCAGTGCAGCTCGGCGAGGGGGATCTTTCGGGAGAGTACGGAAGGCATGGCCGGATGCTAGTCGCTCGACGCAGTCGACGTGACGCCTGTTGCGGGCGGCGCTAGACTTGAGACGGCAACTTTGTCCAGTCCGTTTACAAAGCCGTGGAGTGTCTCCCGGCTTGGCATCGGCGGGACCTGGCTGACCGGATGTCGCAGGGTCACGTCGCTGGCGGACGAGACGCACGGAGGAGGGACAGAACACACATGTCCAAGCGATTCACCGGGCTCGTGGCCATGGGAGCTGCAGGCGTCCTCGCCGTCGCGGGTGCGGCGCCAACCGCAGCGCAGGACCAGACGGAGCTCGTGATGGGTTCCTGGCGCGTCGATGACGTCGACCAGATGAACACCATCCTTGACGCGTTCCACGCCGAGCATCCGGACATCATGGTGAGCTTCGACCCCACGAACCCACCGGACTACAACGCCACGCTGCGCTCGCAGCTCGAGGCCGGGACCGGTCCCGACCTGATGTACCTGCGGTCGTTCTCCACGTCGCGTCAGCTCTACGACGAGGGCTTCCTCTCGGAGCTGAGTGACGTCCCGCAGCTGATGGAGAACTTCACCGAAGGCGCGCGCGCGCCATGGGCCACCGACGACGGCGTGCCCTACGGCATTCCGTTCGTGGCCGTCTCGCACGGCATCTACTACAACGCCGACCTCCTGGACGAGCTCGGGCTCTCGGTCCCGACCTCTTGGGACGAGCTCATCGCTACCGCCCAAGCGGTCCAGGACGCAGGCTACGACGCGTTCGCCAACGCGGCCGGCGACGAGTGGACCATGGCCGAGATCGTCTTCATGAACCTGGCACCGACGTTCATCGGTGGCGTCGAGGGCCGCCAGGCGTACCTCAGCGGCGAGCGCTGCTTCAACGATGAGAACGCGGTCTCCGCGTTCCAGGCGGTCGCGGACATCACGCCCTACCTGCCCGAGGGGCACGAGGCACTGGCGTACTACGACAGCCAGCAGCTGTTCCTTCTGGGCGAGGCGGCGATGTGGTTCGGCGGCTCGTGGGACATCCCGTTCTTCGAGTCCGAGGCGCCCGACTTCGAGTGGAGCATCTTCCCGATCCCCGCGCCGGAGGGCAAGGACCAGCACGTGACCTTCCATCTCGACGCCGGCATGGGCCTGAACGCCGCGTCAGAGAACCAGGAAGCCGCCAAGGTCTTCCTCGACTGGCTCTCCGGCCCGCAGCTCGCCGAGCTGCTCGCAGCCGAGCTTCCGGGCTTCTTCCCGGCGCATGAGGAGATCCCGGTGGTCGAGAACGAGCACGCCGCGACGTTCCTCGGCTTCAACGAGACGGCAGCCGGGCTCGACGTCCGCTGGGCCTGGCCGGTGCTGCTCGACGGCAGCCCCGACGGCTACACGCTGATGCAGGCGGGTGCGGTCGGCATCTCCAACGGCACGACCACGCCGCAGGAGGCTGCGGATGCCCTGCAGGCAGGGCTGGCCGAGTGGTACGAGCCGGCGCAGGGCTGCGGTGCGTAGCGCACTGCCGATCGGTAGCGATCACTAGCATCGAGTGACCATCGACGGAGGTAGGGGTCGAGAGGCTCCGCCTCCGTCGCTGACATGACCGAGGACTCGCGATGACAGCAGGGACGAGCCGGAAGGTCGCCGACACTACCGGCGGGTCGTCGCTCCGGAGCCTGGAACGCACCCGACGCCGTTGGTGGATCATCTTCCTCATCCCGGCGGTCGTCATCTACGTCGGGTTCATGGCGCTGCCCCTCATCAACTCCATGGGGCTCAGCCTCTACACGGGCACGGGCCTCACGCCCGAGCGGTTCGTGGGCCTCGACAACTACGTCGAACTCTTCAGCAACCCGTGGTACCGAGACCGGTTCCTCAACGCCCTCGGCAACACCTTCATCTTCTTCTTCATCCACATCCTGGTCCAGAACACGCTGGGCCTGCTCTTCGCGCTCCTGCTCTCGAAGCCCTTCAGGGGCCGGAACTTCTACCGCACGATCATCTTCGTGCCCGCGACGTTGTCGGTGCTGGTCACCGGCTTCCTGTGGACGCTCATCCTCAATCCACGCTGGGGCGCCCTCAACGCATTGCTCGAGAACGTGGGCCTCGAAGCGCTGGCTCGGCCCTGGCTCGGCGACCCGGACCTTGTGCTCCCGGCGATCTCGCTGGTCTCCTCGTGGCAGTGGGTCGGGCTCCCGACCATGCTCTTCCTGGCTGGGCTCCTGAGCATCTCGGACGACCTGCTCGAAGCTGCCGCCATCGACGGGGCCGGCGCGTGGCGTACGTTCCGGAGCATCCAGCTCCCGCTGCTCAAGCCCGTCATCGGCATCGTCACCGTGCTCACCTTCGTGGGCAACTTCAACGCCTTCGACGTGGTCTTCGCGATGGCCGGCGTGAGAGGTGAACCCGACTACCAGGCGGACTTGCTGGGCACGTTCTTCTACCGCACCGCGATCGCGGGCGAGCACCCGGTCGCGCGGCCCGAGATGGGCATCGGCGCGGCCGTCGCTACGCTCACCTTCCTCATCCTCTTCGCCGGCGTCTCGATGTGGCTCGTCTATTCCCGTCGTGGCGATGACAGGGCCTAGTCGATGAAGCAGTCCCGCAGCTCCAAGCTCGCCACCCACCTCATCCTCGGCGCATGGGCGCTCATCGTCCTGTTCCCGCTGTGGACGATGCTCTCGAACTCGCTCAAGCCCAAGCGCGACATCTTCCGCAACCCCTACGGGATCCCGGACACGATCACCTTCGACGGCTACATCCGGGCCTGGACCGATGGGGACTTCGCGCTCTACTTCCGCAACAGCCTCTTCGTGACCATCACCGCCATCGTGCTCGTGATGTTCATCGGCTCCCTCGCTGCCTATGCCCTCGCCAACTGGCGATCGCGGACGTCGACGCTGGTCTACCTGGCCTTCATCGCGGGCATGATGGTGCCCATCCGCCTGGGCACCATCAACCTCATCCAGATCGTGAAGTCGCTCGGGCTCATCGACACGATGTACGGACTGATCCCCATCTACGTCGCGATGAGCCTGCCCATCGGCATCTTCGTGTTGACGGCCTTCATCAGGGGGTTGCCCCATGAGCTGGGGGAGGCTGGCCGGGTCGACGGGGCGTCGGAGTGGCAGATGTACTACAAGATCACCCTGCCGCTCATCCGGCCGGCGCTCGCGACGGTGGCCATCTTCAGCCTGATCCCCATCTGGAACGACATCTGGTTCCCGCTGATCCTCATCAGCAACGACTCGCACAACACGGTGATGCTTGGAGTCACGGCGTTGTTCGGTCAGTACCAGACCGACTGGAACCGCATCCTCAGCGCGCTTTCGCTATCCGCCCTGCCGATCCTCGTGCTCTACCTGCTCATGTCGAAGCAGTTCATCCGGGGCCTCACCTCCGGTGCCGTCAAGGGCTGATCAGGGCTTGGCGTACGCACCGATCTCTTCGGCGAGAGGCGCAAGCATCTCCAGCTTCCAGGGCTCCACGCCGGGTGCCACGGAGCAGGCCGTCGACAGGATGTAGCCACCGCCGGGTGAGCCCTTGACGATGCGGTCGCGGGCATGGGCCCGCACCTCGTCGGCCGTCTGCATGCGGAGCAGCTCGACCGAGTTCATGTTGCCCTTGAGGAACACCCGATCGCCGATCTGCGCCTTGGCCTCGGCCAGTTCGACGCTCCCAAGGGGCGGCGGATCGAGCGTGTCGACGCCCTCTGTCCCGGTCGCCACCATCAGATCGAGCCGGTCCCCGATGGCACCACAGGTGTGCGTATAGACCGGGACACCCTCACGCTTCGTGGCCTCGACGACACGGGCTTCGTAGGGCATCACGAAGTCCCTGTAGTACTCGGGCGAGAGCAGCGGGCCGCCGGCGAATGCGGACGAGATGAGGACGGCGTCGACGCCACGCTGAGCCTGTCCCGCCGCCCAGGCCATCGATGCGGCCGTCAACCGCTCGAGGATGGCGTGCGCCTTGTCGGGGTCCATGACGAGGTTCGTCAGGGCCGACTCGTAGCCCACGAGCTCCATGAAGTGGGTGAAGGGCGAGAACACCTCGCCGTGGACCGCGACCTCGCCGTCGGTCAGCTCGCGGACCTGGTCGATCGTGCGGTAGAAGTACTCGGGCACCTCGCTGAGCGGACCGGGGTCGGCCTTTTCGGGCAGCCAGGGGATGTGGTAGGTACCCCACAGGTAGCCGGCGAATTGGTCCAGGTCATCGAGGTCGGCGACAGTGTGGCTGAGGAAGTCGAAGCGATCTTCCCGGCCGGATGACCCGAGCTTCATCTGGGCGTTGTCATCATCAGGGACCTCGACCCGCTCGCCGGTGTCGAACTCGAGGACCTGGCCGTCAGGTGTCCGTCGTCGAGAAACGACCCGGTCGAGCACCCCGTCCGGCCGACCGGGCAGGTTCACGAGGATGCCATCGAAGCGGTAGCGACGCTGGAGTTGCACGAGGGCGCGTGCGAAGCCATCGCTCGTGAACCAGATATCGACGGGATCGATGTCCGTGTTGAGCATGTAGTGGCCGATGGCCAACTGGCACATCACCGGGACGCGATCGGCCTCCCCGCCGCTCATCGCAAGAGCCATCCGTTCGCGTCCGTTCATGCCTGCTCCTTACGACTGCCGTAGGTGACGTGGGTTCAGTGTTGCAGAACACACCGCACGTATCCACCCGTCGGGAGCACCGCCCGGCCACGTCAGGGCTGTCGAGCCCAGCGATCTTGAACGCTCACTGTTGACACAGGTGGGACTGGCAGTGCCTCGTCGCTCGTGGCCATCGTGCCGGTGGTCATCCTCTTCATCATCATCGAGTAATGGCTCGTCGGCGGTCTCGCCGCCGGCAGCATCAAGTAGCCCGGCGGGGGAACCATGCGTCTGAACGATTACCGACCCGTGAACAAGCTGCGCTTGCCCGAGCACCGTATCGAGAAGCCGCGCTTCGGCGTCGTCGACGCCCACAATCACCTCGGCGACGTCTTCAGCTACGGCTGGTCCAGGCGGCCGGTGTCCGAGCTTCTTGCGGCTCTCGATGAGGCGGCGGTGGAGACCATCGTCGATCTCGATGGTGGACAGGGTGAGGCGCTGAGCGAGCGCCACGCCAAATACGCTGGCGCCCACCCGTCACGCTTCGCACACGTGGCACAGATGGCCTACGACGAGTGGGCAGAGCGGCCCGACTTCGGACAGATGGAGGCCGAACGCTTCGAGGACTCCGTCGAGCGTGGAGCCGTGGGCATCAAGGCCTGGAAGCCGCTGGGGCTGCGCGCTCGTGACCCCCAGGGGCGACTGGTGCCGGTCGACGACCCTCGCCTCGATCCGGTGTGGGCCGTCGCTGCCCGAACCGGCGCGGTGGTCATCGTGCACGTCGCAGATCCGATCGCCTTCTTCGATCGCCTCGACGAGTACAACGAGCGCTGGGAAGAGTTGAACGCTCATCCGGACTGGCACTTCTGGCCGCCTCGTTCGGAGGCCGACGAGGCAGGCTTCCCGATGTTCGACGAGATCATCGCGGCTTTCGAGCGCGTGGTCGCCCGCCACCCCGATACGACCTTCATCGGAGCGCACGTCGGCTGTGCCTCGGAGGACCTGGCGCTGGTCTCCGGCATGCTCGACCGCAATCCCAACCTCTACGTCGACATCTCCGCCCGCATCAGCGAGCTCGGTCGCCAGCCGTACACCGCGCGTGAGTTCTTCCTGAAGTACAGCGACCGCATCCTGTTCGGCACCGATTTCGGCTACGACCCGGAGATGTACCGCATCTTCTACCGCTTCCTCGAGACGTTCGATGAGTCCTTCGACTACGACCTCGGCGACTACCCGCTCCAGGGTCGATGGCAGATCCACGGCGTCGGGCTGCCGGACGAAGTGCTGCGACGCGTGTACGCCGACAACGCTCGTCGAATCCTGTTGAAGCGCTAGAAGAGGAGTCCGCGCCATGACTGTCGCCATCGTCACTAGCGTCTCCAAGGGCTGGCTCAACGAGGAAGCCGGGTTCACCTTCCCCGAGCGCTACTACATGGATCCGCTGTTCCGGCGAGAGCAGGACATGGCCATCGACGACTTCCTGCGCCAGCGCTTCCCGCGGCACGCGCTCTACAACCTCGAGTCGAACCTGGCACAGCTCGCCCACTGGCGTCCGGACCAGGTCCTCGTCGGTGGCATCCAGCCCAATCTCATCCTGGGAGTGGCGCTGGGCGCGCAGATGGCGTGGTACGACTCGCAGGACATCGACCTCGCGGACGTGGCGCCGCTGGCAGGCATCGACTCCCCCAGCGAGTTGCCCCATCCCGACACGCTGCTGGACCATCCCTTCGTGCGCACGTTCGATGAGCAGATCGAGGAATCGCGGCGCACCCACCCCGACCTGACCGTCATCCCTCCGTTCTTCTGGGACAGCTCGGGTCGCGCCAGCATCCACGGCTTCGTCACGACCTCGATGAAGCTCTACAGCGAGGAGATGTTCCTCAAGATGTACGACGAGAGTACGAGCGGTTCGTCGTGCCCTTCGTGAACAGGCTGGCCGAGGAGCTCGGACCGATACGGCTGCATTCCTGCGGCAAGAGCGATCATCTGCTGGACGTGATGGCGAGGGTGTCGAAGCTGCAGACGCTCGACACCGGCTCGAACACGTCGGTCCGAGCCGTGCGGGACCGTCTCGGCAGCGAGCTTCGGATCTACGCTCGGGCCCCGACCAACCTCTCTCCCAGGAGCCAGTCATGTCCGACTACGCCAATCCCAACGCCCTCGTCGGCGCCGAGTCGGCGCGGGAGCACCTCGACGATCGGGGCGTGCGCTTCGTGGAGGTCGACGTCGACACCGAGGCCTACTCGCAAGGCCACATCCCCGGAGCGGTCGGCTGGAACTGGGAAACGCAGCTATCGGACGGCATCCGCCGAGACATCGTCAGCCGCGAGGAGCTGTCGGTGCTGCTGTCCACCTCGGGCATCGGGCCGGACACGCACATCGTGCTCTACGGCGACAACAGCAACTGGTTCGCGGCCTGAGCCTACTGGCAGCTGGGCCTGCACGGACTCACCAGGGTCAGCCTCATCAACGGCGGACGGGCCTACTGGCTGGCCCACGAGCTGCGGGCGCAATACGAGGCCAAGGGCGCCACGGCCGAGAAGGACGTCGTGGCCTACTGCCGTATCGGCGAGCGCTCCAGCCACAGCTGGTTCGTACTGCACGAGCTCCTGGGCTACGAGCGGGTGCGCAACTACGACGGGTCCTGGACCGAGTGGGGCTCGATCATCGGCGCGCCCATCGAGAACCCGGCCGCGGAGGGCGGCTCGAGCTAGAGCTTGCCGATGCCGGCGGTGAGGCCGGCGATGATCTGGCGCGTGGCCAGAAGGAAGACGACGATCAAGGGCAGCGTCGTGATGGTGATGCCCGCGAAGAGCGTCGACCAGTCGGTCTGGAACTCGCCAAAGAAGCGCGTCATGCCCACCGGCAGCGTCCACTTCTCCGACGAGCGCAGCAGCACCAGCGGAAAGAAGAAGTCGTTCCACAGCGGAACGAACTGGAACACCGCCACGGTCGCCAATGCCGGTCGCACCAGCGGCAGCATGATGCGCCCGAAGATCGTGTACTCCCCTGCCCCGTCCATCTTGGCCGCCTCGGCCAGGTCGACGGGCAGCTGCCGGAAGTAGGCACTGAGGATGAAGACGCTGAAGGGGATGCCGGTGGCGGCGTAGACGAGGATCAGGCCCAGGCGCGTGTCGACGAGACCCAGGTCCTGCAGCAGAAGGAACAGCGGCATGATCGCAAGCCGGAACGGCAGCAGCAGGCCCGAGAGGAAGAAGATGGCCAGCACCGTGCTGCCGCGGAAGCTATGGCGGCCCAGGATGTAGGCCGCGAGCGCGGAGACCGCGGTGGCGAGCGTGACCGAGGCCACCACGATGACGACCGAGTTGACGAAGTACTCGCTGAAGTTGGCCTCGCCCCAGGCCCGCACGTAGCTGTCGAGGTTGATCGACTCCGGCAACCCGATGGGCTCGCGGAAGATCTGCCGCGTGGGCCGCATCGAGTTGAGCAGGATGAGCAGCATCGGCGCCAGCACGATGAAGACGTAGCCCCACAACAGGATGGAGATGGCTGCGCCCGTGGGGTTGACGCGCCGCCGCCGGGGCCCGCCGCCACCCGAACCGCCGGCCCGGGTCGCGCTCGTCACGCCAGTCCCTCCTCGAGCCGGCCGAACCACCAGCGCGCGGTCATGGACACGCCGAAGATGGCGATGAACATCACCACCGCCAGCGCGGACGCCGTACCGAAGGCGTTGACGCCTCCGTCGAAGGCGGTGCGATAGAAGAGCAGTCCCAGGACGTCGGTCGAGCCGATGGGACCGCCACTCACGCCGCCCATGGCCCAGACCAGGCCGAAGACGTTGAAGGAGTAGATGAAGACGAGCACGGCCACGGTCCCGAAGACCGGCGTCAGCAGCGGAAAGGTGACGTGACGGAAGGTCTGCCACGAGCTGGCCCCGTCGACCTCGGCCGCCTCGGCGTAGTCGTCGGGGATGGCCGCGAGGCCGGCCGCGAACAGCAACATCGGGAAGCCCAGGTAGTACCAGGCGTTGACCATGATGACCACGGGGAAGGCGGTGGCCGGATCACCCAGCCAGGGCAGCGCCAGGTCGTCGAGCCCCAGATCCTTGAGCACCGAGTTCACGGGCCCGAAGGTGGGGTTGAGGATGAGCGACCAGATGTAGCCCACTACGAGCGGGCTGATCATGTAGGGCAGCACGTAGATCACGCGCAGGAACCCCCGCCCCCGACGCGCCTTCTGGAGCAGGACCGCGAAGAGCAGCGCCACGGCGACGGTGATGGCCATCGTCGCGACGTAGAAGACGATGTTGTGCAGGAAGGCCCGCGGAAGCTGCTCGTTGAGCGGGAAGCGAGTGAAGAGCTCGACGAAGTTGTCGAAGCCGGCGAAGCCGCCGCGGGCCGTGCCCTTCCACTCGAAGAAGCTGAAGAAGAGCGCCTGGATCAGCGGCCAGATGAGGAAGACGGTGTAGAGCAGGAACGCGGGCGCCAGGAAGACCAGACGGGTCCGCCACGGGGGCGCCGCCCGCCCCACGCCGTTGTTCGACGTGGGGCGAGTGCGCCTGGCGGACCTGGGAGATGAGCCCGCGGTCATCTACTCGCTATTCCCCCGGAGTGAACCACTGCTCGAGGCCCATCTGCACGTCGGCAGCGACCTCGGCCGGCTCCATCTCTCCCAGCCACATGGCGGCGATGCCGTCACGCAGCAAGGCGTCGCCGTTAGGCTGCTCGTAGCGGAAGTTCACGAGGTGCAGGTACGAGACGGGCGACGCCGCGAAGAGCTCGCCGAACTCGGCCAGCAGCTCGTCGTCGGGTGTGGTGCCCGGAATCGGCGAGAGCTGCTTGATGTTCTCGGTGAAGAGCTGGCCGAACTCCTGCGTGCCCATCCACTCCACGAGCGCCTTGGCCTCTTCGGGGTTGTCCGAGTTGGCGTTGACGCCGTAGGAGCCGTCCATCCAGCCGACGACGCTGGCCGGAGCGAGCGAGTCGGGCGGAGCCGGGACCTGGAAGACACCGAGGTCGAGGTCGGGGCCGTTGTCACGCCAGAAGCCGATCTCGAACGAGCCGCCGATGAAGACACCTGCGAGCTCGGTCAGGAAGAGCGTCCTGGAATCGTCGTAGCTGACGCCGATGACGTCCTCGGGGATGTAGTCCTGGAGCCACTGCATCAGCTCGATGGCCGCGACGTAGTCCGGGTCGTTGAAGTCGGTAGCACCGCTAAGGATCTCGGCCTCGAACTCCTGGCCGCCGTAGCGCGGGGCACCGATGGCGTCCATCACGATGGCCATCATCCAGTTGTCCTTGCCGGGCGTGGAGATGGGGATGATCTCGTTCTCCTTGAGCGTGTCAAGCACGGTCACGAACTCGTCCCACGTCTCGGGCTCGGACAGGCCGAGCTCATCGAAGATGCCCTTGTTGTAGAAGGCAGTGAAGGCCTGGTAGGCGAAGGGCACGCCATAGACCTGACCGTCGGAGAGGCCGGTCGCGGCCTTGAGCGCGTTGTCGGTGAAGTTGCTGAGGTCGACCTCGCCGTCGAGCGGCAGCAGCTGGCCGGCCTCCACCAATGGCTGGAGGCCGCCGTAGGCACGGAGCTGAGCGACATCGGGACCGCCGTCGCCGGTCAGGCCGGTACTGAGGATGTTGTTGTAGTCGGTATTGACGAACGGCACGAACTCGACCGTGACGCCCGGGTTGGCCTCTTCGTAGACGTCGAAGATGGTGTTGTAGGCGTCTTCGTCCTCTGGGCGCCAGGACCACAGGGTCAACGTGACGTCGTCAGCGGTCGTCTCGTCCTGCGCGATCGCAACGGGCGCCACCATCGGCACGGCCAGCATCGTGGCCAGCAGTGAGGCGATCGTTCGCTTCGGGAGCTTGCTCATGTTCCTCCTCGGATACTTGGGGGGTCGGGCTTGTGGGTGCTGGTGTCCCAGGCTCTAGCAGATCGTGCCGGTCAACCCTCCATAGGCACCTCATCGATCGGGGCGACGGATACGTCGGGTGAACCACCGAGGGCGGCGAGAGCCTCTCGCACCCGGTGGTTTGAAGCCCCGAGCGCGGCCCGGGCCGTGGATGGGTCGGTGTCCGCGAGAAGGGACACCATGGCGGTCTTGGTCTCACCGGCGGCCGCGTCGAGCGCTCGCTGGCACTCCGCCTCGCTGGCGCCGGTGGCCTCCTCGAGGATCACCAACACGCGGCCGCGGAGCTTGGCGTTGCTGGGCGCCACGTCGACCATGAGGTTCGAGTAGGTCTTGCCGAGGCGGATCATCAGGGCCGTCGAGAGACCGTTGAGCACGAGCTTCTGGGCCGTGCCGGCCTTCATGCGCGTGGAGCCGGCGATGGCCTCCGGGCCGGTGTCGACGTGGATGTATGCGTCGACGAAGTCCGTGACAGGACCCCGTGGCGCCGAGCTGATCATCATGGTGTAGGCACCGGCGTCGTGCGCCGCGCTCAGGGCTCCCAGCACCCACGGCGTGCGCCCGCTGGCGGCCACACCCACGGCCACGTCCGCCGCGGTCACCACGGCAGCCTCCTGCTTCCCGGCATCGAAGTCGTCCTCGACACCCTCCACCGAGTACCGCAGCGCATACGGGCCACCGGCCTGGTGGGCCACGGTGCGGTCCCGATCGGCCGAGAAGGTGGGTGGCAGCTCGGAGACATCGAGCGTGGCCAGCCGGCCGGACGTCCCAGCACCGAAGTAGTGGATCGTGCCGCCGGCCCGGTATCGCTCCACGGCAGCGTCGATCGCGACCGCCAGCTGCGGCAGGGCCTTACGCACGGCCGGTGCCACGCGGGCGTCCTCGCCGTTGAGCAGCCGCAGGACCTCGAGGGTCGGTAGCGTGTCGATCTCCAGCGTGCGGGGGTTGCGGCCCTCCGTGGGGCTGATGACGCGGACTGCGTCCCGGGCTCGCGTCATCGAGCGGCTCCCCCGGAGCGGCGGCTCTGCAGGGCCGAGGAGGTACGGTCGAGCGCGAGTACGGTCTCCTCGTAGTCGCGCTGGGCGACGGCCAGGTAGATGCAGTCGATGACCGTCAGCTGGGCGGTGCGACTGGCCATGGCGCCAGCGCGGAAGAGCGACTCGTGAGCCGCGGTCGTGAGCAGCAGGTCGGCGGCCCTGGCCAACGACGAGCGGGCGAAGTTGGTGATGGCCACCGTGGTGGCACCGCGCGCACGAGCCACGCTGATCGGGTCGATCACGTCGAGCGTCTTGCCGCTGTGGCTGATACCGATGGCGAGGTCATCGGCGGTGAGCACGGCCGCGGTGGTCAGGGCAAGGTGACCGTCGACCGAGGCCGCTGCCGGCAGCCCGATGCGGCGCAGCTTGTGCTCGAGGTCGAGGGCCACGAGGCCGGAGGCGCCGATGCCGAAGATCTCGATCCGACGGGCATCGGCGATACCCTGCGTGACCCGGGCCAGCACATCGACGTCGAGCTGCTCGACGGTGTCATGGATAGCCGCACCGTCGGCCACGCCGACCTTGGCCACGATGTCGGCGAGCGGGTCATCGGCAGCGATATCCGTGCCCACGATGCGCGCCGGACGGGTGGCGGCGCTGCGGCCGACCTGCGTGGCCAGTGCCAGGCGCAGCTCCGGATAGCCCGCGAAACCCGCGCGCTGGCACAGACGCACGACCGTGGCCTCGGAGGTGGAGGCGCGCACGGCCAGGTCGCCGATGCTGAGGAAGACGATGTCCTCAGGCTGGGCCAGGATGCCCTCCGCCACGCGCTTCTCGGCCGGCGGCAGCGAGGGCAGGATCGAGCGCAGCGCAGTCATCGGGTTGGCGCCTAGCTCGATATGCTCGGCGGGGCGCGGGGTCGCCGTCACCGCAAGTCCCCTCGTCGCGGTGTATCGGCAGCGTGTACGTTCGCGGTCCCGGTAGCGAGCCCGCTGCTACGATCAGGCATCGACGAAAGGAACTTACAGGCTTGGCTTCCAAGATGTCAACGGTTTTCATGGGCCTGGACGCGGGCGGGACGAGAACGCGTGCACTCCTGGCCACGGCCTCGGGCGAGGTCGTTGGTCGGGGTCAGGCCGCCGGCGCCAATGTCTGGTCGAGCGGGACGTCTCCGGCGCAGGCCATCTCGTCGGCTGCTGCAGAAGCGCTGGGCTCGCGCGACCCGGCGTCGGTAGCCGGAGCCGTCATCGCCGTCGCGGGGGGCGTGTCGAGCGTGCCCGAGCAGGCAGCCGCCGTGATCCGAGCGTGGCACGATCTCGGGATCCCGGTCGAGCCGCGGATCATCCTCGACGTGGTCGCAGCCTACGCGGCGGGCACGGCCGCACCGTGTGGCCTCGTCCTGGCTGCCGGCACGGGCGCGGTGGCAGCCCTGGTGGATGACGGCGAGCTGGTCCGACGAGCGGGTGGGCGAGGCTGGCTCGTGGGCGACGAGGGCTCGGCCGTGTGGCTGGGGATCGAGGGCGTACGCGCGGCACTACTCGCCATCGATGCGCGTGGTCCCGCGACGACCCTGCTCGACGAGGTTCCCCGTGCGCTGGGCATCGACGGGGCCGAGACGCTGGACGTCGCCACGGCCGTGACCGACGCGGTCTACGGAGGTGCTCCCGCTGCGCTGGGCCGACTGGCACCACTGGTCGTCGGCTGCGCAGAATCGGGCGATGCGGTCGCACGTGCGGTGGTCGAGGCCGCGGCTGGCCATCTCGTCGGGACGGCGATCGCCGCGGCGGGTCCCACGCCACCGCCGGTGGTGGTGCTCGGTGGTTCGGTGCTCCTCAACGCGCCGTCCATCGATGACCGTGTGCGCTCACGACTGAAGGCTCACTGGCCGGCGACGAGGTTCGCCGAGGCGGCGAGTGGCGAAGCCGGCGCCACGGCGCTCGCGATCCGGTGGCATCGAGGAGAGCCGGCGTCAGGGACTGCGCTCAAAGAGCTGGGGATCGGGAGGCAGAGACAGAGCTGAGCTCGGTGAGCTACAGCTGGGCCGCGGCGTCCGATGCTCGGTCCGGCCTGGGCAGGACGAGCATGAAGCGGCCGTCACGCTCGGGGTTCCGGCGGCCCGGCCGGCCATAGCGCTTGAAGTCCTGGCGCAGGACCTTCGGGGTGAGCTTCGCGTTGGGCCCGCGCGATCGGCCCCAGACAGAGCTGGTGCGCGGGTACCAGGGGTCCTGCACCCAGACCTCGGTGACGTTGAAGTCGTTCGTGAGCGCGGGGTCGGCGGTAGCAGCGAAGCCGGACATCACCCACGCGTGGGCACCACGCCACACCACCAGGCCAACCGGCTTGCCGGTCTTGCGCATCATGCGTGCGGCCTTCTTGAGCGCCTTCTGGTAGGACTTGGCGCCGACGAGCTCGTAGGGCCCGTAGTCGTGTCGGTTGAGCAACCCCGCCCATTCGGAGATGCCCATCCCACGCCAGCGGTCCGGCTCGGGGTCAGGGCTGACCGTGCCGTCCTCCTCGAGTCGGTCACCGATGCGGTAGAGGCGCGCCTGCAGGGCTCGTGTCCGGTCGGGTCGACCGCCGTCCATCATGTTCATCATCATCTGCGTGGAGGCCGGGATGCACCAGAACGTCGTCTTCTGGCTTACGAAGTGACCCTTCTGGAACAGGTTGATCTTGAAAGGCTTGGCCGCCTGTCGACCGTGCGGCCTCGAGCCGTCACCGAGCATGGAGTCGTCCTCGCGCGAGGCGCCGGCTGCCGGGCCCGCCGACACAGCGAGGAGCAGGACCACCGCGGCCACGACGGCACGAAGCCACAAGCGATCATCGGGGGCGCTCGAGGCGCTGAGCGCCGCCGGTCGTTCGGTACGCATGACCCGGGACCTTAGACGACGCGTGGCTGGGTGTCACGAACGCTCGGGAAACTTGACCTTCCGCAGCCGCCTCATGGGTCGCAGGAGCTGCCTGTCGGCCGGAAGCGCAGGGCCTAGATCTCGGCTGCCTCGGCTGGGTCCAGGTGGAAGGTGAACATGCGCTCGGCTTCGATGCGGGCATAGGCTGCGCTCTCGAGCATGGCCTCGGCCCCGTCGAAACGCGCGCCGTAGTAGCCGACGACGACCTCGGCGAAGCCACCGTCATCGTGCGTGCGCGCCTCGATCTCGATGGCGCGGCCGTGGGTGGTGACGCTGATCTCCTCGCCCGGCAGGTAGGTCGCGCTGACCTGCGGCCGCTGTCGGATGTGCCGGAAGCGCAGCGACTCGTGGCTGCTGCCGAAGTACCACGTGCCGCGGTAGAAGAAGCCGTCGACGGGGCCGTTGATGGGCCGGCCGTCGGACGTGACCGTGGCCAGCGCGAGCAGGCACATGCCGTCGAGGCGCCCCACCAGCTGCTCGGCCGTCAGGCGTCGCTCGGGCGTGATGACCTCGCGCAGATGAGGGCCGGCTGCCTCATAGCTGCGATCGAGGAGCGCCTGCAGTCGGGCCAGGTCCTCGGCCGTCTCGCGCATCGGGCTTGCCGGCTAGTTGGCGGTCAGGCCGTTGGCGACGAGAGCGGCGGCGCGGGAGGTTCGGGCCCGCTTGGCCGCCTCGGGCACCTGGTCGCGAGCGTGGTAGCTGGAGCGGACCAGCGGGCCTGACTCGACGTGCTTGAAGCCGAGCTCGAGGCCCTCCCGCTTCATCTCCTCGAACTCGTCAGGGTGGACGTAGCGCTCCACCGGCAGGTGCTTGGCCGACGGTCGCAGGTACTGGCCCAGCGTGAGGATGTCGCAGTCGACGTCGCGCAGGTCGCGGAACGTCTGGCTCAGCTCCTCGCGTGTCTCACCCAGGCCGACCATGATGCTCGACTTGGTGTGCACGGTCCCGGGGCGTGCGGCGATGTCGCGAGCCATGGCCTTCGCATCGGCCAGGACCTGCAGCGAGCGGTCGTACTTGGCACGCTTGCGGACCGGTTTCTGGAGTCGCTCAACGGTCTCCACGTTGTGGTTGAGGATGTCCGGCGCAGCTTCCATGACCGTGCGCAAGTCGCTGTCGAGGTAGTCGGGGATGAGGACCTCGACGCCCATGCCGGGAGCGTGGATGCGCATCTCGCGGATGGTGTCGGCGAAGACGCTGGCGCCGCCGTCGGGCAGATCGTCGCGGCAGACACTGGTGACGACGCAGTGCTCGAGGCCCATGACCGCCACGGCTTCTGCCACGCGGCGCGGCTCGTCGTCATCGAACCACTCGGGTCGGCCGGTCTTGACGGCGCAGAAGCCGCAGGCGCGGGTGCAGGTGTCGCCGAGGATCATGACCGTGGCCGTGCGCTCCTCCCAGCACTCACCGATGTTGGGGCACATGGCCTCCTCACAGACGGTGTTGAGGGTCTGGCCCTTCACGAGGCTCTTGAGCTCGGTGTAGTTGGCGCCGGTGGGCAGCTTGGCCTTGATCCAATCGGGATGTCGCTGGCGGTCGGGACCGGTGCGAGCGGCGGTGGCATCGATCGATCCGCCCATGGCGATGCTCAGCGGCTGAGAGAGCTCGGGCGAACCGTGTGAGTGACAGCCACCGCCGGCTGCGGCGGTGGCGTCGAGCATGGGGAGTTGCTTGGCCATGTCCTACCAGATGGGGGTTTCGGGGGTGACCGACTCGAGCCAGCCCTGGACTTCCTGGAGGAAGGCGCCGGCCTGGGCGCCGTCGTTGGCGCGGTGGTCGATGGCGATGCACATGTTCATCATCGAACGCACGGCGATGGCGTCACCCTGGTCCTCGAGCACGACCGGCCGCTTCACGATCTTCTCCATCGTGATGATGGCCACTTCGGGCACGTTGATGATCGGCAGCGTCAGGATGCTGCCGGTCCAGCCGGTGTTGTCGACGGTGAAGGTGCCGCCCTGGATGTCCTGCGGGGTGAGCTTGCTGGCCCGAGCGCGCGAGGCGAGGTCGTTGATGGCGGCGTTGAGGCCGTGGAGGCTGAGGCTCTCAGCGTTGTGGATGACGGGGACCACGAGGCCGTCATCGACCGCTACGGCGATGCCGACGTTGACAGCCTTGCGGCGCCAGTGGCCCTCATCGGTCCAGTGGGCGTTGAAGTCAGGGAACCTGCGCAGGGCTTCGACGCAGGCCTTGGTCATGTAGGCCACGTAGCTGAGGTTCATGCCTTCACGCGACTTGTAGTCGGCGTTGACGGCGTTGCGCGTCTGCACGACCGGGGTCATGTCGACCTCGATGGTGATATAGGCGGCGGGGACGTCGAGGAAGCGCTCCATGTGCGTGGCGATGGCCTTGCGCATGGGCGAGAGCTGCTTGAGCGAGTCGCCGTCCTTGACCGGGGAGTCGACGAGGGCGTTCACGGTGGGGGCCGCCGGAGTGGTGTCAGCCAGCGTGGGCGGGGTACCCGGAGCGGCGGGGGCTGCGGGGGCCGAGCCGTTGGTGGCACCGGCTGCGGCTCCCTGGATGTCAGCCCGGGTGATGCGGCCGCCGATGCCGGAGCCGGAGATGGCGCTGACGTCGACGCCCAGATCGCGGGCCAGGCGTCGGACAGACGGGGTCATGCGCACGTTGCTGGGGATGGCGGGTGTCGGTGCGGGCGGAGTGGCAGGAGCGGGCGCTGGAGCCGGTGTGGCCTGCGCTGTTGCTGCTGGCGCCGGTGCTGCTTCTGCCGCTGGTGCTGCGGGCGCCGGGTGCTTCTGCCGCGTGCTGCGGGCGCCGGTGCTGCTTCTGCCGCCGGTGCTGCTTCTGCCGCTGGTGCTGCGGGCGCCGGTGTTGCTTCTGCCGCTGGTGCTGCTGCCGCCGGTGCTGCTTCTGCCGCCGGTGCTGCTGGCGCCGGTGCTGGTGCCGGTGCCGGCTCGGGCGCGGCTTGGGCGGCAGGTGCCGGAGCGTCGGCTTCGGCCGCAGGTGCCGGTGCGTCGGCCACAGCGGCAGCGCCGGCCTCGTCGACTTCGGCGATGGGCACGTCGTTGCCGACGGTGTCGCCCTCCTGCACGAGGATCTTGGTGAGCGTGCCCTCGAACGGCGAGGGGACCTCGGCGTTGACCTTGTCGGTCACGACCTCCACGAGCGGATCACCGACCCGGACGGCATCACCGACAGCCTTGAGCCACTTGCCGATCGTGCCCTCCTCTACTCCTTCTCCGAGCTGGGGCATGGTCACCTGAGGCATGAGTCGACTCCTGGCACGTAGGTTCGTTGGGTCACGTTGGGGCACATCAAGGCTTGGGACGACCATTCTAGCGAAGCGTCCACGCAGTCCCAGCGAAGTGACCCCGGTCACGCTCAGGTCATGGACGACATCCGCCTCGGCAACACGCTCCGCGTGCTGCGCATCCGCAAGCACCTTCGCCAATCCGACGTCGCCCGCCGCGCCGGCGTTTCACGCCAGCTGATCGGTCGAGTCGAGGCCGGGGCGGCCGGTCGCTACCCACTCGATACGGTCCGATCCATCTCGAACGCCCTCGGCGCCCGGATCGACATGAACCTCCGCTATCGAGGTGCCGAGCTCGACCGCATCGTCAACGCTGCCCACGCCGACCTGCATCGCGAGCTCGGGACATTCCTAGATGGGCTCGACGGCTGGATCTGGCTGCCAGAGGTGACGTTCTCTCAGTATGGAGAGCGCGGCGTCATCGATATCCTCGCGTGGCATCCCGAGACCCGGAGCCTGCTCATCATCGAGTTGAAGACGGAGTTGGTGGACCCGCAGGGGCTCGTCGCCGTGATGCATCGGCGCGCTCGACTCGGCAGCGTGATCGCCCATGAGCAGGGCTGGGATCCGGCCACCATCAACTCCTGGGTCGTCGTTCGCAAGAGTCGGGCAGAGCGCCGCCGGCTGTATCTACATGAACGGATCCTGCGCCGCGCGTTCCCTCACGATGGCCGAAAGATGCGCGGCTGGCTCCGGGCTCCGCACGGTACCGTGTCGGCGCTGTCTTTCTGGTCGAATGTCACCTCAGGCGGCCTTCGGCCCACAACAGGGTCTGTCAGGCGCGTCCGCCGAGCCGTGGAACCTCGGTAGCACACGTTCGTTCAGGCACCCAGGGGGCATAGGCCGACGCGTCCGTGGCGGCTGAACGGCCTCCTTTCGGGCCTACGGCGACCCCAGGTAACAGACGACCACTTCTGGCCACCAACCTGGGTATCGTGGCAGCGCCCGGTGTGAGGCAGCGCCGGTGTCAGGCACCAGGGGCCAGACGCCAGGGCGGCTGGGCAGCTCGGGCACAGAGCCGGCACCCGACGTCAGGCACCACGTGCGCAGCTGGTGCAGGTGCCTCAGCGGTGCCCGGTTTCCCTAGAAGTTGATGGACTTGCCGTCGACGAGCATGGCCGCCTCGCCCATGGCCTCCGAGAGCGTCGGATGCGGATGGACGGCACCGCCGATCTCCCAGGCCGTGGCCTCGAGGAGCATCGCGGTCGAGGACTCGGCGATGAGCTCGGTCACGTGGTGGCCGATCATGTGCACGCCCAGGACCTCGTCGGTCTCAGCATCGGCGATGACCTTGACGAAGCCGGTCGTGTCGCCATCGATGATGGCCTTGCCCACGGCCATCATGGGCATCTTGCCGACCTTGGTCTTGATGCCCCGCTCCTCGCACTGCTGCGTGGTCAGGCCGATCGAAGCCACCTGCGGCCGCGAGTACGTGGCCCGCGGCATCTTCACGTAGTCGATCGCCTCGGTCTCCTCGTCGGCGATGGCGTGCGCGGCGATGATGCCCTCGTGCGTGGCCACGTGCGCCAGCCACAAGCCCCCGGCGACGTCACCCACGGCGTAGAGGTGCGGGTCGGCCGTGCGCATCTGCTCATCGGTCTCGACGACCCCGCGGTCGGTGACCACGGCCCGCGTCGTCTCCAGGCCCACGCCCTCGACGTTGGCAGCGCGACCGGTGGCCACCAGCATCTGCTCGGCACGGACCTCGGAAGCCTCGCCGCCCTCGGGGCCGACCATCACGGACACGCCCGAGTCGTCGACCTTGACCGCCGACGGGTCGAAGCGCGCGGAGGTGATGACCTTGATACCGCGCTTCTTGAAGGCCCGCTCCATCTCCTTGGAGACCTCGGCATCCTCCAGCGGCACGACCGCCGGGAAGTACTCGAGGACGGTCACCTCGGCACCCATGTCTTGATAGTAGGAGGCGAACTCCACGCCCACCGCGCCGGCACCGACGACGATGATCGAGCCAGGCACCTCGGACGATCGCAGTACGTCGTCCGAGGTCACGATGCGCTTCCCATCGGGCTCCAGCCCCGGCAGCGACTTCACGCGTGAACCGGTCGCGAGCACGACGTCCTTGGCCTTGAGGATGACCTCGCCGCTGGACTTGCCCTCGGCATCCTTCGTCTGGACGCGGATCTGCTGTGGGCCCTCGAGCTTGCCACGGCCCACGATGTACTCGACCTTGTTCTTCTTGGCCAGGCTGGTCACGCCCTTCACCAGCCGCTCGACGATCTTGTCGCGGCGCGCTGCGATGGCCGCATGATCGGCCGTCGCCCCGTCGACCGTGATGCCGAAGTCCGAGGAGTGCTTCATATGGTCGAGCAGGTCGGCCGAGGCCAGCATGGCCTTGGTCGGGATGCAGCCGATATGGAGGCACGTGCCGCCGAGACCTGCTGGGTTGTCATCGACCAGGGCGACCTTGAGGCCGAGCTGGCCGGCACGGAACGCGGCGCCGTAGCCGCCGGTGCCGCCGCCAAGGACGACGACGTCGTAGGACTGGGTTTCGTTGGGCACGGTGGACCTCGGAGGAGCGTGATTCGGACATGTCCGATGGTAGCAAAGCGGCCGGCACGCCCACCTATACTCGGCGTTCGTGAACGACCTCCTGCTGCTGCTCGTACTTCTCGCGATGGGCTACCTGATGGGCTCGTTGCCGATGGGCGTCATCGTCGCGCGCCTGACAGGAGGCACCGATCCGCGGTCGGTCGGCTCCGGTCGCACCGGCGGCACCAACATGCTGCGTGCGGGTGGTTGGCCTCGCGCCATCGCTGTCGCGGGCCTCGACCTGGGCAAGGGCGCCCTGCCCATCCTCATCGCCGGCTGGCTGGACGCACCCATCGAGGTACGCGCCCTCACCGGCGTGGCCGCCGTCCTCGGTAGCTGGAAGTCGGTCTTCCTCGGCTTCCACGGCGGACGCGGCGTGGCGACCGGCGTCGGCGGCATGCTCGCGATCGCACCCTGGATCGTGCCTTTCGCGCTGCCGGCCTTCATCGCCATCATCTGGACCACCCGCTACGTCTCGCTGGCCTCGATCCTGGGCACGCTGACGGGCGCGCTCATCGTGATCCTGTTCATGGTCGTGGGCTGGATCGACCCCGCCTGGCTCTGGTATGTCGTCCCCGGCGAGATCATCATCTGGGTCGCGCACAAGGACAACATCGAGCGGCTCCTCGCCGGCGAGGAGCGAAGGTTCCGATCGGGCGACCGACAGCCGACCCCACCTCCCGACTCCCACGTGGCGGCCGCGACCGAGGACGAGACGACCGAGTCCGAATAGACGCTTGCGGGCCGAGGGTGTCTAGCGGCGAGCTCCGCGTAGTGACCGGGCGAGCACGAGCACGGTCCCGACCACGAGCACGACCACGACCACCGGGACGGCCGCGAGTGTGGCGTCGATGCCCGGCAGCAGCGCGCTCACGACGCTGAACACCAGCAACCCGACCACGAGCGCGCCGACGATGAGGAAGACGCGGCGGTCACGCGGGGCACCCTCGGGACGGCCCACTTCAGCCACGATCCGCTTGGACGGGGATGCCGATGGGCGCGACCAGCACACGGCCCGCGAGCAGCTTGCCGATCCTGGCGCGCAGGCCATCCTTCGGCCGATGGAAGGTGACCGTGACGTCGGCACGAACGACGGGGTTGGAGGGTCGGCCGCTGGTGAGGTCGACGGCCGTGGGGGTATCGACCGCGAGCACCGGCACGCGGCCCTGACGGGCCCGCACGACGACATCGACGGCCGTGCGGACCGGCTCGCGCAGGTCGCCGCTGACGCCGGTCCCCAGGAGCGAGTCGACGACGAGGCCGGCCCGCTCGATACCGTTGAGGTAGAGCGCGACGTCGGAGTCGCGTGCGGTGGAGACCCGGTTCACACGCTCCAGCCCCTCGAGCCGGTCCCAGTTCAGGCGCGCGTCCGGCGTGGAGGGCACGCCGTTGCTCGAGAGCAGCACCACCTCGCAACCGATGCCCTGCTCGGCGAGGTACCGGGCCGCGACGAGGCCGTCGCCTCCGTTGTTGCCGGGGCCGCAAAGGATCAGCACCAACGAGCTCCGCGAGCGGTCGGTCGAGACCATCAACGCCTTCACGGCCGCGGCCACGGCCGTGCCCGCCTCCTCCATCAGCCGCTCGCCCGCGATCCCGAGCCGCTGCGCTCGCACGTCGGTCCCGCGCATCTCGGCCGCAGTCATGGGCTCGAGCTGGGACTGTTCGCGCCAGCGGACCGTGAGCGCCTCGATGTCGGTGTCGGCCGCGAAGATGGTCGGGTCGGCGGTGGGCAGCGGGATGAGGGTCGTGGGATCGAGCGTCGTGGTCATGTCACCCCGATGGTAGGCGCACCGCTCCATCCGGGCGTCGCTCGAGCAAGCCCTCGCGCTGGAGCGCGCTGACCGCGGCCTCGATGGCCCCTGCGTCGTGGTCGCCGATGGTCTGAGGCAGGGCTTCCCAGGTGCCGTCGTCGAGGTCACGCAGGCGCTCGATGATGCGTCCTCTGAGCCAGCGGGTCGTGAGCTCGAAGGCCGGCGTCGTCGTCGGGCCTCGTCGCGCCGGCACCTCCACCGAGCCAGCGCTGGCACACCACTTCGAGACCGGGCAGGCCTCGCACCGAGGCGCCCGTGCGGTGCAGACGATGGCGCCCAGTTCCATCGAGGCATGCGTCCAGGTCGCGGGGTCCGAGGTCTCGACGAGCGTGTCGGCGACTGCCTGGAGCGGCACGGGTCCAAGCTCGTAGCCCAGCACGCGCGTGACCACTCGGCGTACGTTGGTATCGACGGCCGCGGCCGGCTGCCCGAAGGCGATGGCCGCGACCGCTCGGGCGGTGTAGGGCCCCACCCCCGGCAAGGCCTCGAGCTCATCGATCGACGAGGGCACCGCACCACCGTGTCGGTCCTCGATGGCCTGCGCCGCGCGCTGCAGGTTGAGCGCTCGTCGGTTGTAGCCAAGCCCGGCCCAGGCGCGCAACACCTCGGCAGTGGTGGCCTTCGCGAGAGAGTCGGGGGTCGGATAGCGCTCGATGAACGCGACCCAGGCTTCATCGACCCGGGCGATCTGCGTCTGCTGGGCCATGACCTCCGAGACGAGGATGGCCCACGCATCGCGCGTCGTGCGGATGCGCAGTGGCCGCGCACGGGGGACGTACCACTCGAGCAGCGCGGTCTGGAAGCGGCGCAGTCGGGAGCCACCGAGCGCGCCCTGAGGGCTGGAAAGTGTCGAAACCTTCATCTCCGACATACCCGCTTTCGCCGAAGGTCGTGCACAATGTCCTCGAATGCCGTATCGCCCACAGAAGCGCCGTGCTTCCCGGACCGGCAAGCGGACCGGGACTGGGCCCCATCATCGGGGTTCTTTCGCTGCGCGTATCGCAGTCAAGCGCAGCCAACGACATCGCAAGCAGGGATCCTCGGGTCCGTCCGCGATCCTGGCCCTGTTCCTGATCCTCATGGTCTCCGGCGTGACCGTCGCCTCTGCCGCCGTCATCACCGCTGGCGGCGCGGCCGCCGTCACGCTCACCCAGCTCGAGGAAGGCCTCCCCGATCCCCGCTCCTTCAAGGATCTCGACTTCAAGGAGCAATCGCTCATGTACTCGCGCGACGGCGTCAAGCTGGCCGAGTTCTGGAACGACCGCCGCGACGTCATCGATCGCTTCCAGGAGATCCCCAAGGTCGTGCTCGACGCCACCACGGCGACAGAGGACGACACCTTCTGGACCAATCCAGGCGTGGACCTCGAGGCCACCGTAGGTCAGCTCTTCACGGTTGCCGGAGGCGGCGACGCCCGTGGTGCGTCCACCATCACCCAGCAGCTCGTGCGTGCGGTGCTGCTGCCGGAAGACGTGCTCCAGAGCCAGTTCGAGAGCGACGAGGCGTTGTACACGCGCAAGGCCAAGGAGATCATCCAGGCCTATCGCCTGACGCAAGCGTTCCCCGGTGAGGATGGCAAGCAGGAGATCATCACCGCCTACCTCAACCAGATCCCCTACGGCGGTGCCGTCCACGGCATCCGGGCCGCCGCTGACGTCTACCTCGGCAAGGACCTCGAAGAGCTGACGCTGGCGGAGACCGCCCTGCTGGCGGCCATCCCGCAGACGCCGGCGGTGTTCTACCCCTACGCCAAGAATGCCAAGGGCGGCTACGCCAACCTGACCAAGATCAAGAAGGGCTCCGGCAAGAACAAGAAGATCAAGTACGTCATCAGGCAGTGCCCGGACAACAAGCCCAAGTGCGTCGAGACGGAGGTCGTCCAGCGCCAGCACTTCATCCTCGATCGACTGGCCGATGGCAAGGGTCGTTGGGTCAAGCCCACCGAGGCGCAGATCGAAGCAGCCAAGAACGAGCGCATCTTCGTCAAGAAGGAGCAGGGCGTGCGCTACAAGGCGCCGCAGTTCGTCAATGCCGCGCTCAAGGAAGTCGAGCAGATCCTGGGCAACGACTACGACCCGGTCAAGGACGGTGGCTACCGCATCAAGACCACGCTCGACTACAAGGCGCAGAAGCTCGGTGAGGACATCGTCTGGGCCGGCGCTGTCGCTCCCCACCTGCCGGCGACGGAGATGTACGCCGGCCTTCGCAAGCGCGGGCTGCAGTCCGAGTCGGGCTGGGTCACGCGGCTCCGCGCGCTCGGCGTCTACAGCGGCGCGCTCGTGGCCATGGACTACCGCACCGGCGACGTCCTCGCCTACGTCGCGGCGCCTCCGGGCTACTACAAGAAGAACAAGAACCAGCGCGTCGACTACCAGTACGACCACATCGGCCTGGGCAAGCGACAGCCGGGTTCGTCGTGGAAGCCCATCGTCTATGCCACCGGCATCGACACCGGTGCACTGACGGCGGCATCGGTCATCCTCGACATCACCACGCCCTTCGGCGGCCGCAATGACGAAGGTCAGACGTGGGTGCCCAAGAACGCGGAGAAGACGGACAGCGGCCCCATCGCCGTGCGTGACGCACTGCAGAAGTCGCTCAACGTGCCGGCTATCCGCGCCCTCGCTCAGACGGGCGTCAAGACCGTGCGCAAGTACGCGGTCAAGGCTGGCTATGAGTTCATCCCCGAGCCCGTCGGCTTCGGCAACAAGGCGCTCGACGTCGCAGGCCTGGCCGGCGCCATCGGCACGGTCGAGGTCCGGCCGCTCGATCACGTCAAGGCCTTCGGTGCCTTCGGTAACAACGGCAAGGTCACGCGCCCGCGCTACGTCCTGGAGATCAAGGACCCCAACGGCAACACCATCTACGACGCCGGCAAGCCCGTGACCACACAGGTGTGGAGCCCACAGACGGCCTACATCGTCACCGACATCCTCAAGGGCAACGCGGATCCGCGAGAGAACCCGGTCTGGGCAGACACCTTCGCCATGTACAACACCAAGAACGGCGCTCGACGCGAGCTGGCCGTCAAGACCGGCACCACCAACAACCTCAAGGACTACTCCACGTACGGCTACCTGCCCAAGCCCAACAACGACAAGCAGCCCGCGCTGGCCGTCGGTGTCTGGTACGGCAACAGCAACAGCCGGGCGCCCAACATCACCAGCCCGCCCATCTACTCCATGAGCAACGCCGGCGAGTCCTGGCATGCGTTCGTCAGCCGCTACATGGCCGGCAAGGCCGCACCCACCTTCAAGCCGCCCAAGACCGGCGTCGTCAGCGCAGCGGTGCGCACGCCGGACGGCACCCGCACGGAACTCTTCGTGCGCGGCACCCAGCCCGGCGGCAACAAGCAGGTGGACCCGGCCTTCTCGTGCGGCAGCATCACGGCCCTGGAGGTGCCTGGCGCATGGTGGCCCTCCTCGGCCATCAACTCCTGGGCGGCGCGAGGCGTCGGGTCGTCCAGCCAGTGGGGCACGATCAAGACCGGCAGTTGCGGCTACTCGAGCGCAGCACCCTCCACGCCCTCGGGCAGTTCCAGCTCCGACTCGGGAGGTGGCGGCAGCAGCAGCTCTGGTGGTGGTGGCAGTGGTGGCGGCGGTGGCGCCTCGCCGACCTGTCAGCCAGGCTTCACAGACAAGCCCAAGGGTTGCGTCATCCCCGGCTAGGTTCCCAGCGGCCTCCCTACGCTGAGCCGTAGGTCACTCCAAGAACACGCGTGGCACCGATAGGGTCAAGGCATGCCCGTCTATGCCGACCCCGTGGGTGGCGCTGCCGCAAGCGCGTCCGAGCTCGAGTCCTGGACCACGTCGCTCGTCGAGCGACTGGGCACGCCTTCGGACATCGCGGCCGACGTCGCGACGGTGCTCGTGGCCAGCGACCGCCGAGGCATCGCCTCCCATGGCACCGCACGTCTGGCGCGCTACGTGGCCCATATCGAGCGAGGCACGATGGATCCGGAGGCACGACCGGAGGTGATCCGGTCACGCTCGGCGCTGGCGTTCTTCGATGCCCACAACGGATGGGGGCAGCACGCGGGACGTGTGGCCGTGGATACAGCCATCGCGGGAGCCAGGGCGGCCGGTTCGTTCACGGCCGTGGTGCGCAACTCCAACCACTACGGCATCGCCGGTTGGTACGCGCTGCGCATGGCCGACGCAGGACTCATCGGCATCAGCCTGACCAACTCCTCTCCCCTCGTGGCACCTACGCGTGCGGTCGACGCCATGCTCGGCAGCAATCCCATCGCGGTCGCGGCGCCGGCGGGCCAATACGACCACTTCTGCCTCGACATGGCCACGTCGACGATCCCGCGTGGTCGCATCGAGGTCGCGGCCCGACGTGGTGAGCTGCTGCAGCCGAGCTGGGCCATCGATGCCGATGGCCGGCCGGCGTACACGCCGGACGCTGCGCTGGCCGGCGCGCTGCTGCCGCTCGGCGGTTGCGAGGAGACCGGTGGCTACAAGGGCTACGGCCTGACGCTGCTGGTGGACATCCTCACTGGCGTGCTCGGCGGCTCGACGCCGGGACCACTCATCGCACCGCTCTTCTCCGAGGAACACGGAGCCGTGGACCTGAGCCAGACCTTCATGGCCATCGACCCCGACGTGCTCGACGAGCCCGGCGCCTTCGAGAAGCGCATGGAGCACGAGATCGAGCTCCTCGTGGGGGCACGGACGATCGCCGGTGCCCCGGGCCGGGTGCTGATCCCGGGGGAGCCGGAAGCCGCAGCCGAACGACGGGCCGAAGAGCACGGCGTGAACCTCGACTCCGGCCATCTCGAAAGCCTCGTCGACCTGGCCGGGCGCTACGAGGTGCCGCTGCCGGAGATGACGCCGCTCTAGGCTCGCCACCGGTAGGGACACCACGTTCCAGGCTCGCCACAGGAGACGACGCGGCACTAGGCCCGACGGCGGCCTCGGCCCGCACAGACGCTACGCTCCCCGCATGCCGCTCGAGGAGTACTGGCGCAAACGCGCGTTCGACCGCACGCCCGAGCCACGTGGTACGGATGGCCCCGTGCTGCCGGCGTCGTTGCGCCGATTCGTGGTCGGTCGGCATCGGGCCACGCGCCTGCACTACGACTTCCGCCTGGAGATCGACGGTGTGCTGGTGAGCTGGGCGCTGCCGCGGGGGCCGTCGATGGAGCCGCTGGCCAAACGGCGGGCGGCACGCACCGAAGACCACCCCATCGAGTACCTCGACTTCGAGGGCGTGATCCCCAAGGGCGAATACGGCGGAGGCGATGCCATCGTCTGGGACCATGGCTCCTGGGACCCGGAGCTCGAGGAGGACCCGGCCGAGTCGGTGGCGAACGGCGAGCTGAAGCTCATCCTCCACGGCAAGCGGTTGCGTGGTCGCTTCGTCATCGTGCGCACGGGCGTCGAGCAAGGCAAGGAGGACTGGCTACTCATCCGCAAACGCGAAGGTGCCATCGCGGGCTGGGACATCGACGAGTACCCCACCTCGGTGCTCAGCGGCCGGACCAACGAAGAGGTGGCCGCTGGGGTGTCGGGCGCGATGGCCCCGGCGCGAACGCTGGCCGACATCGACCTGGCTGACGCTCGGCCGGGCGGGCGCGCCACCTTCGTCAAGCCGATGCTGGCGACCGCGGTCGACGGACCGTTCAACGATCCCGCCTGGCTCTTCGAGCTCAAGCTGGATGGCTACCGCACGCAGGCGGTCGTGCGTGGCGGGACGGTCAAGCTGTGGACACGAAAGCGGGTCGATGCGGCTACGTACTTCCCCGACTTCGCGGCCGCACCACCCGACTGGATCGCAGCCGATGACGCCATCGTCGACGGCGAGATGGTCGCGCTCGACGCGGAGGGCCGACCGGACTTCGGGCTGCTGCAGGAGCTCACCGGCATGCGCGGCCTGGGTGCGAAACGCCGCGAGCGGCGGTCGATGGCGCCCGACGAGGTGGCTCGCGATGGCACGCTCGTCTATCACGCGTTCGACCTCCTGCGCCTCGATGGCCTCGACCTCACGGACCTGGCACTCGACGAACGCAAGCGGCTCTTGCGACTGCTCCTGCGCGAGCATCCGGCCGTCCGGTATGTGACCCACATCGACGAGCACGGCACGGAGTTCCAGGCTGCCATCGCGGCAGAGGGACTGGAGGGCTCGATCGCGAAGCACCGCCGCAGCCGCTACCGGCCGGGAGTGCGCTCACGCGAGTGGCTCAAGGTCAAGGCCCGCCGCGAGCAGGAGCTGGTGGTGATCGGGTACGAGCCCGGGCAAGGCCGGGCGAAGTATCTCGGTTCGGTGCTGGTGGCGACGCACGAGGAAGACGGGTGGCGGTTCGCGGGCCACGTCGGGAGCGGTATCGACGAGCGCGATCGAAAGACGCTACGGGCGTTCGTGGAGGAGGCGCCGCTCGAGTCGTCGCCGGCGTCGTTGACCCCGCCTTCGGCTAGCGCCCGCTACTGCGAACCGCGTCACGTCATCCGCGCCGAGTTCGCCGAGTGGACGACCGATGGACTGCTTCGTCAGGCGGTACTGAAGGGCTTCGAGCCCGAGCGAAATCCATCGAGCGTGACCCGAGAGAAGGCCGTGGCGGTGGCCGCGGTGGCCGCGAGCTTGGAGCCGGACACGGTCGTACCTGTCGCCTCGTCGGACGCGGTGGTGCCTGGCACGTCGTCGGCTGGAGACGCCACGGATGTATCTGGCGCGTCGTCGGCTGGAGACGCCACGGATGTATCTGGCGCGTCGTCGGCTGGAGACGCGACGGATCGAGCCACGGCCCAGGAGTTGGCAGCGCTCGACGAGATCGATGGTGGCGGTCGATGGTCGGTGGGGGGTCACGAGGTCGAGCTGACGAACCTCGACAAGGTGCTGTTCCCCGATGCCGGCTTCACCAAGCGCGACCTGGTGCGCTACTACGCCACGATCGCGCCGGTGATCCTGCCCTACCTACGCGAACGGCCGCTGAACGTGCATCGCTGGCCCGACGGCGTCGCCGGCAGGACGCAGTTCTGGCAGAAGCAGATCCCCGACCACGCGCCCGACTGGGTGGCCCGCTGGGACTATCCCGAGGCCGGCCGCACTCAGTCGCACACGTACGTCGTGGCCGACCGCGTCGCGACCATGGCCTGGCTGGCCAACCAGGCCTGCATCGACCTCCACCCCTGGACCAGCCGACTGCCCCACTATCGACGTCCGACCTATGCCTACATCGACATCGACCCCGGCACCGACACGACGTGGGCGGAGCTGATCACGCTGGCCACGCTCTATCGGACGGCGCTGGGGCATCTGCGCGTGCAGGCCTACCCCAAGGTCAGCGGCAAGCGCGGCGTCCAGATCTGGATCCACGTGGCCCCGAAGTACACCTTCGACGAGACGCGTGACTGGGTCGGTGAGCTGTCACGCGGGGTGGGCGCCGTGGTGCCGGATCTCGTGTCCTGGGAGTGGACCAAGAAGGATCGTGGCGGCCGGGCGCGACTCGACTACACCCAGAACTCGTTCATCAAGACGCTGGTGGCGCCGTACGCGGTGCGGCCGGTGGCGGCGGGCTCGGTCTCGGCGCCGATCACGTGGGAAGAGCTAGACGATCGGGAGCTCTTCGCCGGCCGTTGGGACATGCGCACCATCCTCGATCGCGTGGCCCAGCGGGGCGATCTCTTCGCCGGCGTCCTCGAGGACCCCCAGGAGCTGCCGCCGATCTCGTAGCCGGTCGTCGCGCGCCGCGGTGCCACGCATGGGGCCCCTGCCGATCTCGTGGCGGGTCTTTGCGCGCCGCGGTGCCACGCATGGGGCCGCTGCCGATCTCGTGGCGGGTCTTTGCTCGCCGCGGCGCCACGCATGAGGCCGCTGTGGATCTCGCGGCAATACGAAGCCGTGGGCGCAGACCCGACCTCGGCGTCGCAGACGATCTCAGAGCGCTGACGCGGGAGCAGCCTCGCCGTCACCAGGCTTCCTGGTCGAATGGTGCCTCCGGCGGCCGTAGGCCCACTACCTCATGCCAGTAGACCTCGTTCCTCGCCAGCGTGGGCATGAACCAGTCGATCAGGGCATAGAGCACGTTCTGGGCCGAGGCGGTCATCGCCAGATTCGGGCCTAAGGCCGCCTGAGCCGACATTCGACCCGAATGCCATATGGGCGACCCGCGCGCGGGCCGATGGGCGAGCTGCTGGGTGCGGGCCGGTGGGCGACCCGCGCGCGAGCTGCTGGGTGCGGGCCGATGGGCGAGCTGCTGGGTGCGGGCCGGTGGGTGCGGGCCGGTGGGCGCGAGCTGCCGGGGACGTCAGTCGCGGCGGGTGATGGCCTTGGCGAGCAGGAACGCGCCCAGCACGATGAGTACGACCGGCCACAGACGCAGGGCGCCGGCCACGTCCGTGCGAGTCAGCTGGACCATGCCGATGAGCGTGAGGATGCCGCCGGGGATCAGCGGCCACCAATGGTTCTCAGACAAGCGGTAGATCGAGCCGATGACCCAGATGCCGAGGAAGCCGCCGGCGAGCGCCAGCATCATCACGCCGCTCTCGGCCTGCCCGCTGGCAGCCGAATCGAGCACGATCCCGATGCCCACACCGGTGAGGATCGAGCCCGGCACGAGGAAGCCGTACTCGCGCGTGACCACGAACACCGCCAGCAGCGCGAGACCGATGAAGACGGTCACGAAACGGCCGATGTCCGGCTCCAGCTGGCCAGCCAGGAAGAAGAGCCCGATGCCGGCGATGACGAGTCCGGCCACGAGGCCGCCGGGGTCGCTGGCCGGCGTGCGCTTCTTGCGCTTGGGCGGCTGCTGCGGTGGTGCATACATCGGCGGCGGCCCCGAGGGTCGCTGCTGGTAGCCAGGGGGCGGCGGCGCGTAGGCCGGGGGTGCTCCGGTCCGTCCCGGCGGCGAGCCCACAGGTACACCGGGTCCACCCTGCGGCGGTTGCTGGGGTGGCGGAGACTGCGCTCCTCGATAGCCCAGTGGCGCGCTCGGGTCCATCACGTTGCGCATGCTGGCACGGGACGGCATTCCTTGCTGCGCTGTGGGACCATTGCGCTTCCCACAAGACACCTACGAGGAGGGTGCCCAGATGACCGAGATCCGCCGACGAGCAAGCGTGCTCGCCGCAGGAGCAGCGACCATTGCCCTTGTCGCGAGTCCGCTTGCGGCACTGGCTGACAACCACGAAGGAGCCATGGTCAGCGAGGCCTGCCAAGCAGCCAACCTTGACGACATGCTCAAGAACCCCGGGCGCCTGACGCTCAGCACCGACAACCCGGCCTACGGCCCGTGGTGGGGTGGTGACCCTTCGGTCGACCCGGACAGCGGCTGGGAGTTCAGCTACCCGCCGAGCGGTGAAGGACTCGAAGGTGGCGTCGCCTACGCCATCGCGCACGCCCTGGGCTTCAGCGACGAGCAGGTGGATTGGCTGCAGAACACGGAGTTCAGCCTTGCCTTCCAGCCCGGCCCCAAGCCCTTCGACTTCCACATGGCGCAGATCTCGATCCGACCCGCGCGTGCTGAGAACGTCGACTTCACCGATCCCTACTTCGATGCCAACCAATCGCTCGTCGCGAACGCCGGCACCGACATCACCGCAGTCTCCAGCATCGCCGACCTGAAGGGCTACAACCTCGGCGCGGCTGTTGGCACCACCAGCCTTCAGTTCATCGAGGAGCAGATCCAGCCTGACAACGAGCCGCAAGTCTTCAACAACAACGCCGACCTCGTGACGGCGCTGGACAACGGCCAGATCGACGGCATGGTGCTCGACCTGGGCAGCGCCTTCTTCTCGGTCGCGGTGCAGCTGACCGACGGCACCATCGTGGGTCAGTTCCCGACGTCGGCGCAGGAGGAACAGATCGGCGCTGTCCTCGACCTCGACAGCCCGCTGACCGCTTGCATCAACGAGGCCATCGCGGCCCTCGAGGCCAGCGGCGAGCTGCAGGCCATCTACGACGCCACGATCACGGCGGCGCAGGGCGTGCCCGTCATCGAATGACCCGAACGTCCGCGGGCGGAGCGTGAGCGACTCGACACCGACACGCCCCCCGCGGTCCCAACGCTTCGCCGAAGCGCTCCGGCATCCACCGCCGGGCGCCAAAGCAGTCGCGATCGCGACGACCAGCACCCTCGTGTTGCTGGTCGTCGTGGCGTTCATCGTGGTCAACTCGCCCGGCTGGGAACGAGCCCAAGCCGTCTTCCTCGACTTCGACGTCTTCGTCGAGCGCTTCGACGACATCCTCCACGCCTTCCGAGTCAACATCCAACTGTTCCTGACCGCGCAGGGGCTGGTCCTCGTCGGTGGGCTGATCGTAGCGGTGATGCGCAGCCTTCCGGGGCCTGTCTTCTTCCCCATCCGCGCTGCCGCGGTCATCTACATCGACATCTTCCGGGGCCTGCCCAGCATCCTGGTCATCTTCGTGCTCGGCTTCGGTATCCCGGCCCTGCGCCTCCCGGGCCTGGAGTCCAGCCCGTTCTTCTTTGCCGTCATCGCACTGACGCTCATCTGGAGCGCCTATGTGGCGGAGGTCTACCGCGCCGGCATCGAGTCGGTCCATCCCAGCCAGAACGCCGCTGCGCGTTCCCTGGGGCTGAGCGCCGGGCAATCGATGCGCTACGTCATCCTGCCGCAAGCCGTCCGACGGGTGATCCCGCCGCTGCTCAACGATTCGATCGGCCTCCTGAAGGACACTGCGCTGGTGGCCTTCCTGGGCATCGTCGAGGCCTTCCGCAAAGCACAGATCATCCAGGCCGCGGAGTTCAACTACACGCCGTATCTGGTCGTGGCTGTGGTCTTCCTGGTGCTCACCATCCCGATGTCCAGGTTCGTCGACTGGCTGGTGGCTCGTGACCGCAAGCGACAGATGGCGGGTGCTCGATGAGCGCACGAACCGTCGGCGCCAGTGGACGATCCCTGGGCAAGGAGGCGCTGCGCATCGAGGGGTTGCACAAGTCCTTCGGCGACCTCGAGGTGCTCAAGGGCATCGATCTCGTCGTCGCCGAGCACGAGGTCGTTTGCCTCATCGGTGCCTCGGGCTCGGGCAAGTCCACGCTGCTTCGGTGCGTGAACCTCCTCGAGTCGATCCACGCTGGACGCGTCGTGGTGGAGGGCGAGGAGATCACGGCGCGCGGGGTGGACCTCGATCTCATCCGTCGGCGCATCGGCATCGTCTTCCAGGCCTTCAACCTCTTCCCGCATATGAGTGTCGTCGACAACGTCACGCTGGCGCCACGGAAGGCGCTCAAGAAGGACAAGGAGACGGCCCGCAGCGAGGCCATGGCGCTGCTGCAGCGGTTCGGGCTGGAGGAGAAGGCCGAACAATACCCAGATCGACTCTCCGGCGGCCAGCAGCAGCGTGTCGCCATCGTGCGCGCGCTGGCCATGAAGCCGGACCTGCTGCTGCTCGACGAGATCACCTCGGCGCTCGACCCCGAGCTGGTGGCGGAGGTGCTGGACGTCATCCGAGAACTGGCCGAATCGGGCATGACCATGATCATCGCCACCCACGAGATGGGCTTCGCGGGCGACATCGCCGATCGCATCTGCTTCCTCGAAAAGGGCCGGATCCTCGAGGACGGCCCCCCGTCGCAAGTCTTCGGCGACCCGCACGAAAAGCGCACGCGCGAGTTCCTGCAGCGGGTCATCGAGTCCGGCCGCATGGGCGGCGAGGCAGCCAGGCACCTTGGCCTCGATACGCCCCAGCCGACCCGTGGCCGTGCACGCACGCCGGGGCCGCCCGTTCGCTAGAGTGACGCTCACACGAACCCCGATGCGCTAGCGAAGCGCAGCCCCCGAGGGAGGACATGGCAGACTTCGAGCGACTCCAGGCGGCCGTCGAGGCCGGTGACCGCGAGACCGCGGTCGAGATCACCCAAGGCGCGATCGAGGAAGGCCTCGATCCGCACGCGATCCTCGATCCCATGACCGAGGCCATGGGCGTGGTCGGAGAGCGCTTCAGCCGGCAGGAGATCTTCGTCCCCGAGATGCTCATCAGCGCGCGTGCCATGAAGGGCGCGGTGGCGCTGCTCGAGCCGCTGCTCATCGGCTCCGGTCACAAGCCGGACAAGGTGGCCGTGCTGGGCACCATCAAGGGCGACCTCCACGACATCGGCAAGAACCTCGTGGCCATGATGCTCAAGGGCGCCAACTTCGAGGTCATCGACCTGGGCACGAGCACCAGTGCCGACGAGTACCTCGCTGCGGCTCGTGAGCACAACGCCGACATCATCGGCTGCAGCGCGCTGCTGACCACGACGATGGGAAACATGCGCCAGGTCACCGAGGCCGTGGCCGCTGCCGACGACCTCAAGCACGTAAGCGTCATCGTCGGTGGCGCCCCGGTCACGCTCGAGTTCGCCAGGGAGATCGGTGCCGACGGCTGGGCGCCCGATGCCGCGAGCGCGGTCCACGTGGCCACGGCCGTGGTAGAGGCCGCCCGCGGCGAGCGCGAAGCTGACGGCGTCATCAACCCCGAGACGCTTTCCGCGTCCGCGTAGCGATCGACGCATGCGGCTCCAACTCCTCCTCTGCGACATGCTCATGCTGCCGGCGCAGACGCTCGCAGCCGAGTCGCCGCACGACATCGTCATCAGCGACCTCTCGGCCTCGTTGCACAACGAGCCGCTGCCGCTGCGCGACCTCATCCAGGAGCACGTCGACCGCATCGAGGCCGAAGATCCCGACGTCGACGCCATCCTCCTGGGCTACGGGTACTGCGGTGGCGCTACCGGCGGTCTCAAGTCGAAGCGCGTACCGCTGGTGCTGCCCCGGGCGCACGACTGCGTGACCATCTTCCTGGGCTCACGCGAGCGCTACATGCAGGAGCAGGAGTCGACGCCGGGCACGTACTGGTTCACCGAGGACAACGTCAAGCGCGGCAACGCCTTCATGGGCGCGCTCCTGGGCAGCTCGGAGCGATCGAACAGCGTGAAGGCGACGTACGATGAGTACGTCGAGAAGTACGGTCAGGAGAACGCCGACTACCTCATGGAGGCGCTCGGCGACTGGCAGCAGCATTACTCACGCGGAGCCTTCCTCGAGACCGGTATGGCGCCCGACGATGTGGCCAAGGAACGCGCACAGACAGAAACGGAGGACCGGGGCTGGCGCTTCGAGTCCGTGCTCAGCGACATGGGCCTCGTCGAGCGGATGCTCGACGGCGAGTGGAACGAGGACTTCCTCGTCATCAAGCCCGGCGAGGCTGTCACCTTGAGTTACGACGATGACGTGGTCAAGGCCGTCCCTGCGGAGTCGTACAGGGGCGACTGACCGTGGCGCGTGGCGGCAAGCGCCAGATGTGCCCGCTCATCGACGAACCCGACCTTCGGGCGACATCACACGCTCAGTCGAGGTGGAAGACCTCCTTCATCTCGAGCCACCATTCGCCTTCGGCCCGGTCCTCGCGGGGCCGCTGCATGGGCATCATCCAGTCCCACCAGCGCTGGGTCTCGGGGTCGGCCGCCATCTTGGCCATGTCCGCCTCGAAGTCGTCACCGACGTACTCGAAGTAGGCGAAGAGCATGCCGCCGTGGTGGTAGATGGAGTAGTTCTGGATATTGCACTCCTTGATCATCGCCAGCACGCCCGGCCACACATCGGCGTGGGCCTTGGCGTACTCGTCGTACCGCTCGGGATCGAGCCCGATGAGCTGTCCGTGTCGTTGCATCTTCCCCTCCGCTGTCAGGCCGCCGCGCCGCGCTTCTCCACCACGTAGAGGTGGACCAGCACGAGCACGACCTGTGCCTCCTGGTTGGTGACCGTGACCGTTTCCTCGACCATGCCCAGCTGCTCCGGGCGCTTCCTATGGTCGTACTTGGAGGTGATCTCCGCGCGCACCTTGAGTGTGTCGCCGATGTGGACCGGCCTTACGAAGCGCACGCGGTCGTAGCCGTAGCTCATGGCCCGCGGATTGATGTCACCCGCAGTCATGCCCACGGCCATCGACATCACCAGCGTGCCGTGTGCCACGCGCCGCTCGAACGGCTGCGTGGCGCACCACTCGGCATCCATGTGGTGCGGAAAGAAGTCGCCGGTCTGCCCTGCATGCAAGACGATGTCGGCCTCGGTCATCGTGCGCCCGGTGGTCTCCCGGGCGAAGCCGATCTCGTAGTCCTCGAAGAACTCCTCGACCGTTCGCATCTCCCCTCCTCTAGGCCGACGCAGGTGGTGGTGGTGCCGCTACCAACGGCAGGCAGGCCGGTCCGACCGGCTCGAACGTCTTGTACGTCAGCACGAACTCCTGGTGGCCCATGGCCTCGCTGGCGCTGGGCTCGCCGGCAGCGACACGCTGGGCGAGCTGGAAGATCTCCTCGCCGACCTGGTCGATGCTGGCCTCACGATGGAGGATCCGGCCGGCGTTGACGTCCATGTCCTCGGACATGCGTGCGTACGTCTCGGGGTTGGCGCAGACCTTGATGATGGGGCTGATGGCACTGCCCACGACCGACCCACGCCCGGTGGTGAACAGGATCATGTGGGCGCCGCAAGCCATGAGCTCGGCAGCCTCGGCGTTGTCGTTGATGTTGGGGAAGCCGAAGCGGACCTCGCCATCGGGGATGACATCGAGCAGATAGAGGCCGCCGTGCTGCGGGATGTCGCCGGGCTTGATGACCCCGTGGATCGGCCCGCTGCCACTCTTGGCGTAGGCACCGAGTGACTTCTCCTCGATGGTGGTGAGACCACCCTCGGCATTGCCGGCCGCGAAGCTGCCGTGGCCCAGCGTGGTGTAGTAGCGCTCCGCCTTCTCCACGGCGTCGATGAGCTCCTGGCCCAGCTCGGGCGTGATGGCGCGCTCGGCCATGGCGTGTTCACAGCCGATGAGCTCGCCGGTCTCCTCGAAGATGGCCACCGCGCCCGCATCCACGAGACTCTCGAAGGCCCGGCCCACCGACGGATTGGCAGTGATGCCGCTGGTGCTGTCGGAGCCACCGCAGATGGTGCCCACGACGAGCTCGTCCAGGCCCATGGGCACGCGTTCCTGGCGGGCCAGCTGCTGCGCGCGCCTGCTTGACCCAGGAGCGGCCGGCCTCGATCGTCGCCCGCGTGCCGCCGACCTGCTGGATGACCAGTGTCTCCACGGGTCGGCCAGAGGCCGCGATGGCCCGAGCCAACTCGGCGCGGTCGAAACCCTCACAGCCGAGCGACACGAGCAAGACCGCGCCCACGTTCGGATGTGTGGTCAATCGCTCGAGCATCATGGCGGCGTAGTCGTTGGGGTAGCAGCCACCGAAGCCGATGACGTGGACGTCGTCCTCCATACCCGCGCCGATGCGGCCCGCGACGTGATGCGCGCACTCCACGAGATAGGCCACTGCGACGACGTTGCGGATGCCCTTGCGCCCATCGGAGCGCAGGTAGCCGGTGAGCTCCATCACTGCTCTCCTCGCGCGTGGGTACGCATGTACAGGCTCTCGAGGTTGTGGGTGTGGATGACCTCGCCACGTGCCACGCCAGCCGTGGTCCGGCCGATGGGCATGCCCAGGCGCACGACCGTGGTGCCCTCGGCGAGGTCGGCAGCGGCCACCTTGAAGCCGAGGGCCACGTCGACCGCCAGGTCCACGGGCTGACCATCCACGCTTAGCGTCTCACCGGCCCGGATGGAGGTCGTGGTGATGAGCACGTTGTCACCGTCGGCAAGCAGCAGCAGACGAGGATCCGTCGCTCCGTTCACAGGACGTGCCAACGCTCCCAGACCTCACGCAGGCTGGCACCGCCGAGCAGCTCCTCGAGCACGTTGCTCTCCGCTGTCGCTCGGTCGATGGCGCGTGCCAGCACCTCTGCCTCCGCGGCTTGAGGCACGACCACCACGCCGTCCTCGTCAGCGAAGACGAGGTCATCGGGCGCGACGGGAACGCCGCCGCACTCGACCGGCTGGGCCATGCTCGTGACGTACATCCGGGCACGATAGTCGAGCGGCCGGAACGACGGCGCGAAGAGGTCGTAGCCGACCTGGCGCACCTTGGCCACGTCGCGCACGGGTCCGTCACAGACCGTGCCCACGGCCCCGTGGCCCTTGGCCGAGGCGCTGAAGAGCTCGCCCCAGTAGGCCGTTCGCTCATCCCCGCCGGTGGCGATGACCGCGACCGTGCCGGGGCCGAGCGAGTCGATGAAGTCCATGGCTGCGCCGTAGGGATCGTCGCTGTCCCGGTCATTCGGCTCGAAGCAGACGGTTCGAGCCCGCCCGACCGCCCGCGAACCGGACGTCACAGGGCCGATGCGTGCGTCCATGACCTGGCCACGGACCCCCGACGCATCGAGCGAATCCGAGACCATGGCGCTGGTCAGTCGCTCACCGATCTTCCCCGGCACGTCCTCGAAGCGCAGCTCCGGGTCGTGAACATTCGTTTGTTCAGCCATGGGCGGGAGTATAGCGAGCCGTTTCAAGCGTGGATAGAGGTCCGAGCTTGTTCAGTCGGCTGAAAGGACGGTGCCGCGGTATGTATTTATCCGCCACTTGAGGCCCTAGATATCGTTATCAACGTTGACAAGCCGCCCCTGATGAGGTCTAACCTGCGGCCGTCCCGGTGCGGAGGAGAAGACGTCGGGACCGACAGGTGGCCGGCAGGCCACGACCTTGGGAGGAAGTTCTATGGGTTCGTTCCACAAGAGCTCACTGCGCCTCGTGACGGGAGGCTCCCTGGCGTTGCTGCTGGCAGCGACCAGCGCGAGTGCGACCCTGGCGCAGGGCGGCCAGGAAAGCCCCGACGCTACCGACTCCGGTGGCCCCATCATGGTCTGGGTAGACCCGCCCCGCGTGCCCGCGGCAGAGCTCTTCAAGGAGCTCTATCCGGAGATCGAGATCGAGATCAACCAGATCGCGCAGATCGGCACGGACGCCACGCTGCAGCAGCAGTTCGCGCTCTTCAACCAGGCGGGAGAAGGCTGGCCGGACGCCATCTTCTTCCCCTCCAACGACGACATCGCCTGGGCCACCAGCTCGCAGATCGACTACGCACGTGACCTGTCCCAGGACATCCCCGAGTACCTCGAGGGCTACTCCGAGGGCGCCAACGGCATCTGCAACATCGATGGCGGCGTGCGCTGCGCGCGCAACGACCAGGCTCCCGATGTGCTCTGGTACAACAAGGCCTTCTTCGACGAGAACGGCTACGCCGCGCCCGAGACGTGGGAGGAGTACCGCGACCTCGGCATCCAGATCGCGGAAGAGCACCCGGGCAGGATCTCGGGCTTCCTCGGTGACGTCTACGCCCCGTCCCGCTATCTGTGGGCTTCCGGTTGCCCGACCAACGACCGCATCTCAGAGACCAAGGTCCACATCGACCCGACCGACGAGCGCTGCACGCGCGTCGTCGAGCTGGTCGACGAGATGATCGACGGTGGCGCGATGACGCCCGCGGGCATCTTCGGCCCCGAGGCGCCGGAGGTCGGTCCCGACCTGGTCATGAGCCCGGGTGCCCTGTGGTGGGGCAACTTCCTGTTCCGCGACACGTGGCAGATCCCGGCCGGCGAGATGACCGCAGCCAAGGCCCTGCGCTGGGCCGACGAGGACCCCGGCTTCACTGGCAACGAGGGCGGCGGTCTGTGGTCGGTCTCGACCCACATCACCGGCGAGCAGCTCGAGAACACCCTCGAGTTCCTCAAGTTCGTGACCGGCGACCCGCGCTGGCAGGTGGAGCTCTCCACCGGCATGCCCGCCTACGGTCCGGTCCAGGCTGAGTGGCTGGAGAAGGCCGAAGCCGACGGCTACTTCGCCGACTTCGACGGACTGGCAGAGGCCTTCATCGACGCGGGCGAGCGTGTCCGCGGCGACTTCGCCTACATGCTCTACAACACCGGTGGCATCTGGCAGCAGACCGTGACCCCGGTCCTGACCGGCGAAGGCACCCTTGGTGAGGCGTGGGATGCGTTCAGCAACCAGCTCATCAACGAGGCCAAGACCTTCGGCTACGAGGTCGTCGACGAGGACGAGTAGGTGATCGGCGACGCCGTGCCCCGGCATGGCGTCGCCACACCCCAGCGTCGATCCGGGCGTCCCTGACGCCCATCCTCACCGACACCGGATGGGGTTCGCCGTTCTGCGCGGCCTCACCATCCGTTCATCGGCGCATCACGAGCGAGCATGAGCGTCTCCACCGCGACCAACCGAAGGCGAAGCCTGCGCCCGCGGTCCCCTCTGTGGGCCGAGGTCCGTGCCGCCTTCATCCTCATCGCGCCGTTCAGCTTCCTGCTGTTGATCGCAGGCATCATCCCGATGCTCTACGGCATCTACATCAGCCTGCAGGAGCGGGGCGGAGGCTTCGGCTTCTCGGCCTACGAGCGCATCATCAGCGACTTCCGCTTCGCCGACACCTTCATCCACATCCTGACCACGCTGGCGGTGTGGATCCCGGTGATGATGATCGGCGTCGTGAGTCTGGCGCTGCTCGTCTACAACAGCCCGGGCCGCTACGGCTCGAGCATGCGCTTCCTCTACTACATGCCGGGTGCACTCGCGGGCATCGCCAACATCGTGCTCTGGCTCTTCATCATGAATCCCGGGCAGAGCCCGATCGACCCGCTCTGGGACTTCCTGGGCTACACCAACATCAACCAGGTGGCGCAGCCGCAGCACATGCCCGTGATCCTCACCGGGATCCTGTTCCTGCAGGGTGCGGGCACCTGGCTGGTCATCGTCAATGGCGGCCTCAACGGCATCAACGAGGAAGTCATGGAAGCGGCCACCGTGGATGGTGCCGGCAAGGTCGCCATCGCCTGGCGCATCCAGCTGCCCATCATCCGGCCCTGGATCGGCTACATGGCGCTGCTCAACGTGGCCTATGGCTTCCAGCTCTTCATCGAAGTGCAGGTCCTCTCGGCAGTCACGGCCGGCCAGATATCACCGCAATGGAGCCCCAACCAGCTCAGCTACACGTACGCCTTCCAGATCCTGGACACGCCCGCGGCGGCGGCCATGGCCGTCTTGCTGCTGGGCATCTCCCTCGCCATCGGCCTCATCGTCATCGAGCGCAGCGGGCTGTTCGCGGACACGGAGCACGCCTGAGATGCGACCCCGATGAGCACCGACAACGACTCCGCGCGTCACGCCGGCCAGGCCTGGACCTCCGGACGGCTCGTGCGCGTGGGCACGCTCGCGCTGATGGCGCTGGTCTTCGCCGTGCCTATCGTGACCTTCATGCTGCTGTCGTTCCGCCAGGAGGCGGACAACGGCCGGGTCGTGGAGAGCGTCTACTCGCTGTCGGGTCTGTCGCTGGACAACGTCATCCGCAACTGGGAGACCGTCCTCGCCTTCAACAGCGGCATCTTCACGACCTGGTTCGGCAACTCCATCGTCATCGCCACGACGGCCACGCTGCTGGCGGTCGTGTCCGCGGTGCCCGCGGGCTACGCCATCGCCAAGCTGCGCTTCCCCGGCCGCTCCGTGCTGCGCTTCGTGACGCTGCTGACGATGGTCATGCCCAACACCGTGCTGGTCATCCCCATCTTCCTGGAGTTCAGCGCCATCGGGAAGGTGCTGCCCATGTTCAGCATCGGCGAGCTCTGGTCGGTCATCGTCATCATGGCCTTCTATCCCTTCGGCGTGTACCTCTCCTACATCCACTTCCTGACGACCCTGCCTCGCGAGCTCATCGAGGCCGCGCGCATCGACGGCCTCGTCGGACGTCTCGATCTTCGTCAGGATCGCCGCGCCGCTGGCCAAGCAGGCCGTGGCGCTGGTGGTGTTCTTCAGCTTCGTGGCCAACTGGACCAACTACTTCCTGCCGCTGGTGATGCTGCCGCTGTCGGACCAGCGCCCGCTGTCGGTCGGCCTGCAGCAGCTCATCGGCGCGAGCCCCATCTTCGACCCCTCGACCTCCACCGGCCTGGCCGTGAAGATGTGGCTGCCACAGCTGGCCCTGGCTACCACGCTCACCATCATCCCGCTGTTCATCCTCTTCATCGCCGCCCAGCGCTACCTCATGCGCGGTGCCGTCGTCGGCGCGGTCAAGGGCTAGGACGCTTGGCGCAGGAAGCGGGCTGACGAGGCGCCGGCGATGGGTAGTGGACGCGCACCGGACAAGACGAGCGACACCACTCGCGTGACACAGGCTGACGTGGCCAAGCGGGCCGGCGTGTCCATCTCCGTCGTCTCACGCGAGCTCAATGGCGACCCTGCCTTGCGCGCACGCCCCGAGACGCGAGAGCGCATCCACCAAGCGGTGAAGGAGCTCAGCTACACGCCCAGCCATGCCGCTCGTTCCCTGCGTCTGAACCGGGCCTTCGCTATCGGCGTGTTGGTGCCCGACCTCAACAACCCCATCTTCAGCGAGCTCATCCGGGGCATCGACGAGACCGCCTACGAGCTGGGCTATCACGTGCTCATGAGCCGAGCGGAGCACCTCGAGCCTGGCGCCGACTTCCTGCGCAAGCTGGCCGGGGAAGGCCGCGTCGACGGCTTCCTCATCCAGCGTCTTGACGAGACCGACCAGCGCGAATTCGCCCATCTCGCCGGATCGGGCGGACGCCCCATCGTGCTCATGAACTCGCGCTGGTCGCGGCGCGGATCGGTGGTCCACGACGACCTCGCTGCCGGGCGCATGGCCACACGACATCTGCTCGACCTCGGCCATCGCGACATCGCGCTGATCGGTGGCGACAAGCACAACTACGCCGCACGTGAACGCGAGAAGGGCTACCTCGAGGCCATCCACGGAGCCGGTATGCGCCGCCGTTCAGCGTGGGTCGTGAGAGGTCCCTACAAGCCCGAAGTGGGCCGGCTTGCCATGCGTCAGCTCTGCACGGCGCGCAAGCGCCGCCCCACCGCCGTTGTTGCGGTCAACATCCACGCGGCCCTCGGCGCACTCGAAGGCGCTCGGGAGATCGGCCTGCGGGTACCAGAGCAGCTCTCGATGGTGGCCATCCACGACTGGTGGATCAGCGACTACACGCAGCCCAAGCTCACGACCGTGCGCCTGCCGCAGTTGCAGATGGGCCGAGAGGCCATGCGCATGCTCCATGACCGCCTCTCCGGCCAGCCTGGCGCTGACACCACCATCACCGATCCGGGGCCGGTGTTGATGGAACGTGGATCGACCGCTCCTCCGCCCCGTCGCCAGGTTCGCGCTCGGCTACCGGAGGGCGAGTCATGACGCTTCAACGACGCCGAACACGCACCGACGACCACTGAGCAGGAGGGACGACCATGCTGCACGACCCAAGCCACTACGAACCGCCGCCCATCGCGCACGAGATCGAGGTCTCCGAGCACGATCGTGACATCCTGCGCGCGCTGGCCTCGGACCTGGCCGAAGCCGCCGCGGACCCGGTCAACGCGGAACGGGCCCGGCTGTGGCAGAAGCTCAACGACCTCGAGTCCGAGCGGCCGATGGTCTGGATCAACGAGATCCCCTGGCACGAGATGGACGTCGATGGCGAGCTCACCCTCCAGACCGAGGACCCCTGGGCCCAGGACCAGGAGCGCGACCTGCGCCGGACGCTGTACCAGTGGCGCCATCTCCAGGGCGACATGATCATCAACGACTTCCTCGCCTGCCCACTGGCCATCCACAGTACGGACTTCGGCATCATCGAAGACGTCAAGGTCGCCAAGACCGATGACGAGAACGACATCGTCTCGCGCGAGTTCCAGATCCAGATCAAGGACTGGGACGACCTCGAGAAGATCAAGATGCCGGTGGTCACGCACAACGAGGAGGCGACCGAGTTCCGCTTCACGGCCATGTCCGAGGTCTATGACGGCATCATGCCCGTGAAGAAGCAGGGTCAGACCCACGTCTGGTACACGCCCTGGGACTTCCTCGTGCGCTGGTGGGGCGTGCAGGAAGCGATGATGGACCTGGTCATGCGCCCCGACCTCGTACACGCCGGCGTCGAGCGCACGGTGCAAGCCTGGATGGTGGAGATGGACCAGTTCGAGTCCATGAACCTGCTCTCACTCGATAACAACAACACGCGCATCGGCTCCGGCGGCTATGGCCACACCAGCGAGCTGCCCGGTGACGACTACGATCCGGCCTGGGTCAAGACGCACGACATGTGGGGCTGCAGCAACGCCCAGATCTTCAGCGAGGTCTCACCCCAGATGCGCTGGGAGTTCGCGGTCGAACACGACCTCAAGTGGCTGAAGCGCTTCGGGCTCACCTACTACGGCTGCTGCGAGCCACTGGACCAGTCCATCGACGTCATCAAGCGCATCCCCAACCTGCGCAAGATCTCGACGACCCCGTGGGCCAACGTCGAGTCCATGGTCGAGCAGGTCGGCACCGACTACGTCCTCTCGCGAAAGCCCAACCCCAACGTCTTCGCTCGCGACCAGTTCGACCCACAGATGGCGCGCGACCAGCTGGTCGAGTTCCTCGATGCCTCGAGGGGCTGCCACCGCGAGCTGATCATGAAGGACATCTCGACCGTCCGATACGAGCCCCAGCGCCTGTGGCAGTGGGCCGACATCGCGGCCGAGGTCGTGCAGGACTACGCCACGTGAGGCCGCACGGGGAGGAGAGCAGCCCAGCGTGATCGTCGACAGCCACCAGCACTTCTGGAACCCGGAGCAGGTCTACTACGCGTGGCTCCTGCCCGCGTACGGGCCCATCTACCGCACGTTCGAGCCGGCCGAGCTGGAGCCACAGCTGGCCGCCACGGGCGTCGACCGCACGGTGCTGGTGCAGTCGGCGGACAACTTCGAGGACACCGAGGCCATGCTCGCGCAGGCCGCTGAACACGAATGGATCGGTGCGGTCGTGGGTTGGGTCCCGCTGTATGCGCATAGGCTGGCTGAGCGGAAGCTCGACGAGCTGGAGGCGAACCCCTGGTTCAAGGGCGTGCGCCACCTCAACCACGAGGAGGCCGATCCCGACTGGCTGGTGCGGCCGGAGGTCATCGATGGGCTCAAGATCCTCGAGGAACGCGCGCTGACCTTCGACGTCATCGCCGTCCATCCGCTGCACCTGAAGCACGTGCCCGCGCTGGCCGATGCGTGCCCGGACCTGAAGATGGTCATCGATCACCTGGCCAAGCCGCCCATCGCCTCGGGCGAGTACGACGTCTGGAAGACGGAGATGACCGCTGCGGCCGAGCACCCCAACGTCTACGCCAAGATCAGCGGCCTCAACACCGCGGCCGACCCGGAGACCTGGACCGGCGCAGACCTCGTCGAGTCGATCGGCCACAGCCTCGAGGTCTTCGGCGCCGAGCGCCTGCTGTTCGGCAGCGACTGGCCGGTGGCCATCCTCGCGGGCGATTATGCGAAGGTCTGGGATGAGACCAACCTCGCCCTCGACGAGCTCGGTGTGGGGGATGCCGAGCGCGACGCCATCCTCGGTGGCACCGCCGCCGCCTTCTATCGCATCGAGGAGTAATCCACGCCATGATCGGTCCCCTCGCCGAGATCGCCGAAGCCTGCGACCTCATGCCGAAGCCGGACCAGGTCCTGCCGATCGGCATCGTCGGCAGCGGAGCCATCCTCGAAGCCGCGCACCTGCCCGCCTACAAGGCTGCCGGCATCCCGGTGCCGGCCATCTGGGGACGGTCCCGCGACAAGGCCGAGGCCTTCGCCGAACGGCACGGCATCCCCAGGGTCCACGAGACGCTCGACGACCTGTTGGCCGATCCGGACGTGGCCATCATCGACATCGCGGTCGTGCCCCAGGCGCAGACGGAGATCGCCCTGCGCGCGCTCGAAGCCGGCAAGGACCTCATGTGCCAGAAGCCATTGGCCTGGGATATCGACGAGGCCGAGCGCATCATCGAACGAGCCGAGCAACTGGGGCGCAAGGTCGCGGTCCAGCAACAGATGCGCTATGAGGAGGGCATGCTCGCCGCTCGCGCGATGGTCGAGCGCGGCTGGATCGGCGACGTCTCGACCGTCACCTTCGAGGTCAACCTCGAGACCGACTTCTCCGGCTGGGGCTGGCTGACGGAGGCGCCGCGCCTGGACCTGCTCAACCACTCGATCCACTACCTGGACACCTGCCGGGCGCTCCTGGGCGATCCCGTGTCGGTCTTCGGGCGCCAATGGCGGCTGCCGGGCCAGGAGGCGGTGGGAGAGACGCGCACGCTGAGCATCCTCGACTACACCCGCGACCAGCGGGCGATCGTGCACACGAACCACATGAACGTGGCTGGCGACAACGAGGCGCGCTTCCGCATCGACGGCTCCGAGGGCTCCATCCGCGGCACGCTGGGTCTCCTGCTGGACTACCCGCATGGACGGCCGGACACGCTCGAACTCTGGAGCCGCAGCCTGCCGACCGACGGCTGGCTGCCCTATCCGGTCACCCGTCGCTGGGTGCCGGACTCATTCCTGGGCCCGGTGCGCTCCTTGCTGGAGGCGATCGCCGATGGCGGGGAGCCCGAGTCGGGTGCTCGCGACAACCTACGCACGCTGAAGCTGGTGCACGCGCTCTACGAGTCCGGTGAGGCCGGATGCGTCGTGAACATCGGCGGCGACGACCAATGAGACCAAGGCCACGCGGAGACGCGCGCGAGAGGGAGGAACCGAACCATGGCTGAGATGCATCCATTGACCCAGGCCGTCATCGACGGGGACAAGGCGGCGGCGGTCGAGCTGACGCAGGGGTGCCTCGACGAGGGAGAAGCCGCGAGCTTCATCGTCGAAGAGCGGCTGGTGCCGGGCATGTCCGTCATCGGCGAGCAGTTCCAGTGCGACGAGATCTTCGTGCCCGAGATGCTCATCGCAGCCAACGCCATGAAGGCCTCGATGACCCTGCTGGAGCCGCTCATCGCCGAGTCCGGCGTGAAGGCCCCGCACACCGCGGTCATCGGCACCGTCGAGGGCGACTTGCACGACATCGGCAAGAACCTCGTGGGCATGATGTGGCGCGGGGCCAACTTCGAGGTCATCGACCTCGGCGTCAACGTTTCCCCTTCGAGCTTCGCCGAGGCAGCAGTGGAGTACCAGCCGGATATCGTGGGCATGAGCGCGCTGCTGACCACGACCGTGCCGCACATGCGCAAGGCGGTGGAAGCGGTCAAAGCCAGCGGCGTCGACACCAAGGTGCTCATCGGCGGTGCCCCGGTGAGCGCCGAGTTTGCCGCGGAGGTGGGCGCGGACGGGTTCGCCGAGGATGCGGGCGCCGCGGCTGACGTGGCCAAGACGCTGGTCGGCGCAGCATAGGAAGGGGGACCGAACACATGAGCTTCTTCGGAACCATCAAGGCGTCCGAGGGCATCGAACGCCAGCCCGAGACGCTGGCCAAGCTCGAGCGCCTACGCAAGACCTTCGCGCATGAGGAGGCCGACCGGGTCCCCATCAGCGACTTCTTCTGGGGCTCCTTCACCAGGCGCTGGCGCCAGGAGCTGGGCCTGCCTGACGATGCCGATCCCCATCGCTACTACGACCTCGACTTCATCGTCACGGTCCCCAACATGGACCCGCACATCCGCGACTTCGAGACCATCAAGGAGGACGACGAGGAGGTCGTGCTCAAGACCGGCTTCGAGACGCAGATCCGCAAGCGCTTCGACCTGCCCATGCCGGAGCAGATCAGCTGGGAGACCGACACCATCGAGAAGATGGAGGCCTTCGAGTTCGACGACCCCTGGGACCGACGGCGCTACTTCGAGGCCGGCGACAATCAGATCGCCGGGGTCGGGGATGGCTTCGAACGCAACAGCCCGCCGTGGGTCGAGACGGTCAGGAGCCTGCACCCGGACTTCCCCGTCTACGGCAGCGTGACCGAGTCCTCGGAGATCACCACTCGCCTGCTGGGCCAGCTCAACACGCTGACCTGGATCGGCGAGTATCCCGAGCGCTTCGGTGAGCAACTGCTGCGCATCGGCGAGTTCGGCTACGAGGTGGCCAAGGCGCAGATCGAAGCGGCGGACGGCCTGCTCGACGGCTTCGTCATCTGGGGCGACGCGGCCTACAAGAAGGGCCTCTTCATGGGCCCCACCTACTGGCGCAAGTACTACAAGCCGACGATCGCGCGCATCATCGAGCTCTGCCACTCACACGATCTACCGGTCATGTTCCATGGCTGCGGCAACGCCAACAGCTACCTTGAGGACATGATCGAGATCGGCCTCGATGGCTACAACCCGCTCGAAGCCAAGGCCGGCCTCGACGTGGTCGAGCTGCGCGAGCGCCTGGGCCACCGCCTCACGTTCTGCGGCAACAGCGACATGCGCGTGTGGGAGCGGGGTGACCCGGACGAGGTCCGCCGCGAGGTCCTGCACCGCCTGCGCGCAGCCTATGGCGGCGGCTACATCTTCATGTCCGACCACTCCGTCTCGAGTGACGTCTCCGGCCACACCTACGACCTGATCGTCAAGACCGTGCGCGAGTACGGGAACTACCCGCTGGACCTGCCCGAGGAGTAGCCACGAAGCTCTACGTCGGGACCTTCACCCAGCCGGCGCCCTACCTGGGATCGACGAATGGTGAGGGCCTCTACGTCTTCGACTACGAGCCGATCGCGGGTCGGCTGAAGCTCGAGCAGGTCGTGCGGGGCATCGACAGCCCCGCATTCCTGTGCCTCTCGCCCGATGGACGCTTCCTCTACGCCGCGTCCGAGGTCCCGGAGCGGCCAGAGGGCATCATCGGCGCCTACGCCGTCTCGGCGGCCGATGGGTCGCTGGAGCTGCTCGGCGTCCAGGGCATGGGTGGCGCCTGGGCCAGCTACCTGACGACAGACCCGGCGGGCCGGGTGTTGTTGCTGGCCGACTACGGTCGTGGCCGAGTGGCGCTGATGCCGGTCGGGGCAGACGGTTCCCTGGGTCGGGTCGCGAGCGCCCATCGACACGCGGGATCGGGGCCGAACGCCGAGCGACAGGATGGGCCGCATACGCACTGCATCGTGGTCGCGCCCGGAGGACGGTTCGTCTTCGCCGCGGACCTTGGCGCCGATCGCCTCTTCGGCTACCGACTCGACGTCGGCGGGGCCGGCCTGGTTCCACACTCGGAGCTGGAGCTGCCGGCGGGCTCGGGGCCACGACATCTCGTCTTCGCGTCGAGTGGACGCTCACGCCTACGTCGTAGGAGAGCTCGACTCCACGGTCACGGCCCTGGCCTACGACGGTGACGAAGGCCGACTGTCGTCGATGGCGACCTACCCACTCCTGCCGGACGACTTCGACGGCGTGAGCCAGGCGGCGGACATCGCAGCCCACCCGTCGGGCCGGTTCCTCTATGTCTCGAACCGGGGCCACGACTCGATCACGGTCTTCGGGATCACCAGCGACGGCCGGCTGGAGCCGCTCGGGCACCGCTCCACCGAGGGGGCGACGCCTCGCAACTTCGTCGTCTCGCCCGACGGGCGCTCCCTGCTCGTCGGCAACCAGGACAGCGACACCATCGTGGCGCTGCCCATCGACGGGCAGACGGGGCTGCCGGGACCAGCCGTGTCGGTGGCGGACGTCGGCACACCTGCCTGCCTCGTCTTCGGCCGGCTCTAAGGCGTGGGGACCTCCTCCGGCAGCAGGCCCTCGGCACGGAACTCGTCCCACAGCTGGGCGGGGATGTCCCAGCGCATGTTGGCGATGGCGTCGTCCACGTGCGGGATCGAGCGGACACCGGCGACGACCGAGACCACCAGCGGGTGGCCGAAGACGAACTGCATCGCCGCCGCCCGCAGGGAGACACCGTGTCGTTCGCAGAGATCCTTCATGGCCAACGCCCGGCGGAGCAGGTCCGGAGGCGCGGGAGCGTAGTCGAACTTCGAGTCGGGGTGCGGGTTGGCCAGCAGGCCGCTGTTCATCACGCCGGCTGCGACCACGACCGTGCCGCGCTCCCGACAGGCGGGGAACAGCTCACGCAGCGCACCCTGGTCCAGCAACGTATAGCGGCCGGCACACATGACCGCATCGAAGTCACCCTCGCGCACGAAGCGCGCCAGCATCTCCGCCTGGTTCATACCCACGCCGATGGCACGCACGACACCTTGCGAACGGAGCTCGTCCAACGCTGGGTAGGCGCCGCCGATGGCCTGCTGCCAGTGCATGTCGGGGTCATGGATCCAGAAGATGTCGATGCGCTCGAGGCCCATGCGAGCGAGCGAGTCCTCGACCGACCGCATCACGCCGTCATAGCTGTAGTCGAACACCGGCCGCTGGGGCGGCGCGCCCTTGAAGTAGCCCTCGCGTGGGTCGAAGCCGGGGATCTCGACGGCGGGCCGATCCGGCTCGAGCGTGGGGTCGGCATCGATGGCCTCGATGGGGTAGATGAGGCGACCCACCTTCGACGAGACGGTGTAGTCGGCGTGGTCGTGGCCGGCCAGCATCCGACCCAGCCGCTCCTCGCCCACGCCATAGCCGTAGAGCGGCGCGGTGTCGTAGTAGCGGACCCCCTCGGACCAAGCGTGGTCCAGCACCACAGCCGCCTCTTCGTCGCTGACCTCGCGGAAGAGGCCCGAGAGCGCGGCCATCCCGACGCCCAGCTGCCAGACGTCGACCGGCGCCCGGCCCAGCGGGACACGCTCGAAGGGATCGATGCTCATGGCGTGCGAGCCTAGCGGTTAGCGCAGGTCGCTGCTGTTGCCGGGCGCACTCGGCACCAGGTATCGGCCCCCTTCGACGCGCGCCGGCTCCAGGAAGTGCTCCCGCAGGTGCGGGATGTACTCGAGGAAGATCTCCTCGTGATCCAGGGCCACGCGGTTGAACAGCACGAGGTGCTGGTGGATCTGGCCCATGTCGCCGACGTGTGGCACCACGGGCAAGCCGTACTTCTTCGCCAGCAGGCTGACCGTGATGAACTCGCTGATGCCGCCGACCCGCGTGGCGTCGACCTGCACGAAGTGCATGGCTTGGGCCTGCAGCAGGTTCTTGAAGATGACTCGGTTGGGCACGGCCTCGCCGGCCGCCAACTTGACCGGTGCGATGGCTCGGGCCAGGTCACGATGAGCGAAGACGTCGTCGGGGTGCGTAGGCTCCTCGATCCAGTAGGGGTCCATGGCGGCGAGTTCGCCGCAGATCTCGATGGCCCGTGGCAGCGGCCACTGCTGGTTGGCATCGAGCATGATGCGGATGTCCGGGCCCATGGCTTCACGCAGCTTGAGCGCCCGGTCGATGTCGCGTCGGCTATCCGCTCCGCCGACCTTGAGCTTCACGGCCTCGAAGCCCTGCTCCACGGCCGCTCGCGCCTTCTCCAGCACCTGCCCGGTGCTGAACTCGAACCAGCCGACCGACGTGTCGTAGCCGGGGTAACCCGACTCCAGGACATCTGAGCGCTCAGCGCGCGAGTCCATGCGGGTGGCCAGCATCTCGACCGCCTCGTCGTGCGTGAGCACGTCCTCGAGGTACGAAAGGTCCAGCGTGCGCACGAGCTCCTCGGGCGAGAGGTCCAACAGCAGACGCCACAGCGGCACGCCGCGAGACTTGGCCCAAAGGTCGTAGCAGGCGTTGGTCAGCGCACCCAGGGCGAGGTGCACGACACCCTTATGGGGTCCGAGCCAGCGATACTGCGGATGGTCCGCGATCTCGTCGAAGACGCGGCCGAAGTCGGCCATGACCTCCTCGATATCGCGCCCGACGAGCGGCGAACCCAGGGCCTCGATGGCTTGGCAGACGAGATGGTTGCCACCGCCGAGGGTGAAGGTCAGGCCGTTGCCGACCAGTGCCCCGTTGCTGGTGAGCGATGCCACCGCGTAGGCGTACTCCGCGGTGTTGTGGACCGAGTCGGAGCCCTCCCCCGCCTCCAACTCGAAGCGCAGGTCGCGGCTGGTGATGCTCTCGATGACGGTCGTGTTCATGACATCAGACTAGCCCGCACCTCTTCGGCGATCCGCTCGGTCGAGGGTATGACGGCGTCCTCGAGTGGCGCCGCGAAGGGCACGAGCATGTCGTCGAGCAGGGAGACGCAGCGTGGTCGGGTCGACATACTCGTGCCGGCCATGGCCAGTCGGCTGATGAGCGTGGCCCCCCAGCCACCCTCGTGTGGCTGCTCCTCGACCACCACCAGGCGCCCGGTCCGCTCGACCGAGGCGCTGATGGTGTCCAGGTCGAGCGGGCGGATCCAGCGCAGGTCGATGACCTCGACACTGATGCCCTCGTCCTGCTCCAGCATCTCGGCGGCCTGTAGGGACCGCTGGAGCATGAGCATCGTGGATACGATCGTGACGTCGGCGCCTTGCCGCTCGACCTTGGCCTTGCCCAACTCCGCCACCGCGCCACGACGGACGTCGCCCTTCCGCAGGTACAGCAGCCGGTGCTCGTGCACGATGGTGGGGTCGTTGGAGCGCACGGCCGCGCGCAGTAGCTCGTACGCGGCCGCGGGCGTGCCCGCCGCGGCCACACGCAGGCCCGGCTGGGCCATGAACCATGACTCGCCCGAGGCGGTGTGCTGGGTACCGAAACGAGTGCCGGCCCCTGAGACCACGCGCAGGGTGACCGGCGCCGACAGCTGGCCACCGCTCATGAAGCGGTACTTGGGCAGCTGGTTGACGATGGCGTCGCCGGCAGTGGGCATGAAGTCGGCGAACATGAACTCGACGATCGGCCGCATGCCCATCACGGCCATGCCCAGGGCTACACCCGTGAAGCCGTTCTCGCAGATGGGCGTGTTGATGATGCGCTGGCCGTACTTCTCGGCCAGGCCCACATTGGTCTTGTAGACGCCGCCCTGGTTGCCCACGTCCTCGCCCATGAACACGACCGCGGGGTCCTCGGCCAGGCTGTCGTCGAGCGCCGCCTGCACGGCCTCGCGGTAGGTCATCTCCGCGACGTCACCGCTGGCGGTCTTCGCCTGCGCCTCAGTCGGCATAGACATGGCGTCGGGCCTCCTCGAGCGTCAGATACGGCGCCGCCTCCGCGCGCTCGATGGCGACTTGGACTTCGGACTCCATGTCCTGGGCGACCGAGGTCTGCTCCCCACTCGTCATCAGTCCCTCGTCGAGGAGTCGGCGGCCCAGGATCCCGATGGGGTCGCGCTCGACCCAGGCTTCCAGCTCGCCCTCCGGCCGGTAGCGCGCCGGCTCGGAGCGTGAGTGCCCACGGTACCGGTAGGTCTTCATCTCGAGGAGGGAGGGTCCATCGCCGGCACGTGCCCGGCCGACCGCTTCCGACGTGGCCGCGTACACCGCCTCGACGTCCTGCCCGTCGACGACGACGCCCGGCATGCCATGCGGCTCGGCCCGACGCGCCAGATCGTCGATCGGCGTGGTCATGCGGACCGGCGAGTACTCGCCGTAGAGGTTGTTGGTGATGATGAAGACGACCGGCGCTGCCCACACCGCCGCCATGTTCAGCGACTCGTGGAAGGTACCGATGTTCGTCGCCCCATCGCCCATGAAGGTGAGTGCGACGTTGGGCTCCTGGCGGAACTTGAAGGCCATGGCTGCACCCACGGCGATGGGCATGCCGGCGCCGACGATGGCGTTGGCACCGATGTTGCCATTGGCCCGATCGATCAGGTGCATGGAGCCGCCCATGCCCTGGGATCCGCCGGTAGCGCGACCGAGCATCTCGCCCATGGCTTCCTCGGCCGACATGCCCAGCGCGAGCGCCTCACCGTGCCCTCGATAGGTATTGGTCTGGACATCACCACGGGTCATGGCCGCGGTGGCGCCGACCGACACGGCCTCCTGGCCCTGGCAGAGGTGGGCGGTGCCCTCGATCCGTCCGGCCATGAACATCTGGTAGACGGTGTCCTCGAAGCTGCGGATGAGCAGCATCCTGCGGTACCACTCGAGGCGGCGGTCACCGTTCTCGGGCATCGCTTCCTCCCATCGTTGCCGAGCGCGGAAGCCACGCTCGTCACGTAAGATTCATCCTATCACCGTATGACCTGCTCAAATCGGGAGGACATGCGCCGCGGAACCCAGGAGGTAACGATGCCGGCAGGTGGACGAGTCATGGATCGCGCGCTGATCGGCGGCGAATGGGTGGCCGCGAAGAGCGGCCGGGAGATCGAGGTCCGCAACCCCTCGGACGACAGCCTCATCGGCACGGTGCCGGAGGGCGGTGCAGCCGACACGACCGCCGCGGTGGACGCCGCGCACGCGGCGCTGCCCGGATGGCGGGCCCTGCCCGGCGCGGAGCGTGCTCGCACGCTGCGCCGGCTGTACGAGCTGATGATGCGAGACCAGGAGCGGCTGGCGGAGATCATCACCCTCGAGGTTGGCAAGCCGCTGGCCGAGTCGCGGGGCGAGATCGCCTATGCCGCCGGCTTCGTCGAGTGGAGTGCCGAGGAAGCGAAGCGCATCTACGGCGAGACGGTCCAGGCCTTCGTGCCCGACAAGCGCATCCTCGTCCTGCGCCAGCCGATCGGTGTGGCCGCGGCCATCACCCCCTGGAACCTGCCCTCGGCCATGATCACGCGCAAGCTCGCGCCGGCCCTGGCCGCGGGCTGCACCATGGTCGTCAAGCCCGCCAGCAAGACACCGCTGAGCGCGCTGGCGCTGGGTGAGCTGAGCATCGAAGCCGGCCTGCCGGCCGGTGTCGTCAACGTCATCTCCGGCAAGGCCGACGTCATCGCGGAGACGCTGCTCGCCGACGCCCGCGTCCGCGCGCTCTCGTTCACCGGCTCGACGGAGGTCGGCAAGCGCCTGATGGTGCTCGCCGCAGAGCACGTGACCCGGCTCGGGCTGGAGCTGGGTGGCCACGCGCCGGTGCTGGTGTTCGACGATGCCGATCTCGACCTGGCAGTGGCCGGAGCGCTGGCGTCGAAGTACCGCAACGCCGGCCAGACCTGTATCTGCGCCAACCGGGTCTACGTGCAGGCGGGCATCCACGATCGCTTCGTCGAGGCGCTGACGGAGGCATCAGAGGGCCTGTCGGTCGGTGACGGCTTCGCCGCGGGCACCCACATCGGGCCCCTGGTCGACGACCGGGCCGTGGCCAAGGTCGAGGAACACATCGCGGATGCGGTCGCGGGTGGCGCCGCGATCGTGACCGGCGGCAGGCGCCTGCCGCCGCCCGATGGACACGCCGACCGTTTCTTCGCGCCGACCGTCATCACCGGCGTCCGGCCCGGCATGGCCATCATGGTCGAAGAGACGTTCGGGCCCGTGGCACCGGTGGTCCGTTTCGAGGACGAGGCCGATGCCATCGCCAAGGCCAACGACACGCCCTACGGCCTCGCCGCTTACCTCTATACGCGTGACGCCTCGCGGCTCATCCGCGTGGCTGAGGGGCTCGAGTACGGCATCATCGGCGCCAACGACGGATTGCCCTCCACGCCCCAGGCACCATTCGGCGGGGTCAAGGAATCGGGACTCGGCCGCGAGGGCGGCAAGTGGGGTCTCGAGGAGTACCTCGAGACCAAGTTCGTGTCCTGGAAGATCGACCCGCCCGAGGGCTGAGCCCAGGCTTTCAGCCCTGTTGTTCTCGCGACTCGAGCGTCGTCAGCTTGAAGCCACCTTCCGGTCCGAGCGCCAGGTAGCCGCCGTCGACCGGGAGGTCGGCACCGGTCACGAAGCTGGCGTCGTCGCTGAGCAGGAAGGCGATGGCCGCGGCCACCTCGCTGGGCTCGGCGCACCGATCGAACACGCTGTACTTGCCCCAGACGGCCTCCCACTTCGGCCGGTCACCCTCGGAGAACTCCTCGAGGACCTCGGTCCAGATCCAGCCCGGGCTCACGCTGTTGGAGCGGATCTTGTGCCGAGCGAGGTCGAGGGCCTGGCACCGCGTCAGCTCGAGGATGCCGCCCTTGCTCGCGTTGTAGGTCTGGCGGTCGATCTGACCGACATGCCCCGCGATGCTGGCGATGTTGACGATGGCCCCATGGCCGCTCTTGGCCAGGGCCGGGGTCGCCTCGTCGGAGAGGTAGGCCGGCGCCAGGAGGTTGACGGCGATGGTCTCGTTCCACTGCTCCTCGGTCGCGCCGGGCCCGGCGAGCAGGAACACCGCCGCGTTGTTCACCAGCATGTGCAGCGCGCCATCGGCGTCGACGGCGGCCTCGATGGCCGCAGCCCTCGCGCTCTTGTCGGTGACATCCCCGACGAGCGGTGTGAACCGCTCTGCGAGTGGACCGAACGCGGCAGCTGTCCGCTCGAGCGCCGCTTCGTTGCGATCCATGCCGGTCACCCGTGCGCCGTCCTCCAAGAGACGACGCGCCGTGGCGGCCCCGATGCCTTGTCCGGCTCCGGTCACGAGTCCGGTGCGACCTTCGAATCTGCCCATTCACTCACTCCCCTGAGACTGGGTCGGGGCCGGTAGCCCCCACTGATGCCCATCGTACGACCGCGAGCGAGGGCGGTCTCCCCCGTCGCGCACGAGCACGGCTTCGGCAGCCCGTGGTCGGCTACGCTGCACACCATCGGGCTCGCCCGCGCACGGAGAGGAGACCACGATGGTCACGACCGTCGATTCACACCATCACTTCTGGGACACCACCAGTGGTCCCTTCGAGTACCCCTGGATGACCGGTGCCGCTGCCGGCCTGGCAGGCAGGAGCGGGCCCGACGAGTTGCGTCCGCTCCTCGCGGCCGCCGGTATCGACCGCTCGGTGCTGGTGCAAACCATCTCGAGCGTCGAGGAGACCGAGCTCTTCCTGCGCATCGCGGACACGACCGACTTCGTGGCCGGCGTGGTCGGTTGGGTGGATCTGACCGACCCCGCCGTGGAGGCCGTCATCGACCGGCTGCGAGCCCGGCCCGACGGACGTTGGCTCAAGGCGATCCGCCACCAGGTGCACGATGAGGCTGATCCCGAGTGGCTGCTGCGACCGGACGTCGGGCGGGGCATCCGCGCCGTGGGCCAGGCCGGGCTCGTCTACGACCTGCTCGTCCGACCGCGTGAGCTGCCGGCCACGCTGGAGCTCGTGGCCGATCTGCCCGAGGTCCGCTTCGTGGTCGATCACATCGCCAAGCCACCCATCGCAGCCGGCGAGCTCGAGCCCTGGAGCGAGCTCATGCGACGGCTGGCCGGCCATGAGGGAGTCAGCGTCAAGCTCTCGGGCATGGTCACGGAAGCCGACTGGGCGGCCTGGACCATCGACGACCTGCGGCCTTACGCAGAGCGTCTACTCGAGTGGTACGGACCAGGACGCTTGATGTTCGGGTCCGACTGGCCGGTCTGCACGCTCGCGGCCGGGTACGAGCGGGTGCACGCGGCTGCGACCGAGCTGTTGGCCGATCTCTCGGAGCACGAGCGGGCACAGGTCCTGGGGGGCACGGCCGTGACCGTCTACGCGCTCGATGATGGAGCCGAGCCTGCTGCTCAGTAGACGCCGTACTCCTGCAGCGTCTCCCACATGGCCATCACGTTCTCGACCGGTACGCCCGACTGGATGATGTGGATGGGCGCGAAGACGTAGCCACCGCCGGGCGCGAGGTCTTCGATGCGTCGGCGGGTCTCGTCGCGCACCTCCTGGGGCGTACCGAAGGGCAGGACCTGTTGGGTATCGCAGCTGCCGCCCCAGACCGTGAGGTCGTTGCCGAACTCGCGCTTGAACCTGGCCGTGTCATCCATGCCCGCACAGTTGACCTGCCAGGGGTTGATGATGTCGACGCCGGCCTCGATGAGCAGTGGCAGCGTCTCGTAGATGGCTCCATCGTTGTGGTAGAAGACATAGACCTTGGCCTTCGACGGGGTCGACTTGAGGAACTCGAAGAGGCGCTTGTGGTACGGCCACACCAGTTCCTTGTACATGTCGAGTGAGACGAGGAGTCCGTTCTGGCCACCGAGGTCATCGGCGCAGGAGACGACGACGTACTCCTCCTCGACCTCAGCGAGCACCCGGCCCCAGTACTGCATCTTGAGCTCGAGGATCTTCTCCATCTTGGCCCGGCACAGCGCAGGGTTGGTGACCATGTCCATGTAGTACTTCTCGTAGCCCGTCATCCACATGACGTGCTCCCACATGCCCGAGCTGGCGCGCCCCAGGAAGACGGCCTTCTGCTCGTCGCGCGCGACCACTCGTGCCCGCTGGGCCATGCCCTTGGTGCGGGCCGGGTCGGACATGTCGGGCCAGGGATAGGCCTCCACCTCCTCCACGGTATCGACCTCCGCGAAGGGATACCGATAGAGGTCGTAGTAGTGGCCACCGACCCGGGGCATCTGCCAGCCGATGCCGAACTCGTCGATGTAGCGGTAGTGGTCCCCGACCAGCCCCAGGTCCTGCTCCAGGCCGGGGTCGGACGGGTCGTTGGGCCCGACGATCCTGACGTCCACGCCCAGGCGCTCGATGAGGTCGTCGGCCATCACGCCCGTCTGGCAGATGAGGTCATCGAGCTCGACGTCCAGGCTCAGGCCGAGGTACTCGCGCATGCCGCGCATGGTGTGGCGGTTGATGCCCGCGACCTCGGCGCCACCGAAGTCGAGCGGGACCTTATCTGGTTCCACGTGGTCGAGCGCTGCGCGCACGCGAGCTGCGCTGGTCATCGTCATCATCGGTCCCCTTCTCGGGCCCTCCTGCGTCGCGTCGCCGCGCCGGGTGCTAGCGGATGACGTTGCCGAGGCGGCTCTCAGCCACACCCGGATGCATGAAGGCGTTGTCGTGGATGTGTTGCCACTCGGGCATGAGGCTGTCCTTCGCCGACTCCGTCGGCTCGTGGTTGTAGGTCGAGTTCTCGCGGATGATGAGCGGCGTGCGGGCATCGGCCGGGCAGCCGAAGCCGTGCAGATGCTTGCGCGGAACGACGAACTTGGGATCACCCTTGCGTACGCGCTGGTAGGACGTCAGCAGCTCCCATGCCTTCTCCCTGCCGGCCGGCAGGACGATGCTGTCGGGTCGTGGGTCACCCTGGGGCATGGGCTGGCGCTCGACGACTTCCGAAGCGATGACACCCAGCTCGGGGAAGTCGATGATCTCGGGTGCGTAGAACACGTCGGCCTCACCCAGCACGACCTCGTAGTACTCGGTCTTGCGCCAGTGGAAGTGGGCCGAACAGAACTTGCCCGGATGGACGACGATCAACTTCTCACACAGACCGCCGAACTGGGCCCACTCCAACCCCGCTGGCGGCAGGCCATCGACGGCGGGCTCGTTGATGGCGTCGAAGATGGCGATGATCTCGTAGGGCTCGCGCGACCACAGGCCGTTCTCGAAGGCCGCGTACTGGTCAGGGCCGAAGATGACGCCGCTGTTGTCGGTGATCATGGAGTCCCGGATGGGGAAGCCGCAGGCGACGGCCAGCGCCGCGCATTCGCTGATCCAGGCGTCGTACTCCTGGCGCGTCACGTGGTCCCGCATGGTCCTCGGTCCTTTCCGCGAACCTGCTGCCGTTCACCCGAGCGGCAGACAGCCTCGTCGCTCGTCGCTGATGATCCCCTGGGCCTGTATCGGCTTCCCGCGCCGCCGCAACGGCGGGCCGGCGAGCCCGTCGGGTCACGGTTCTGCGCGCTCGGCCAACGTAGCATATTCATCAGGTGATACGCTCAATCGGTCACCTGTTTCAACCGCTGACAGTCGCCCCTCGGGAGAAGGCGGCGATCGATCAGGGCCAGTGAGGGGAGGTGGACCGACCGGACCGGGACATCGATTGGACGGCAGTGGAACTCACCCTGCCTGATGGTGGCTCAGACCGCCATCACCACCTACATCGCTCTTCGTCAACAGCAACCCCAACGGAGGTACAGATGGCATCCAGATCACGCGCCATCCGACTAGGCGGCTTGGGCCTCAGCGCCCTCATGGCTCTGGCGGTCGCTGCCCCGGCAGTCGCTCAGGCCGAGGAGATGGACTTCTCCGACGTACGCGTAGCGATCGTTCCCGGCGGCCCGCATCCCTACTTCCTGCCGATGGAGCCCGGCCTGGCCGACTCCGTGGCAGAGAACGGGCTCGGCGAGAGCGCCTTCCGCGCCCCGCCCGAGTGGAACCTCGAGGATCAGAACCAGCTGCTCAACAGCATGGCCGCCCAGGGCTTCAACGCCTTCGGCATCTTCCCCGGTGACGCCAACGCCACCAACGCCATCATGAGCGAGCTCTCGGCAGCGGGCTTCCCGGTCATGGCCATCGCCGGCTGTGTCACCGAGCCCACCGACGCCGCGTTCTGCTTCGGCACCGACGTGGCCAACTCGGCCTACCTCGGCACCAAGGCCCTCATCGAGGCCATGGGCGGCGAAGGCGCGATCATGCACGGCACCGGCAAGCTAGTCGACCCCAACACTACGCTGCGCATCGACGCGGTCGAGCAGGCCGTGGCCGAGACCGACGGGGCCGTCACCATCGTCGAGCACATCGCCGACATCGATGACCAGGAGTCCGCGGACGAGAAGATCAATGCGTTCCTCGCGGCTCGAGGCGACGAGATCGATGGCATCGTGACATCTGCGTACATCCCCTCCACCGTGTCGGCGACAGCGCTGCGCAACCTCGGTGACGGCCGCATCCGCATGATCGGCATCGACGACGATCCCATCGTCCTCGACGCCATCCGCGACGGCATCATCGACGGCACCATGGCCCAGAACCCGTACGGTCAGGCCTTCGTGGGCTCCAAGATCCTGGCCATGCTGGCCCACGGTTGCACGCCCGCCGAGGATGCTCCGTACTTCGTGGACTCCGGCACGCTGCTCATCCACGCTGACAACGTGGAGACCTACGGTGACGACCTGAAGGTCCTCACCGGCGAGATCGCCGAGACCTTCCCCACAGCCTACGTGACCTGCCCCTAGGACAGGCTTCCTAGCGAGCGTCCAAACGCTCGTCGTGGTGACCGCGAGGCGCGATTGGCCCCAAGCGGGTCCGCCTCGCGGCACCCACTCCGTTCATCAGTGCTGGAGAGACACGGAAGTTGACGCGTAACGACCAGCTACGCAGCATGCTCAGGCGCAACTCGCCCAGGCTCGGCCTGCTGGCGGTGACGCTCAGCTTCTGGTTGTTCTTCGCGCTCTTCGCGACCGGATTCACCAGCGACTTCAACATGTTCACGCTGCTGCGTTTCGCGGCAGTGCAGATCGTCATCGCCTTCGGGCAGATGATCGCCCTCTCGGCGGGTGAGATGAACCTCTCGCTCGGTGCCATCGGCGGCGGGGTCGCCATGTGCGCCGGCGGCCTGATGGAGGTCCTCCATCTCGACCCCCTGCTGGCCATCCCCATCGGGCTGGCACTGGGCGCGCTGATGGGTGCTACCAACGGCCTCCTCGTCGTGCGAACCGGCATCAACAGCTTCGTCATCACGCTGGCTACGGCGAGCGTGTACACGGGGTTGATGCTGGCGATAACCGCGGCAGATTCATATGACGATCTGCCCGAGGCGTTCCTGACCTTCAGCCGCATCCGCGTCCTGGGCTACCCGGTGTCGCCGCTGGTGCTGGTCATGCTCGTGGCCGCTGCCGCCCTCTGGCTTCTCTACACCAAGACCCGACTCGGGCGCGAGATCCTTTCTATCGGAGCCAACCGGCGAGCGGCGGCCATGTCCGGCGTCAACGTGAACCTGACGCTCATCAAGACGCACATGCTCTCGGGCCTGCTGGCCGGCCTCGCCGGCATCATGAGCGCGGCCATGCTCGCCGACGCGGTGCCGGTTATCGGCATGGACTGGCTCCTGCCCTCGTTTGCCATCGCGGTCATCGGCGGCACCGCCATCACCGGCGGCTCTGTGTCCGTATTCGGCGCCATCATCGGCGGACTGCTGGTCGCGAGCATCACCAACGGAGTGCTGCTGCTCAACGTCAGCAACTTCTTCGTGAACCTCTTCCTTGGCCTCATCCTGCTGCTGGCGGTCAGCCTCGACCGGATCCGCGCGGTGGTCGGGGAACGAATGTCGTTGCGGTCGAGTCGATGAGCCAGGCAGAGACCGTCGGTCGCGGTCGGCAGATGCTGGGTCGGCTGACGGAGTACAGCTGGGCGGGCCTGCTGGTGATCCTGTTGATCATGGTCGCGATCATGGCGCTGGTTTCGGACTCGTTCCTGTCTGAGTTCAACCTCTTCGTCGTAATGCGCGCCGTGTCCACGGCCGTACTCATCGGCGCAGCGCAGATGTCGGTCCTGGCCATCTCACAGATGAACCTCTCGGTCGGCGCCATCGGCGGACTCGCGGCCATCACCGCGGGCGGCATCATGGACGCCTACGGACTGCCCGTATGGCTGGCCGTCATCGGTGGGATCGCCTGTGGCGCAGCCTGCGGCGCGGTCAACGGCATCATCGTGGCTCGGACCGGCCTCAATGCCTTCATCGTCACCATCGCTACCGCCAGCGTGTTCCTGGGGCTCAACCTGGGCCTGACCTCGGCGCAGCCGTTCTACGATCTCGATCCCGGCTTCACCTCCTTCGGCCAGGCCCGCTTCGCCTTCTTCCCGCTGATGGGCATCATCACGCTGTCCACGCTCGGAGCCCTGGCCGTGTACTACTACCGCACCCTTGCCGGCCGCCAGACCCTGGCTATCGGCGGCAACCTCTCAGCGGCCAAGACGGCCGGTATCCCGGTCGGACGCCGCATCGTCTGGGCCCACGTGCTCTCGGGCCTGCTCGCCGGTACCGCCGGCATGCTGTGGGCTGCGCAGCTGAGCGCCGCCCAGCCGATGATCGGACAGAGCTGGCTGCTGCTCTCCTTCGCCGTGCCCATCATCGGTGGCGTATCCCTGTTCGGCGGCTCGGTGCGCATCATCGGCCTACTCGTGGCGGCGCTCATCATCGCCATCATCGACAACTCACTCGTACACCTCGGCATCGACCCCATCTACGTGGAGCTCCTACTCGGGCTGTTCATCCTCGGCGCCGTCTATGCCAGCCACGTGGCGTCGCGGTCGGGCAAGCCCAAGAGGTCGCTGAAATGACCGACCAGCAGGACCAGATCGCGCTCGACGCGGTCGGTGTGAGCAAGGCCTTCCCGGGCGTGCTGGCACTCGACGACGTCTCGCTGGCGCTCGAGGGCGGTGAGATCCACGCCCTCGTGGGCGAGAACGGCGCAGGCAAGTCCACGCTCATCAAGATCATCACCGGCCTCTATGGGCAAGACAGCGGGACCTTGCACATGGCAGGCAAGGAAGTCGACTTCCGCAGCCCTCGCGACGCCATCGAGGCCGGCATCGCCTCGGTGCCCCAGGAGCGCAACCTCATCCCCGAGTTCAGCGTCGGCGAGAACATCCTCATCGAGCGCATGCCGCTGCGGAATGGGGTCCTGGTCGACTACGACACCATCAATGAGGAAGCCGCTCGCTGGCTCGAGGTCATGGAGCTGAACATCCCCGTGACCCGCCGAGCGGCGCGGCTTTCGGCAGCTGAGATGCAGCTCGTCGAGATCGCGCGTGCGCTTGCGCTGGAGAGCAGTGTGCTCCTGCTCGACGAGCCCACCGCCTCGATCACACCGCACGAGGCGGCCCACCTCTTCGAGATCCTGCGTTCGTTGCGTGACCGTGGCGTGGCCGTGCTGGTGGTCACGCACAAGCTGGAGGAGGTCTTCGAGCTCTGCGACCGGGTGACCGTCCTGCGCGACGGCAAGAACGTGGCCTCGGGCGAGCCCCTCGCAGGCCTGACCCGAGACCAGCTGGTCTCGTGGATGATCGGCCGCACCAGACGAGACACGGACCTGCCGTCCCGACCGCCACGTGGCGAGCGGCCGGCGCTGGCGCTGCACGACGTGGACACCATCGACGGAGTGGTGGATGCCAGCCTGGAGGTCTTCCCCGGTGAGATCGTGGGTCTCTACGGCCTCGTCGGTGCCGGACGTACCGAACTGGCCCACGCGGTCATCGGTATCAACGAGATGATCGGCGGCAGTGTCGAAGTCAACGGCAAGACCGCCAAGATCGGCAGTGTCGCCCAGGCGCTGGGCCGCTACCGCATCGGCTACGTGAGCGAGGACCGCAAGACCGACGGGTTGATCCTCTCCAAGGACATCACCTTCAACATCTCGGTGACCCTCTGGCGACGGCTGGCCAGGTGGGTGGTCGGCTGGGTACCCGATGCGGCCGAGCGTGAGATCGCCCAGCGACACGCAGAGGAACTCGATGTTCGTACGCCCTCGTTGGAGCAGACCGTGGGCAACCTCAGTGGCGGCAACCAGCAGAAGGTCAGCATCGCCAAGTGGCTGGCGGCGGAGGCCGACATCCTCATCATCGATGAGCCCACCATCGGCATCGACATCAAGACCAAGGATGCGCTGCACGAGCTGATCTGGGACCTCGCGCGATCGGGCAAGGCCATCCTGCTGATCTCCAGCGACATGCCCGAGATGGTCCGGCTGGCCGATCGCATCCTGGTCATGAAGGGAGGACGCATCGTGGCCGAGATCGAGAACTCGCGCCGCTACGACGAGATCAGCGAAGAGATCATGAAGGATCTGGCGTGACCCGCGGGCGTCCCACCAAGGCCGCCATCCCCCACCAGCGCCGGACGTCGGACCGCCGGACGTCGACCGTTACCCGCACCCGCCTACCCGATCAGATCGCCAACCAACTGATGCGCCAGATCGTGGAGCGGGACCTGCCAGCCGGGACGCCGCTGCCGACCGAGTCCGAACTCGTGCGGGAGTTCTCGGTGGGCAAGTCCGCTGTGCGCGAAGCCGTCCGCATCGTGAGCACCAAGGGGCTGGTCGAGGTCGTGCAGGGATCGGGCATGCGTGTGACACCGCGGCAGCGCTGGAACCTGATCGACCCAGAACTCGTGGCCATCGTCGGCGACAACGTGGTCTCGATCGTCCATCTCATGGAGCTGCGGCTGGCGCTCGAGCCGAGCATCGCGGCGCACGCCGCGATCAGAGCCACCGACGAGCAGATCGAGGGCCTGACCCGACTGGCCGAGGAAACGGCCAGTGACCTCGATGACACCGAGGGCATCGTGGTCCGCGACATGGAGTTCCACAACCTGCTCGCCGAAGCTGCCCACAACCCGCTCTACTCGATCCTCTTCGGTTCGGTCGCAGAGCTCCAGATCGAGCTTCGCCGCAAGCTGGTCATGACGAAGAGCGGGCGGGACCACGGCATCGAGTTCCACCGACGGCTCGTCGAGGCAGTCGAGGCCCACGATCCGGCACAAGCACGCATGATGATGTCCGAGCACCTCGTGTCGGTCGCCGAGGACCTGCGCCTGGCGATCGAAGCACCCTAGCAACGCGCCCCGAGCGGGAGTGGAGGTCGAGCATGGACGCCGGACGGACGGGATGGGGCCTCGAGGACCGCGGCATCATCGTGACCGGTGCGGCCCAGGGCATCGGTGAAGCCACGGCCCGCGCGTTCGCGGACGTCGGCGCCCGGGTCTGTGCGGTCGACATCAACGAGGAGCGGCTCGGTGACGTCGTCGAGTCCCTGCCGGGGGGCCCGCACCGTGCGGCCGGACTCGATCTCAACGACCTCAGCGCCCATGGCCGGCTGGTGGCCCACGCCAGCGAGGAACTGGGTGACGTCCATGGCGTCGTCCTCTCGGCGGGCGTCCTGGGACGGCAGCCCTTCGACGAGATCGGCGAAGCGGACTGGGACTGGCAGCTGGACACCAACCTGAAGTCGACGTTCTTCCTGGCCCGTGCCGCCGGGCGCCACATGCAGGAGCACCGCACGCAGGGAAGCATCTGCATGCTGACCTCGCTCTCGGCCACGACCGGTGGACCCAGCTCGATCCCGGCGTATGCCTCGTCCAAGGGCGGGATCATCTCGCTCACCTACGCGATGGCTCGCCACTACGGACCGCTCGGCATCCGAGTCAACAGCATCGCGCCGGGTATCGTGGATACCCCCATGCAGCAGGCAGGCTTCAGCGCCGCCACACGGGCGTTCGTGGAGTCCACGCCCATGGGTCGGCAGGCCGCGTCGGCGGAGATCGCCTCGGTCGCGGTCTTCCTGGCCTCGGCCCACGCGAGCTATGTGACCGGTGCGGTCGTCAATCTCACCGGTGGCGCCTGGATGGGTTGATCCGAGCGGGGGCTTCACGTCCACCGCGCGTCCCAGCAACGAACCGACGGAACGCGTGATGCTACCGTCGGCCACGACGATTTGGAGGTCCGACGATGTCGCAACACCAGCTCTCGATGACGCCACGTGAGCGCGTCCTCGCCAGCATCGAGCATCGGGAGCCCGACCGACTGCCGGTGGATCTGGGCTCCACGCCCAGCTCGGGCATCTCGGCGGTCGCGCATGCGAACCTGGTCAAGCATCTTGGCCTGGCCGACCAGCGCACCTGGGTCTACGACGTGGTGCAGCAGCTGGCGCAGCCGCAGGACGAGCTGCTGGATCGTCTGCGCATCGACGTGGTCGATATCGGGCGCACATTCGACGCCACCGATGCCGACTGGAAGCCAGTCACGCTGCCCGGCGGCGCGGATGTCTCGATCCCTGCCGGGTTCGACCCGGTGCAGCAGGAGAATGGCGCCTGGGAGGCCTTCAACGCCGATGGGCTCAAGATCGCCTCGATGCCGCGGGGTGCGGCCTTCTTCGACCAGACCCACTGGCCCTACCTCGATGGCTATCCCGACGACCTCTCGGGGCTGGCCGAGGTGATGCCGAACGTGCTCTGGTCCGGGCTCGTGCACACGCCCTGGAATCATGCCGGTGACGATGGGTTCTGGGATACGCTTCGGGCGCGGACGCTGGCCCTGCGAGACTCCACCGACCGGGCGCTGATGGTGGTCGTGGGCTGCAACCTCTTCGAGTGGGGCACGTTCCTGCGCCGCATCGACAACTTCCTCATGGACCTCGTGGTCGACCAGGCCAACGTAGAGCGGCTCCTCGATGCGCTGCTTGAGATCCACTTCCAGACGTTGGACAACGTCATCGCCTCGGTCGGCGACCTCGTCGACATCGTTCGCTTCGGCGATGACCTGGGCATGGACAACGGGCCACTGATGTCGCCCGACACGTACCGCGCCATCTTCAAGCCACGCCATGCGGCCCTCAACGCGTACGTCCACGAACGCAGCTCGCTCAAGACGTTCCTGCACTCGTGCGGCTCGCTCTACGACCTGTTGCCGGACATCATCGAGACCGGCGTGGACATCCTCAACCCGGTGCAGATCAGCGCTCGCGACATGGAGCCGGCCAAGCTCAAGGCCGAGTTCGGTGATGCCATCACCTTCTGGGGTGGTGGTGCCGACACGCGACAGGTGCTGCCCAAGGGCACGCCCGATGCGGTCCGCGACCACGTTCGCCGCAACATCGAGACGCTGGCACCCGGCGGCGGCTTCGTCTTTGCCACGGCGCACAACATGCTCGGCGACGTGCCGCCACAGAACATCGAGGCCATGTTCGAAGCCGTCGACGAGTACCGCTAGCCGTTCGACAGCAGGCGCTGCTGGGCCCGCCGGGCCTAGACTCCCTCCCGAGGCGGTGCGGCCGTGGCGCCGTCGGAGATGACGAAGCCATCGGCGAGGACCTCGCGGATGGGCCGGTCCCAGGGGTTGTCGAGCACGAGCTCCACCGACAGGCGGCCCAAACGATTCAGCGGCATCTCGACGCAGGTGAGCGGGTCCACGCGGTAGTCCTCCGCGGGCAGCTTCCCGATGGCCACGAGCGAGATGTCATCCGGCACGCGCAACCCGTGTCGCTCCAGCTCGTGCCAGGCGCCAAGCGCCTCGTTGGGATCGGCGGCCACGATGGCCGTGGGGCGCACCTCGCTCTGCAGGATCTCGGCCACGGCCCTGGCACCACCGGTGGGGGTGTAGTCGGCGGCCACGACCCACGACGGGTCGAGCCAGAGGTCAGCCGCGGCCATGGCATCGCGGATGCCGTTGGCTCGACGCTGGGCGGTATCGACACCGGCTCGGCCGCCGGCCCAGCCGATGCGCGTGTGGCCCTGAGCGATGAGGTGCTCGGTCGCGACGCGGGCGGCTCCCTCGTCGTCGACGATGATCCAGCGATCGGAACCCACGGTGCGTCGGTCGACCAGCAGCGTGGGCACGCGCGGGTCGCGCAGCAGCGCATCGGCGTGATAGCCCGCGCGCAGGCCGGCCACCAGCGCCGCATCGACGGCCCCGCTCTGCAGCAGACGCAGGGAGCGTTCGGTCAGCTCCCCGTCGTGGTGCGCGGTCCACAGCAGCAGGCCCCGCTCGTCCGCCGCCTCCTCTGCGCCGGCGATGACCGGCACCATCAGCGGATCCCCTGCCGGCACCAACAGGCCCAGGGCGCCGGCGCGTGCACGAGCGAGGCCACGAGCGTGGAAGTTGGGCCGGTAGTCGAGCGCGGCGGCAGCAGCCCGGACGCGTTCACGCGTCTCATCGCGCACCCGCAAACCGGGATCGTCCGAGAGCACCTTGGACACCACGGCACGGTCGACGCCGGCCTCGCGGGCCACGTCCGTGATCGTCGCTCTGCCGGTTCCTCGCGCCATCGTTCCCCTGCTCCGGAAGTCCGTTCGGACGTCCCTACCGTGCCATCCGGACCCTTTGTTGGTCAACCGGTTGACGTGCGTGACCGGGAACGATACCTTCCAGCCTGAGCCAAGTGGCTCTCGCAGGATGGAGGATCGATGGGCAAGTTCGCGGAATCACTCGCGCGCGACGACGGCAGCACCACCCTCGTGGAGCTCGTGCCGTGGGCCGGTCCCCTTCAGGACGAGGCCGGCGAGCGCCACCGCGAGACCGCCCGTGAACTCATCGCCGACGAGCGTGTCACGGCCCTCACCGTCACCGACAACGCCGGCGGCTTCGTCCGGCTCGGCCCGCTCACCCTGGGCCAGGCCATCCAGGGCATGGGTGGTGAGTGCGTGGTCCACCTCGCCTGCCGCGATCGCAGCCGCGCCGCCCTCCAGTCGACCGTCTACGGGCTGGCCAGCGAGGGCCTGACCAACACCCTCGCGCTCTCTGGTGACTACCCCAAGGAAGGCTTCGGCGGCCGCTCGCGGGCGGTCTTCGACATCGACTCGGTCGGGCTCATCTCGATGCTGCGCGACGCCGGTAGCACCGGCCCCGGCTTCACCATCGGCTGCGCCATCAACCCCTTCAAGGCCGTCGAGGCGGACCTCGTGCCGCAGTACCTCAAGCTGGCCATGAAGATCCGGGCCGGCGCCGACGTCGCCATCACCCAGGTCGGCTACGACACGCGCTCGTGGTCGGAGCTGCTGCAGTGGAACCGCGAACAGCTGCGCCCCATCCCGCTGATGGCCTCGATCTACGTCCTCTCCAAGGGCGTGGCCAAGGTCTTCCATCGGGACGGTGTCCCGGGCATCCGCCTGAGCGAGGCGCAGATGGCCTGGGCCGAGGAGCAGGCCGGGGCCGACGACAAGGGCCGTGCCGCCTTCCTCGAGTTCGCGGCCAAGCAGGTCGCCGTGGTGCGTGGCATGGGCTACGCCGGTGCCTACATCGCCGGCCAGCGCAATGCCGGTGAGATCGACAAGGTCCTGAGCATGGCTAACGAGTTCCAGCAGGACTGGCAGGCCGTGCTCCCGGACATCCACTTCCCCGAGGCCGAGCCCTACCGCATGTACGAGCAGGGTGATCTGCCGCAGCTGGCCTCGGCCGTTCCGACGCCCCCGACCAAGACCAAGCGCGTGCCCCTCTGGTACCGCTTCAATCGCCTCGTGCACGACGTCGCCTTCGAGCCCGGGTCGCGGGGCTTCACGATGGGCGCGAAGGTCGTACGGCACGCTCGAGAAGACCCGCCTGATGTGGCCCGCCCACGTCCTGGAGCAGGCCGTCAAGGTGCCGATGTTCGACTGCAAGGACTGCGGCGACTGTTCGCTGCCGGACATCGCCTACCAGTGCCCCGAGGGCGCCTGCGCCAAGAACCAGCGCAACGGCCCCTGCGGCGGCTCCATCGACGGCGAATGCGAGGTGCCCGGCAAGCCCTGCGTCTGGGCCGTCGCCTACGACCGCCTCCGTCCGTACGACGAGGCCATGACCATGCTCGACCGTGCACCGGTCCTCCAGGACAACGCGTTGCGCGGCACCAGCGCCTGGGCCAACACGTTCCTGGGGCGCGATCACTACGCCCGAGAGAACCAAGGAGAGGAAACATGAAGACGGCCGCAGGTGGCACCGAGTTCATCATCATCGGCGAGAACATCCACTGCAGCCGCATCGTCAAGCGCGAGGGCATCCGTGGCGGCGTCGCTCCCGACGGTCGCCCGGGTGTGCGCTTCCCCGACGGGGACGGTGAGTCGTGGGTCCCCCTCCCCGACTCCATCCTCGGATCGAAGGAGTTCACCTCCAGCGAGCGCATCAAGCACGTGATGGCCGCGGTCAGGCAGGGCCTTGCGGGTGGCACGGAGGCGGATGTGGCGGCCCGCTACGTGGCCTGGATGGCCCAGCGTCAGATCGCCGGCGGTGCCGACTACCTCGATCTCAACGTCGATGAGATCAGCTCAGACGTGGACGGTCGCCTCGACGCCATGAAGTGGCTGGTGGCCGCCGTCGGCCCCGTCTCGAGCGTGCCGCTGTCGATCGACTCTTCTGACGCGGCCGTGCTCGAAGCTGGCCTCGACGCCATCGATCCTGCCTGGGCCGACGGTGCCACGCCCATGATCAACTCCGCCTCGACCGAGCGCCCCGACGTGCTCGACCTGGTCAAGGAGCGCGGCACGCCGGTCGTGCTCTCATGCACCGGCGCCTCGATGCCCTCGGGCACACAGGACCGTGTCGAGCGGGCAGAGCAGATCATCGGCATGGCGCTCGAGAAGGGCCTGCCCGAGGACTCGCTGCACGTGGACCCGCTGGTCATCCCCATCGGCGTCGACCCCATGGCCGGCCAGGCCTACCTCGATGCGGTGCGCACCATCCGTGAGCGCTTCGGCGACGAGATCCACATCACCGGCGGCGTGAGCAACATCAGCTTCGGCCTGCCGGCCCGCCGCATCATCACCGACACGTTCCTCGATATGTGCGTCGAGAACGGCCAGGACAGCGGCATCATCGACCCGGTGGCCGACGTGGCCGCGGCGCTCAACCCCGACCGCGACTCCAAGGCCTACATGCTGGCCCGCGCGATGTTGACGGGCGAGGACGCCTTCGGCATGGGGTTCATCGAAGCCTTCCGAGCCGGTGAGCTGAGCTAGGCTCGGAACGGCAGGAGGGACCAGCGATGACGGCTGAGCTGCTCAAGGGTGGACCCGTCGCGGCCGAGATCCGCGAGGGCGTGGCGGCCGACGTCGCCGCCTTCAAGGATGAGTTCGACTACACCCCCGAGTTGGCCGTCGTGGTGGCCGGGGCCGACGCTCCGTCGATGGTCTACCTCGAGCGCATCCTCAGGGGCTGCGAGAAGGTCGGCATCGGCGGCCGGCTCGTCGAGCTCGAGGGTGACTGCACCGAAACGGAGCTGGCCCGGACCATCGAGGCCCTGGGTGCCGAGCAGGGGGTCGCGGGCATCATCGTCCAGCAGCCCCTGCCCGACTGCATCCCCCTGCGCGTGGTCCTTGACACACTCGATCCGCGCAAGGACATCGACGGCATCCATCCCTTGAACGCCGGCCTGCTCGCGCTCGGCTACGAGGGCTACCTGCCGGCCACCGCGCATGCCTCGGTCGAGCTGCTCAAGCGCTCGGGTGTCGAGCTGGAAGGGTCCCACGCGGTCGTGGTCGGTCGCTCCAACGTCATCGGCAAGCCCGCCGCCCAGTTGCTGCTGCGGGAGAACGCCACGGTCACCACCTGCCACTCGCGCACCAGGGACCTGCCGGCCGTGCTGCGCGAGGCGGACGTGGTCATCGTGGCCATCGGCCGGGCCGAGATGGTCACCGGCTCGATGCTCAAGGACGGGGCCGTGGTCGTCGACGTCGGCATCAACGTCGTGGACGACCAGCTGGTCGGCGATGTGCACTTCGAGTCGGCCGCGGAAGTCGCCAGCGCCATCACCCCCGTTCCCGGCGGCGTGGGGCCGCTGACCAACGCCATCCTGCTCACCCACCTCATGCGTGCCGCGCGCGACCAGGCCACCCGCCAGATCGCGGTGGGCGCGCCGTCGGTTCGCACCAGCTAGCCCAGGAGAACACCCGATGACCGCCATGACCGACCTCGACATCGCCCGTTCGGTGACACCGCGGCCGATCGCCGACATCGCCGCCGAGCTCGGCCTGCGCCCCGATGAGATCGAGTCCTACGGCACGACCAAGGCCAAGGTCACGCTCGAGGGCCTCGAGCGTGTCGAGCAGGAGAACCCGCGCGGCAAGTACGTGGTCATGACCGCCATCACGCCGACCCCGCTGGGTGAGGGCAAGACGACCACCACCGTGGGCGTGGTGCAGGGCCTCAACCGCATCGGTCACAAGGCCGCGGTGGCCATCCGCCAGCCGTCGCTGGGGCCGGTCTTCGGCATCAAGGGCGGCGCGGCCGGCGGCGGCTACAGCCAGGTCATCCCGATGGAGGACTTCAACCTCCACCTCACCGGTGACGTGCACGCCATCGGTGCCGCCCACAACCTCGCGTCCGCCTTCCTCGACAACAGCCTGCACCACGGCAACCCGCTCGACATCGACCCCTTCTCCATCCGCTGGCCCCGCGTCGTCGACATCAGCGACCGCGCCCTGCGCAAGGTCAACATCGGCCTCGGCGGCAAGATCAACGGTGTGCCCCGCGAGAGCGAGTTCGTCATCACCGTGGCCTCGGAGGTCATGGCCATCCTCGCGCTGGCCACCGACGTCTTCGACCTGCGGGCGCGGCTGGGACGCATCGTCATGGCCACCGACCGCAATGGCTCGGCTGTGACCGCAGAGGACCTGCAGGTCGCAGGCGCCATGACCGTGCTCCTGCTCGACGCCATCAAGCCCAACCTGCTGCAGACGCTCGAGGGTGGACCGGCTTTCGTCCATGCCGGGCCCTTCGCCAACATCGCTCACGGCAACAGCTCCATCCTGGCCGACCGCGTGGCCCTGGCCACCTCCGACATCGTCGTCACCGAGGCTGGCTTCGGCGCCGACATGGGCGCCCAGAAGTTCTTCGACATCAAGTGCCGCGCGTCGGGCATGGCGCCCGACTGCGCGGTCGTCGTGGCCACCGTCCGGGCCCTGAAGATGCACGGCGGCGTGGGCAGGATCGTGGCCGGCAAGCCGCTCGACCCGGCGCTCCTCGAGGAGAACCCCGAGGCCGTGCGGGTCGGTGGCGAAAACCTTGCCGCGCACATCGAGATGGTGCGAGGCTACGGCGTTCCCGTGGTCGTGGCCATCAACGCCTTCCCTGGCGATGCCGAGTCGGAGTTCGAGGCCATCCGCGAGGTGGCCCTCGCGGCCGGCGCTCGCGACGCTGTCGTGACCACTCACTGGGCCGACGGTGGCGCAGGCTCCGAAGCCCTCGCGGCGGCCGTCTGGGATGCCTGCGAAGAGGAGTCCGACTTCCAGCTGCTGTACCCCGACGACATGTCGCTGCCCGAGAAGATCGAGACCATCGCGGTCAAGGCCTACGGTGCCGACGGCGTGGATCTCGCCCCCGCGGCCACCAAGGCGCTGGCCCTGTACGATCAGCTCGGCTACAGTGAGTTGCCGGTGTGTATGGCCAAGACGCACCTGTCGATCTCACATGACCCCACGCTCCTGGGCCGCCCGACCGGCTTCCGCGTCCCGATCAGAGACGTCAAACTGGCGGCAGGTGCAGGATTCATCTATCCACTCGCAGGCGACATGCGTACCATGCCAGGCCTGCCCAGCCAGCCCGCCGGGAACAACGTCGACATCGACGAGAACGGCAAGCCGGTCGGCCTGTTCTAGCCGACCATCATCTGTAGGAGGAGGGACCAGAAGATGGCCGACCTTTCCGCTCTGACCGCCGCCGTGGAGGCGGGCAACCGTGCTGAGGCCGTGAGCCTCACGCAGGCCGCGATCGACGAGGACGTCGCGCCCGGCGAGATCCTCGACTCGATGACCGCGGCCATGACCGAGGTGGGACGCAAGTTCGCCTGCAACGAGGGCGTGTACGTGCCCGAGATGCTCATCGCCGCGCACGCGATGAAGGAGGCCACCGCGCTCATCGAGCCGCTGCTCGCGGCCTCGGGCGTGAAGCCCGCCCACACCGCGGTCATCGGCACCGTCCAGGGCGACCTCCACGACATCGGCAAGAACCTCGTGGGCATGATGCTCAAGGGCGCCAACTTCGCCATCGTCGACCTTGGCACCAACGTGGCCCCCGAGGCCTTCGCCGAGGGCGTCAAGGAGCACAAGGCCGACGTGGTCGGCATCAGCGCCCTGCTGACGACCACGATGGTGGGCATGAAGGCGGCCGTCGAGGCCGTGCGCGCGGCTGATCCCAAGGCCAAGATCCTCGTGGGCGGCGCGCCGGTGACCGACGAGTTCGCGGCCGAGATCGGGGCCGACGGCTTTGCCAAGGATGCCGCCACCGCCGCGGTCGTGGCCCAGGACCTGCTGAGCTAGATCACTCCCGGGGCGTCTGCGCCCCGGGAACGGCATACTCCTCCAAGCGGCGCCCGGCCCCCTTCGGGCGCCGCTACTTCGTGGGCGTCTCGCCGAGCGGGGCGGGGCCGGGCGAGCCCATTCCTACATGGCTGAACTTGACGAGCCGGCAGCCGCGGTGTCGCATCTCAGCCTCCCCGGGGGTCGCGCTGACACCCTCAGCCGTGAGCGCGATGAAACCGAGCACTTCCCGCGTCGGCGTGTCGTGTTCAGCCAGGGTGGGATGACGTCCGGGAGCTAGTGCGGCTTGCTAAGTGCGGCTCAGCTAGTGGTCGACGCCGGCGGCGTCGAGGGCAGCGATGAGCGTGTCCAGGCCCTCGGGCAGATCGCGCGAGACGCCGGCCAGCCAGTGGCTCGTGCCCACAGGTACCGGGGCCTCGAGTAGCTCGACGGTCAGCTCGATCATGCGCGCAGGCCCGACGACCTCCGCGGCCGTTTCCACCAGCGTGCAGGCCGTCTCGTTCTGCCAGTTCCCAAGCTCGACCAGCTCGCCGGAGGTGACCTCGACCCAGGCGTCGAGATCCGGCGCGTCGGGTCCCGGGTGCTCTCCCGCTTCGCCACAGGCGATGTCGGTGGCGGCCTGGGTGGCGAGCCACTGGACCAGTCCTTCCTCCAGCCAGCGGTCCGCGACCTGCGTCGGGTCGATCCACGTGCGAGCGATCCGACCGGCCAGCATCCGAGCATCGGCGTCTTCATCCATCCCGAGAAGGCCGTCGATCGGGCGGTCATCGCCGTAGGTGAAGCGCCGGGTCTGTGTCGCGACCTCACGCACGCGCAGCTCGCCGCCAGGCATGGTCGAGCCCAGCATCGTCTCGAGGTTGGGCAGGGCTTCGGCCGCGACCTGCCTCATGCCCTCGGCCCAGTCCGGGTCGGTCGGCCACGACTCGATGGCGACGAGGCTCTTCCCAGCCTCGCCGGCGACGAAGGTCCGGTCGAGCCGGTCAGGGTCGACAGCCTCGACGCAATGGTTGAACTCGAAGGGGTCCTTCTTGGTCTTCGCCCTGAGCACCACGCCCTCAGACGTGTGCTCGATGACGACGTCGTCGCGGCGTCCTACGGGTTTCCAGCCGGGCGGCAGGATGGCCCTCGTGGTGCCAGTGTCGCCGGCCATGCCCCAGTAGCAGAAGTACGCGTAGCCATCCTCGATACGCACGGAGTCACCCCCGCTGGCGGCGGTTCCGGCCGGGATGTCGAAGGAGAACGAGGCCTTCTGCTTGGCGCCCTTCTTGTTCCAGAGCTTGGGGTAGGTGATGCCGTAGGCGAGGCCGCCACCGACCTCCATCGCCGACTGCGCCTTCACCTTGGGCCCGCTGACCGTGGGGTTCAGCGCGTCGAGGGGTGTCCACCAGGCATTCCAGCCGTAGTAGTAGTAGCTCTTCTTGAACTTGCACGTACCCCGGCCGTTCTTGCAGGGTCCCCGGCTCGTGGTGGACTTCCTCTTGTTGGTCAGGAGCAGCGACGAATCGACCCTGACGACACCCTCGTCGGGCAGCACTCGATACGTCGTGTCCACCCGCTCGAAGAGCTCGTCATCGTCAGCCGCCACGGGGATCACGGTGAACGTGCCGAGTACGAGAGCGAGCACGAGCCCGATCACCAGACTGTGGATGACGATGCGGTCGTGGTCGCGCATGAGTTGTCCCCCGATGGTCGGGCCCAGGACGACAGCGACGACGCGGTGCGCTCGGAACCCTGCTATTGCCACCACTCTCCAGCCGAGCGCCCTTCTCCACCATGGCCCGGACGTCACCCCGGCAGGCGAGACTCTCGGGCCTGGAGATCGGCGCGGTCTGCCCGGTGACCCGATGTGTGGCACCGGAGGGTGCCTATGCCACCCACGGGCCACCCGGCACGTTGACGTTTCTGCTCGTTTGTGCTCGAATAGTAGTCATTCATGAGCGATTCTGAGCGACCCACCAGCATCATCGCGTTCGCGCCAGAGCGGCGTGAGCGCGTCAAACAGATCGTCAAGTCGCGTCATGCCGTCCGCGTCGAGGATCTCAAGGAAGAGCTCGGCGTGTCGACCGCCACCATCCGCCGTGACCTCCACGAGCTGGAGGAGGAAGGTGAGCTGCGCCGCGTCCACGGCGGTGCCATCGCCATCGACGAGAGCCCGATCGAGGCCCGCTTCGAGGCCAAGGCCGCCACCAACCCTGCCCAGAAGCAGCGCATCGCCGAGCATGCCGCCGCCATGGTCGAGGCCGACGCCAAGATCTACCTCGACGCCGGATCCACCTGCCTCGAGCTGGCCAAGCTCCTGGCCCATCGCACCGACATCACCATCGTCACCAACTCCCTGCCCGCCATCAACGAGCTTGCCGGCGCCGGGCCCCGGCTCATCGTCATCGGCGGCGAGCTGCGGGCCCTGAGCCAGGCGCTCGTCGGACCCCTGAGCACGCCCGTGCTCGATCAGCTCTATCTCGACCAAGCCTTCGTGGGCACGTTCAGCCTTTCGCTCGACGCTGGCATGACCACGACAGACCCCGCCGAGGCCTTCACCAAGGAGTACGTGCTCGCGCGCTCGCGCGAGGCGGTGCTCCTGGTGGATGGCTCCAAGCTCGGCACCCGTTCATTCGCCAAGGCTGGCCGGCTCGACCAGATCGACGTCGTCATCACCGACGTCGCGCTGGACGAGGAGGCCAGTGCCACGTTCGAGCACGCCGGCGTCCGCGTCCTGGTCGCCTGAGGAGGATCGATGACAGAAACCCGCACGCTCTACAAGTCGGACATGCGTCCGGAGTTCGAGCCGTTCACCATCCAGCCGCCGAAGGTCAAGGGCTTCGGGTACAGCGGCGACCTGGCCTACGAGATCCGCAGCCATCACCTTGACGGCCAGGCGGCCATCGACCTGCTCGACGACATGCTCGCGATCCGCGAGGTCGAGGAGATGATCGTCCGCCTCCGGTCGGGTGGCTACGAGCCGCTGCAGGGTTTCGCCTACCGCGGCCCCACGCACGTCTCCATCGGCCAGGAGGGCACCGCCGTCGGCGCCAGTTCGGTGCTCGGCATCAGCGACCGCATCACCAGCTCCCACCGCGGCCATGGCGACGCGGTGGCCAAGGGCTTCAGCGCCATCCGCCAGATGACCGACGAGCAGCTCAAGGAGCGCGCGCCCTGGTCCAAGGCCACCGACCGTGAGGGCCTTCTCGCGGATGCCTTGCAGGAGCACATCTACAGGATCATCGCCGAGCTCTTCGGCAAGGACGAGGGCTACTGCGCCGGCCGCGGTGGTGGCATGCATATCGGTGACTTCAGCACCGGCCACCTCGGCGCCAACGCCATCGTCGGTGGCTCGGTGCCCATCGCCACCGGCGCGGCCATGGCCAAGCGCTTCATGGGCAGCGAGGACGTCGTGGTCTGCTTCGCCGGCGACGGCGCGTACGCCAACGGCGTCGTGCTCGAGTCGCTCAACTGGGCTGCGCAGTACCAGTGGAAGAACTTCCTCGCGGGCGACAAGGCCTATGGCCTCCCTGTCATCTACGTCATCCAGAACAACCACTACGGCATGACCCACCGTACCGATGACGAGGTCATGGGCATCAAGGCCCTCGCGGTCCGCGGTGCCGGCTTCGCCGAGGACGGCATGCACGCCGAGGTCGTCAACGGCATGGACGTGCTGGCCATGCGCGACGCGGTCAACCGCGCCACCGAGCTCTGCCGCAACGGCGAGGGCCCGGTGCTCATCGAGGCCTCCACCTACCGCTACTACGGCCACTCCCTCTCCGATCCGCGCAACGAGTACCGGACCAAGGAGGAGGAAGAGGCCTGGAAGGCGGTCGACCCCATCGAGAACCTGGGCGCACAGCTGATCGCCGAGGGCATCCTCGACGAGGACGGCCTGGCCGAGGTCAAGAAAGCCGCTGCCGAGCGAAACGCCGCTGCTGCGGTCCGAGCGAGCAAGGCCACCGACCCCGCGCCCGAGGATGTGCTCAAGTACATGTACGCGGGCACCATCTCGGAGACCGTGCCCCCTGAGTTCGCGAACCCGACCCTCTACGACGACGCGCCCGAGCCCAAGGTCACCGACAAGGGCATGCTCCAGAAGGACGCCTTGCGTGAGGCGATGATCGAGGAGATGGAGCGCGACGAGCGAGTCATCTTCTACGGCGAGGACGTGGCCGACTACGGCGGCGCCTTCAAGGCCAGCAAGGGCCTGATGGAGCGCTTCGGCCGAGACCGTGTATTCAACACCCCCATCTCCGAGGCCGCCATCATCGGCACCGGCGTCGGTGCGGCCATGGCCGGACTTCGCCCGGTGGTCGAGCTGATGTACATGGACTTCGCGCTGATGGCGTCAGACCAGATCGCCAACCAGGCCGGCAAGTGGCACTTCATGAGCGGCGGCCAGACCACCATCCCGATGGTCATCCGCTGCTCGGTCGGTGCCGGCAAGGGCTACGGCGGCCAGCACAGCCAGTCGCTCGAGTCGCTCTTCACGCACCTGCCCGGCCTGGTCGTGGCCTACCCCTCGACCGCCGAGGATGCCAAGGGCATGCTCAAGTCGGCCATCCGCTCCGACGACCCGGTGCTCTTCTGCGAGAGCCAGGGCCTGTACGCCGCGCGTGGTCCGGTGCCCGACGGTGAGTACACGGTCCCGCTGGGCAAGTCCGCGGTCGTGCGCGAGGGTGGCGATGCCACCATCGTGGCCTGGGGCCCGGCCGTGCCCGATGCGCTCAAGGCCGCCGATCAGCTTGCGGCCGATGGCGTCGAGTGCGACGTCATCGATCTGCGCACGCTGGTGCCGCTGGACATGGAGCCGGTGCTGGCCTCGGTGGCCAAGACCGGTCGCTGCGTCGTCGCCGCCCAGGCCATCCTCTCGGGCAGCTACGTCAACGAGGTCGTGGCCCGCGTGGTCAACGAGGCCTTCGATGATCTCGACGGTCCGGTCGCTCGCATCGGTGCCGCCAACGGCATCAGCCCGCAGGCCGAGGGTCTCGAGGCGGCCTTCCTGCCGGGCGCCGACGACATCGCCAACGCTGTGAAGGGGCTCATCTGATGGCCGTTCCCATCCGCATGCCGATGCCCGGCCAGATGACCGAGGAGTGCACCGTGCTCCAGTGGTTCAAGGCCGAGGGCGAGACGGTCTCCAAGGGCGACCCGCTCTTCGAGATCGAGACCGACAAGTCGAACATGGAGATCGAGGCCTTCGACGAGGGCGCGCTGCTGCGCATCGATGCGCCCGAAGGGGCGACGGTGCCGGTCGAGTCGATCGTGGCCTGGATCGGCAAGCCCGGCGAGGAGCTGCCCGAGCCTGAGGCTGCGGGCGGCGCTGCACCGGCGGCGGCTCCGGCACCCGAGCCCGAGGCCGCTCCGGCAGCGCCTGCGGCTGTCGAGGCCCCGGCGGCACCGTCCGCGCCCGAGACCCCGCCCATGCAGGAGCGTGCTGCTACGCCCGCTCCGGCGGGCGACGGCAAGCTCAAGATCAGCCCGCGTGCCAGCCGCGTCGCCGCCGAGCTCGGGGTCGACCCCCGTTCGGTGCACGGCACCGGCCCCGGCGGCCGCATCGTCGAGCGTGACGTGCGAGCCGCAGCAGAGGGTGGCGTCGCCGCTCAGGCCAGTGCGCCCGCCGCTGCCGCGCCGGCGCCCGCCTCCCCTGCCCCGGCCGCACCGGTCGCCGCTCCGCCGGCACCGACGAACGTGACGGGCGAGGGCGAGACCATGAGTCGCATGCGCCAGACCATCGCCAGGCGGCTGACCGAAAACACCTCGGTGCCCACCTTCACGGTCACGCAGGCCGTCGACATGACCGACCTGTTCGGCTATCGAGCACAGCTCAAGGCCGCCGGATCGAAGATCAGCGTCACCGACTTCGTCCACGTGGCCGTGGTCCAGGCACTGGGCGAGTTCCCCATGCTCAACGCCTCCACCGACGGCGTGAAGGTCTGGAAGCACGAGCACGTCCACCTCGGTGTGGCCGTGTCCGTTCCCGACGGCCTGCTGGTGCCGGTCGTCCGCGAGGCCGACATGCTCAGCGTCAAGGGCCTCCACGACAAGACCGCCGAGACGGTCGTCGCGGCCCGCGATGGCTCGCTCGCGCTCGACCTGCTCACTGGTTCGACCTTCTCGGTCAGCAACATGGGCATGTTCGGCGTCGAGCAGTTCACGGCCATCATCAACCCCGGCGAGGCCGGCATCCTCGCGGTGTCGAGCGTGGTCGAGGAGGTCCGCCCCTACGCCGGTGGCATGGCCATCCGCAAGATGATGCGCATCACCCTCACCGCCGACCACCGCATCGTGGACGGCGCCATGGGTGCCGAGTTCGTCAATGCCGTCAAGCGTCGCCTCGAGGACGCGGACGGCTTCCGCAACCAGGTGCCGCTCGGCTAGCGACACCTCTGAGTCAGTCCTCCTCCTCTGACCGGCGGTCGAGTCCCCCACTCGGCCGCCGGTTTCTCATGTCGGCGGCCGACCTATCCGTCGGCGGTGTCGAACCGGTCGATGATGGCCTCCACGATGGGCTCGGGAGCATCTTCCTGGATGTAGTGGCCAGCCTCGGGGAGCAACACGAGACGGTGATCGGGGAACGTGGAGCGCCAGCGATCCAGGCTCCGCTTGCTGCCGAAGGCCGGGTCCTTCTGGCCCTGCACCAACACGATCGGCCGGTCGGTCAACGTCGCCTTCACTCGCTGCTCCAGCTCGGTGAGCCACGACCGGGCGGCGCGGATCTGCCTAGGGAACTCTGCGATGCCCGCGCGTGACTCCGGCGTTGGCACGACTTCGGAGTAGTGAGCGAACTCGTCCGCGCTGAGCTCCGCCTGCAGCATCCGC
>CAVVYR010000018.1:0-23309 GCA_963752475.1 uncultured Chloroflexia bacterium | reverse complement strand
CGATGTCGAGGGCAAGGCGCGCCGGACACGATAGGGGGAGACCATGACGGACACACGTCTGGTGCCGGAGGAGGCAGAGGAGCTCTTCCGTCGCTTCTCGACCGCCAGTCCCGGCTGGCCTGACGACGACACGACCCTCGAGCCCGAAGCGTTGACGGACCGGTTCCGCGGCTCGCTGCTGTGGGGTGCGGTCGGGGACGCCCTCGGCCGGCCTACCGAAGCTCGCTCATGGGAGCGGATCCGCGAGAAGTGGGGTCCCGATGGGGTCACCAACCTCCACCGGTGGCATGGCTGGAAGTCCGGGCCGATCGGGACCTGGACGGACGACACCCAGCTGACCATCGAGGTGGCCGAGACGATCCTCGAGTCCGGCGGACATGTCGATCCGGAGCGCTTCTCGGAGCGGCTGTGCGACTGGCTGCCCCATGGTCGCGGCAAGGGTCGCGCGACTACGGCAGCCGTCAAAGCCCTCGAGGCGGGCGCGCCCTGGTGGGAGGCGGGGGCCGGAGTGGACTCGGCCGGCAACGGCGCCGCCATGCGTGCCGCGCCGGTGGGTCTGGCGTGGGCATTGGCGCCGGATGCGGGCCCGCTCGTACGCGAGGCGGTGCTCTCCGCGCTGCCGACGCATGCCCACCCCGTCGGTGTGGCCGGGGCAGTGGCCATCGCTGCCGGTGTGGCGTACTGCATCCGCGACGGCGGGCGCACGTCCGATCCAGGGCGCATCCTGTCCTTCGTGGCCGACGCTGTCGCCGGCATCGAGACGGGACCCACGCCACTACGTAGCGACCGTGCCGTGGAGGTCACCCTCCACGATCGGATCCTTGAGGTCGAGGAGCTGCTCGGGCTCGATCCACGCGAGGTCTTCACCGAGCGGCTGTGGAGCGGCGCCTACGCCATGGAGTCTGTGCCGGCGGCATTCTTCAGCTTCCTGCGTTCACCCGACGAACCGGTCGAGGTGTTGCTCACGGCTGCCAACGCGGGCCACGACACCGACACCATCGCCAGCATGGCCGGCAACCTCGTCGGTGCCCGCGTCGGTGCCGCCCGCCTACGTGATGAACGTCCGAGATGGTGGGATGAGCTCGAAGGTCGCGGGGACCTCATCCGTCTGGCCGACGGCCTGTTGACTATGGCGCGGGAACACCACGAGGCATTGGCGTAGCCGTCGCTGCGAGCTACCCACGTTCTCGGCCGTTGTAGGCAGCACTCACCAACTCCTCGTTCTCGATGGAGCTCGCGCCACCCGAGCGGAGACCGGCGACCACACTCTCGATGTCCACGCCGCGCGCCACTCGTTGCCGAAGATGGCACCGACCTGCTCCTCGGCAGCGTTCACATGCCCATCGGTCCGCCACCGAGGCCGAGCTGGCCGGCCGCGACCCCGACACCGTCCGCACCAACCGCTACGACGTGCCCTATCGCCGCGACGTGGCCTGGTCGCCCGGCTCGTGGCCATCGCGAGCCACATGGCATCGATCGATGGCTGCCGCGAGGTGCAGCCACGACACCTGGTCCAGGCGCTGCTCACGATGCCGAGCGCGGTGGCGTGGCGGGGTCTTGCGGCAGCAGGACTGGATCACCGGACGGTCCGGCAGACGGCGGCACTCGCCGAGACGGCCAGCCCTCCTGCCGGACCTCGCACGGAAGTGCACTGACATGGGTACGAAACGCCCCGGCCACTACGAGGTTGACGCGAACGTGGCGACCCAAGAGAGGCTCAGAGCGCGCCATACAGTTGGCACGACAACGTGTCACGCTGACACGGACCGCGGCCGCACGACGGCCGCACCTATCCCGAGCGCCCAAGAGACCCGGCTCGACGACGGCGCGGCAACCGACCCCTGCCGGCACGGTGCCCCAGCCGGGAGCGATAGGAGAACGAAGGCATGAACGCGCGAGCTCAGGGGGAACGAATGGAGCGCGAGCAGGGTCAGGATGTCGGCCTCGACGTCGTCGAGTTCGTCTACCAGCACATGTCGATCGAGGAGCAGTGGACGGTCCGCGAGGCGCGTGGCTTCACCTGGTGGGGCGATTGGGTCCGACAGCGCGTGTGGTCGGGCGAGGCGGTCGAGTCGCATGGCGATACGCTCTGGCACGTCCGAGCCAGTACACCCATCTTCCGCGACCTGCCGGACGAGCCCGAGACGTATGCCCTCTTGGCGGACCTCAACAGCCTCGCCAGCCTGTCGGCCTATGTCTACGACCCCGACGATGGCACGGTTTCAGCGCGTTGCGGTGCGTTCGTCTACGACGTCATCGAGGGTTGGATCGACAAGTACGTCCTGGCCGCCACCGGCCTGCAGTCCTCGTTCGCGTGGCACCAAGGGGCCAGCTTGGCCGAAGGCCACGTGCTCGACGACGCAGTCCATCCGACGGCGGGCCGGCCGCAGGAGCCGGACGACATGCTGAACGCGGCACCGGCTTGGGATCGGATGTCTTGCTCGATCACGTCGGACGCGCTACGCCGGGCGGCTCAGGTCCTTGCCTCAGAGGGGCATCCGGCCACGACCGATCCCGACGCCCAGGTCATGAAGGTCATGCTTGCGCTCAACGGCGATGAGCAGGCGATGTTCGTGACAGGCCAACTCGAGCATCCTGTGCTCGGGCCCGGCATCGGCATCCGACTGATGCTGCCTGGCGAGTTCCGCCTGCGGCAGGGAGCGTGGCTCGCCAACGCGCTCAATCTCGCCGAGACCGCGGACTGGCGTGGTGAGGACCGCCCGCATGCCTTCGGGCTTGGCGGTTGGAGGGGCGTTTGCTCGCCCATACGGCGTTCGTGCCAGCGGCCACGATCGGGGAGTTGAGCGATGAAGGTGCCGTGCTCTGGCTGCGCAACTTCCTCGGTTCAGGCGCCATCCGCGCCAAGGCGGCCGGTGAGCGATTGCCCTGGCTGATGACGGCTGCCACCAGCTCCTACCCGGAGGACGAGTTCGCCGAGCTGCCCCCGCAGGAGGACGACGAGCAGCCCTTCGTGGCCTACGAGGAGCGCTCCTTCGGGCCTGCCTCGCGGGCCAAGCGACCGCGCCCGGCAGCGCCGTTCGCCGGCCATGTCCCGGCCGTGCTGATCGTCGATCCGTCCAGTAGCTCGGCGTTCGCCGAGATCGACGCTGCCATCGAGGCGGCGGAGGACGGCGACACCATCGTGGTGCGCCCCGGGACGTACCACAAGCCCGTGGTCGTCGATCGTGCCGTGAGTATCCGCGGCGAGGGGCCACGCGAGGAGATCCTGCTCGAGCCGGTGGGCGGCGAAGCCATGGGCTTCGCGGCCTCGGGCGCAAGCGTTTCAGGCCTGACCATCCGGCCGGCGCTCGCGGGCAACGATGGTGCGGATCACTCCGCGATCGCAGTGCACAACGTGCAGGTCTCCGTCATCGACTGCGATCTCTCGAGCCACCTGGGCGCCACGGTCTGGAGTGGTGGACCGTCGTCACGTACGCTGATCGACGTCTGCGTCATCCACGACGGCGCGCAGAACGCGCTCTGGGTGACCGAGGAAGGCCGCGCGGAGATGACCGATTGTCGCGTCACGGGGCACCGCTGGCCCGTCATCGTCGGCGGTCCCCATGCTTCGCTCGTGCTGCGCGAGACGCAAGTGCGAGACAACTACGACCACGGCATCGCCGCCATGGGTGGCGCAACCCTCGTGGTGGAGCGGTGTACCTCCTCTGGCAACGCCGGCTGCGGTGTCTTGCTCGGTGAGGCCGTGCCCGCCAGCCGAGTCCAGGGCTGCGTCATCGAGGGCAACGGCGCTGCTGGGGTCTTCTTCGAGGACTCAGGTGGCCGGGCCAGCAACAACACGATCGCTGACAACGGCGTCGGCATCGGCGTCGGTGGCACCTCCAGCCCGATGGTCCAGGGCAACAAGCTCAAGGGGAATGGTGTCGGCTGCGGTGTGCGTGGAGCTGGCGCGACTCCGAGAGTGACAGACAACATCATCGAGGCCTCCCAACGCGAGGGCGTCATCCTCGACCAGGGCGCCGCGGGTCGCTTCGAGGGAAACACCGTGGAGGGTAGTGGCCGAGCCGGCGTCTGGATCTCTGACAAGGGCACGAACCCGAGCTTCAGCGGCAACCACATCAGGGGTGGGGCCATCGGCATCGCAGTGACCAGCGAAGGTGGCGGTGACTTCCGCAGGAACGACCTACGAGGCAATCGGGATGGCTCTTGGTACACCGAGAACCATGGCCCCCTGGACCGTGAGGCGAACCTCGAGGACGCAGGTGCGTCTGCCGGCCCGAGCAGGGAACCGATTTCGACCTCGGATGACGAGTCCACTCCGCCGAGACTTGTCAACTAGGGAGATCGAGATCGCGACGGGAAGCGCCGGGACGAACGTGGCGCTTCCCGTCCACGCGACATCATCCGGCCCCTCGTGACAGGTCGTGCGTACGGGCAACGCGACGACCGGCCGCACTGACACATCCGGGAATTGGATGTGTCATCTTTGCCGTCAGGGGAAGGAGAGCCTTTGATGACCGACGAGACCCAGCCGCAGGACGACGCTCTCGCAGCCGTCCTTGTCGAGGTAGAACCAGGGCTCGCGTGCCTTTTCGGTGACGACGTGCCGGAGGGGCTCGAGCTGGTGTACCCACCGCTGATGCCCGACCGCGCTGTCACCGAAATCCGGACTGCGCTGGGCACGGCTGTGGCCGGGGCCAACCTCGCCGGGCAGACCGCCCGCGCGGTCGGTGCCTTCCAGGGTCTGTGGAAGATGACACCGGAGCCCGCGAAGCGTTGGCGAAGTCGTCCAGCCTGGTGATGAGCGATGGGGTGTTCATAGGTTCGTTCCGTGGTGCCGGCGGCCAGATCGCGCGTCACGCCCGTTGGGTGCCGGCAGGCACAGTCGGTGTAGCCGCAGGAGTCGCTCGCGGTAGCTCCCGCCCTCGCCCTGCTCACCATCCAGCTCGAGCTCGCTGCCATCACGTCCACGGTGCAGGAGAACCTGGCACTCACCGACGAGCTGTTGCGCACCATGCGGATCGAACGGTGGGCGGAGGTCACCGGCCAGCAAGAGGCCATGCTGAAAACGGTCGAAGAGGCCCGCCATGTCGGCGCGGTCACCGACCCGATCTGGCAGAACGTCGCCGCACAGGAGGCGAGCCTAGGCAAGCTGCGCAACGAGTTCCGCGAGAAGGTCGATGCGCACCTGTCCTCCCTGCAGGGCATGGACGGGCACCGGGAACGGTGGGAGTACATCCGCCACCATGGCGACGCGATCCTGCGAGACGCGCAAGCACTGATGCAGGCACAGGCGGCCTGGTTCACCTACCAAGCCATCCGAGCCGGCCATCTGTACCACCGATCGGACCCCGACACCACCGCGGGCAAACTGGCGGGGAAGCTGTTGAAGAAGGTGGTGGCCGACGCCCGGAGCCGTCCACGACCAAGACCTGGAGGCGACCGACGAGCTTCTGAGGGCGCTGCACTGGCAGCTCTCGCTGATGGCCGAGCTTCCCGGGAAGCCGACCCTCCCATTCGGCAAGGACAAGCGCGCCGCCAAGGACGTGGCGCAGGCCAGCCGAACGCTGCTGGATCAGCTGAACGTGTTGCAAGACGCGTTCGGGCTGAGTGACCCACTGGTCCCAACGGCCCCGATCGCGGTCTTCCAGGACGACGTCCCCGACCTGCTGCCCCGTGTGCTGCGTTGGCACCTGCGCTCGGATGAGGAACTGCTCGCCCTCGGCTCGGTCAAGGGCCAGGGCTGGCCGGCTCGCGGTGGGTCTTACGTGGCCGTCACCAACCAGCGCCTACTGGTCGCGGACAAGAGTGCGCTCGAAGGTCGGGGTGAGGTCGGGGACGCTGTCCCCGTCTCCGACATCCGCTACGTCCGCTACAGGTCAGCCGTAGACGAGGGGCAGAGCACCGGGCGGCTCGAGATCACTACCCCCGAGCGGGACCTAAGCTTGATCTTCGAGGATTGGGCCGGCGAGGAGACCCATCAGGACGACGCCGCCCAGCTCGCACAGTTGGTTCGCAGCAACATGACCCTTCCGGGATCGGAGGTGCCTTCCTCGCCGCTGGACGAGGAAGGGCCTGCCTCGCGATCCGACTTGCCGTCGACCTAGTCATGCGCCGCGCGTAGGCCAGGCCGGACCGCACTCGTCGGTCACTGCGCCACGCTTCATATCCGCGCTCCTGCCCGCGATCTCCGTCGACTGGTGCTACCCGGGATGTCACGTCGGTCGCGGTCGCACCTGAGACCAAAGTGCCACCCAAGCTGGCGCGCCGGAGCGCTACGTTAGTCATCTGCCAAGTGAAGGGGGATGCCCATGGTCGTGAAGCAGCCTGCTCTTGGGCGCTTGACACACGTAGAGCCGAGAGATGTCTGGGAGCACGAAGCGCACGACTTCACGCCCTGGCTCCGGTCGAACAAGGAGGTGCTGGAGCAGGCCCTCGGCATCGATGTTGAGATCTACGAGGCGGAGGTGCCGGTCGGTGGCTACAACGTCGATCTGGTTGGCGAGGACGTGTCCAATGGACGCCGCCTGATCGTCGAGAACCAGTTGGAGGAGACCAACCACACACACCTTGGCCAAGTGCTGACCTACGCTGGCGGCCTCGACGCGGCGACGATCGTCTGGATCAGTCCGCACTTCCGCGACGAGCATCGACAGGCGCTCGACTGGTTCAACGAACACACGGATCGGTCGGTCGGCTTCTTCGGGCTTGAGCTGGAGGTCATCCGAATTGGTGACTCGTTGCCGGCCGTGAACCTCAAGCCGGCTGCGGTCCCAAACGACTGGAGCAAGGAAGTACGCCAGAAGAGCGCCAAGGCGGAGCCCAGCGAGCTCGCCCAGGGTCGGCACGCCTTCTTCGAGAAGGCGTTGGGGGCACTCAAGGCCAAGCAGCCCGGGCTCACCAACGCGACACGCGTCGGTTACGAGAACTGGTTCACGGTCCCATCGGGTCGCACCGGACCGTACTTCGCCTGGGTCTTTGCCGGCGACGGCCGCTTCCGGACGGAGCTATACATCGACTTCGGCGACCACGACGCGAATACCGATGCCTTTGCGAAACTCCAGGCCGACCGCGAGGCGATCGAAGCGGACATCGGCAGCGCGCTCCGATGGGACCCGATCGAAGGTCGCCGTGCGGTGCGCGTCTACCTGGACCGCGACTTGGTCGACCCGAACTCTCCTGCCTCAGACCCCGCGCTCCTCACGTGGGCCGTCGACAGGATGATCGAGTTCAACCGCGTCTTCCGTCCCCGCGTGCGGGAACTGTAGCGCGGTGACTCCTCGCGAGGCCATCCGAAACGCGGTCGAAGTGCGTGCCTCCCATCGGACGACCGATGAGGTCAGCGACACCCGCTCATTCGGCAACATGGAGCAGACCCTCACGAGGGAGTACTGGGGTCGTTTCCTGATCGAGCTGTTGCAGAATGCCCGTGACGCCTGGCTCGCAGCAGAGCGAGACGGCGAGGATGGCATCGTCAGGGTTCGGTTGACCGACGAGCCGGCGCTCCTCGTCTGCAACGAGGGCGTGCCCATCACGCCGGAGATCGTGCTCCAATCGATCGGCAAGTTCGGCGAGTCGTCCAAGTCCTACGGTGCGGGCATCGGCCACAAGGGCATCGGCTTCAAGTCGGTGCTGGAGGTGTCGCTAACGCCCGAGATCTACTCGCGCAGCGAGCGTGGCGGCGAGTTCGACCTGCGCGTCCGGTTCGATCCCGATGAGGCCCGTCGCCTGGTCCTTGATCGCTCACCAGCGTGGAAGGAACTGGTCTCGGAGCTCGTCAGCGCGGGCAAGGAGGACGGCAGAGGCGATCGCATCCCGACGCTCCGCTTCCCCCTCTGGGTCGACGCCCTCCCAACAGCCGCATCGAGAGCCGCAGGAGTCGACGGCCGGGCGTTCGACACGTTGGTTCGGCTGCCCTACGCCGATCGCTTCGACCAGCGCCTCGGGTTGGATCGGGCCGAGTTCGTCTCGCGGGCAAGAAAGGCGATGGATGAGCTGACCGATGAGATCGTGCTGTTCCTTGCCTGCTTCGGCACAGCGCTGCTCGAGGACGAGGCTGCCCCCGAGCGGACCGTGCGGATCGACCGTGTCGTGCGCGAGCGACGAGAGCTGGCGAGTGGTGGCGCTTTCACCGCGGTAGACATCCTGCGCAACGGCGTCACGGCATCCTCGTGGTGGCTCTACGAGCGCAGCGTCGATGAGTTGCCTGGCCTTGAGGGCGAGCTGGCAGTAGCCCTTCCCATGGACCGGCTCGACGGCCTAGCCATCCCGCGCTCGCCCGTACGTGAGGCCTCGACGTCCTCAGGCGAGCATTTCCATCTCTTCTTCCCGACGCTGATTCCCACGCACCTGCCGTTCGTGCCACATGCGTACTTCGAGGTCGACGCCGGCCGCAAGGGCTTTGCTGCCGACAGCGCGGCCCGGAACCGGCTGCTTCTGGATGCCCTTGGTGGCCTGGCCATCGATGCCTTCCGTGACCTGTCGGCTCAAGCAGATGCCGGCTCGGTCGACTTGGCGCCACTGCCTGGCCTCTTCGCAGAGGTCGCCGATGATCCCGAGGACGACCTTGCCCGCGAGTTCCGCGATCGGTTCCTTGTCGAGCTGGACTGGGAAGCATGGGTCGCGGCGGGGGCGCTTGGCTCGCTACCTGCCCGTGTCACCGCGGCAGAGGTTCTGGCCGAGCCACGAGGTCAAGCCGCAGCCATGCTTCCGGTCGCTCTGCCGGCTCCGTATGTGCACGCCCGAACCGGCTTGCGATACCCGCATCCGACGATATCTCGGGACGGTCTCACGTTCCTCGCAGAACGGGCTGCCGTAGCCAGGGTGCAGGATGCGGAGGGCCTCGACGGTGACCTGTTGGCCACGCTCCTGCGGCCCGGCGCGGTTCCCATCTGGGATGAGGATCACGACCGCGGGTTCCTGACGCTGCTCCACGTACTCGACGAGCTCGCGGCGCTCGACCCGGTCGCCGAGGATGCTATCGAGGACACGCGTGGGGATAGTGCCGCCCGCTTCATCGCTGTGATCGAACCTCATAACCCCGTGGCACGAACGGTGCGAGCACCGTCGAGTCGGAGGGAGGGTGGCGCTCCGACGCCCGCGCGCGACTCGGTGCTCGCCCGCCTGCAGGGCTCCACTGCCCCGCTGGCTCCGCCGGCATCGCTCGGCATCGACTTCATCACCGACGGGTTGCTCGATGCCGACCTGCTCGGTTCGATCGGCACACGACTTGGCATCCAGCAGTTCAACACGGCCAGCGTCCTCGATGCGCTGGCGACTCGGCCGGGGATCGACGATCCGCAGGCGGTGCTTGCGTTCATCTGGCGGCTGCTGCTGCGAGAGAGCCTCTCCAGCTACTCGGTCGCCGCTGCGGTGCGCCGGAGCGTGACGATCGCGCCCGAGGAGTGGTTCTGGGCTCGCCCAGCAAACGCTACCGGTGACGTCGATGCCGAACGGCGGCGCCTCCGTGCGCTCGGGTCGGTCCGCGTGCCCACGCGCTCTAGGGAGTGGCGGCCGGCCAACACGGTCGCGTTCGGGGAGGACTGGGCCGATTGGATCGAAGGTGGCTCCGGCGCCATCGTTGGTGCCACCGAAGCACGAGCCGTGGCCCATCGCGATCTCGAGGCGCTGGCGCCGGACGACCGCGCGTTGCTGGCCTCGCCTCAGACACTTCTGGGGTCCCTGCTGTACGACGAGGCCGACGTGTTCTGGATCGGCGGCGAGAACGCGCCCGTGCTGCCTGAGGATGCGCGCGAGCGTCACATCCGCCTGATGTTCGCGTTCCTGCTGCGGCTCGGCGTCTGGGAGGCTCTCCCCGTCGAGGCGGTCGTCGATTATCGCGACAGGAGCGAGTCTGATCGCGATCCGTGGGCTGACCTGCCGGGTCGCTCCGAACATCAGGTCGCACTCGCCGGATTAGACGCCGACTTCGAGCGGTACGGGCACCGCGCGTTGCACGTCGCTGAAGACTACCGACTGGCTTGGCCCATCGGGGCGGATGACGCGACGGTCCGTGCGCTCGGACGGGCGGTGGAGTTGATCCGTGCATGTCGGCGAACCGTCCTCTACTGCCCGCGGTGCAAGCGGCACACTACGCGCTACTTCACTCCCGACGAGCCCTTGCACGAGAGCTACCTCGTACGGCAGCTGCGAACGACAGCGTGGGTCCCGGTCAGCCTTGGCGGTGGTCCCGCGTCGCCGGTCCGGCCCGACCGCGCCTGGGATGAGCACGACCGGCCCGAGCCCGGTCGCATGGTCAGGAGCTGGCAGGGCTTCCTGCCGCTCGTCGCAACGGACTTCGACGCCGGGCTGGGGGAGTTCATCGGCGTCCGGCGCATCGACAACGCCGAGCCCGAACGAATCCGAGACCTGCTTATGGATCTCCGCGAGCGGTTCGATGCCGATGAGATCGAGCCCGAGCGCCGTCAGAGCAGCTACGCCGGCCAGTCCATCACGAGCCTGCACTGGCGGCTCTACGAGCAGCTATCTAAGACGGATCCGTCACGGGCAGAAGCGATCGCGACAGAAGTCGGGGTTCTGGCGGTCAAGGGCACACGACTCGGCTACTACGAGCCCGACGAGGTCTACCACGACGACGGGGAGGCGGGCATACTGCGCCGCCACTTCGTGGGTCGCATCCCATTCAGCATCCTGCCCCAGGACAAGGGCAAGGTCGCATCGGACCTCGGTATCCGACGCTTGCGGCTGCAGGTCCACCGGCAGGGCGATGAGCCCGGTGAGGACATGACCGACCAGACGCGTGCCTTCCTCCATGAGCGTGCGGCTGAGTTCCTTGCCCTGCAGGTCTACCACCCATTGGGCGGTGCCCCGCTGGAACTCGGTAGCAACGCGTTCCGTGACCGTGCGACGCGGCTCGAAGCGCTACGCGTGGTCCAGCTCGGCAACCTCGTGCTCGACGTGAGCGTCGAGGGCTCCGACGTGTCTGTCGTCGTCGGAGCGGACCGTGACGCGGACCTCTATCTCGAGGGCGCCAGGACCGCCAAGCCTGTTCTCTACCACGACCTCGCCACCGACATCGACGACCGGCTCCGCGCCCTGGTCCCGACGCACCTCGCGGAGCTCCTCGAGGGTCACGTCTACTCGCCCATGTTCCGCTTGCTGCTCCAGCAACCGACCGATGCGCGTCGGCTGGAGCTGCTCGATGAGTACGGTGTCACCGAAGCCGACGTCGAGCGTGTCGCCGAGCGCATCGATCGAGGGGGCGCGGAGACCCAGCAGGCGGAGATCCGGTGGTGGCGGGCACTGCTTCCGCTGCTTGGCGCGAAGCTGTCCGGGCCTATGACGCCACCCGACATCGATGGACCGGTGCGAGCGGCGTTGGACGCTGCCGGGCTGCTCGGAGAGGGCTCGCTGGGTGAGGCCCTCCTGGCCGCGGGGGGCGTCGATGACGTTCGACGCGACACTGATCCTGGTGGGGTCCTCGCTCGACTCGAGGGACACGACGTCGACCTGCGTGAGCTCGACTCGCGACTCCGCGAGCTGGGCGATGACGGTCTCGTCGTCGATGTGGCCGCGCGACAGCTCGGGGCCTGGCTCCAGCTGCACCGACGGCTCCTGGTTGCCGTCTGCCTCGATGCGGGTATGGATGCCGAGAGCGCCCGGAACTCCGTGAGCGAGCTCCGCGCACCAGCTGCCTTCGACCTGCGAGTCAGGCCAGGTGCCAGTGAGTACCTGGAGCCGGTACTGGCGCTGCTCCACTCGATCGGCATCGAGGCCGATCCGAATGGGCTCGCGGACACTGCGGCCGACCAGTATCTGGCCGGGCTCACCGGCACGACCATCTCTGGGCTGGAGCAGACCTGGACAACTCACTTCTCGCGAGAGGAGCGCAAGCGCGTGCTGCGTGAGCACGCCCTTGCCTGGCGACGGGCGCTAGTGCCAGTGATCGTGGCTGCCCGCTCGATCCCCGGGGTGCCGGCCCACCGCATCCGTGCCGAACGAAACTCGGTCGAGTCGCAGCTTCCATCCATCGTCGAGCGCCCGGCTGAGGTCACCGCGGCCTTGCCGGAGGTCCTCCCCGGCCAGCCAGTGCTTGCCGAGGAGCTCGTGTCGCTCATGGAGTCGTGGCCGCCGTTGACCGGGCCAGATGCCGGAGCTATCACCGAGATCGCTCGTGAGGCCCTGCCGACCCCGGAGCATCTCGATCGGGTTCGCGCAGTGCTGCAACGAGGCTCACGGCGGCGCACGGACGCGATCCGCAAGCAGGTCGACCGGATCCGAGTCTCCGGAGTCGCTCCTATTCCGCTCGACGGGATCAAGCCGCCGCCGGACAGGCCTGAGTCAGTGAGGCGCAAGCGACCCAAGCGGCCCAAGGTTGGTCCCAAGCAGCGACACGACCAGCGTCTGCTCGACAAGCTCGGCATGGACGCCGAACACTGGGTGCGAGCCTCCGTCTTGGCGCGCCTCCTGTCGATGGAGCGCGAGGCGTACATCCAAGCGGTCACGTCGATGCGCGACCTGTTGGAGTCTGTATCGGATGGCGAGATCGTCGAAGGGCTCCTGCGCCATGCGGATGAGGCGCTTGTCGAGGGAGCGGATGAGGACGATCGTCTCGACGCACTGGCCAGCTTCATCCACGTGGCCGAGGTGAGCGACGGGTTCGGGTTCGACCTGCTCGGCTGGGTATCGCCCTACCCGGGCGCCGACGAACGAGCGATGCTGCTGGAGGTCAAGAGTTCGGCGGACCGCCACTTCCTCGTGAGCACGTGGGAGTGGGAGCGCGCCGGCGACCTGCCCGATGACTATGCCTTCCTCATCGTGCGGCGTGGTCCCGATGACGAGCCGCCTCAGGGGATGGAGCTCCTGCCAGACCCGGTCCGTCTTTATGCCGATGGCCTGCTGCCCAAGACCGCGGATGGATGGAAGATCCGCTACGCGCCGGCCGATGACCCGAAGACTGTCGAGGATCGGTGACCACGGTGCTCCCGCTGGGGAGGAACCCGCCGCGCGAAGAGCCGAGTCTCGCTTGCCCGAGCTGACGACCGAGCGGACAACGGCTGGGGCAGGTTCGGCGCCCAGTCCCTCGGCCTGTCGCTCTAGGGGCATGAGTTCACCAACCCTTCGCCTTTGACGCCTACCGGGCTGCAGCGGCCCTCGGCTCCCTCGCCGCGACGGACCACATCTTGGCCGCATCCAAGACGGGCGGCTCAAAGCAGCCCGCGAGCCCTCTGGCGGTGCGCCAACGCACCACCGAGTCGCGATCCGTGCCACGTGAGCTGGCACGAAACCGCGAAAACGTGGCGGCATGACGACACCTTCCACCGACCCCATCGCCCGCTTCATCGACTCCGTCAGCCCCATCGTCACGATGGAGCGCGACGGCCTCGTCGTCATCGCGCTCGACAGTGCCACCCAGGACTGTCCCGCCTACCTCACGCTCGAAGAGGCAGCCCAGAAGGACGCGCTCGACGTCCACGAGCTCGGCGGCGGCAGCGTGCCCGCGGTCGAGGTCGAGACTCGCGCTGACCCCGTCGTCGTCTTCGGTGGTGACACCATCGTCGGCGGCAAGCAGAACCGCATCGTCAACGTGACCATCTGGCTCACCGAGCGCTCGCGCACCCAGATCCCCGTGACCTGCCTGGAGCACGGGCGCTGGGACCCCGGTGCCGAGGCGCGCTTCTTGGCCGGTCCCAGGGCGGACGTGGCCATGCGCCAGATGGTCAGCCGCCAGGTCCACCAGCAGGCCCGAGCCATGGCGGAGGTCGGTGCCAGTCCGGCCCCGGCCTCGGCCCGCTACGCCGCAGACCAGGCCGCCGTCTGGGATGAGGTCGAGCTCAAGCACCGACGGGCGCAGACCACCTCGCGGACCGGGGCGCTGCACGACCTGTATGCCCGAGAGGCCTCGGACGTCGAGGCCTTCGAGCGCGCGTTCCCGTGCCCCGAGGGTGCCACGGGTGCCGCCATCGCCATCGGCGGTCGGCTCGTGACCCTCGAGCTCTACGACCGTCCGGCCACCGCCCGCAAGCTCTGGCGCCGGCTCGTCGAGGGTGCTGTCCGGGGCCACCTGGATCATCGGCGCCTGGTCGCGGCCGACATGCTGCCCAAGCCAGGGCACCGCTATCCGGACCGCCATGCGCTGATGCGGTTCCTGGACCGCGTCATCACCGCGCAAGATGGCGCGCTGCACTCACCTGCCGTCGGCGAGGGCTCGGACCTGCGGTTCGAGACCGAGCGCATCGTGGGCTCTGCGCTCACGCGCGAGGAGCGGGTCGTGCACCTCGAGGCCCACCGGGTCGAGTGACCGCGAACGGGCGGGCCGCCCCTTGGCCGAGACATGGGTGGGCTTGACGGATCGGAGGCGGAGCATCGCTCCGCTGCGGTGTGGTGCTGTCGACTCGAGAGCGTCGGGGTGCAGTGACACGCTATCGACGGGACCATCGGGTTACGCCCAACCTCTGCAGCCCGCGTAGGCTCTGAGCGAAGAAGCAGGTAGGCGACTTGAACCACGGGGGAACGATGACCGACTTCGACTTGTCACCTGCGCAACGCCGTGCCGTCGAGTGGGGCGACGGCCCGCTGATGGTGCTGGCCGGCGCCGGCAGCGGCAAGACGACCGTGGTCGTCGAGCGCGTGAAACACCTCTTGGCCAGCGATCCGCAACTGCAGCCCGAGAACGTCCTCGTGCTCACCTACAACGTGCGAGCAGCGGGCGAGCTGGTGGAGCGCTTCGAGCAAGTCCTGGGCGTGGACGTGGCCAGCCGCCTGTGGGTGCACAACTTCCACAGCTTCGGCTACCGGCTGCTGCGCGAGCATCGCACCGAAGCCAACGTCGCCCGTGATGCGGAGCTGCTCGACGAGGTGGGTCAGCGACTGCTGCTGCGCGACCTGCTGCCGCACATGCGCGAGTTCCTCTACTACGACCTCACCTGGAACGCGATGTCGACTTTCGGTGGCTTCGCCGGCATGATCTCGCGAGCCAAGGACGAGCTCGTGACGCCCGAGGAGTACGCGGCCTATGCCCACCGGCAACGAACCGCCTTCGCGACGAAGCACGGATCCGGCGCCTTCGACGACGCCGTCGAGGCTCTGCGCTCCAAGCGAACCGGCGACGAGGTCCGACGCATCAAGAAGGTTCGCAGTGAGCTGGTGCGCAACGGCGAGGAGGCGGGCGCGAAGATCGCCGACCGCGAGGCCCGACGCACGGCCGACGGCGCTGGTCACGCCACGAGTTGGAACCACCTCAGTGAGGAACAGCAGGTGCGTGCGCTTGAGCTGAAGCCCGAGTATCTCCGCGACGCGGATGCTCTCGAGGTCCTGCGACTGGAAGAGGAGGCCACGGTGTTCGGCCTCTATCAGGATGAGCTCGCGCGACGCGGACACCTCGACTTCGGTGAGCAGATGTCGCGCGCGATCGAGCTGCTACTCGATCGACCGAACCTGGTGCGGCGCTACCAGCAGCAGTTCCGCCACGTGCTCGTGGACGAGTTCCAGGATGCCAACATGGCCCAGATCCTGTTGCTTGAGCTCATCGGCCGAGGCCCGGACAAGCCGGACAATGTCGTCGTGGTCGGCGACGACGACCAGTCCATCTACCGTTTCCGCGGGGCCTCGTACGCCGCGTTCAGCCAGTTCCGCGATCGCTTCGAGGCGCCGCCGACGTTCGACCCTCACCGGGCCCCCGGCGCGGTGACCGACGTTCCGCTGCTCGAGAACCGTCGCTCGACGGCCAACATCGTCACGGCCGCCAACCGCGTCATCGGCGTGAACGAGTACCGTCTCAAGGCCGACCGTCCGCTGGAGCCCACGCACCCACAGGGCCGCCAGGTCGAGGTCGTCATCGCGGCCGACGCCCAGGACGAAGCCGATGCCATCGTGGAGCGGATCCGCGACGAGTATGAGGCGATGCCTGAGCCGCGCCAGTGGCGTGACATCGCGGTGCTCTATCGGCGCCACGCACACCGTGTCCACGTGGTCGATCGGCTGCGTCGCGCGGGCATCCCGTTCTCCGTCGTGGGTGCCACGGGCCTCTTCATCCAGCCGGAGATCCGCGACCTCGAGTCGGCGCTGCGCGTGCTGGCCGACCCGACCGACTCGTTCAACTTCACCCGCCTGCTGACATCGGGCCCCTGGCGTTTCGACGCGGCCGAGATCATGGAGCTGCGCCGGCGCGCCGACTGGGACGGACGACCGATGCTGCAGACCGCGCGCGAGGTGCTCGAGGCCGCCCGCCAGGCTGCGGCCCAGGCTGCCGAGGAGCCGACCACCCAGGCTGCCGAGGACCCGACCACCGCTGACTCGGCCGAAGCCGACTGCGACGAGCCGCCCGACCCACCCGCCGCGCTGCTGCGAGCCAAGCTCGAGCGCCTCTTCGGCGTCATCGATGACCTCATCCCGCGAGCCATGCGTGAGGGCCCGGCCGTGCTGCTCGAGGAGTTCGTCGTGCGCACGAACCTCGTTCACGACCTCATCGCCAGCGGCACGCCCGAAGCCCAGCGGAAGGTGCTCAACATCGCCCGCTTCATGCGCTTCGCCGCCGACCACCAGGGCGCGCGCCGCCGCGACAGCCTCACCGACTTCATCGACTACGTCGACCTCTACCAGGAGGCCGGGGGCGACCTCGACATGGAGGCCCCGGTCTCGACCGGCATCGACGGCGTCCAGCTCATGACCGTCTACCAGGCCAAGGGCCTCGAGTGGCCGGTGGTGGTCGTGCCGCGCATCTTGGAGCGGCAGTTCCCCGACACGCGCGGCGAGACGCAGATCCTGCCGACGGAGCTGCTCAAGCAGGAGCCGCCACCCGGCCATGCCGAGGAAGAGGAGCGACGCCTGTTCTTCGTGGCCATGACGCGTGCCCGGGAGCGACTGATCCTGACGACCGTAGACTCCGCCGATGGGCGCGAACACCCCAGCCGCTTCATCGGCGAGGTCGCGACGCACCTGCAGGACGAGCGCGAGGACGGTGCGCCGGCCATGGCGCCCGGCGACGTGTTCGTCACGCACCGCCACGAGCGGCCGGAGCCCGGGGTCTTCTCGGTGGAGGGGGAGGAGTCAGCGGATCCGGCGACCGACGAGATGACCGAGGCCCTGACCCGGCTGATGCCGGTGCCCGAAGCGTTCGAGCGCCGCTACGCGTTGCGGCGCCAGGCCATCGAGCTCATGGGCACCCTCGAGCAGCTCGATCCCGAGGACGCCGAGGCCCGCGACGCCGTGATCGGCGAGCTGGTGGAGGTGGCTCGCAACGCCGCCGGTGCCGCGAGCGAGGAGCGTTTCCTGGGCATCGACCCGGTGACCCTGCGGGTCCTTGCCACCCACGGCCCGGCCGGCGAGGAGCTGCTGAAGCTGACGCGGCTGCCATCGAAGTTCAGCCACTCCCAGTTCTACGTCTACCAGCGCTGCCATCTGCAGTACGCCCTGGAGAAGCTGTACCGCATCCCCTCGGTAGAGCAGAAGGGCTACTTCGAGTTCGGCACCGTCGTGCACGGCGCGTTCGAGGACTTCGTCAAGTCGGCCCGTGCAGCCAAGGCGGCAGGGGAGGAGCTGCCGGACTTCGAGCGACTGCAGCAGGCGTTCGACGAGCACTTCGACCCCAAGGCCTTCGCCGACACGACCCAGGCCGGCAGCTACCAGAATCGCTCACGCGACGCCCTCCGTTCCTTCTACGAGCGTGAGCTGAAGTCGAGCGCCGATGCCGTGGGCCTGGAGCGCTACTTCGTGCTGGAGCTCGAGGCGCCCGATGGCGGCGAGCCGATCCGCGTGAACGGCGTCATCGACCGCATCGACCGCCATCCCGACGGCTCGATCGAGATCATCGACTACAAGACCGGCCGCTCCAAGTCACAGAAGCAGGTCGACACCGACGACCAGCTCTCGACGTACGCGCTGGCCATGGCGCGCGGCGCCGTCACCGACGAGGTCACCGGCGATCCGCTCCCGGCAGCTTCGAAGCTGACGCTCTACTTCACCGAGTCGGACACGGCGGTATCTACCACGCGCACCCCCGAGCAGCTCGATGAGCACGCGGCATCCCTCACGTCCCTCGCGATGTCCCTGCGAGCGGGCGACTTCACCGCGATGCCCAGCTACCAGGCCTGCGGCTGGTGCGACTTCAGTCGCGTCTGCCCCAGCCGCTACCAGACCCCGGAGGGCTGAGCCGGCGAACTAGGTCTCGGGCCTGATTCCGTCGGTCGGTGTCTGGCGCACGCTGATAGCGTGGTGTCCTCGCGACAGGAGACCCATCGATGTGCTCGGACCCCGACAGCCACCCTCCCATCGACCCTGCCGGACATAGCTTGGCCAGCGGTCACGAGATCGGCCTCATCGTCGGCGACGGGAGCCGCTGCACCGCCTACCAGGCCGACGCATCCCGACCGACGGGCGCCGGCATGATCGTGCTTCCCGACTACCACGGGCTCACCGGCTTCTACCGGGAGTTGGCGCTGCGTTTCGCGGAGCACGGTATCGATGCCGTGGCCATCGACTACTACGACCGCACCGCCGGGCCACCGCCACGCGACGCCTCGTTCGAACCGCAGGTGTATGCCCGCCAGACGAAGTGGGCCGAACTGCAGGCCGACGTGTCCGCCGCGGCTGCTCATCTGAGGATGCGCCGACACGTCGAGTCCCTCTTCTCGATCGGCTTCTGCTTCGGCGGGCGCGTGTCGTTCCTGCTGGGATCGCTACCGCAGCTGCGGATGGCCGGTGTCATCGGTTTCTACGGCTGGCCCGTGGGCCCGTTCCTCAACGACACACCGGCACCAGCCGCGCTCGCGAGTCACCTGGAGGCACCGGTGCTCGGCGTCTTCGGTGGGGCCGACCAGAAGATCCCCGCGACCGATGTCGAATCATTCAGACGGGCGCTCGCAGCGGCGTCGGTCGAGCACGACATCCGCACGTATGAGGACGCACCGCATTCGTTCTTCGACCGTGCCCAGGCCGAGTACGCCGAGGCAGCGACGGATGCATGGGCGGCCGTCCGCGGCTTCATCGCCTCCCACGCGGGACCGCGCATCGGTCCCTGAGACCCCGGCTTGGCGCTACCGTCCCCATCGACGCCCCTACGAACCCACGCCCCAGCGAGTGCCTGGCCATGGCGGACGAGCTGGGCCGCCGATAGGATTGGACAGTGAGCCGCACATCGAAACGACGTCACGAACAACGACGACGACGCAGCCACTCCAGTCGGCGCCGCGAGCGACCCGAAGCGGCGCCCTCGCTCGATGACGTCTGTGCGGCCGCGTTCGCCACCGCTCGCGGAGTCGCCGATGAGCCTGAGCCTGCGGCTGCCGAAGCGCTCGCCAGTGCCTTGTTCGCACAGTGGATGGGCGCCGAACTGGAGGATGCCGACCCGGTGTCGGTCTTCGGCTCCGCCATGGTCGACCATCTCGCGCGAGATGCGAGCGCCGACGCGCTGGCCCTGCTCGCCGCACTCTCGGCGGTGGACCCCATGGTCATCGAGCTCGAGTGCGCCCGCGCCATGCGGCAGCTCGTGGACGCCGGCGTGCGCAAGCCCGTCTGGTACGACCTGATCGGCAAGGCGCGATTCGAGCGGGCCTGGGTGGCGACGGACGAGTTCGACGACCAGGACTTCCTCGTCGGCCGTTTCAGCTATGGCGGTGGCGCCGCGCACGACCTGTGCGTGCTGGTCGACCACAACATCCTGCATATCGCCAAGGACGCCGGCCTGGCACCCGCATCGGCCGACATGCGGTCGCAGTGGGAAGCGCTCGACGGGATGCGCATCGTGGACCTGGACGCACAGGCGTACTCCGATCGGCTCAGCGATTCATTCGCCAGCCTGGAGGACGTGTGGGAGCCACCGGTGACCGACGAGCTGCGCTCGCTGGTGCCGCTCGTCGGCAGGCGGCTGATGGACCTGCCGCGCCCGCGTCCGATCAGGCGCAAGCCGATGAGCCAGACCGCGCGGGACAAGCTGTACACCAGGTTCCGGCGCTCCGAGCCGGGCCGTGAGCTGGGGCGCGACACGGTCCTGGTACGAGACCTCATCGACTACGGCGCGGACCAGTTCGACGATGCCTTGCACTGGAGCCCGATCGTGGTGGAACTCTGTCTGACCGATTGGTTCCCGCGCAAGTACACGCTTGACGATGCTGACATCGACCGGCTCCCGGTCGTGCTCAGGGCCTGGCTGCGCTTCACCGCGGCCGAGCGCAGCCTTGCGGACTCCAGTCTCGCCGAGATGCTCGCGGCGGTCGACGAGTTCGAGCCCGTGTTCCGGGAGGCCATGCACGATCCGGCAACGGCCGGCCCGGCCAAGTCCATCGCGACCCTGATGCTATCGGAAGGGGTCGATGTGACGGACCCGGAGGCGGTCCAGAGCTGGATCGATGCCTTCAATGAGCGACCTGAAGACGAACGGAGACGCCTCACTCAGCGGCCTAATTCGTAGGCCTGTCGCTGCGGCGCGATCGATCGGATCCGTTCGGGTACCCGAACACCCGGCTCGCATCTGCTTGTGGGCGCGGGCGGCGGGATAGGGTGGCGCGGGGTCAGTCGCCCGCGTAGAGATCGTCAGTATCGAACAACAGGATGCCCTCGGCCTCTGCGGTGTTGCGCACTCGGTCATCGAACCCACGGCGGGAGAAGAGGGCGAGACGCGTGTCGTCACTCGTGCCAGGGATCTTGGCGACCACGCGGCGAAGCTGCCTGAGTGCGTGGTTGTCCAGATCGTCGCTCCACTTCACCTCGCCCACGAGGCCCACCCGCTTGGCCGATCCTGCGACGACGTCGGCCTCGAAGCGCATCGGCTGGCGCTCGCCATCCACCACACGCGTCTCGACCGTCCACCAGGCCCCGACCGCCCCGCTACTCGGAAGCCCGTCCATCCGGCCGATCCGCTCGCGCACGAACTCGCGGCACGCGCGCTCGAAGGCCGGCTTCGAGACGAACGCATCGAGGCGCGGCTTGACGATGGTCTTCCAGATCTCATCCACACGACCAGCCTCGAGCTCGACGGCGTTCGGCCGGATGAAGGCATGCCAGAACCCCAGGTAGGCATCGCTGATCGTCCACAGCCCCTTCTTCGACTTCTCCGGCTTCACGCCGAACGGGACGTCCCGGCCGACGAGGTGCAGGAGTCCGAGACGCTGGAGGTAGGACGGCAGGCTCGGTTGCTCGAGCCCGGCCCTCGAGGCGATCTCTCCGCTCGTCGTCGCGCCGCCGGCGATGGCCGCCAGGATCGAGTGGTACGTGGCCGGCTCCGACAGCTCGTCGCGGAGCATCAACTCGGCCTCGTTGTAGAGCACCTGGTTTCGCCGAAGCATCCGCTCCCGGATGTTCCAGGCGAGCGACCTGTTCGGGTCGAACTGTTCGAGGTAGTAGGGCATCCCGCCGAGGATGGCCCACGCTCGCAGGCGATCGGTCGGGTCCCAGTCGGGGAAGAACGCCCCGGCGTCGCGATAGCCGAGCGGCGGCAGCAACGAACCGAACGTGCGGCGCCCGAAGAGCCCGCCGACCTCGACCTGCTTCTCGAAGAACGAGATCGAGCTGCCGCTGACGATGAGATAGAGCGGCAGATCCTCGTGCTTCACGATCTCGTAGAAGTCGGAGAGCCGGCTGATGACCGTGGCGTCGGTCGCCGCCAGGTGCTGGAACTCGTCGAGGACCAACAGCATCGGCTCGCCGTTGCGCTTGCGCTCCCGGCCCAGACCCTCGAGGTACGCGAACACCTGGTCCCAGCTCGCGAACGGCATCGTGGCCAGGAGCGGTTCCCGGCGCCACGCGAGCATCCGGCGCGTCAGCAGCCTGAGCTGGTCGACCACGGTGCCGGTGACGGCCTGGTAGACGATGGCATCCTTGCCCTCGGCAAAGCGCCGGATCAATGCCGACTTGCCGACGCGGCGGCGACCCCAGAGCAGCTGGAACTGCGGTGTCAGCCCCCAGCGCCGTTCCATCTCGGCCAGGTCGGCGTCACGATCGACGAAGGGCACAGCGAACTCACTCCACTAAATATTGCGTGAGATATAATAATCTCCGACATAATCATGTCAACCTGGACCCGAAGTCCCGCTACTCCCAGCGAGCCAGGGCCTGGGCGAGTTCGCGCACATAGACCGCCCGCCACTGCCGAACGGGGAAGGGCAGAGCCAGAAGCTCCACTTCCACCTCGGCCACCTCCATGGCGGCACGGACCTCGTCGTCGATGGTGGCTTTGGTGGCCACGATGTGCATCGGTCGGACATCCGCGATGGTTCGAGCCAGCGTGGCGACGCCGCTGCTGACGAGCGCCTGGCGTTCATCGGCTTCGAGCCGGCTCACCGGTCTGTCGACGAGGTCCACGAGCCAGCAACCGCGATCCTGGAACTCACGCAGGAAGCGGGGGCCGTCGGACACGGCATCCGGTCCGAACGCCTCCGTGAATGCCTCGTAGGTCGCACGGAAGAGGTTCGAGTTCGCGCGGTAGAAGTGCGTGTCGCCCGGCGGTGAGGACTCGCCCACGAACAGCGTTCTCACCGGAGCGGGCTTGAACCGATCTCGCAATCGGTGGGCCCCCGACTCCTCGTCGGAACCATAGGCTGTCGCGCCCTCTCCGACCGCCGCCTTCGGTCGTACCAGCGAGCCGACCCTGTCGAGCACGTTGGTGTCCAGGTCGTAGACGATGCCCTCTTCGTGGATGCGATCGAGCATCTCGTAGAGGGAGGTTCGGGCGATCTCCGCCGCGCGCCACGCAGTCACACTGCCCGAGCGGTATTCCTCGAGCGCGCGACGCATCCTTCGGTCGGCCAGCCCGTGTCCGAGCAGCCGACGTGCCATCTCGCTTCGATCGATCGCCTCTGCATCGGCCAGCCGGTCGATCTCATCGACGAGGTCGTCGTCGAGCCTGATGTTCACTTGATGTCGCTTGTTCATCGTCAACTCCTGCCGGTCAGATGACCCGGCGTGATCCGAGGCGGGCCAGTAGCTGGGCCACGTGGTCGAAGCGCATGTTCACCAGCCGCGCGAACCGGATGACTCGGTCCTCCCTGGGTTCGTCGTCCGGCGTCCCCGCTACGAGCATCTCGACGACATCGACCAGTTCTGCACCGAGCGTCCTCGCCACGCGTCGCGCCTGTCGTTCGAAGATGACCGCCGCCATCGACCGTGACACCGCCAGCGACAGTGCCTCGGCCTCGCCGTGGTGAAGCCCGGGCACCTGCTTGGCGAAGTCCTCCGCGAGTGACCGCTCGTCGGCCTCGAGCTCCCAAACGTGGACGAGCCCGTTCGCGACGGCCTGCTCGATCTCGACCGAATCGGGATGCCGGTACGCCAGCTGTGGTCGGGTCACCTCCTCCAGGACCGTCGGGGTCACCACGGCCGTGTCGGTCACGACTGAAAGCACGTCGAGCGCGGTGAGCTTCGCCAGGTAGATCAACGGACTCGCGTCGAGCACCAATCTC
>CAVVYR010000017.1:0-8467 GCA_963752475.1 uncultured Chloroflexia bacterium | reverse complement strand
GCGCTCAACCAGCGGCTCGCCGCAACGCGACACTCCGGCCATGGCCGGTCGCCGCGGGCGACCACCAGTGCCCAAAATGACCGGAACACGACGTGGCCCTCACCCGGCGGATCGCCCCCTGCATCTCGTGCGACTCACCCAGTCGTCGAGCGCCCCTACGGGTGCGAGCCAAGTCGGCGATTGCCGAGGACCTGGGGCTGTCCCACTTAAAGGTCGCTCGCCTCGTCGACGAGGCGATCAGCCGCGGCTTTGTGTATGGAACGCTCATTACCGGAGTCGCCGCTCGACCTGGAGCTCGGCCGATCCGTACGACGACGGTTCGGCCTTCATCAGGCGGTGGTCCTGGCGCGCGGCGCGTACCCGACTTCAACGTCGCGAGCTCGGTGCCGTGGCCAGCTCAGTCTTGGCGGAAACGGTCGTCGGACTCGACGTCGGGATGGCCTGGGTCACACGCTCGACCAGATGGCCGCCGCGCTGCCGCCGCTGCCCGGATCAGGTCGTTCTACCATCGGTGGGCATATCCGGCGTCGGCATCTCCCTCAATTCACACGACGTCGTACGGCGCTGCAGCGCGCTCGGGTGGCCCAGTTCTTCGCCTTCCACGCCCCCTCATCGCGCCGGATGCGTCGACGAGCTCGTAACCTATGCGTGACCCCGAGGTGGCGCGGAGCCTCGCGCAGTTGAGCGTCTCACGGTCGCATCGTCGCGAATGGGAGCTGGGGATCCGAGGAATCGATGATGGCGCAGTCATCGAGCCTGAGCTCCGGGAGCGCCTCGCCAGCCTCGGGGTGGTCGCGGACATCGGGGCCTCACTCATCGATCATCGCGGCCGCTCCATCCGCTCCCCGGTCGACGAGCGACGCTTGGCGATCGAGCGGTGCCCAGCTGCGGACGGTGCCCGAGGTCATCGCTGTCGCCGGAGGCATCGAGAAGACCGAGGCTATCCGCGCGGCGCTGCTCGGCGGCTGGGTCAACACCCTCATCACCGACGGCGATGCAGCCAGGGCGCTCTGCAGTTAGCCGCGCGTGGACTGCTAGTCGTCGAGGACCGTCTCCGGAGCCGTGCCCTTCGGGACGGAGACACGCAGAGCAGCTGCAAGGGCATCGAGCCGCTTGGCCGGAACGCATGAGCGCCCGAGGGCCCGGCAGGACACGCAACCACGCCACCTGGCCCGATCTCAGTCTCGCGGCCGTCAGCATCGGCGACGACACCTACACCTGCCACCACGTACTGGAGCTCGAAGACAGAGTGATGATGGCGGACGGTCGGGACGTGACCGCCCTGACAAGCGCATGGAGTTCCGCGCCTGGATCCAGATTCGTCGAGGATGCCGGCGACGCGCGTCGCATCATCAGTGCGGGAAGGTCGCAGCTCGTGCGGAGAACGATACGTTTCCACGGTCCCTCACCGGGGTTCGTCCTTGGATCGAAGGGGCTGCGATCGGGCGTGGCGCCCCCCGGCGATAGATACAGACACGACGCGTCAAGGCAGGCGCCCGAGGTTCCGAATCCATCGCGCCTCCGGCCCTGCCGGGCTGATGACGGTGCCGCCCGCCGAGTCAAATCTCTCGCGTCCGCGTTCAGCGCCAGCCCGTTCCCGCTAACGACGTACTGGAACTCCATCATCGAGTGACGGTGAAGCGGGATGTCGCCACCGATCGCAACGGCTACTCCGAAGAGTTCGGCCCCCGCGGTGCTCCGCTCCAGCACCAGGCTGATCGGCGCATCGGGGTAGTCCTTCTCAATCACGTCCATCCTGCGGCGACGGGTACTGCAGTCGTCGGCCGCCGATTCCCTGCTCTGACATCCGATACCCGCTTCGTCCAATCGTGGCGTGTGGCCGGCTGCGTCGAGTCACGAGCCTAGCGCCTTGATCCCCGGGAACGATATTCGATGCGACACCGTCTACGTGGGGAGCACCCGAGGCATCATTAAACAAGCTGGTGGACGCAGGAGCGGGGGCGTACTCGCACGTTGGGACCATCCGGCTGATGCTGGTGAGACCCGAGGCACTGGACGAGTTCCGTGTGGGCGGGGAGCTCGGTGCACGCCGATGGGCCTCAGGCGAGCGGCGAGGTTCGGTACGGAGCCACGTTCGAAGGCTGTTGCATCGGTCCGGACCTGGAAGTTGCATGCACCAAGTCGGCTGTACCGCCCACTGGACGAGTTTGTCGGATTCGGTGCTGCGACCGATCGGTCCGACGCCGAAAGGTCCGCGTCAATGCCTGGCGCCTCGCTCGGCCGGCTCAGCCCTCCGGGGTCTGGTAGCGGCTGGGGCAGACGCGACTGAAGTCGCACCAGCCGCAGGCCTGGTAGTCGGGCATCGCGGTGAAGTCGCCCGCTCGCAGGGACATCGCCAGCGACGTGAGGGATGCCGCGTGCTCATCGAGCTGCTCGGGGGTGCGCGTCGTGGACACGGCCATGTCCGACTCGGTGAAGTAGAGCGTCAGCTTCGAGGCTGCCGGTAGCGGCTCGCCGGTGACCTCGTCGGTGACGGCGCCGCGCGCCATGGCCAGGGCGTACGTCGAGAGCTGGTCGTCGGTGTCGACCTGCTTCTGCGACTTGGAGCGGCCGGTCTTGTAGTCGATGATCTCGATCGAGCCGTCGGGATGGCGGTCGATGCGGTCGATGACGCCGTTCACGCGGATCGGCTCGCCGCCATCGGGCGCCTCGAGCTCCAGCACGAAGTAGCGCTCCAGGCCCACGGCATCGGCGCTCGACTTCAGCTCACGCTCGTAGAAGGAACGGAGGGCGTCGCGTGAGCGCTTCTGGTAGCTGCCGGCCTGGGTCGTGTCGGCGAAGGCCTTGGGGTCGAAGTGCTCGTCGAACGCCTGCTGCAGTCGCTCGAAGTCCGGCAGCTCCTCCCCTGCCGCCTTGGCTGCACGGGCCGACTTGACGAAGTCCTCGAACGCGCCGTGCACGACGGTGCCGAACTCGAAGTAGCCCTTCTGCTCGACCGAGGGGATGCGGTACAGCTTCTCCAGGGCGTACTGCAGATGGCAGCGCTGGTAGACGTAGAACTGGGAGTGGCTGAACTTCGATGGCAGCCGCGTCAGCTTCAGCAGCTCCTCGCCGGCCGGGCCGTGGGTGGCGAGGACCCGCAGGGTCACCGGGTCGATGCCCAGTAGGCGCTCCTCGCTCGCGGCACCGGCGGCGTTGCGAGCCACCTCCACCAGCTCGCCGATCACGGCGTCGTGGGTCTCGGCGTCTTCGGCATCGAGCTGCTCGAGGGTGCCCATGAGCTCGATGGCCTGGCGCCGCAACGCGTAGCGGCGCTCGAACGCTTCGGGCACCGGCATCAGCCGGGTCAGCGCCTCGGTCATCTCGTCGGTCGCCGGTTCCGCTGACTCCTCCCCCTCCACCGAGAAGACCCCCGGCTCAGGCCGCTCGTGGCGGCGCGTGACGAACACGTCGCCCGGCGCCATCGCCGGTGCGCCATCCTCGCGCTCGTCCTGCAGGTGCGTGGCGACCTCGCCGATGAAGCGGCTGGGGTGCTCGCGCCCATCGGCGGAGTCTACGGTCGTCAGGATCAGTCGCTCCCGGGCACGCGTCATGGCCACGAAGAGCAGGCGTCGCTCCTCTTCCTCGGCATGGCCGGGTGGCGGCTCCTGCTTGAGCAGCTCCGTCGGCAGGATCTGGGTCTCGCCGCGCGTATCGGGGAACTGACGCTCGAGGATGCGCGGCACGACCACGACCGGCCACTCGAGGCCCTTGGCCTGGTAGACGGTCATGAGCTGGACGCCGTCGATACCGGTCGAGACCGGGGCCTCCATGTCGAGGTCGCCGCCGGCCTCCTGGTAGAGGTCGACGTAGTCGATGAAGTCGGTGAGGCTGTCGCGGCGGCGCGCGCCCTGGTGGTCGGCGGCGAAGCGCATGAAGCGGGCGATGTTGAGCACCTTCCGCTGGGCTTCGGGCGTGCCGCTGGCGATGAGGTCGTGGACGAGGTTCGTGCGCACGACGAACTCCTCGAGCAGCACCGCCGGACCCTCGCGCATGGCACGCGGGATGAGGTCATCGATGACGCCGAAGAGCCGCTCGAGCTTGGCTCGCAGCAGCGCGGCTGGTGGATCGGGCGGCTCGTCGCAGTCGGCCTCGGCCGACTCAGGGCTGGTCGGGTCCTCGGCCGCCCGGCGGTCTGCTCTTCGGCAGCCTTGGTCGTCGCCTGCCGGGCGGCCTCGAGCACCTCGCGGGCGGTCTGCAGCATCGGTCGTCCGTCCCAGTCGGCGCGCCGGCGCAGCTCCATGATCTCGGTCGCATCAAACCGCCAGGGACCCGACGTCAGCAGGCGGGTGAAGTTGAACGAGTCGGTCGGGTCGGCCAGCACGCGCAGCGCGGACTCGAGGTCACGGATCTCCGGCTGGATGAAGAGGCCCGTGGCGCCCACGACGGAGAACGGGATGCCGCGCACGACGCAGGCGATCGACGATGTGGACGCGATGCGCGTGCCGTCGGTAGAGCACGGCGATGTCCCGCCATTGCCGAGGCTCGGGCATCGCCTCGTACTCGTCGCGGATGCGCTCGACGATGGCATCGGCCTCGTCCTGCGCGTCGGGCGCGATGACGATCTCGACCTGCCGACCGGCGGGACGGGTCGGCTCCAGCGGCCGGTCGGCCTTGAGGCGGTACTCGTTGACCCCGATGAGCCGGTTGGCGGCGGTGATGACGTTGGCCACCGAGCGGCGGTTCTCGATGCAGCGGGACGTCGGTCGACCGCGCCGGCCGGACGCGTCGGGTCGAACGTCGGGCGGCGCCCCGAAACGGTCCCGGAACTGGCTGAAGGCGGCGTAGCGAGGCACCGCGGAAGCGGTAGATCGACTGGTCGTCGTCGCCCACGACCACGACGTTGTCCGGCTTGTCCGGCCCACGGCCGATGAGCTCCAGCAGCAGGATCTGGGCCATGTTGGCGTCCTGGAACTCGTCCACGAGGACGTGGCGGAACTGCTGCTGGTAGCGCTTCACGAGGTTCGGCCGACTCGATCAGCAGGTCGATGGCTCGCGACATCTGCTCGCCGAAGTCGAGATGGCCGCGCCGCGCGAGCTCCTCCTGGTAGAGCCCGAAGACCGTGGCCTCCTCCTCGACTCGCAGGACCTCCAGCGCGTCGGCGTCACGCAGGTACTGCGGCTTGAGCTCGCGGGCGCGTTCCTGCTGTTCCGAGCTGAGCCGAGTCCATGAGGTCGCACGACCGGCTCCGTCGGCGGTTCGGCGGGCCTCGCGGTCGGCGATCTTGGCGCCCGACTCCTCGCCGTTGCGCACGAGGTCGCTGCGAACCTTCTTGATCCGACGCACCTCGTCGCCGGTCCGTTGCGAGCGCAGATCGTCGACCGCCTGCTCGAAGGCGCCGGCACCGTGCCTGTCGTCGAAGGCGTCGCGCTGCGTGCGGGCGTAGGCCGCGTACTCGTCGGGCGTGACCAGCTCGTCCTTGGCGCGCGAGATCAGATCGGCGAAGCGGCCGAACGTGGACATCGCGTTCCAGGTGAGGTCGTAGTAGAGGAACTCGCGCATGTGCGGCAGCAGGTCGCGCAGCAGCAGTCGCTGACCCACCTCGTCGAGCAGCTCCGCATCACGGGCGACGTTGGCTTCGGTGCGATGCTCGCGCAGCAGCCGGTAGCCGAAGCTGTGGAAGTTGTGCACCCACAGGCGGCTGGCCACGTCCACGCCGAGGGCCTCCTCGAAGCGCTCGACCAGCTCGCCCTGCGGCTCGCACGTTGTAGGTGAGCACGAGGACGTTCTCGGGCAGCAGGTCGCGGCTCGGTCGCGAGGAGGTGCTTGACGCGCTCGATGACGACCGTCGTCTTGCCGGTGCCGGCGCCGGCCAGCACCATCAGCGGGCCGTCGCCCCACTCGACGGCCCTGCGCTGCGCGGGTGACAAGTCGAAGCTGGTCATCGTTCCCCCGTCTTCATGATGTCGGCCGTCTGGCGGACCGGCCCCATGGTGAGCGTAGCCGGAGTCCAGCGGCGGGATGGCGGTGTTGCTGTCGGGTAGCTGGTGCCCGAACGCACCACGCGTGCCACACGAGCTGGCACAGCTGACCGCGATGGTGGCGGCATGACGACTCACTCCGCCGATGCCATCGGCACGCTCATCGACTCGGTCCACCCCATCGTCAGCATGGAGCGCGATGGTCTCGTGGTCATCGCCCTGGGCTCCACCGCGGACGCGGACGGTCCGGCCTACCTGACGCTGGCCGAGGCGACCCAGGAGCACGGCATCGACGTGCACGAGCTCGGTGGTGGCACCTTGCCTGAGGTCGAGGACGGCTCCGCGCTCATGCGAGATGGCCGGGTGGTCCACGCTGACGTGCACCGTGTCGCCTGACGCGGAGTACGCCCAGCCCTGCCACCGCTGCGGGACACTGCTCGGCACCGACCCTGACGACGAACCCGATGGCGGCGTCGATGGCCTGCCCCTCTGCGGCGAGTGCGTGCGCAACCGCGACGAGGCTGCGGACTTCGAGGCGATGGATATGCGAGACGGCGAGCTCGACGGGATCATCGACTGGTAGCGACGTTGACCCTGGACCCATTCATCTACTCGTCTCTCGCGTGGGCCGCGTTCTTGCTCACGTTCCTGACGCCGGTCATCGGTATCGGGGGCGAGGAATTGCGCCGCAAGTGGGCGGAGCACCACGGCGAGTACGGCCAGGCAGTAGGAACGTGGTCACTGCGTGAGGCACTATCGCTGCGCTCATCCTCGGTAGCATCGCTGGAGCCGTGCTCACGTCGACCGGCTTCGAGGTCTCCGGCGACGGCAATCCCTTCCACCTGCTCATCTTCGCGTTCCTGGGGCTCGCAGTGGCGATGGCACCGATCACGCTCATCTTCGCGTTGGGCACCATCGTGGTGATGGCCGGGTTCCGACGGGCCGCATGCCGTTCCTGAATTGTTTCGAGTTCGCGGTCTCCACCCACGCCACCGTGATGCCCGAGGGGCGGATGGTCTGCCCTCGATCCGTCCATGTTTAGGCTCTTGCCACCTCGTGTTTGACATGGTCGTTGGGAGTCGACCTGTGTCAAAGCGAGCTGGGATGCGTGGGAGCCCGCAGAACGCATATGCAACCCGTGGGCGTGACAGCAGCGGTTGCCCGAGGATTTGACGCTGCACCAACATGAAGGTCACGAGCAGGCGGCCGACCCCGCCGACGCGTTCGGGACGTACCAGGAGAACGTCTTCGGAGACGAGTGGCTCATGATCGTCGACATCGAAAGCGTGGTCGCCGGTCTACGCTCCGCTGGTGCCACCTGCGTGGAAGACGACGAGCTGGTCATGGCCGCCTACAACGGCCGAGAACGCAAGTAGCTCGTGGCGGCGGCTACCGGTGCGCCTGCGCCACCGTCAACAGGCCGTCGGCCAGACGGATGAGGTCCCCGCGACCTTCGAGCTCATCCCACCATCTCGGACGTTCATCACGTAGGCGGGCGGCACCGACGCGGGCACCGACGAGGTTGCCGGCCATGCTGGCGATGGTGTCGGTGTCGTGGCCCGCGTTGGCAGCCGTGAGCAACACCTCGACCGGCTCGTCGGGTGAGCGCAGGAAACTGAAGAGCGCCGCCGGCACCGACTCCATGGCGTAGGCGCCGCTCCACAGCCTCTCGGTGAAGACCTCGCGTGGATCGAGCCCGAGCAGCTCCTCAACCTCGAGGATCCGATCATGGAGGGTGACCTCCACGGTACGGTCACTACGCAGTGGCGTGGGACCCGTCTCGATGCCGGCGACGGCGTCGGCCACGAAGGACAGAAGGCTTCCTGGGTCGGAGATGCGTCCTGCGTCGCGGATGCAGTACGCCACACCGGCAGCGATGGCCACTGCCCCAGCCACGCCGACACGATGAGCATGCGTCGGCAGCGCGGAGAGCACAGCCTCGCGTACGAGCGGGCCCGCATCCGGCGCAAGCGCCCAGGCCAGACCCACCGGCGCGGCCCGCATGGCGGCGCCGTTGCCGGCCGAGTCCACCTCGGCCCCCGCCTCCCACCAGGGCGCGCCCGCCTCGAGGGCTTTGACGGCTGCCGTAGTCGCGCGACCTTTGCCGCGGCCATGAGGCAGCCACTCACACAGCCGCTCCGAGAAGCGCTCCGGATCGACCTGTCCGCCGGACTCGAGGATCGTCTCGGCCACCTCGATGGTCAGCTGTGTGTCGTCCGTCCAGGTTCCGATGGGCCCAGACTTCCAGCCACGCCAACGGTGGAGGTCGATGACCCCATCGGGACCCCATTTCTCGCGGATCCGCTCCCATGATCGACCTTCGGTAGGCCGGCCGAGGGCGTCCCCGACCGCACCCCACAGCAGCGAGCCGCGGTACCGATCCGTCAATGCTTTGGGCTCGAGAGCCGTGTCGCCGTCCGGCCAGTCCGGGACTGGCGGTCGAGAAGCGACGGAGGAGCTCCTCTGCCTCCTCGCCTCCTCTGGCACTAGACGTGTGTCCGTCATGGTCTCCCCCTTATCGTGTCCGGCGCGCCTTGCCCTCGAC